>DASTMO010000001.1:0-41738 GCA_035714115.1 Alphaproteobacteria bacterium
CGCAGCGGCTCGCCCGCCCGGTGCTGCAAGGCACGCTGCTGGAACAGCCCGGCGGCGCGCTGCGCCTCGATTGGCGCCTGGTCGCGCCGGACGGCCGCGAGATCGCCCATTTCGCCAGCGAACCGCGCGCCGGCGCCGCCGACTGGCAGAGCCTGTCGCCCGCCCTGCGCAGCGCCATCGCGAGCGACGTGGTGCGCGGCCTGGAGCGCTATCTCGATGATGCCGAAGGCATTCCGCCGGCTGCGGCGGAGCTGCCCAAGGTGACGATCGCCGGCGTCGACGGGCTGCCGGGGTCCGGCCCGCAGGCCATGGCGCGCGCGCTCGAATATCACCTGAAGGAAGCCGGGCTGACGGTGGGCGACGCGGTGGCCGATCACGGCGCGATCCTGATGGGCGCGATCGAGGTGACACCGGCACAGCCGCGGGGCGGCGTGGCGCTCGACAATCTGAAAGTCTCCTGGACGGTGCTGCGGCCCGACGGGCGCGAGGTCGGCGTGATTTCCCAGGCCAACGACGTGCCGCGCGCCCAGCTGCAGGGCGCTTGGGGCGATCTCGCCTTCCTGATCGCCGAGGCGGCGACGCCGGGCATCGTCGATCTGTTGCAGCAGATGGTGCAGGCCGACGCGGCGGAGCGGGCGCAAGCGGGAAAGCCCGTCACGCCATAAGGTTTTTAACCTTATGCACAGGCGCTGCGGCGCGCTTGCAACAGCCGAAACGGCGCTGAAATTCCACCTTGCCGGGGCGTTTACACGGTCCTGTCACGTTGATAAAGTCCGCGCGCGCCGGGATCCCGGCGTTCCAGCGACAAGGGGCACGTCCATGAAAGTTCTCAGCGGCAACAGCAATCGGCCGCTTGCGGAAGCCATCGCCGCCTGCCTGAACCTGCCGCTGACCAAGGCCTCCATCCGCCGCTTCTCCGATCTCGAAGTGTTCGTCGAGATCCAGGAGAACGTGCGCGGCGAGGATGTCTTCGTCGTCCAGCCGACCTCCTTCCCGGCCAACGACAACCTGATGGAGCTGCTGGTGACGCTCGACGCGCTGAAGCGCGGCTCCGCCCGCCGCATCACCGCCGTGCTGCCCTACTTCGGCTATGCCCGCCAGGACCGCAAGACCAGCCCGCGCTCGCCGATTTCGGCCAAGCTGGTCGCCAACCTGATCACCACCGCCGGCGCCGACCGCGTGCTGACCATCGACCTGCATGCCGGCCAGATCCAGGGCTTCTTCGACATTCCGGTGGACAATCTCTACGGTCAGCCGGTCCTGATCGACGATGTGCGCGCCCAGTACCAGAGCACCTCCGAACTGATGATCGTCTCGCCCGACGTCGGCGGCGTGGTGCGCGCGCGCGCCATGGCCAGCCGCCTCGATGCCGACCTCGCCATCATCGACAAGCGCCGCGAGCGCGCCGGCGTCTCGGAAGTGATGAACATCATCGGCGACGTCTCGGGCCGCCACTGCATCCTGGTCGACGACATCGTCGATAGCGCCGGCACCCTGTGCAACGCCGCCGTCGCCCTGACCAAGGCCGGCGCCAAGAGCGTCGCCGCCTATGTCACCCACGGCGTGCTGTCGGGCGACGCGGTGGCTCGCGTGGCCGCCTCGCCGCTGCAGCGCCTGGTCGTCACCGACAGCATCCAGGCCACCCAGGCGGTGCGGGTTTCGACCAAGGTCCACCAGCTGACGGTCGCCCCGCTGCTCGCCGAGGCCATCAAGCGGATCAGCGAGGAAACCTCCGTTTCCAGCCTATTTGATTGATTTAAATAGGTTTTTTCCGGTTCCGGGGATTCCGCTTCGGACCCGGCTGGCCGGTTGATCTCCCGGGCCGAAACCCTTACATTCCGCCGTTCCCAAAACCGCGCCGGCACCCCTGGAGGCCGGCGCTTTATTTGCGCGCGGCTTTTGACGGGCCGCTCGCTTGTAAGGAGAGAAATATGACTGACGTCATCAGTCTTCCCGCCTCCGCGCGGGAGCGGGCCGGAAAGGGGGCCGCCCGTGCCACTCGTCGTGCCGGTAACATCCCGGCCGTCGTGTACGGCAACAAGGAAGCCCCCACCCTGATCGCCGTCGAGCCCAAGCTCTTGAAGCAGCAGCTCGGCCGTTCGGGCTTCTTCACCCGCCTGTTCGACATCGATGTCGGCGGCAAGACCCAGCGCGTGCTGCCCCGCGACGTGCAGTACCACCCGGTCACCGACCAGCCGATCCATGTCGATTTCATGCGCGTGTCGGCCAACTCGACGGTCACCGTCGAAGTGCCGGTGCAGTTCATCAATGAAGGCCAGTCGCCCGGCCTCAAGAAGGGCGGCGTGCTGAACATCGTCCGTCACGAGGTCGAGCTGGTTTGCCCGGTGACTGCGATCCCGCAGCACATCACGGTGGACCTCGCCGGCCGCGAGATCGGCGATTCGATCCACATCAGCATGATCACGCTGCCCGACGGCGTGCGCCCGGCGATCGCCGACCGCGACTTCACCGTCGCCACGGTGGCCGCGCCGACCGTGCAGGTCGAAGAAGAGCGTCCGGCGGCGGCTGCCGCTGCGGCCGCCGATCCCAAGGCTGCGGCCGCGGGCGGCAAGGCTGCGGCTCCTGCCGCGGCTGCCAAGGCTCCGGCGAAGAAGTAAGACCACGATCCGGCCGGCGCCCGCGCCGGCCGGTTTCGTTTCGGGCCGAAGTTCACTGCGATCTTTCGGCCCGATGCTTTTTCGGCCCAGCTCCTTTAGCGAGGCGACATGCTCCTTCTGGTGGGTCTCGGCAATCCCGGGCCGGACCATGCCGGCCAGCGGCACAACATCGGCTTCATGGCGCTCGACGCCATCGTCCGCCGTCACGGCTTCGGCCCCTGGCGCAAAAAATTTCAAGGCGAGATCGCCGAAGGCAACATCGGCGGCGCGAAGGCCATCGCGCTGAAGCCGGCCACCTTCATGAATCTCTCGGGGCAGGCGGCGGCGGCCGCCTCGCAGTTCTATAAGATCGAGCTGGCCGACGTGATCGCCATCCATGACGAGCTCGACCTGAAGTTCGGCAAGATGCGCGTCAAGCGCGGCGGCGGCGCGGCGGGCCATAACGGCCTGCGCAGTCTCGATCAGCATATCGGCCAGGATTATCTGCGCCTGCGCCTCGGCATCGGCCATCCCGGCGAGAAGCATCTCGTCACCGGCTTCGTGCTCGGCAATTTCGCCAAGTCTGAGCGCGCCTTCGTCGAGACCTGGTGCGACGCCATCGCCGACGCCATCCCGGCTCTCGCCAAGGGCGACGAGACCGGCTTCATGAACAAAGTCCACCTGCTCGCGCCGGCGCCGGAAACGCCGCTGCCCGGCGCCAAGAAAGAGAAAGAGTAAGCCATGGGTTTCAATTGCGGCATCGTCGGCCTGCCCAACGTCGGCAAGTCCACGCTCTTCAACGCGCTGACGGCGACGGCGGCGGCCCAGGCGGCGAACTATCCCTTCTGCACCATCGAGCCGAACGTCGGCCGCGTCGGCGTGCCCGATCCGCGCATCGACAAGCTCGCCGAGATAGCGAAATCGGCCAAGATCATCCCGACTCAGCTCGAATTCGTCGACATCGCCGGCCTGGTGCGCGGCGCCAGCAAGGGCGAAGGCCTCGGCAACAAGTTCCTGTCGCACATCCGCGAAGTCGACGCGATCATCCACGTGCTGCGCTGCTTCGAAGACGACGACATCACCCATGTCGAAGGCCGCATCGATCCTGTCGCCGACGCCGAGACGGTCGAGACCGAGCTGATGATCGCCGACATGGAGAGCCTGGAGAAGCGCGCCGAGAACCTCGCCAAGAAGGCCAAGACCGGCGACAAGGAATCCAAGGCGCTGCTGCCGATCGTCGAGAAGGTGCTCGCGGTCTTGCGCGAAGGCAAGCCGGCGCGCACCGCCGACATCACCGCCGATGAGATGACGCAGTTCAAGCTGCTCGCGCTCCTGACCGGCAAGCCGGTGCTCTATGCCTGCAACGTCGAGGAAGCCTCGGCCGCCACCGGCAACGCCTATAGCAAGAAAGTCGAGGAGATGGCCGCCCGCACCGGCGCGCAATGCGTCGTCGTCTCGGCCGCCATCGAAGCGGAAGTCGTCGGCCTCGAGCCGGCCGACCGCGCCGAGTTCCTGGCGGGCTTGGGATTGCAAGAGACCGGCCTCAACCGCGTCATCCGCGCCGGCTACGAACTCTTGGGCTTGCTCACCTATTTCACGGTCGGCCCCAAGGAAGCGCGCGCCTGGACCATCACCAAGGGCATGAAGAATCCGCAGGCCGCCGGCGTGATCCACACCGATTTCGAGCGCGGCTTCATCGCCGCCGAAGTCATCAGCTACAACGATTACGTCACGCTCGGCGGCGAGCAGGGCGCGAAGGAAGCCGGCAAGGCCCGCGTCGAAGGCAAGGAATATGTCGTCCAGGACGGCGACGTGGTGCATTTCCGCTTCAACGTCTGAACCCGCCGCATTCTTTCATTTAAAACAGGCCGCTTCAAAAAGGAGCGGCCTGTTTCATTTTTATTCCACGAATCCGAGCCGGGCGCGGCTGGACGCGCGCATCCGCGCAGGCCTATGCTTTCCGCACAAAATGAGCGCTCCGCATAAGCGCCAAGAAAGCCGACAGGGAACATGAATCGTCATCGCCATAAGACGATCTGGGAGGAAACATGCCAGCACTTCTCACAGGAGCGCCGCGCGCGGTCCTGATCGCGTCCGCTTTGTCGCTCACCGCGTTCGCCGCAACCGAAGCCGGAGCGCAAAGCGCCGAGGCCTTTTACAAAGGCCGCAACACTATCGACATGATGATCGGCACCAATCCGGGCGGCGGCTACGATCTCTATGGCCGTCTGGTCGCGCGCTACATGGGCGACTATCTGCCGGGCAAGCCGAGCATCGTCGCCAAGAACATGCCGGGCGCCGGCCATCTCAAGATGGTCAACTGGATGTACAACGCCGCGCCGAAGGACGGTTCGGTGATCGGCGGCGCGCCGCAAGCGCTCGCCATCGAGCAAGCGCTCGAATCGGAGGGCATCCAGTACGACGCCGCGAAGTTCAATTACATCGGCCGCGCCGCCCCGGTGGTCGAAGTGACCTTCACCTGGCACACATCGCCGACCAAGACGATGGAGGACGCCAAGAAACGCGAAACGCTGATGGGCGGCTCCGGCCCGACCTCGCCGACGGTGTTCTATCTGAAGCTGCTGAACAATCTGGCCGGCACCAACTTCAAGATCATCCCGAGCTATTCGGGTACCGCCGAAGTGCAGCTCGGCATCGAGCGCGGCGAAATCGAAGGCGGCAGCAAGTCGTGGGAATCGATGAAGGTCGATAACGCCGACTGGCTGCGCGACAAGAAGGTCAACATCCTGCTGCAATATGCCACCGAGCCGTCGCCCGACCTGCCGGGCGTGCCGCTGTTCTCCGATCTCGGCAAGACGCCGGAGGACAAGGCGGCGCTCAAGCTCTACGCCTTCGGCAACGAGCTGGGCCGCGCCTTCATGACGACGCCGGGCGTGCCGGCCGACCGCGTGGCCATGCTGCGCAAGGCCTTCATGGACGCGATGGAATCGCCGCAGATGAAGGCGGAGGCGGCCAAGACCAAGGTGGCGCTCGGGCCGATGGACGGCGCCAAGGTCGCCGATCTGATCAACCAGACGCTGGACACGCCGAAAGCCGTGCTGGAGAAGGCGCGCGCCAATCGCGGCTACTAAGACTTCAACAGGCAAACAAAAGGGCCGGCGAATCGATCCGCCGGCCCTTTTCTTTGCAAGCTGCGCGTCCTATTTCTTCAGCAGTTTCTTCACCGCCTCGACCAGCTTGGGCGCATCGGGCGCGCAGAAGGCCTCCAGCGATGGGCTGTAAGGCATCGGCACATGCGGGCGGCCGACGCGGACGATGGGAGCCTTGAGCGCCTCGAATGCCTGTTCGGCGACGATGGCCGAAATCTCCGAGGCGACCGAGCAGACCAGGCTCGCCTCTTCCAGGATCACCAAACGGCCGGTCTTCTTCACCGACTCGATGACGCATTTGGCGTCGAACGGCACCACCGTGCGCGGATCGACCACTTCCGCGTCGATGCCCTCGGCTTTCAAAAGCTCGGCGGCCTTCAGCGCTTCGAGCACCATCAGCGACATGGCGACGATGGTGACGTCCTTCCCCGCCCGCTTCACCTCGCCTTTGGCGAAGGGAATGGCGTAATCGCCGTCCGGCACTTCGCCCTTGGTGGCGAGCAGCTTGGTGTGGGTGATGAAAAGCGTCGGATTGTCGCTCTTAATCGCCGTGCGCATCAGACCCTTGGCGTCCGCCGGGGTCGACGGCAGCACCACCTCGAGACCGGGGCAATTGGCATACATCGATTGCGGGCTCTGGCTGTGCTGCGCGCCGCCGATGCCGCGAATGCCGTGGAACATGTGATAGACCAGCGGCACCTTGAGCTGGCCGCCCGACATGTAGCGCGCGTTGCCGGCCTCGTTGACGATCTGGTTGTGCGCCTCGAAGGCGAAGCTCGATGTGCCGAAGTTGATGAAGGGCCGCAGGCCCGCCGTCGCCGAGCCGACCCCGACCGAGGCCAGCACGTTTTCCGACACCGGCGGATCGAACAGGCGCTTTTCGTACTTGGCGATGAAGGCCTTCTCGTCGGCCGGCGGCAGGCCGCGCCCGAGCACGAAGCTGCTGGCGCCGAACACGGAGATGGTGGCGTCCTGCTCCATGCTGAGCGAGAGCGCGTCGAACATGGCCTGGGCGAAGGTTTTTTCCGTCATGGGTCTGTCCTCCGATCAGGCGAAGGCGCCGAGCACGGCGCCTTCCGCTTTGGGGAAGGGGCTGGCTTCGGCGTAATCGCGCGCCTTCGCCATCTTCTCCCGCACCTTCGCATCCAGCGCCGTCACCTCGTCCTGGCTGATCGCATTCTCGGCGAGCAGCTTGCGGATATAGCGCAGGATCGGCTCCTGCCGGATCCACTCGGCATATTGGCCCGAGATCTTGCCGGCATCCCACGCCATGGTGATGTCGGTCTCGCCGGTGGTGAATTCCGGCTTGTGCTGATGCGAACCGGGCCAGGCTTCGATCTGTGATTCGACGAAGACCGGAACCTGATCCTTGCGGATGCGCGCCAGCGCTTCCGACACGCCGGCATGGACGTTCTCGACGTCGCCGCCGTCTACCGTCATGGTGTGAATCTTCAGCGCCTTGGGAATGTCGAGCAAGCGGTCGGCCGCGAGCATGGACGTCTCGCGCCGGCCCGGCTTTTCGTTGTTCTCGCACATGAAGAGGATCGGCAGGCTGTATTGCGATGCGAAGTTGAAGGCCTCGTAGCTGATGCCCTCGTCGAGCACGCCGTCGCCGAACAACGCGACAGAGACATTGCCCTTGCCCAATTGCTTGCAGGCGAAGCCGCCGCCGGTGGCCAAGCCGATGGAGCCGCCGACCATGGCCGAGGTCGACTGGAAGCCGACGGAGGTATCGGTCATGTGCCAGGTGCCGCCGCGCCCGCCGCACAGGCCGCCCTCGCGGCCCATTATCTCGGCCAGCGCCTTACCCGGATCGGCGCCGCGCCCGACGATATGGCCGTGGTTGCGATGCGTCGTATGCGCCAGATCGCCGGGCTTGAGCAGCGCCATGACGGCGGCGCCGGTGCCTTCGTGACCGATATAGAGATGATTGCGGCCGATATACTTATGCTTGGCCGCCATGTGAATGACCATCTCCTCGAAACGCCGCATGAGCATCATGCGCTCAAGCAGCGAGTGGCGCGCCTCCCGGCTCAATGGTTCGGGCATATGTCCTCCCAGACATTTTCATCACATTACGCGTTCAGCATTCCCCGGATTTTTTGGGCGATCTGCTGTTCGTTCGGCACCACCAGCGGCTCGAGCGCGGCGTTGCAAGGGATCGGCACCGCCGGCGCAGCAAGGCGCGTGACGGGGGCGTCGAGATAGTCGAAGGCATGTTCGGAAATGAGCGCGGCGATCTCTGCGCTGACGCCGAAATCGAGATGGCCGGCATCGGCCACCAGGGCGCGCGAGGTTTTCTTCACGGAGGCGAGAATCGTCTCGCGATCCAGCGGCACTATGGTGCGGGGATCGACGATCTCGATCTCGATGTTCTCCTTGGCGAGAATCTCGGCGGCTTTCAGCGCCATCGGCACCATGCGCGAGACGGCGACCACGGTGGCGTCGCGCCCTTCGCGCACGATAGCGGCTTTGCCGAGCGGCACGATCTCGTCCGTGTCGGCGACCTCGCCCTTGAGATTGTAGGTCGTGCGGTCCTCGATGAAGACTACCGGATTGTCGTCGCGGATCGCCGCCTTCATCAGACCTTTGGCGTCGGCCGCCGACTGCGGCATGACGACTTTGAGGCCCGGCACATGGGCGACCCAGGCGTGGAAGCTTTGCGAATGCTGCGGGCCGAGATTGCCGCCGACGCCGACCGCCGTGCGCAGCACCAGCGGCACGCGATAGCCGCCAGCCGACATGTAATGAATTTTCGCCGCCTGGTTGACCAGCTGGTCCATCACCAGAGTGATGAAGTCGCCGAACATCACCTCGACCACCGGGCGCATGCCAGCCATGGCTGCGCCGACCGTCATGCCGAAAATCGCCGGCTCGGAGATCGGCGTGTCGACCACGCGGTCGGCGCCGAACTTCTCGAACAGGCCTTTGGTCTGGCCGAACACGCCGCCGGCCGCGCCGACATCCTCGCCGATAATGCAGACGCGGTCGTCGCGCGCCATCTCCTCGAACAGGCCTTCGAGGATGGCGTCCTTCACGGTGAGCTGCTTACTCGGCATAAAGATGCTCCATCAGCATGTCGGCAGAGGGAGCCTCCAATTTGCGCGCGCCTTCGGCGGCTTTCGTCACCGCCGCCTTGGCCTCGTCCATGATCGCGTCGAGCTGGGCCTGCGTCGCGCTTTTGTCGGCGATCAGCTTGCGCGCCAGCTGATTGAGCGGATCGCGTTCGCGCCAGGCCTTGGTCGCCTCGTCTTCCTTGTACTCCTGCTTGTCGGCGATGTGGTGGCCGCTGTAGCGCCAGGTGCTGCAAATCAGGAAGCTCGGGCCTTCGCCGCCCCGCGCACGCTCGACCGCCTTGCGCGCCGCCGCCTGCATCGCCAGCACATCCATGCCGTCGACATGTTCGGAGGGGATGGCGAAAGCCTTGCCGCGGTCGGCGATGTCCTTGCCGGCGGTCACGTCGTCGATCGCGGTATATTCGCCGAAGCCGTTGTTCTCGCAGACAAACAGCACCGGCAGATTCCAGATCGCCGCCATATTCATGGTTTCGAACATGATGCCCTGGTTGAGCACGCCGTCGCCGAAGAAGCTGACCGCGACCTGGCCGGTTTTGCGCAGCTTGGCGGTGAGCGCCGCGCCGGCCGCGAGCGGCACGGAGCCGCCGACGATGCCGGTGGTGCCGAGATTGCCGTTCTCCGGATCGAAGATATGCATCGAGCCGCCGCGCCCGAGGCCGTAGCCGGCGCGCTTGCCGAGCAGCTCGGCAAACAATTTGTCGAGATCGCCGCCCTTGGCGACGCAATGGCCGTGACCGCGATGATGGCTGGCGATGAAGTCGGTCTGCGCCAGTTCGGCGCAGACGCCGGCGGCGACCGCCTCCTGGCCCATGTAGAGATGCACCAGGCCGGGGATATGGCCGCCGAGGAACAGACGCTGCACCGTCTCTTCGAAGGCGCGGATCGTCGCCATGGTGCGATAGAGATCGAGCTGAGATGCAGAGTGATGAGATGTCGAGACGGCAGCACGCGCCATCGGTCGTCCGCGCCTCCCAGCGCTGATTTTTCTGAAGCTCTTTTTGGTGAGCGCGGTCAGCCTAATCGCTTTCGCCGGCCCTGGCCAGCCTCGCAGAACCGCCCGGAACGCGCACAGAAACGCGCGGATAAATCGTCCCATATTTTGCGCGCGCGTTTCGTTCATTGCGTCTGCATCGCGAAAATTCTTTTTGCGCTTGCTGGCATTTTTTCGCGCTTCTACTGTGGCCGCGCTCACGGAAGAAGCGGCGTCAAAATGAAACGCGCCGACAAGAAAATGAAGACCTCAGGGAGGACGGCTTGAACAAGCAAGAGCGCTTGGCGCTATTCGAATGCATGCTGCGCATCCGCCGCTTCGAGGAGGATGTCATCCGCCTCGCCATGGCGCACGAGTATGTCGGGCGCCAGCATCTCTATATCGGCGCCGAAGGCGCCGGCGCCGGCGCTTGCCTCGCCCTTAACAAGGATGACATCGCGCATACCACGCACCGCAACCACGGCTATCTGGTGGCGCGCGGCTCCGACCGCATGGCGATGTTCGCCGAAGTGCTGGGCCGCGAAGGCGGCACCAACAAAGGCCGCGGCGGCCCCTGGCATATCTGCGATCCCGATGTCGGCTTCCATTCGACCTCGGCCATGGTCGGCGGCTCCATCGCCCTCGCGGTCGGCACCGCTTACGGCCTGATGAAACAGGGCAGCAAAGCGATTTCGGTCGCGCATTTCGGCGACGGCACGCTCGACGAGGGCATCGGCTACGAAGCGCTGAACCTCGCCTCGCTGTTCAAGCTGCCCGTGCTCTTCATGTGCGAGAACAACGCCAAGCCGGGCCAGCGTCCCTCCTCCATGCTGGCGGCCAAGCATCTGTCGCATGTGCCGGCCGCGCTCGACATTCCGACCGCCGCGGTCGACGGCCGCGACGTCGAAGCCGTGCATGAAGCGGCGAAGGCGGCCGTCGCGCATGTGCGCGCGGGCAAAGGTCCGTTCTTCCTGCAAGCCGACCTCGAACGCTGGCCCGGCTCGCACCAGGTCCATGCCGCCTTCCCGACCGGCGTCACCGACATCTCGATGGCGTGGGAGCCGGGCAAGATCGAAGGCAAGCATGCCGACTGGATCAAAACCTACGATCCGATCCTGCTGCAGGCCAAGACGCTGCTCGGCGATAAGACGGCGACGCAGGACGAACTGCTCGCCATCGACAAGCGCGTGACCGAGGACACGGCGAGGGCGCGAGAAGCCGCCGAAAAGTCGCCCTTCCCCAAGGCGGAAGACGCCGCCAAGCAGTTCGCCTGAGGATCGCAGCATGTCCCAATCTTCAAGTCAGATGAATTTCGCCGAAGCCATCATCGACGCGCTCTGCGTCGCGATGGACAATGATCCCAAGGTCTCCATCATCGGCCGCGGCATTTCCGGCCATGGGGCCGAAGCCGGTGCCGACAAGCGCCTTGCGCCCTACGGCGATCGCGTGCTCGATCCGCCGACCTCGGAAGCGGCCGTCGCCATGCTGTCGCTCGGCGCGTCGATGAGCGGCTTGCGCATGTTCCATCACTTCGGCAGCGGCGTCTTCGCTTTCGAAGCCTGGAACCAGGTGGTCAACGAAGCGGCCAATGCGCGCTACATGTCGGGCGGCCGGCTGAAATCGCCGGTGACCTATTGCATGTTCCATGGCCTGCGCAACGGCGGCGGCCCGCAGCATTCGGCCAGCCTGCACGGCGGCTACGCGCACAATCCTGGCCTCGAGGTGGTGATGCCGGCGACGCCCGCCGACGCCAAAGGCCTGGTGCTCACCTCGCTCTACAGCGACAACGCCACCGTGATGCTGGTCCATCCGACATTGCTGGCCTTGCGCGCCGACGTGCCGGGCGGCGATTACCGCGTGCCGTTCGGCAAGGCGGCGGTTCACAAGCAGGGCAAGGATGTCACCATCGTCGCCATCTCGCGCCAGGTGACCGAAGCGCTCAAGGCCGCCGACATGCTGGCCAAGGACGGCATCTCCGCCGAGGTGGTCGATCCGCGCACGCTGGTGCCGCTGGACGAAGCGGGCCTTCTCGCCTCGGTCGCCAAAACCGGCCGCGTGGTGGTGGCCGACGAAGGCCCGAACTTCGGCAGCGCCTCCGAAATCGCCGCCGTCATCGCCGAGAAAGGCTTCAAATCGCTCAAGGCGCCTATCATGCGCGTGAACCGGCCGCACACGCCGGTTCCCTTCAGCCCGGATATGGAAGCTTTCATGACACCGGATGCCGAGAAAATCGCCGCCGCCGCCAGACGGACGCTTGCCGCCTGAGCGGTTTCGAGTAGTCTTTCGCCGCCCCCGTTTCGGGGACCAGAAATCACAATAAGTCCCCGCAGCCTGCGGGGAACCAGGGATACACACAGGAAAGGATCCAGCATGGGCAGCATGATTCAATTGACGGCGGCCGACGGTCACAAGTTCGGGGCTTACAAGGCGGAGCCGTCGGGCAAGGCGAAGGGCGGGATCGTGCTGATCCAGGAGATCTTCGGCGCCAACAAGCATATCCGCGCCGTGGCCGACGGCTACGCCAAGGACGGCTATCTGGTGATCGCGCCGGCTTTGTTCGACCGCGTCTCGCCGGACATGCAGCTCGGCTACGGCCCGGAAGACCAGGAGAAGGGCAAGAACACGCGCGCCCAGCTGAAATGGGACGCCGTGCTGGCCGACACCCAGGCGTCCTATGAGGCGGCCAAGAGCGCGTCGGGCGGCAAGGTGGCGATCATCGGCTACTGCTTCGGCGGCTCGGTCGCCTGGCTCGGGGCGACGCGCCTGAACTTCGACGCGGCGGTGGCCTATTACGGCGGCAACGTCGCCGACTTCGCCGAAGAGAAGCCCAAGTGCCCGGTGATCTGCCACAACGGCACCGAGGACAAGGGCATCCCGATGGAGAAGGTGGAGAAGATTAAGGCCGCCCGTCCGGAAGTGACCGTCTACACCTACGAAGGCGCCGGCCACGGCTTCAACTGCGACGAGCGCGGCAGCTACCACGAGGCCTCCGCCAAGCTCGCCCGCCAGCGCACCCTCGACTTCCTCGCCAAGCACATCGGCTAAAGCCGGCGAGAAGCGGAAACAGAAACGGCGGCACCTCGTGGTGCCGCCGTTTTTCTTTGCGCTGATGCGCGCCGGCTATTTGCCGGCGGTGCCCGTCGCGTATTTGTTCCAGATCTGCAGGAATTTCTCGGTGTCGGGCTGGTTGTTGTAGGAGATGAACTCCTTGCCCTCCATCTCCTGCGGATAGAGATAGAAGTCCTTCGTCTGCAAATCCTTGTGCACCGGCAGCGTGTTGAACACGGCGAGCTGGGCGATCTGGCCTTCCTTGCTCAAGAGCCAATTGACGTAGAGCTTGGCGGCGTAAAAGCCCGGGCTGCCCTTGAAGATGGCGAGCTTGGGCATTTCCAGCGGCACCATGTCGGGGCAGAACCAGGAGACGTCGGCGCCCTTGTCCTCGACTTCCTTCACGCGCTCCGGATAGGCCGGCATGGAGACGTAGTTCTCGCCGGCGCCGACCAGGCTGATGGCGGCGTTGATGCCTTCGCGGCGGATCTGCGGCTTGAGCTTGGTGAAATAGTCGTCGATGTACTTCACCGCCCATTCCTCGCCGTACTTGCCCCACAGCGGCATGAACCACAGATGCGGCAGCATCACCGCGCCGATGCGGCCGTTGGCCAGCACCTTGGAGTTCGGCAGGTCGGCCCAGGTCTTCGGCAGATCCTCGCGCTTCACCAGCTTGGGATTGTAGGACATGCAATAGGGCCGCGCGCGGAAGGCGACGGCGATGCCGCCCTTCTCATGGGCGTTCTCCACCGTGCTGCCGTAGGTCGGCAGATCGGTGAGGTCGGCTGCGGCGTTGGCGGCGAGGAATTCGCTCATCGAGCCGTCCATGCTGCGCACGACGTCCATGATGTAGCGGCCTTCGCGATAGGCGAGCAGCGGGCGAATGACGCGCTCGTTGGCGCTGCCACGCGAATATTCCACCTTGATGAAGGGATAGCGCTCGAGGAACGGCTTGATCATCTGCGCGTGCTGCGGCGGCTCTTCGGCGCCGCCGACCTTGACCACCGGGGCTTTCCGCGCGGCGTCGATCCAGGCCTGCGGCACGTCGAGCTCTTTGTCGAGGCCGGCGAGCTTGTCCTCGCCGAACTTCAGCTCCTTGAGGAAGCCTTGGGTGCTTTTCGGCAGATCGGCGGCCGAAGCGGCAGACGCGGCGAGCAGCGCGGCGAGCGCCGGCGCGGCGGCGGCGCGCAGACGGCGGGTGATGGTCCGAACCTGCGGACGGGGCATTCTGTTCTCCTCCCTGACGGCCTCGCCCTCCGCTGTTCGGTGCGGCGTTTTTTCGGGGCGCACGAGCAGTTCGCGCTTGGCCTTTGGCCGAGGATGGCGCAATTCTTTCCGAGGCGTCTACGAGCAGAATAAGAATAACTGATATTCTGCCGCTGCCGTCACGCACCGCCGCGCCCGAACGGTATAAGAAGCGCGGAAACGGCATAAGGGATGGCGACGATGGAATATCTCAGCGATCTGCGGGCCTTTCTCAAGGTCGTCGAGAAGCAGAACTTCAGCGGGGCGGCGAGCGCGCTCGGCATGTCGCAATCGGCGGTGAGCAAACGCATCTCGCGTCTGGAGAACAGCCTCGGCGTGCAGCTGCTGAAGCGCTCGACGCGCCATATCGCCGTGACCGAAGCGGGCGCCGAATTTCACGCGCACGCCGAACGCATCCTCGCCGCGCTCGACGAAGCGCAGCGCTCCGCCGCGGCGGCGCAAGCTTCGGTCAGCGGCCGTCTGCGCGTCCATTCGACGCTCGGCCTCGGGCAAAGCCTGATGGCGCCGGCCATCGCCGAATTCATCACGCTGCACCCCAACATTTCGGTCGATCTGATCTTGGCGCCGAGCGCGACGATCAACCTGATCCAGCAGGACGTCGACCTCACGATTCGCCTGTCGAATGAGCGCGAAGCGCTGCAGCACCACAGCAGCATCGATAATCGCGTGATCGGCTCCGTGCGCTATCTGATCTGCGCCGCGCCGAGTTATTTCGCGCGCGCCGGCGTGCCGCAGACGCCGCAGGATTTGGCGCAGCACAACTGCCTGATTCTCGCCATCCCGCCCTCCGCCGAGCAGTGGCATTTCACTGGCCCGAAAGGCACATACACCGTGCGCGTGACCGGCAATTACAGCAGCAACAGCGGCGCGGCACTTTATGATGCGCTGCTGCAGGGCTGCGGCATCGCCCATGTGCTCGAATATGCCGCCGCCGACGCGCTGGCCGACGGCCGGCTGCAGGCGATCTTCGCCGACGCGACGCGCGCCAAGCGCTTCATCCTCGCCTATTACGCCCGCTCCTCGACGGTGCCGGCGCGCCTCAAGCTGTTCCTCGATTTCCTGGCCGATTATCTCGAGCGGCGTCAGGCGCAAGCGCCCGCGCTCAAAGGCTGATCGCGAGCATTCGGCGCTCAGGGAATAAGTATTATTCATTCTTCGGCGTTTACGCCTCCCCGCCGCCGCTCCTAGTCTCGCGCCAACAGCGATAAGAACGCGGTCCATTCGGCCGCGCCGATCAGGGAGAGACCGCCATGACGCCGCAAGAAAACGAGCTGCTGACCCGCATCGGACCGGGCACCCGCATGGGCGCGGTGATGCGCCGCTATTGGTGGCCGATCGGCTATAGCCAGGAAGTCGGCTCGATCCCGCTGCCGGTGCGCCTGCTCGGCGAAGACCTGATCCTGTTCCGCGCCGGCAACGGCAAGGTCGGCCTGGTGGCGCAGGCCTGCGCCCACCGTCTCGCCTCGCTCGAACACGGCCGCGTCGAGCAAAACGGCATCCGCTGCTGCTATCACGGCTGGCTCTACGACATGAACGGCCAATGCGTCGAGATGCCGGCGGAGCCGGACGACAACCAGCTGTGCAAGGACGTGAAGATCGCCGGCTACCGCACCGAGGAGCTCGGCGGGCTGGTCTTCGCTTACATGGGCCCGGAGCCGGCGCCGCTGCTGCCGAATTACGACCTGCTGGTGCGCGAAGATTGCGACCGCCAGCTCAGCTCGGCGCGCGAACATTGCAATTGGCTGCAGCGCGCCGAGAACGGCGTCGACAAATATCACAGCATGGCGCTGCACGCGCCGGTCTATCCGACCATCGCGCTCAAGCGCCCCGAGCAGGTGAAGTGGGACCAGACCTGGTACGGCTTCCGCATGAGCGCGAAATATCCCGGCAAGACCGAGAACGTCAGCCATTGCATCTTCCCGTCGCACACCCGGCGCTATGGCGCGCGCGTCGGCGAGCGCCCGTCGCACTATCTGCATCTGCGCGTGCCGGTGGACGATATCGAGACCATCACCTTCTTCGTGCGCGCCCAGGAAACCGCCGACGGCAAGCCCGGCAAGGTGACCGTGAAGCCCCATGAAAACCTGCCGCGCGGCGTCTACGAGCATGTCGAGGACGGCTGGTGGCGCCTGACCTCCCACGAGCAGGACCGCGCCGCTCAGGAAAGCCAAGGCCTGATCACCGACCGCACCAAGGAGTTCCTCGCGACCTCCGATCGCGGTATCGTTCAGCTGCGCAAGCTGCTGCTCGAATCGGTCGACAATGTCGAAGCCGGCAAAGACCCCTTCGGGCTGCTGCGCGATCCGGCGCTCAACCAGATCGTCAGCTTCGACGCGCAAAAGAATTTCGCCGACACGGACAAGGATTTCGCCGGCAACAAGGCGGACCCGTCGCGCGAGCTGGTCTGACCGCCCCTAAGGCGTTCGGATCGACAGGGAGAGAGAGATGACGGCGGAGACCGCCAGCCCGGCCGATTGGCGGGCGCCGCGCGGCGCAGGCCTGCTTCAGCGCGCGCGCTTCAACCCATGGCCCACCCTGCTGCTCGCGGTCGTCGCGGCGGCGGTGGTGTTGCCGCTGATCTTCCTCATCCTCGGCAGCTTCTCCACGGCGCGCATGCCCGGCGAGTTCTCGCTCGCCACGATGGGCATGCAGAACCACATCAAAGTGTGGAGCGACCCCGGCACGGTCGCCGTCTTTACCAACACCGCGATCTATGTGGCGGGCAGCACGGCGCTCGGCCTGTCCTTGGCCATCATCCTCGCCTGGCTGGTCGAGCGCACCGATCTGCCCGGCAAGCTATGGATCTACGCCGCCGTGCCGATGACCCTGGCCATGCCGGGCATGCTGCAATCGATGGCCTGGGTGCTGTTGCTCTCGCCCAAGATCGGCTTCATCAACAAGACGCTGATGAACGCCTTCGGCTGGGAGACGGCGCCGCTCAACATCTATTCGCTCGGCGGCATGATCTTCGTCGAAGGGCTGCGCCTGGTGCCGACCGCCTTCCTGATGCTGGTGCCGCTCTTGAAAAGCATGGACCCGTCGCTCGAAGAGGCCGCCGCCATGTCGGGCGCCAACGGCCTGCGCACCCTACGCAAGGTGACGCTGCGCCTGCTATTGCCCGGCCTGATGGCCGTCGGCATCTACCAGTTCATCACCGCGCTCGAAGTGTTCGAGGTGCCGGGCATTCTCGGCCTGCCGGCGGGCATCTACGTCTTCTCGACGAAGATCTTCGCCGCGCTCAACACCGCCAACTTCATTCCCAATTACGGCGAAGCCAATTCGCTCGCCCTGCTCTATCTGGTCATCGCCGTGATCGCGACGATCGTCTACAGCAAGGTCATCGCCAAGTCCGAGCGCTTCAGCATCGTCACCGGCAAGGGCTACCGCCCGCGCATCCAGAAGCTCGGCGCCTGGCGCTATCCCGCCTTCACGCTGATCGGCCTCTACCTGCTGTTCTCGGTGATCCTGCCGACGCTGGTGCTGGCCTACATCTCCTTCATGCCGTTCCTGCAGACGCCGACGCTGGCCTCCTTCTCGCGCTTCACCTGGGCCAACTACAAAAGCGTCTTCGAGATGGAGCATATGCGCGTCGTGCTGTGGAACACGATCTGGATGGTGCTCGTCACCTCCACGGCCACGGTCGCCTTCTCCTTCGCCGTCTCGCTGGTGATCGTCCGCTCCAAATTCTGGGGCCGGAAATTGCTCGACCAGCTCGTCTTCCTGCCGCACGCCATCCCCGGCATCGTCATCGGCCTGGCGATGCTGTGGTTCTTCATCAAGTTCGACAAGTTGGGCTTCGCGATGTTCGGCACCATCTGGTCGGTCTGCATCGTCTTCGTCATCGGCTTCATGTCCTACGGCACGCGCGCGATGAACGCCGCGATCCTGCAGATCCACCGCGACCTGGAAGAAGCCGCGCAAACCTCCGGCGCGCCGCAATGGCGCGTGATGTGGCGCGTGTTCGTGCCGCTGCTGCTGCCGACCTTCGTCGGCGTGTGGATCTGGACGGCGCTGCATGCGGTGCGCATGGCCAGCCAGCCGCTGATCATGACCGAGGGCGAAAGCAACGAACTCCTCGCCGTGACGATCTGGAATCTCTGGGGCGAAGGCTACGCCGTCGTGGTCGGGGCCATCGGCACGCTGATGATCCTCAGCCTGCTGCTGCTCACCCTGCTGCTGCGCCTGTTCACCTTGCGCCGCAGCACCAAGGCCCAGGCCAGCTGATCACTGGGCCAGCTGATCACTGGGCCAGCTGATGGCGTCGATCAGCTGGTGAGCGCCGCCGCCAGCGCGGCGCTCTCGCGCAGCAGGACGGCGCGGCAAGCCTGCTCCAATTCATCGGTCATGCGGCTGTGCGGCGCCGAGACATGCAGCGCCGCGACGACGTGTCCGCTCGCATCCTTCACGGCCACGGCGATGGCCACGGTCTGCGAGGCGCTGGCGGTGAATTCGCCGAAGCTGCGGGCATAGCCGTCGGCCCGCACCTGCTCAATGCGCCGGCGGATGGCGTCCGGCGTCGTCAGCGTCGCCGGATTGAAAGAGGTCAATGGCGTGCGCGCGAGATAGGCCTCGATCTCGGCGTCGCTCATGGCGGCGAGGAACACTTGGCTGGCCGCGCCGGTATAGAGCGGCGCACGCACGCCGAGCTGCAGCGTCTGACCGATCGCCTGGCCACCGTCGAAACTGTCGATATTGATGCGGCTGTCGCCGTCGCGCACCGACAGAATCACCGTCTCGTTCACCGCGTCGCGCACGGCGCGCATGAAGGGCCGCGCTTTGGGCCGGATGCCGAGCCCGCGCAGCAAGCTGTCGGCATGGCGCAGGGCGGCGAAGCCGAGCGTGTAGACCGCCGTCGACTGGTTGTAGGACAGCCAGCCCTGATCGACCAAGGTCGTGAGGATGCGGAACACCGTCGCCTTGGGCAGTTCGAGCCGCGCGCAAAGCTGCGGCAACGACAATTCCGCCGAGCCATGGCCGAAGCAGCCCATGATGCGGCCGGCACGGTCGACAACGCGCACCAGCTTTGCATCCGGTTTGCCCGGCTTCGAATTCTTGTCCGGAGCGTTCATGGCGCATACCCCAGCGTGCGCGACAGCTTGGCGGCGCCCTCGGTGACGAGCGCGACGCAGCTATCGCTCAAGGCTTGCGTGAAGCGGTCGGTCGGGCAGGAGATCGTCAGCGTCGCGATGATCTCGCCGTTGTAGCTGCGCACCGGCGCGGCCACCGCGGCGGTGTGGACATTGACCTTGCCGACGACGATGGCGTGGCCGTCGCGCTTGGCCGCCTGAACGCCGGCGAGAATCTCCGGCCAGCCGCCACCGTCTTCGCCCGCCGCGTTCGGCACGCGCGCCCGGTAAGCCTCGATCTCGTCCTCGCTCATGCCCGACATCAGCACCATGCCAGCGGCGCCGACATGCAGCGGACCCTCATGGCCCGGCTGGGTGATGCGGCGGATCGGCTGGGTGCTCTCGACATAATCGAGATGCACGCGGCGATCGCCGATGCGCAAGCTGAGGATCACCGTCTCGTTCACGCCGTCGCGGATGGCGCGCATGATCGGCACGGCGCTGCCGCGAATATCGAGCTGGTTGCGCCGCACGTCGGCGAAGCGCAGCCACGCGTAGCCGAGGCGGTAGAAGCCGTCGCCCTCGTCGGTCAACAGATCGTGCGCGGCGAGCGTGTCGAGGATACCCCGCAGCGTCAGGCGCGGCACGCCGCTCGCTTCCGCGAGTTCGGCGAGGCTTTGGCGCGGCCGGGCGCGGTCGAACAGCGCCAGCACGCGCGCGGCGCGCGTGACGGCCTCGACGGCATAACGGTTCTCTCCAGCGACGGATGCGGGTTTGGCGGCGGCGGAACTGGCCACGGTGATCCCTGTCATCTAAGGATATTGAAACAGTCAGGCGCTTGACGGCCCCTTGGCGAGGTTTATATCATGGCTTTTAAAGAAAACGATACAACGTTTCATTATTTTTTTCGCGGGAGAAAAACGCCATGGCCACTGTAATGGACGGCATGAAAGTCACCCCCCTCTCCGCCGCCTGCGGCGCGGAGATCACCGGGGTGGATTTGACCCAGGAGCTGTCCCCCGAGACGGTGGCGGCCATCCGGAAAGCCTGGAACGATCACATCGTTCTGGTTTTCCGGGGCCAGAAGATCACCCAGGAGCAGCAGCTGCGCTTCGCCAGCTATTTCGGCTCCTTGGGCCGGCGCAAGAACGCCATGTTCCGCCAGGAGCTGCAGCACCGTACCCATGGCACCCAGCAGCGCGATCCGAACGTCCTGCTGGTCAGCAACATCAAGGAGAACGGCGAACCGATCGGCGCCTTCGGCGAAGGCGAGATGTGGTTCCACATCGATTCGGGCTACTCCGAGAAGCCCTACAACTACACATTCCTCTACGCGCTCGAGCTGCCCTCGACCGGCGGCAACACGCAGTTCTCCAACATGTACAA
Organism: Alphaproteobacteria bacterium; assembly: GCA_035714115.1. GTDB lineage: Bacteria > Pseudomonadota > Alphaproteobacteria > SMXQ01 > SMXQ01 > CAMAVH01. Next base: position 20,521 of record DASTMO010000001.1, read on the forward strand.
GGCCTATGACGCCCTGCCCGCCGAGCTGAAGCAGAAGCTCGCCGGCAAGAAGGCGCTGCATATCCACGAATACGAGCGCAGCGCCAAGGTCGAGCTCAAGGAAGACCTCAGTCAATCGGCGCACTACTTCCATCCGGTGTTCTCGACCCATGCCGAGACGGGGCGCAAATCGCTGTTCGTCGACCGGTTGATGACGGCGCGCCTCGAAGGCTTCTCCAAGGAAGAGAACGAGGTGATGCTCGAGCAGCTCTATGAGATCGGCGAGCGCCCCGAATTCATTTACGAGCACAAATGGAAACTCGACGACTTCGTGATGTGGGACAACCGCTGCGCCATCCACGCGCGTACCTGGTTCCCGCCGGAAGAACGCCGACTGCTGCGCCGCTGCGCCATCGAAGGAGCGCCGATCCATGAATAAAGCCACCGCGCCCGAAAAAGCTAACACCCAACGCCTGCCGGTCTTCCAGCGCTTCATCGACGATCTGCGCGATTTGTGGGCTGCGGAGTCGGACACCCAGACGCGCATGGAGAAGGCCAAGCCGCTGCTGGAAAAGCTCGTCATGAACGACGAGCTGAAAGCGCGCAGCGCCGACTGGCCCTGCACCGACGGCGGCAAGAACCTGCTGTTCTATGTCGACGAGGAAATGGGCTTCGCCATCAACGGCGTGGTGCGCATGCCCGGCCGCTTCGGCAGCGTGCATGATCACGCCAACGCCTGGGTGCTCTACGGTGTGCTCGACGGCACCGAATCGCTCGAGCGCTTCGACCGCATCGACGACGGCAGCAAGCCGGGTTACGCCGAAGTGAAGATGGCGTCGGTCACCACCGGCAGCCAGGGCAAGGTCGATCTGGTGCCGCCCTACGACATTCACGCCGAACAGGGCGGCCCGACGCGCTCGGTCGCCGTCATCCTGCGCAGCCAGCGGCTCGGCGAAGGCACCGTGCTGCAAAAGGGCTACGATCCGAAAACCAATACAGTGGTCGAGCGCTTCGGCCCCAAGCAAATTCCTTATGATTTGCACGCCTAAGGCGTGACATGACCTGCACGACTAACAAGCCGCCGGCATAAGGCGGCACCCAACAAATCAGCGAGCCGTTCGCGCGAAAAGCGCGGACGGCTTGCGCCGTCTCAGGGCTTCAACAAAAACAGGGGAGACCATGTCCATGCGTCATCTGGGGATTGCCGCCGCTTTCGGCCTGAGCGCCCTCGCCTTCGCCGCGCCGGCCGGCGCGCAGGGCCCAAGTGCGCAAGGTTACGAGTTCAAGACGATCAATCTGGTCGTCGGCGCGACGCCGGGCGGCGGCTATGACGCCTACACGCGCCTGCTCGCGCGCAGCTACGGCAAATATCTGCCGGGCAATCCCAACATCATCGTGCAGAACATGCCGGGCAGCGGCAGCCTGAAGGCGGTGCTCTATCTCGACACCACCGCGCCGAAGGACGGCAGCGTCATCACCGCCTTCAATCCCGGCGTCATCGTCGAATCTCTCGTCACGCCGGAGAAGATCAATTTCAAGCTTTCGGACGTCGCCTGGGTCGGCAGCATCACCGCCGACCTGCGCGTCTGCTACGCCTGGCACACGACCGGCGTGAAGACCTGGGACGATCTGATGAAGCGGGCCAATTTCAACATCGGCACGCAGCAGACGGGCAGTTCAAGTTACAACAACGCCGCGACGCTGAAGAATCTTTACGGCGCGAAAATCAAGATCGTCACCGGCTATCCAGGCAGCGCCGAAGAGCGCCTCGCCATCGAGCGCGGCGAGCTCGACGGCGGCTGCGGCGCCTGGTCGAGCAATCCGCCGAGCTGGCTCGCCGAGAACAAGATCACGCCGATCGTGAAGTTCGCGCCCGGCCCGATCCCCAATCTGCCCGACAGCGTGCCCTTCGCCGGCAGCTTCCTGAAAAACGACGACGACAAAACGGTGCTCAAACTGCTGACCGCCGCCGACGAGGTGGGCCGGCCCTATGTCGCCTCCAAGGCCGTGCCGCAGGATCGCCTGGCGCTGCTGCGCAAAGGCTTCGATCAAGCAGTGAAAGACCCGCAGTTCGTCGCCGAGGCCGCGAAGGCCGACCTGCCGATCGTCGGCACGATCGATGGCGCCGCCGCCGAGCGCATCATCGCCGAGATTTACGGCGCGCCGCCGCGCCTGATCGAGAAGGCCAAAGAGACCGTGCGCTAAACCGCTCGCCCCAGGTCTTCTGCAAGACTCATCCATCGCGGCAACAAACTGTAACGCCTCCGCCTGTGGCCATGCCCCGGCGGAGGCGTTATAGCTTGGCCTGGACCTCGGCGCAGACCGGGGAATGACCGGCGCGGCGACCGCCGCGCCCGATGGGGAGACGACATGCTCAAGACCTTCACTTGGCTCGCTGCGGCGAGCCTCGGCTTTACCTTTGCCATGCCTCAGGCCGACGCCCAGAGCGTCGCCGATTTCTACAAGGGCAAGCAGCTGCGCATCATCGTCGGCGGCGCCGCCGGCGGCGGCTACGACATCTACGCCCGCGCCTTCTCGCGCTATTTCGCCGACGAGATTCCCGGCAAGCCGACTCCGGTCGTGCAGAACATGCAGGGCGCGGCCAGCATTCGCGCCGCCAATTACGTCTATGCCGTCGCGCCGAAGGACGGCACGGTGATCGGCATGGTCCAGCGCGAAATTCCCATGCTGCCGCTCTATGGCGACGCGCCCGAAGCCCTGCAGTACGAGACGTTGAAATTCAACTGGATCGGCAACCTCAACAACGAGACCAGCGTCTGCGCCACCTGGCACGAATCGAAGACCAAGACGATCCAGGACGCCATGAAGCAGGAAACCATCATCGGCGGCGCCGGCCAGAACGACACCGAGAAATTCCCCGCCGTGCTCAACAACATGCTCGGCACCAAATTCAAGATCATCTCCGGCTATGTCGGCGCCAACATCGACATCGCCATCGAGCGGCGCGAGGTGGAAGGGCGCTGCGGCTGGTCCTGGTCTTCGCTCAAGAACCAGAAGCCCGACTGGCTGCGCGACAAGAAGCTGAACATCCTGATCCAACTGTCCGGCGAGCCGCATCCCGAACTGAAAGGCGTGCCGTTCATTCTCGACTTCGCCAAGAACGAGGCGGACCGCCAGACCCTGAACCTGATCTTCGCCTCGCTCGCCCTCGGCCGCCCCTTCGTCATGCCGCCCGATGTTCCCAAAGAGCGCATCGCTGCGGTGCGCGAAGCCTTCAACAAGGCGGCGCGCGACCCGCATCTGATCGCCGATCTCGGCAAACAGAGCCTCGACGTCTCCCTCGTCACCGGCGAGACGATGGACAAGCTGCTTGCCGACTTGATGAAGTCGCCGCCCGACATCGTCGCGCGCGCCGTCGATGCGATGAAGAAGTAACCGTAGTCAGGATCCGTTCGTCATGCTCAGCGAGAATTTCAAGCATCTCTCCCGCCTCGACATCCCCGGCGGCGGCCAGATCACCCTGGTCGGCACCACCGCTTATGTCGGCCATATGGATCCGCCGCACGGCACCAGCATCTACGACGTGGCCGACCCGCGAAAACCCAAGCTGCTCTCGACCATTCCGCTCGAGGGTGACGCGACGCACAGCCATAAAGTGCGCGTCGTCGGCGATCTGATGTTCACCAACTGCGAGCGGCCGCGCCGCTCCTTCTGGCGCCGCGCGCGCACCACGGCGGAGGCGCGCGCCGAGCTGATGGCCAAGAACGGCGGCAAGGAGCCAGGCAAGGACGAGCTCGCCAAAGCCACCGGCTTCGATCCGGAAGTGATCAAGGATCTGCTCGAAGCCTCGAAGGTCGAATATCCCGACGCCGGCTTCAAGATTTGGGACATCTCGGATAAGACCAAGCCGAAGCTGATCCATCACCAATACACCGGCCGTGAAGGCGTGCACCGCTTCGACGTCGACGAGCGTTACGCCTACATGTCCACCGGCATGGACGGTTTCGAGGGCAACATCCTGGTCATCTACGACCATTCCAACCCGACAAAGCTGCAGGAAGTCGGCCGTTGGTGGATTCCCGGCCAGCACACCGCCGGCGGCGAACAGCGCAGCTGGCACGGCTCGGACAAGCAGCTGCATCATGCCATGCGGCTCGGCAACGAGCTGTGGGCCGGCTGCTGGCACGGCGGCGTCGCCGGCATCGACGTGACCGACATCACCAAGCCCAAGACGATCACGGCCTACGACTATCACCCGGCCTTCGCCCACCCGACCCACACCGCCATGCGTGTACCTTACAAAGTCGGCGGCAAGGACATCATCGCGGTGATCGACGAGGAGGAACGCCACACCCAGGGCCGCATCCATGCCTTCGTCTGGTTCTTCGAGCTGACGGCGGACAAGAAGCTGGTGCCGATCTCGACCTTCAGCATGAGCGAGCGGGACACGCCGCTATTCGACGGCGGCGGCCGTTTCGGCGCGCATCAGTATCAGGAGAAGTTCCCCAAGCCGATCCTGTTCGCCACGTGGTTCTCCGGCGGCCTGCGCGCGGTGGATTTCTCCAATCCGCTGAAGCCCAAGGAAACGGGCTTCTTCATCCCCGACAAGGCCAAGAGCAACGTCAACGTGCAGAGCAACGACGCCACCGTGGACGACCGCGGGCTGGTCTATGTGCTCGACCGCAACATCGGCCTCGACATTCTCGAGTTCCAGGCCTGGTGAACAACGGAACGTCACGTTTTGGTCACTTGAGGATCGGTTCCTAAAACTCAAATATCGGAGCCCCGGGGGACGTCTCTGAGAGAGAGAGTCAATGTCCCTGCGCGCCATCATCGTTCTGTCCGCCATCGTCATCGCCGGGCTGCTGGGAGCCTTTTTCGCCCTCCCGCAGCATCGCGAGCTGCTGTTCGGCGAAGAGGGCTTCGTGCAGAGCGCCTCGGCCCTCTTTTTCCTGGCCGCCTTTTTGACCGGCGTCGGCACCTGGATCGCCCATCGCGGCAGCCGCACCCTGCTGCTGCCCGTGGGCACGGCGTTCTCTCTGCTTTGCTTCCTCGACGAGACCGGCCTCGGCACCCAGATGTTCGAACGCCAAACCCCGCCGGTCTGGACCGACGGCCATATCGACAGCCTGCACAATGTCGGCCTGCTGCTGCTGCGTTTCGCGCGCGAATATCCGGTGATGCTGTTCGGCGCGATCTTCATGCTCGCCATGGTCGCGCTGTTCTACGTGATGGTCTGGCGGCAGAAGCGCTTTCGCGATGTCGTGCGGCCTTGGCTGCAGGATCCCGGCTGCCTGCTGTTCGGCTTGTGCCTGTTGCTGCTCGGCGGCGCAGCGGTGATCGACACCCAAGCCGGGCCGCTGCGCAAATTCTGGGCCTTGGAGGAACTGGCGGAAATGGCCGCTGGCCTGCTGCTCTGGGTCAGCCTGCTGAGCCGCGCGCTGCCCAGCGTGGCGCGCTATCTGCGCCGCTTGCAAGGCGAAGCGCAGGATATCCTGCACCCATCCGCCCGGCACTGAACCAGCGCTTGAAGCTCAGCAAAGCAAAAGGCCCCGCCGAGCGATCGGCGGGGCCTTTGTTTGCGAAACCGCTGCGGATTAGTGCAGGTCTTTCCAGACCTTGCGCTTCCAGGCGTAGAACACGCCGGTCATCAGCAGCAGGAACAGCATGACCTTGAGGCCAAGACGCTTGCGCGCCTCCATCTCCGGCTCGGCGGCCCAGGTCAGGAACGTGGTCACGTCCTTGGCCATCTGCGGCACGGTCGCCTGGGTGTTGTCGGCGAAGGTCACGGCGCCGTCATTGAGCGGCTGCGCCATGGCGATCATGTGGCCGTGGAAGGCTTCGTTGTAGTTCATGCCTTCGGGCACGGTCACGCCGGCGGGGGCCGGCTTGTAGCCGGTCAGCAGGGCATAGACGTAATCCGAGCCGCTCGGGCCGAAGCGGAAGACCGCGCCGCCGCCGCCGAGGCGGGCCTTGGTGATCAGCGACAGGTCCGGCGGATAGGCGCCGTTGTTGGCGGCGCGCGCCGCCTGCTCGTTGGCGAACGGCGACTTGAAGTGGTCGGCCGGACGGGCCGGGCGCGTGAAGTACTCGCCCTGATCGTTCGGCTCCTTGTCCTGCACCTCGTAGGCCGCCGCGATCGCCTTGACCTCAGCCTCGGAGAAACCGAGCGCCGAGAGATTGCGGTAGGCCACCAGGCTCACCGCGTGGCAGGCCGAGCAGACTTCCTTGTAGATCTGGAAGCCGCGCTGCAGCGCGGCGCGATCGTAGGTGCCGAAGGGGCCGTCGAAAGCCCACGACTGGCGCTGGAGCTTGACCTCGCCTTCCGCGGCGTTCGCGGAAGAGACGGCGAAGACGGCAAGCAGGCCGAGGGCTGGCAGCAGGGCGCGACGAAGATTGATCGACATTACGCTTTCTCCGTCTTGAGCACCGGCGTGCTGATGCTTTCGGGCAGCGCGCGCGGCTTCTCGAACTTGCTGACCAGCGGCATCAGCACGAGGAAGTGGATGAAGTAGTAAGCGGTGGCGATGCGGCCGATGATCAGCGGCGCGCCTTCCGGATGCTGGGCGCCGCACCATCCGAGGATGATGTAGTCGGCCAGGAAGATCCAGAACAGCTGCTTGTAGATCGGGCGGAACGTAGCGCTGCGCACCTTCGAGCTGTCCAGCCACGGCAGCAGGAACAGGATGAAGATGGCGCCGAACATCGCCACGACGCCGAGCAGCTTGTCGGGGATCGAGCGCAGGATCGCGTAGAACGGCAGCAGGTACCATTCCGGCACGATCTCGGCCGGGGTCTGCAGCGGGTTCGCCGGCACGTAGTTCACCGATTCGCCGAAGAAGTTCGGCGCGAAGAACACGAACAGCGCGTAGACGACGAGGAAGACGCCGAGGCCGAACATGTCCTTCGCCGTGTAGTACGGATGGAAGGGGATCGAGTCCTTCGGGTTCTTCTTGTGGTCGACGCCGAGCGGGTTGTTCGAGCCATGGGTGTGCAGCGCCACCAGATGCAGCACCACGACGCCGACGATCACGAACGGCAGCAGGTAATGCAGGCTGAAGAAGCGGTTGAGGGTCGGGTTGTCGACACCGAAGCCGCCCCACAGCCAAGTGACGATCGGCTCGCCGACCAGCGGAATGGCCGAGAACAGGTTGGTGATGACGGTGGCGCCCCAGAAGCTCATCTGGCCCCACGGCAGCACGTAGCCGAGGAAGGCGGTGGCCATCATCAGCAAGAAGATGACGAGGCCGAGCCACCACAGGATTTCGCGCGGCGGCTTGTACGAGCCGTAATAGAGGCCGCGGAAGATGTGGATGTAGACGACCAGGAAGAAGAAGGACGCGCCGTTCATGTGGATGTAACGGAGCAGCCAGCCGGTGTTCACGTCGCGCATGATGCGCTCGACGCTGACGAAGGCATGATCCACGTGGGCGGTGTAGTTCATCGCCAGGAAGATGCCCGACAGGATCATGATCACCAGAACGATGCCGGCGAGCGAACCGAAGTTCCACCAGTAGTTCAGGTTCTTCGGGGTCGGATATTCCCGAAGCTCATGGTTCATGAAGGTGAAGATCGGCAGGCGGTAGTCGATCCACTCGACGATGCCGTTCTTCTTGGGGGCGTTTTCGGTCGTGCTCATTTATCTGCGCCCCTAGCCGATGCTGACGGTGGTGTCGTTGAGGAACTTGTACGGCGGGACCGCGAGGTTGAGCGGCGCCGGTCCTTTGCGGATGCGGCCCGAGGTGTCGTAGTGCGAGCCGTGGCACGGGCAGAACCAGCCGCCGAAATCGCCGCGCGGCTCGCCTTGCTTCTGGCCGTTCGGGATGCAGCCGAGGTGGGTGCAGACGCCGACCATCACCAGCCATTCGGCCTTCTGGGCGCGGTCCTCGTCCTTCGCCGGATCGCGCAGCTCGCCGAGGTTGACGGCGCGCGCTTCGTCGATCTGCGCCTTGGTGCGGTGGTCGATGAACACCGGCTTGCCGCGCCACTTCACGGTGACGCGCATGCCCTCGGCGATCGGCGCCAGGCTCACGTCCGTGGTGGACAGCGCCAGGGTGTCGGCGGCGGGGTTCATGCTGTCGATGAAAGGCCACAGGGCGCAGGCGGCGCCGGCGCCGGCGAAAGCCGTGGCGGCCAGCGCGAGGAAGTCGCGCCGGGTCTCGCCTTCGCCGTGACCGTGCTGGCCGTGGGTGGCGCTGGCGCTTGCAGACTCTGACATGGTCGATACCTCTCTCGGGCCCGAAACGGGTCCAGGCCGCACAGCCCACAGGGAACGCCCGCGAGCGGTTCGTCCCCGAGAATGTGAGCTATCCGGCCGACTATCTGAACCGGCCGACGCGCCGCTTGGGCGGGCGCGAATGACCGGGCAAGGCGAGACTTGCGGGACCAGGGTGTAATATAAAACGGCGCGCAAGCAAAGCCCAAAACGGAGCCTGTCAGCGCGCTCATTTGCCTGTCATTCCAAGGCTTTCCATCCCTCGACACCTGCCGGAACGCGCATCCTGACCCAGCCATTCGAGCCCCCTTCCGCCGCCCCTGGGCCCGCAGAAGCCGACACCCTCCCTTCCGGCGGCCTGCGGCTCGCGCTTTATCAGCCGGACATCCCGCAGAACTGCGCCACCCTGCTGCGCCTGACGGCCTGCGTCGGCGTCGCCGCCGACATCGTCGAGCCCTGCGGTTTCGTGCCGTCGGACGCCAATTTCCGCCGCGCCGGCATGGATTACCTGGCCCTGGCCGACATGACCCGCCACAGCTCCTGGGCGGCCTTTCGCCGCCGCCAGGCCGCCAGCGGCCGCCGCCTGGTGCTGCTCACCACCAAGGGCGACGTCGCCTACTCCGATTTCGCCTTCCGGCCGGACGATGTGCTGATGGTCGGGCGCGAAAGCGCCGGGGTGCCCGACGAGGTCGCCCAGACGGCCGACGCTCGCTTGGTCATCCCTTTAAAGCCTGGTTTGCGCTCGCTCAATGTGGCGGTGGCCGCCAGCATGGTATTAGGCGAAGCCTTGCGCCAAACCGGCAGCTTTCCCGCGCGGACGCCTTTTTCGCGCGATTTAACCTAAGTTAAGTATGGAACTCGGCTTATGACGGCCCAAAATGCCCCCGATTCGCAAAAAAACCGCGCCAAAACCTGGTATCACGCCCTGCGGGATCGAATTTGCGCGGCTTTCGAGGCGCTTGAGGACGAAATGACCGGCCCGAACGGCCAAAATCGGCCCGCCGGACGCTTCGAACGGCATAATTGGACCCGATCGACCTCTCTTGGCGGCGACGAAGGCGGCGGCACCATGGCGATCATGCGCGGCCGGGTCTTCGAAAAGGTCGGGGTCAATGTCTCGGCGGTGTACGGCGAATTCTCGCCGGAGTTTCGCAAGCAGATCCCCGGCGCGGCCGAGGATCCGCGCTTCTGGGCCTCCGGCATCTCGCTCGTCGCCCATATGCGCTCGCCCCTGGTGCCGGCCGTCCATATGAACACCCGCCATATCGTGACCACCAAGGGCTGGTTCGGCGGCGGCGCCGATCTGACGCCGATGTTCCCGGAGGACGCCGCGCAAGATAAGGCCGACTTCCACGCGGCGCTGAAGGCGGCCTGCGACAAATCCGACGCCGACTACTACCCGCGCTTTTCCAAATGGTGCGACGAATATTTCTATCTGCCGCACCGCAAGGAGCCGCGCGGCGTCGGCGGCATCTTCTACGACCAGCTCGATACGGGCGATTGGGAGCGCGACTTCGCCTTCAACCAGGCGGTCGGCGAAGCCTTCCTCGACATCTATCCCAAGATCGTGCGCCGCCACATGGCGACGCCCTGGACCGATGAGCAGCGCCGCCATCAATTGATCCGGCGCGGCCGCTATGTCGAGTTCAACCTGCTCTATGACCGCGGCACGACCTTCGGCCTCAAGACCGACGGCAATGTCGAAGCGATCCTGATGAGCATGCCGCCGGAAGTGGCGTGGCCTTAAAGCCGCGTCACTTGAACCACGCCTGCCAGGCGGGCCAGCGGCCGACGAGGCGCGCGATCATCGCATAGCCCCAGGATGAGGGATGCGTGTCGTCGCCGCCGCGCGTCAGCGCCCAGCGATAGAAGCGCGAGGCGGCGAGCGGCGTGAAGATGTCGAGAAAGGGCACCTTCAGTTCGGCTGCGATATGGGCGTAATCCTGCGTCAGCTGCGCCGCGCGCTGATCCTGATAATCCGCTTCCAAGGCCCAGAGCGCGCAGGCGACGTTCGGCTTGCGGCCGATCGGCGCCGGGCTGAGCCACAGCACCGGCCAACGCGCCGCGGCGGCGCCGACGATCTCGCGCGCCAGCTTGTGCGATTCGGGCGGCGGTACGCGAAAGAGATTCTGCTCGTCGCAGGCCATGTCGTTGACGCCGAAGGAGAACACCAACGCACCCGGCGCCGATGCCGGCAGGCGCGCGACGGCTTCGGCCTGCCAGCGCCGCGCGATGTCGGCCGAGGTGTCGCGCCGAATGCCGAGATTGTAATGCGTCACGTCATGGCCGCGCGACACGGCCTTGGCGCAAAGCCGGCCCGGCCAGCCCAGAGTCGTGTCGTCGCGCGTGCCGTGGGTCAGCGAATCGCCGATAAAACAGATACGCAGCTCGGTCATGGAGCATCTCCCTGTTTTGCGCCCTCTTCCTGTGCGACGGTTCGTAATTGCCCAAGCAGCGCCGCACGGTCCGGCGCGAAGCCCCGCTCGATCCACCAATCCTCGACCAGCGCCAGCGCGTTGCCGATGGCCGCGCCTTTCAGGCCGAGACGCAAGGCGTCGTCGCCCTTCAGCGGAAAGTCTTTCGCACCCCAGCAATCGGCGGCGGCGATGATCCGCACGTAAGCTTGATCATCCGCGGTCCCGCCCGCCGTCTCTCCCGCCCAAGCGATGAGCGCGAGATCGCGAACGAGCGGCGCGCCGAGCTTGTAGAGCACGCGGTCCAGCATCGCGCCCGTGAGCGCGCCCATCACGGGCAGTTCCGGTACGCAAAGCGCGGCGAGACGCGCCTTCTCCGCATTGGAAAAACGCAAGCGCGCCGCCACTTGTTCCGCGCCGACCTGACCGACCTCGATCAATGCCGCAAGCCGCAGCAAGGGATCGCGCCGCGCGCCGCAGCGCCGTTCCAGCGCCGGCAACGCCAGCAAGCGTTTGAGCGCCGAGGCTTCCGGCAACAGATGCGGGAAGATCTGCGCCTCCTTCATCAACGCGCAGGCGGCGCCGGGATCGGACGCGCTGAGCAATTTCACCAGCTCCTGGCGCAGCCGCTCGCCCGATAGCGACGGCAGGCGATAGGCCGCGTCGCGGCAGGCCTTGAGCGCCGCCTGATCCGCCGGCAGGCGGTCATAATGGGCGAAGAAACGGAAGTAGCGAAGCAGGCGCAGCACATCTTCGTCGATGCGCTTGGCCGGCTCGCCGACGAAGCGCACGCGCCCGGCTTTGGCGTCCTTCAGGCCGCCGCAGGGATCGTAGAGCGTGCCGTCGGCGTCCATGAACAGCGCGTTCATGGTGAAGTCGCGGCGCGCCGCATCGGCCGACCAATCGTCGGTAAAGGCGACGGTGGCATGGCGCCCGTCGGTCTCGACATCATGACGCAGCGTGGTGATCTCGAAATGATGCGTGCCGCTCGCATCGCTCGCCACGGCGGTGATCGTTCCATGCGCCAAACCGGTCGGCACGGCCTTCAGGCCCGCCGCCTCCAACGCCGCGATCACCGCTTGCGGCGCGGCATCGGTCGCCATGTCGACATCGCCAACCGCGCGGCCGATGACCGCGTCGCGCACGCTGCCGCCGACGAAGCGCGCGGTGGCTCCGGCATCGCCGAGCGCTTTCATCACCGCCTGCGTGGCGGCGCGCGTCATCCAGGCCTGCGGCGCGATCTTGCCGGCGGGCTTCATGGCACGTCCTGCCGCGTCTGGCCGGGTACAACACGGCCGTTTTCGAGATGCGGCGGATTATAGGTTTCATGCGGCGGCTCGCCGCCGGTCAGCGCGGCGATGGCCAGCACGACGATCAGCAGCGCGACGCCGGCGATGGTCAGCTTCGGCCAGGGCGCGCGGCGCGCGGCGGTCTTGAAGTCGCCCTCTATGGTTCCGGTGCCGCGCTTGAGATGCCACAGGCACCACAGCAGATAGACCACGGTCGGCGCGATCAACGGCAGCACATAAATGAAGAAAACCCGGATCATGGATTTTCCTCCAGCGCGCCGATCAAGCGCACCAGGATGCGCGCGGTGAAGCCCCAGACGCGCCATTTGCCGTAGGAAATCTCGTAGACGTCGCGCAGCACGCCGCCACGCGTCTCTCGCGCGCGCGTGACATTGGTCGGCTGCAAGATGAAATCGAGCGGCAGCTCGAAAATCTCCGCGACCTCGTGCGGATCGGGCGTCAGATCGAACGGCGGATGCACCAGGCCGACGATCGGCGTGACGCGATAGCCCGTCACCGTGCCGTAATCTTCAAAACTGCCGAGCACTTCGACATGGCCGCGCGCTAAGCCGATCTCCTCTTCGGTTTCACGCAAGGCGGCGGCGATGGCGTCGCCGCCGTCATCGGGCTCCAAGCGGCCGCCGGGAAAGCTGATCTGGCCGGCGTGATCGGCGAGATGCGAGGTGCGCTCAGTGAGCAGGATGGTGACGCCCTCGGGACGCAGCACCAGCGGCACCAGCACGGCGGCCTGCTTGAGAGTCGCCACGCCCTCGGGCGAGACGAAGCCGCGCCGCATCATCTGCTCTTGCGCCAGCGCCTGCTCGCCGGGACCGAAAATCGGATCCGCCAGTTCGCGCGGCGCAAGAGCGCGCGTCAGGCGCGCCAGGAGATCGTGATGGGTCACGGCGTCTCGTCCGGCATGGCGGGACCGAGCGCGAAGAACCGTCCTGCGCTCCAGATGCCGAGAACCTCCGCGCCGTCGACGATACGCGGCACCGCCCGTTCGGCCAGCGCGTAGAACGCGCTGCGCGCCACCAGCGCCTCCAGACCGGCGCCGAGCGCGACATAGGGGCGCGGCTCCTCGGCGAGGTTCCCGCGCAGGATCAAAGGATGTTCGGCATCGAGCGTCACCGTCGCGTCGAGATTGGTGCGCAGCGTGACGGTCTGGCGCTCGCCTTCGCCGGCGAAATCCGCCTCGACGGCGACGAAGGGCGCGTCTTCCACCATGATGCGGCCGCGTTCGGCCGGCGTTTCCAGCCAATAGTCGCCCGCTGCGTCGCGCTTGAGCACGGAGGCGAACAATTTGACCAGCGCCGGACGGCCGATCGGCGAATTGCGGTAGAACCAGGCGCCGTCGCGGGCGATGCGAATATCGAAATCGCCGCAATCATTGCGCGGAATTTGCCCCATCCCATGCGGCAGGCCCGAGGTTTGCAAGACCTCTTGCGCGGGCGCCTCGGGCGGAATCGCGGTTTGTTCCCGCATCTCGTCCGGCGGCGCAGATTTTCCCGTATGTGACAAGCTTTTTTCCCGCATGGCCGTGAGCTTCCAGGGTCTCTCTTTTGTGATGTCCCCCGTATTCCGCCTTCCGGATTTCGGCCTATAGTATGCCCATATCCTCGCATCGCTCTCAACCTGGAGAGGTCCCTGCGTGACTCTAACCGACAGTCCTGTGAATGACAGCGCGTCCGCCCTGGCGGCGGACATCGAACATCTCGGCGATACGCTCGGCAAAGTGCGCGGCGCGCTCGGCCGCGTCATCTTCGGCCAGCGCCAGGTAATCGACGAAACTTTGGTCACGCTGCTGGCCGGCGGCCATCTGCTGCTGATCGGCGTTCCCGGCCTCGCCAAGACCCGCCTGGTGCAGGCGCTCGGCACCGTACTCGGCCTCGACACCAAGCGCGTGCAGTTCACGCCCGACCTGATGCCCGCCGACATCATCGGTTCCGAAGTGCTGGAAGAAGCCGACGGCGGCCAACGCGCCTTCCGCTTCATCAAAGGCCCGGTGTTCTGTCAGCTGCTGATGGCCGATGAAATCAACCGCGCCAGCCCGCGCACCCAATCGGCGCTGCTGCAGGCGATGCAGGAGCATCAGGTCTCGGTCGCTGGCCAGTACCACGCGCTGCCGAGCCCGTTCCATGTATTGGCGACGCAGAACCCGCTCGAGCAGGAGGGCACCTATCCGCTGCCCGAAGCCCAGCTCGACCGTTTCCTGCTGCAGGTGAACGTCGAATATCCCGAGCTCGACGCCGAGCGCGAGATGCTGATCGCCACGACCGGCATCGCCGAAGCGCCCGCCGTGCCGGTGATGAACGGCGCCGAGCTGATCGCCGCGCAAAAGCTGGTGCGCCGCCTGCCGGTCGGCGAAAGCGTGCTCGAGGCCATCTTGGGCATGGTGCGCTCGGGCCGCCCGGAGACCAGCGAGATCGACGAAGTGCGCCGCCATGTCGCCTGGGGTCCCGGCCCGCGCGCGAGCCAGGCGCTGATGCTCGCCTGCCGCGCCCGCGCCGTGCTCGAAGGCCGTTTCGCGCCGTCGATCGACGACGTCATCGCCCTCGCCCCGCCGATCCTCCGTCACCGCATGGCGCTCAACTTCTCGGCGCGCGCCGATGGCATCACCATCGAGCAGATCATCCAGCGTCTCGCCGCGCCCTACCGTTAAGACCCATCAATTCTCTAGTGCGACGCTTTCCGCGTCGCGGGGAGACCCGAACGGGCATGGCGTCGCCATCCTCCAGCACCAAGCAGCCGCCCAAGCTGACCGCCGGCCAGAGCGCGCTGCAGCGCGCCGAGGAGACCGGCGGCGCGCTGCCGCCGCTGCTCGTCGCCGCCGAGCGCGTCGCCAATACGGTGGCGCAAGGCGTGCACGGCCGCCGCCGCGTCGGCCAGGGCGACGCCTTCTGGCAGTTCCGCCCCTATCAGGTCGGCGACACCACGACCAAGATCGATTGGCGCCAGACCGCCAAGACGCAGCATGTCTTCATCCGCGAGAACGAATGGGAGGCGGCGCAGAGCGTCTGGCTGTGGCGCGACGATTCGCCCTCGATGCGCTGGCGCTCGAACCGCAACCTGCCGGAGAAGGCCGAGCGCGCCGAACTGTTGCTGCTGGCGCTGGCCAACATCCTGATGCGCGGCGGCGAGCGCGTGGCGCTGCTCGGCGCCGGCTATCCGCCGTCGGTCGGCCGCGCCACCATGATCCGCATGGCCGAGACCCTGGCGCGCGGCGGCGGCTTCGGCGCCAATGCGCCGACAAGCGATCCCCTGCCGCGTCACGCCCATGTCGTGCTGCTCAGCGATTTTCTCGGCCCGATCGAGGAGATCGAGGCGGCGATCAGCGGCCTCGCCGGGCGCGGCGTCATGGGCCATGTGGTCCAAGTGCTCGATCCCGCTGAGGAGACGCTGCCCTTCAGCGGACGCGTGCGCTTCGAGGGCCTCGAAGCCGAAGGCACGCATCTGATCAACCGCGCCGAGCAGGTGCGCGAACAATATATGCAACGTCTGGCCGCCCGCCGTGACCGCTTGCGCGACCTGTGCCGCCCGCGCGGCTGGAGCTTCACCCTGCATCACAGCGATGCGCCGCCGCAGGCCGCCCTCCTCTCGCTTTATGGCCTGATGGCCAACGCGCGGGACTGAGGGCCATATGCTCAACCTCGGCTTCATCGCATTCTCGGCTCCCTGGCTGCTCGCCGCGCTCGCGGCGCTGCCGGCTTTGTGGTGGCTGCTGAAAGTCACGCCGCCGGCGCCGCGCCATCAGCGCTTCCCCGCCATCGCTCTGCTGTTCGACGTGAAGGAGCAGGAGCAGACGCCGCACAAGACGCCGCTCTGGCTCGTCATCTTGCGCATGATCCTGGCGGCGCTGGTGATCCTGGCGCTCGCCCGCCCGCTGCTCAATCCGCAGACGCAGCTGACCGGCAGCGGGCCTTTGCTGCTCGTCGTCGACGACGGCTGGGCCGCCGCGGGCAATTGGCAAGCGCGCCAACGCGCCATGGATGCCGCCTTGGGCCGCGCCGAGCGGGCGGCGCGCCCGGTGATGGTGCTGCCGACGGCGTCGCCCGCCGACGGTTCGCCGCTCGCCGCCAGCAAGCTGATGTCGGCGCAGGATGCGCGCAGCCTCGTGCAGGCGATGCAGCCCAAGCCTTGGGCGGTCAACCGCGCCGCCGCGCGCGAAGCGGCCGACAAGCTGGAGCTGCCGAACGGCACGGCGAGCGTGCTGTGGCTGAGCGATGGACTCGAAGCCAGCGGCCAAGACAACGAATCGCGCGCGCTCGCCGAACGCCTGCAGCGCTTCGGCAGCCTCGAAGTGCTGCGCGACCCGGCGGGCCGCCTCGCCCGCGCTTTGCCGCCGCCGACGCCGGACGGCGCGCTCTTGGTGGCGCGCGTATTGCGCGCCGATGCCGGCGGCGAACTGCCCTTCGTGCTGCGCGGCACCGGCGAAGGCGGCCAGACGCTGCTGCGCGAGGAGAGCGCCTTTCGCGACGGCGAACGGAGCCATGATGTCCGCCTCGATCTGCCGACCGAGCTGCGCAACCGGCTGACACGCCTTTCCATCGACGGCGAAGAGAGCGCCGGCGCGGTGGCCCTGCTCGATGAGCGCTGGCGCCGCCGCCCGGTCGGCGTCGTCGCGCCGCAATTGGCCGCCGGCCAGGCGCAACCGCTCCTCAGCGCCGGCTTTTATCTCGAGCGTGCGCTGGCCCCCTTCAGCGAAGTGCGTCTCGGCCCGGTCAGCGAGCTTTTGAAGCGCGGCCTCGCCGTGCTGGCGCTGCCAGACGACGCGCCGATGACCGAGGCCGAGCGCGAGCAGATCAAGAAATGGATCGAGGCGGGCGGCACGCTCTTGCGCTTCGCCGGCCCGCGCCTCGTCGACAAGCCTGACGACCTGCTGCCCATCGTGCTGCGCGGCGGACGCAGCCTCGGCGGGGCGATGAGCTGGGCGCAGCCGGCCACCCTCGCGCCCTTCGCCAAAGACTCGCCGTTCTTCGGCCTGACCACGCCGCCCGACGTCACCATCGCGCGCCAAGTGCTAGCCGAGCCGGCGCTCGATCTCGGCGAGAAGACCTGGGCGCAGCTCGAAGACGGCACGCCGCTGGTCACCGCCGAGAAGCGCGGCCAGGGCCGCATCGTGCTGGTCCACACCACCGCGACGCCGGAATGGTCGAACCTCGCCCTCTCGGGCCTGTTCGTCGATCTGCTGCGCCGCGTGACCGCGCTCTCCTCCGGCGTGGCGGACGGCGCCGGCGCGCGCGCCCTGGCGCCGCTGCAGACCCTCGACGGTTTCGGCCGCCTGCAATCGCCGCCATCGAACGCCGCCGCGCTCTCCGCCGAACAAGTGGCGCAGCTCGGCAATCTGACGCAAGCAGGCCAGACGGCTCAGCGGATCGCCACCAGCCCGGCGCATCCGCCCGGACTTTACGGCAACGATTCGGCGCGCGTCGCGCTCAACCTCGCCGCCGGCATGACCGAGCTGAAGGCCATGGGCCCGCTGCCGTCCGGCGTGATCGACGGCGCGTACAGCGAAAGCCGCGAGCGCGACCTGCGGCCCTGGTTCTTCGCCCTCGCCCTGCTGCTGGCCATCGCCGATCTGTGGATCGGCCTCGGCCTGCGCGGCTTGGTGCCGACCCCGCATTGGAAGCGCGACGTTTTGCGAACGCGCGGCGCGAAAGCGGCCCTGGCGCTGCTGATCCTCGGCGGCGCAGCGCTGCTCGCTCTGCCGGCTTTCGCGCAAAACGCGCCCCCCTCTTCCGCCAATTCCATCAATGAAGGCTTCGCGCTGGATGCGAGCGAGACGACGCGCCTCGCCTTCGTGCAGACCGGCGATTCGGAAGTGGACCGCATCAGCCGCGCCGGGCTGCTCGGCCTCGGACTGGTGCTGCGCAACCGCACGTCGGTCGAGCCGGACGCGCCGATGGGCGTCGATATCGAGCGCGACGATCTGTCCTTCTTCCCGCTGCTCTACTGGCCGATGACCAACGTGCAAAGCGCCCCCTCGGCGGCGGCGCGCGACAAGCTCGTCGCCTTCCTGCGCAACGGCGGCACCATCCTGTTCGACACGCGTGATCAGCAATATGGCGGCCTCAACGTGCAGGGCAGCTTCGCGCCGAGCGGGCCGGGCGCGCAGAAGTTGCGCGACATCCTGCAGGGGCTCGACGTGCCGTCGCTGATCCCGACGCCGGACGACCACATCCTGACCAAGGCCTTCTACCTGATCCAGGATTTTCCCGGCCGCTGGCAGGGCGGGCAACTTTGGGTCGAGCAGTCGGGCAGCGCGGCGAACGACGGCGTCGCCTCGATCATCATCGGCAGCAACGACTGGGCCGGCGCCTGGGCGAGCAACGAGAACCTCCGCCCGCTGCTGCCGGTCACGCCCGGCGGCGAACAGCAGCGCGAAATGGCCTATCGCTTCGGCGTGAACCTGGTGATGTACGTGTTGACCGGCAACTACAAGGCCGACCAGGTGCATGTGCCCTCGATCCTCGAACGGCTGGGGCAATAGGGCATGAATCTCAGCGTCGCCCTCGCCCCGCTCGCGCCCTGGTTCGCCATCGCCATCTTTACCGCTTTGGCGCTGGCCTCCCTCGGCTACGGCATCGCGCGCGGCGCGCGCGGCATCTGGTGGCGCGCGCTCGCCTTCGCCGCGCTGATCCTCATGCTGCTCAATCCCTCGCTGAAGGAAGAGCAGCGCGAGCCGCTGACCGACGTCGCCCTGATCGTGGTCGACGACAGCGCCAGCCAGAACATCGGCGAACGCCGCCAGCAGAGCGAAACGGCGCTGAACGAGCTGCGCGAGACCTTGGCGCGCTATCCCGATCTGGAAGTGCGCGTCTTGCGCGCCGGCAAGCCGGACGGGCGCAGCGCCGCCGAAGCGCCGGACGGCACCCTCTTGTTCGGCGAGATCGACAAGGCGCTCGCCGACGTGCCGTCGCAGCGCCTCGCCGGGGTCATCATGATCACCGACGGCCAGGTGCATGACGTGCCCGCCAACGGCAACGCGCGCGGGCCTCTGCATGCGCTCCTCACCGGCAAACGCGACGCGCGCGACCGCCGCCTGATCGTCGAGCAGGCGCCGAGCTACGGCATCGTCGGCAGCCGCGCCACCATCACCGTGCGCGTCGAGGACATGCCGGCCGGCGCGAACCAGACCGCGCGTCTCTTCGTGCAGCGCGACGGCGGACCGCGCGAGCCGATCCAGCTGCAGAGCGGCAGGAATTTCAGCTTCGAGGTGCCGGTCGAGCATGGCGGCGCCAATGTCATCGAGTTGGAGACCGAGCCGGTCGAAGGCGAACTGACCACCGAAAACAACCGCGCCGCCGTCGTCATCCATGGCGTGCGCGACCGCCTGCGCGTGCTGCTGGTCTCCGGCGTGCCGCACAACGGCGAACGCGTCTGGCGCAATCTCCTGAAGGCCGATCCCGCCGTCGATCTGGTGCATTTCACCATTCTGCGCCCGCCCGAGAAGCAGGACGGCACGCCGGTGCGCGAACTGTCGCTGATCGCCTTCCCGACGCGCGAGCTGTTCGAGGAAAAGCTCAACGACTTCGACCTCATCATCTTCGACCGCTATCACCGCCGCGGCATCCTGCCGACCGCCTATCTCGAGAACATCGCCAAATATGTCGAGAACGGCGGCGCGGTGCTCGAAGCGGGCGGACCCTCTTATGCCTCGCCCTTCGGCCTGTTCCGCACGCCGCTCGGCGAGATCATGCCGGTGGTGCCGACCGGGCAGATTCTGAAAGAGAGCTATCGCGCCCATGTCACCGAGACGGGCCGCCGCCATCCGGTGACCGCCGGGCTCGAAGGCGCCGGCGCCATACAAGAGGGTGGCAAAGGCGAGCCGAAACCCGCCACCTGGGGCCGCTGGTTCATCCAGACCGAGGGCGACGCGCGGCGCGGCGATGTGGTGATGGACGGACCGAACGGCACGCCGCTGCTGGTGCTCGACCGGGTCGGCGAGGGACGCGTGGCGCAGATCATGACCGACCAAATCTGGCTCTGGGCGCGCGGCTTCGACGGCGGCGGCCCGCAAGCGGAATTGCTCCGCCGCATCGCCCATTGGCTGATGAAGGAGCCGGAGCTGGAGGAAGACGATCTGCGCGCGTCATCGCGCGGCAGCGATATCACGATCACGCGCCGCAGCCTGAAGCCCGACGAATCCCCCGTCACCGTGCGCAGTCCTTCGGGTGAAGAACGCCAGGTGACGCTGACCGATCAGGGCGACGGCCGCGCCATCGCCACCTATCGCGCGAGCGAGCAAGGCCTGCACCGCATCAGCGACGAGAAGCACACGGTCTATGCCGTGGCCGGCACGCTCAACCCGCTGGAGTTCGCCGATGTGCGCTCGACCGGCGACAAGCTCGACCCGGTGATCAAGGCGCAGGGCGGCAGCGTCAACTGGCTCGCCCCCGAAGCGAATTCATCGCTGCGCCTGCCCGACATCCGCCGCGTCGGCGCTGATCGCAGCGTGGCCGGGCGCGGCTGGATCGGCCTGAAAGCGAACCGCGATTATGTCGTGAAAGGCGTGACGGACATCCCGCTCTTCCCGCCGCTGCTGGCGCTGATCTTCGCCGCCGGCACGCTGCTGCTCGCCTGGCGCCGCGAAGGCCGCTAACGCCTATTTTCTAAAACAGCCATCACGCGAAGTTGCGCGAGCTAAAGCGCAACGTGTGATGTGCGCGTCCGCATCCTCCTGTATGCGAAGATGACGCGCCGTCGCGATGACCGCGGCGGTTACTGCGCCGTGCCTGCTTCATAAAAAATCACTGGGGTTACGATGACCGTTCTTCCTTCCACCGAACCGCGCCTGTTCATTCCCGCGCTCGCGCCGCTCTACGCCAAGCTGCGCGGCCTCGGCTATCCGATCATCCGCATCGCCGCCGGCCTTCTCCTGCTGCCGCATGGCGCGCAAAAGCTGTTCGGCTGGTTCGGCGGCGGCGGCATCCAGGGCACCGCCGGCTTCTTCACCAAGATGGGCATCGAACCCGCCGTGCCGATGGTGGTGCTCGCCGGCGCGGCCGAATTTTTCGGCGGCATACTGCTGGTCCTCGGCCTGCTCACACGCCCGGCCGCCCTCGCGGTCTTCATCCTGATGATGGTCGCGGTCTTCAAGGTCCATCTCGGCGCCGGCTTCTTCGCCGGCAAGGGCGGCTACGAATTCGCGCTGCTGTGGGGCTTGGTGGCGCTCGGCATCGCCTTGCGCGGCGGCGGGCCGTTGTCGCTCGACCGTAAAATCGGCCGCGAATTCTGAGCCGGGTTCCGCCGCAAAAACGACACGGAACCCGGCCGGAACGAGTTTTTACCGGTCGCGTTTCTCCTCCATCAGTTTGCCTGAGTTGGACCAATGGAGGAGAAGAAGATGCGCATCACCAA
>DASTMO010000002.1:0-19980 GCA_035714115.1 Alphaproteobacteria bacterium
CTTTCATCGCCGAGGATCGCCGCTTCGTTCTCGTCGCCAACCGGTTCCGCTGGGAGGCCATGCCCTGCCAGGAAGAGGAACAGCTGGGCGAGGCGGATTGTTTCGAGCGCGTCCATAGCGGCCTGCGCTTCGAGAACGTCACGGCGGTCAAGACGCGCGGCCTCGACGCCCTCGATGCGAGCCAGCTCCTGGCGCTGCTGGCGATCAACCAGGACGAGGGGGCGCTGACGCTGGTCTTCGCCGGCAACGTGGCGATCCGTGTCGAAACCGCCGCGCCGCTCTGCTTTCTGGAGGACTTCGGCGAGCCCTGGCCGACCAAATGGCGGCCGAAACACCCGCTGGAAGCGCCGGGTGATCCGCGCTAAAAGAGCGGCCCGGCCGCGGCGGCAGGGTTATCCCCAGCCCGGCCATTTGATTTTGTTGAAGATTTTCCCGTGAGCACCGCCGAACCCCTCGTCATGGCTTTGCCCAAAGGGCGCATTCTGACCGAATTGCGCCCACTGATGTCGCGCGCCGGCATCGTGCCCGAGGCCGCTTTCGACGATCCGGCGACGCGCCAGCTCAAGTTCGCCACCAACATTCCCGGCTTCTTCATCATCAGCGTGCGCAGCTTCGACGTGGCGACCATCGTCGCCTTCGGCGGCGCGCATATCGGCGTCGCCGGCAACGACGTGCTGATGGAGTTCGACTATTCCGAGATCTACGCGCCGCTCGATCTCGCCATCGGCAAATGCCGCATGGCGGTCGCCGAGCCGGTCGCGACCGCGAGCGACGACGATCCGCGCCGCTGGTCGCATGTGCGCGTCGCGACGAAATATCCCGAGATCACCCGCCGCCACTTCGCCGCGCGCGGTGTGCAGGCCGAATGCATCAAGCTCAACGGCGCGATGGAGCTGGCCCCTTCGCTCGGGCTGTGCGAGCGCATCGTCGATCTCGTCTCGACCGGCGCGACGCTGAAGGCCAACGGCCTGGTCGAGGTCGAGCAGATCGCCGACGTCACCTCGCGCCTGATCGTCAATCGCGCGGCGCTGAAAACGCGCCCCGACGAATTGGGCGGCTGGATCGAGCGTTTCCAGGATGCCGTGCGCGCCGAACAGGCCGAAAAGGCTCTGCGTAAGAAAGCGAGCTGAGCGATGGTCCGCCGCCTGTCTTTCGCAGATGCCGATTGCGCCGCCGCCTTCGCCGATCTGATCGCCTCTAAGCGCGATTCCGATGCCGACGTCGGCGAGGCCGCCGGCAAGATCCTCGCGGCGGTCAAAGCGCGCGGCGATGAAGCCGTCATCGATTTCACCGCCCAGTTCGACCAACTGACGCTGACGCCCGCCACGCTGCGCGTTTCCAAAGAAGAAATCGCCGAAGCGGTGACGCGCGTCGACGCCGACACGCTGGCGGCGCTGACAAGCGCGGCGGAGCGCATCGCGGCCTATCACCAGAAACTCCTGCCGGAAGACCTCGGCTACACCGACGCCGCCGGCATCCAGCTCGGCGCGCGCTGGCGGCCGATCGACGCGGTCGGCATCTACGTGCCGGGCGGCCGCGCCGCCTATCCGTCGTCGGTGCTGATGAACGCCATTCCGGCGCGCATCGCCGGCGTGCCGCGCATCGTCATGGTGGTGCCGACGCCCAAGGGCGTGATCAATCCGCTGGTGCTCGCCGCCGCCGACATCGCCGGCGTGCACGAGATCTACCGCATCGGCGGCGCGCAGGCCGTCGGCGCGCTCGCCTACGGCACCGACACGATAAAGCCGGTCGATAAGATCGTCGGCCCCGGCAACGCCTATGTCGCCGCCGCCAAACGCCAGGTGTTCGGCACGGTCGGCATCGACATGATCGCCGGACCGTCGGAGATCCTCGTCGTCGCCGACGGCGCGAACGATCCGGCCTGGATCGCCGCCGACTTGCTGTCGCAGGCCGAGCACGATCCCTCGTCGCAATCGATCCTCATCACCGACGACGCTCTGTTCGCCGACAAGGTGGCGCAAGCGGTCGAGGCGCATCTGCAAGTGCTGCCCCGCGCCGAGATCGCGCGCGCGAGTTGGGAAGGTTTCGGCGGCATCGTTGTCGTGGATGATCTGCTGCGCGATGCGCCGTCGCTGGTCGACAAGATCGCGCCCGAGCATCTCGAAATCGCGTCGGAAAATCCCGACGCCATCGCCGAGAAGGTGCGCCATGCCGGCGCGATCTTCCTCGGCCGCCATACGCCCGAAGCCATCGGCGATTATCTTGCCGGCCCCAACCATGTGCTGCCGACCTCGGGCAGCGCGCGCTTTTCCTCGGGCCTCGGCACGATGGATTTCCTCAAGCGCACCTCGATCGTGCGCTGCACGCCCGAAGGTCTTGCCGCCGTCGGTCCGGCGGCGGTCAAGCTCGCCGAAGCCGAAGGGCTGGGCGCGCACGGCCTGTCGGTCGCCATCCGTTTGAATATTCCGCGCGGCTGATCATCATGGCTGCGCGCCTGATTCTCGCCTCCGCATCGCCGAGACGGCGCGACCTGCTGGCGCAGATCGGCGTGACGCCGGCTCTGATCCTGCATCCGGACATCGACGAGACGCCGAAGAAGGCCGAACTGCCGGCGTCCTACGCCAAGCGTCTCGCTGCCGAGAAGGCGGTCAAGGCGGCGCAAGACACGCGAGTGCGGGACGGCGATCTCATCCTCTCTGCCGATACGGTGGTGGCTGTCGGCCGCCGCATCCTGCCCAAGACCGAGACCGAGCAGGAGGCGCGCGCTTGCCTCGAACTGCTGTCGGGCCGCCGCCATCGCGTGCTGACCGCGATCACGCTTCTCCCCTTTGGCGGCAAGGCGTCGGAGCGTCTGGTGACTTCGACCGTCGCTTTCAAGCGGATGACCGATGCCGAGATCGCCCATTACCTCGCCAGCGGTGAATGGCAGGGCAAAGCCGGCGGCTATGCCGTGCAAGGCCTCGCTGCCGCCTATGTGCGCTGGATGGAAGGCTCCTATTCCAGCGTCGTCGGCCTGCCGCTGCAGGAGACGGCGACGCTGCTTGCCGCGCGCGGCATTTCTTTAGGCGCGTCTTGATCGACGAGATCTTCAGCGCCACGACCGCCGTTGGCACGGTCATCGCGCTGCGCGAGGCGGGCCATACGGTCGAGCTGATTGTCGAATCGAAAGCGGCACGCACGGAGGTCGGCGTCGTCTATCTCGGCCGCGTCACGCGCATCGTTCCCGCCATGAATGCCGCCTTCGTCGAGATCGGCCTGGAGCGCGCCGGCTTCCTGCCGTTGCCCGAGCGTAAAGACGGAGACGCGCCGCTCCATGCCGGCGCTGCCGTGATCGTGCAGGTGCAGAAGGATGCGCAGGGCGGCAAGGGCGCGGCGCTGACCTTCAATGTCGCGCTGCCGGGCCGCCATCTCGTGCTCGCGCCGCGCAGCCGGGGCGTGTCGGTCTCTCGCCGCATCGGCACCGATGCCGAACGCGCGCGGCTCGAAGCGGCCATGGCCGGCATCCTGCAAGAGAATGAAGGCTTCATCCTGCGTACCGCCGCCGAAGGCGCGAGCGTCGAGGCTTTGCAGAAGGACGCCGACGAGTTGCGCGCGGCTTGGGCGGAGATCGAGCGCGGCGCGCGCCGCGCCGAACCGCCGGCGCGCCTGTGGGGCGAGTTGGAGCCGTTGGCGCGTGTCATCCGCGATCGTGCGCATCCCGATATTTCGCGCATCGTCGCCGACAACGACGACGCTCTCGACGGCGCGCGACGCGAGATCGGCCGCAGCTTGCCGGTTTTGGCGAAAGCGCTCGACGCTTATCGCGATCCCATTCCGCTCTTGGACCGTTTCGGCATCATGCCTGACATCGACGCCGCGCTGGCCGCGCGCGTCGGCCTGCCGAGCGGCGGCTTTCTCTATATCGAGCCGACCCAGGCGTTGGTCGCCATCGACGTGAACTCCGGCCGCCACAATGCCGACAGCTCCGCCGGCCCGAACCGCCAGCCGGAAACCATCTTGGCGGTGAACCTTGAAGCGGCGGCGGAGATCGCCAAGCAGATCCGCCTGCGCAATCTCTCGGGCCTGATCATCATCGACTTCGTCCATATGACGCTGCAGGACCATCGCCAGCAAGTGCTCGAGGCCTTGCGCGCGGCGATGGCGGACGATCCGAGCTTCGCGCGCATCTTCGGCTTCTCGCCGCTCGGCCTGGTGGAAATCGCGCGCAAGCGCGGCCGCCCGCCGCTGCACGAGTTGTTAACGGCGGCCTGCGAGGCTTGCGACGGTCGCGGCCGGACCGATCTGCTCGGAGGCGGGTATGAGTGACGATAACAAGAAGTCCCTGGATTTGCCGGCGCAAGCGCCGGACAAGCCGGACAGCGTGAAACCCTTCGCGGCGGCGGGACGGGGCAAGGCCTGTCCGATCTGCGGCAAGCCGGCCAAGACCGAAACCCGGCCGTTCTGCTCGAAACGCTGCGCCGACATCGATCTGGGCCGCTGGCTGGGCGAGGAATACCGGGTCCCGGCGGTGGAATTGGACGACGCCGACCTCGACGAACTGGAGGCCGCGCGCCAGGCCGAAGCCGAAAAGGGCCAAAAATAGCCCGCCGCGTGGCGTCCGCCGGCTGGTAGGCCTTTGGCCGGGCTTGGTTTTTGGCCGCTGGACAGGTCTTGCGCCATCTTCTATAAGCGGCGCTCTCGCTCACCGGCTCCTGGCCGGATGACGCTGTGCCCGGGTAGCTCAGTTGGTAGAGCAGCGGATTGAAAATCCGCGTGTCGGTGGTTCAAATCCGCCCCCGGGCACCATTTCTCCCTCAGAACATCTCCTCGGCCTGTCCGACAAATCTGCCGGGCTTGACGCACGTCAACAGCCTGTCTTCGCGCCGGGGCTAGAGTCCTCGCGTCGTCATGGCCGCGTGCGATGCCGCCGGTCCGTCTCAAGGGAGAGGTGCCTCATGCGTCAGATGTCGGACATCATCTTCAACCAGCACCCGCTGATCATGCCGGCGAGCGCCACGGTGCGCGCCGCCTGCGAGGGCATGCGAGACAAACGCGCCGGCTCGGTGCTGGTGACGGATCGTGCCGGCGCGCTGGTCGGCATCTTCACCGGTCGTGATGCCGTGAGCCGCATCATCGCCGAGGGGCGGGACGCCGATAAGACGACGCTCGAGCGCGTCATGACCAAAGAGCCGATGATCGTCTCGCCCGACGTCAACGCCGTCGAGGCGCTGCGCATGATGTGGGACTTCGGCTTTCGCCATCTGCCGGTTTGCGACAAGGGAAAGATCCTGGGCGTCGTTTCGCGCGGCGACTTCCGCGGCGCCGAGCAGGACCGCCTCGATGAGGAGATCAACCTGTGGCAGCGGCTGCGCTGATGTAGCGGTTAGCGTCCCATCAACTCGGACTAGAGCGATTCGATATAGGAACCTATCCCTTTCAAGTCGCTAGCGAATAGCGCTGCGGCTTAAGGATCTTTTTACCTGCGCCCCATACTTTCGGGGAATGCTCACTGTCATCGATTGCATCACGCAGCAGCATGACCTTCGGCTTGTGCTGCTGGCCGCCGTCCTTTGCCTGTTCGCTTGCGCGACGCTGGTTCACATGTTGGGCCGTCTGCGCGCGGCGCGCGGCCGCATGCGCGTCTCTTGGCTCGCTGCTGCCGGCTTGGTCGCCGCTTGCGGCATCTGGAGCACGCATTTCGTCGCCATGCTGGCCTTCGAGCCGGGCTTCAGCGTCGGCTATGACATCGGCCGCACGGCGCTCTCGGCACTGATCGCATTCGCTCTCTGCACCATCGGGCTTGGCTTGTGGCTGACTCGCGCCGGCGCGTTCGGCGGCGGCGCGGTCTTCGGCCTGGCAATCACGCTGATGCATTTCACAGGCATGAACGCTCTGCGCGGCGCCTTCGAGCTGACGTGGGATTTTGTCTATGTCGGCGCCGCCGTGCTGTTCGCCGTGGTCGGCTCGATCGCCGCCTTGCAGATGGTCGGCCGGATCAAGGCCATCAGCGACTTCATCGGCGCGGCCGGCCTGTTCGTCGTCGCCATCTGCGGGCTGCATTTCACCGCCATGGCCGCCGCCTCGCTGCTATATCTGCCGATGGAGCAGCCGGCAGGCGTGTTCCTCGCCGCCGAAGGCATGGGCGTCGCCGTCGCCGTTGTCGCTTTCTTCATCGTCGCGCTCGGTTTCCTCTGCGCCCTGTTCGATTCGCGCCTGGCGCGACGCGCTGAGGACGAGGCCGAGCGCTTGCGCGCGCATGTCGCCGAACTGGAGCAGGCGCAGCGCGAACTCACTGTCGCGCGCGACGCCGCCGACGCCGGCAACCGCGCCAAATCCAACTTCCTGGCCAACATGAGCCACGAGATCCGCACGCCGATGAACGGCATTCTCGGCATGACCAGCCTGCTGCTGCAGACGAACCTCGATTCCGAGCAGCGCAACTATGCCGAAACGGTGCGTGAATCCGGCGAAGCTCTGCTCGCCATCGTCAACGACATCCTCGATATCTCCAAGCTCGAAGCGGGCAAGTTCGAGCTGGAGACGCTCGACTTCGATCTGGTCAACACGGTTGAAAGCGCGGTCGCGGTGATGACCGGACGCGCGCGCGAGAAGGACATCGATCTCGCCTGCTTCGTCGAGCCGGCAGCTTGCGGCGTCTATCGCGGCGATTCGGCGCGTCTGCGCCAGGTTCTGCTGAACCTGCTCAGCAACGCCATCAAGTTCACCGACAAGGGCGGCGTCAGCCTCGAAGTCAAGGTCACGGCGCAGCAGGATCCGGCGAGCGGCAAGACGCGCCTGCGCTTCGACGTGCGCGACTGCGGCATCGGCATCCCACAAGCGGTGTGCGAGCGCCTGTTCCAGAAATTCAGCCAGGCCGACAATTCGGTGACGCGCCGCTACGGCGGCACCGGCCTCGGCCTCGCCATCTGCAAGCAGCTCGTCGAGCTGATGGGCGGCGTCATCGGCGTGAACAGCCAAGTCGGCGTCGGCTCGACTTTCTGGTTCGAGATTCCGCTGGCCCGTTCGGCGGCCCGGCTGCCGGACATGGCGGCGCTGCCGAGCCATCTATCGCGCCTCAAGGTGCTCCTGGTCGACGACATCCGCATGAACCTGGACATCTTCAGCCGCCAGCTCGGCGCGCTCGGCATGACCCAGATCGTCACCGCGCCGGATGCTTTCGGCGCCCTTGCCGAGCTGGAGCGCGCTTGGCACGCGGGCAAACCCTACGATCTGGTGTTCCTTGATCAGATGATGCCCGGCATGTCCGGCAGCGACATGGCGCGCCGCGTGCGCGACAACCGCAATTTGGCGGAGACGCGCATGGTGATGGTCTCCTCGGCGGGCAATCATGGCGGCGCGAACGAGTACGACATGGTCGATGCCAAACTCGACAAGCCGGTGCGCCAGCATGAGTTGCGCGATTGCCTTGTGCGCCTCTACAGCGAGAGTCCGGCTGTCGGCATGGCTGCCGCCCCGATTGTCGGCAACGCGCCAAAAGTGGTGCCGTTGGCGCGCGCCGAAGCGAAAAGCGCGGCACAGCCGTTCCAGCAAGGGGGCGCTCCGTTGCGCATTCTTTTGGCCGAAGACAACAAGATCAATCAGAAGTACGCGCTGGCCTTGCTTGAGAAGCGCCATCGCCTGACCATCGCCGAGAACGGCGTGCAGGCGGTGGATGCCATGCGCCGCGAGAGCTTCGACGTCGTGCTCATGGACATTCAGATGCCCGAGCTCGACGGCATCGGTGCGACGCGCCAGATCCGCGCCATGCCGGCGCCGAAATGCGACGTGCCGATCATCGCCATGACGGCCAACGCCCAATTCGGCGCGCGTGAGGAATATCTCGCCGCCGGCATGAACGATTACGTCTCCAAGCCGATCAGTCCGGGCGCGCTGCTCGGCCTGCTCGACAAGATCGTTCCGGTCGATGAGCCGGTGGCGTCCGAATCCTTGCCGGAGGCCGCGCTCGACGCGGAGGCGATCGCCCTGTTGCGCCAGGCGGTGGGCGACGACGGCTTTGCCGAGTTCGTCCGCCAGTTCTGCGAAGATAGCCGCGAGCGCGCGGCGGAGATCGCGGCAGGCGCGGCGAGCGGAGATTTCGCCGCCGTTCTGGGCGCCGCCCATGTGCTGGTTTCGACCGCCGGCAATCTCGGCGCCAAGCGCATGAGCCAGACCGCGCGCGAGCTCGAAGGCGCCGCCAAGCAAGGCGACGCGGTCGGCGTCGCCCGCCTGGCGCGCCAACTCGCCGAAGTCGCGGTTTCGAGCCAGGCAGCGCTGCAGGCGCTGATCGCGCCGCGCGGCCGCGCCGCTTCTTAAAAGCTCTCTCAGAGGCCTGTTCCCGGCGCTTTTTTCGCGCCGGAACGGCCTTTTTCTCCGCCTTGGCAGCCGCCGTGCCGTAGGGCTGGATTCTTGCGGGCGGAACGATATTCTGCGCGGGCCGCGTTCGCGGCCTAGTTTAATCGACCGCGTTCGCGGCCTAGGTTCAGGCCGCATTCGCGGCAACGTTTCATTCGCAGGATAACAGTTATGACCGAACTCACCCTCGAGGCCGCGCAGAAGATTCTCGCGACCGCCCTGGCCAAAGGCCGCGCCCTCAATCTCAAGCCGCTGGTCGTCGTCGTGCTCGACGCGCACGGCTCGGTCAAGGCTCTCGCTGCGGAAGACGGCACCAGCCTGAAGCGCGGCAACATCGCCATCGCCAAGGCTTCGGGCGCCATGGCGCTGGGCGTCGGCTCGCGCAGCATCGAGAAGATCGCCAAGGAGCGTCCGCACTTCATCGCCGCCGCGTCGCACGTGGTCGGCGCGGCCGGCATCGTGCCGGTGGCCGGCGGCGTGCTGATCCTCGACGGCGGCAAGGTGATCGGCGCGGTCGGCGTGTCGGGCGATACCTCGGACAATGACGAGATCGCGGCCATGGCCGGCATCGAAGCCGTCGGCTTCAAGGGCGACGGTGGCAGCAACTAAGCTGCTCCGCCGATCTCAGCAGACGATCAAAAAGAACTAGCGTAAGGGAGGCGCAAATGGCGCAAGCGATGCGGACAATCGCAGGACTGCAGGTGTCGGAAACTCTGGCGCGCTTCGTCGAGGACGAAGCGCTGCCGGGTTCCGGCGTGACGGCCGATGCTTTTTGGCAGGGGCTCGCGGGCCTCGTCGGCACGTTCGCTGGCGAGACGGCGGCGAAACTCAAGACGCGCGACGAGTTGCAGGCCAAGATCGATGCCTGGCACAAGGCGCATCGGGCCAAGGATTTCGACGCCAAGGCTTATGAGGCCTTCCTGCGCGAGATCGGCTATCTCGTGCCGGCGGCAAGCGGCGTCGCCGTCGCGCCGGCCAATGTCGATGCCGAGATCGCGACGATCTGCGGGCCGCAGCTCGTGGTGCCGTTGAGCAATGCGCGCTACGCGCTCAATGCCGCGAACGCGCGTTGGGGCAGCCTCTATGACGCTCTCTACGGCACCGACGCCATCCCGCAGGACGGCGATCTGAAAGCCGGCGGCGGCTACAACGCGGCGCGCGGCGCGCGCGTCATCGCCGCGGCCCGCGCCTTCCTCGACCAGGCCGCGCCGCTCGACGGCGACTCCCATGCCCAGGCGACCGGCTACAGCGTGAAGGGCGGCAAGCTCGTCGTCGCCTTGGAGGGCGGCCGCAGCGTCGGCCTCAAGGATCCGGCGAAGTTTGCCGGCTACAACGGCCCGGCCGACGCGCCGTCGTCGATCCTGCTCAAGAACCACGGCCTGCATGCCGAAATCGTCGTCGACCGCGGCCATGCCATCGGCGCGACCGACCCGGCGGGCGTGGCGGACGTGATGCTCGAAGCGGCGATCACCACCATCATGGACTGCGAGGATTCGGTCGTCGCCGTCGATGCCGAGGACAAGGTCGGCATTTACCGCAATTGGCTCGGCCTGGTGAAGGGCACGCTGACCGCCGCTTTCCAGAAGGGCAAAGGTACGGTCAACCGTTCGCTCAACGCCGATCGGGCCTACACGGGGGCCGATGGGCGCAAGCTGACGTTGCATGGCCGCAGCCTGATGCTGGTGCGCAACGTCGGCCACCACATGTACACCGACGCCGTGAAGGACTCGAAGGGGCAGGATGTGCCCGAGTCCATCGTCGACGGCCTGGTGACCTCGCTGATCGCCATGCACGATCTGAAGGGGACCGGTTCGTTCAAGAACAGCCGCAGCGGCTCGATCTATATCGTGAAGCCGAAGATGCACGGCCCGGAAGAAGTGGCGATGGCCGACCGCCTGTTCGCGGCGGTGGAAGACGTGCTCGGCCTGCCGCGTGCGACGATCAAGATGGGCATCATGGACGAGGAGCGCCGCACCACGGTGAACCTTGCCGCCTGCATCGCCGCGGCCAAGAGCCGCGTTGTCTTCATCAACACCGGCTTCCTCGATCGCACCGGCGACGAGATCCACACCTCCATGGAGGCGGGCCCAATGGTCGCCAAGGCGGCGATGAAGGCGGCGCGCTGGTTCCCGGCTTACGAGAACTGGAACGTCGACACCGGTCTCGCCTGCGGCCTCAAGGGCAAGGCGCAGATCGGTAAGGGCATGTGGGCCATGCCGGATCGCATGGCCGACATGATCAAGACCAAGATCGACCATCCGAAGGCCGGCGCCAGCACGGCCTGGGTGCCGTCGCCGACCGCCGCGACGCTGCATGCCATGCACTATCACGAGGTCGAGGTGCCGGCGATCCAGGCCTCGCTCATGGGCAAGCCGCGCGCCAAGCTCGACGACATCTTGTCGCTGCCGGTCGCGCCGGAGACCAACTGGTCGCCCGACGAAGTGCAGCGCGAACTCGACAACAACGCGCAAGGCATCCTCGGCTACGTCGTGCGCTGGGTCGATCAGGGCGTCGGCTGCTCGAA
Organism: Alphaproteobacteria bacterium; assembly: GCA_035714115.1. Classification (GTDB taxonomy): domain Bacteria; phylum Pseudomonadota; class Alphaproteobacteria; order SMXQ01; family SMXQ01; genus CAMAVH01. The sequence continues at coordinate 10,817 of DASTMO010000002.1, forward strand.
GGTGCCGGACATCAACGGCATCGGCCTGATGGAAGACCGCGCGACGCTGCGCATCTCCAGCCAGCATATGGCGAACTGGCTGCATCACGGCGTTTGCACGCGTGATCAGGCCATGGCGGCGATGAAGCGCATGGCCGGTGTCGTCGATCAGCAGAATGCCGGCGATCCGGTCTATGAGCCGATGGCCAAGTCGCTGGAGTCCAACATCGCTTTCAAGGCGGCTTGCGAACTGGTGTTTGACGGCCGCGCGCAAGCGAACGGCTACACCGAATTCGTGCTGCACAAATACCGCCGCATGAAGAAGGGCGTCTGACGCTTTTAGGCGGACGGCATCAAACGGCGCGGGGGCGATCCTGCGCCGTTTTTTCTTGCTAGCTACGCCGCGGTGATCGTCGCCGTGTGGCCGAACCTCGGCGCTTTCGGCAGAGCGTCCGTAGCCTTGCGCCAGGCGGCGTTCTCGATCTTCGAAATCGGTTCGAGACGGGGATCGCTGGCGTCCGCGTCATCCGCGGACATGAGCTGATGCAGCGTCGTCAGCTCCGTATCGGGCAATGCGCGCAAGGCATCGCTCATCGTCACTGAGCAGGCCATGGCCGCGTTGGCATTGGCCCAATCGCTGGTATCGATAGCGAAGTTCAGGCCGCGAATCGTTACGATGCGGATGGTCATGCTGGTTCCTTGATGGGGTGACGCCGGCCGGCCGAAGGCCGCGCCGCGCAAGCCGCACCATAGAACCTTCGGCGGACAAAAGATGCTCTTCATTGTCCGTGGCTGGCTATTTCCAAATCGCGAATAATCAATTTCGCCGCCGGCGGGTTGCGCAGGGCGGCACATGGGCGCTTTATCGAGGCGGCTCAAGGTGTTGCCGCCTTTCCCGCGCGCGATCGTCGCGCGAGAAAGGCTTAGGCGCTGCCGAGCCCGGTCTGTACCCTTTCCTGGGGCGCGAGACGCCCGCACGCCGCCATCAGAGCGGCGAACGTCCTCGCGCAAGACCGATAGGGAGAGAGACATGCCGAAGTTCAATGCCGCCTGGGGTCTGTTCGCCGCCAGCTTCGTTTTCACCGTGCCGGCCGCCGCGGACAGCGTGTCCGATTTCTACAAGGGCAAGAGCATCACCGTGCTGATCGGCTACGCGCCGGGCGGCACTTACGATGCCACCGCGCGGCTTCTGTCCCGTCACATGCCGAAACATATTCCGGGCAACCCGCAGATGATCCCGAGCAATCTCGTCGGCGCCGGCAGCATCAAGGCGATCCTCAATCTCTATGCGGTCGCGCCGAAGGACGGCACGCATCTCGGCATGGTGGCGCGCAGTTACGCCATCGAGCCGGTGTTCAATCCGGAAGCGGCCAAATACGACCCGACCAAGTTCAATCCGATCGGTTCGAGCAGCTCGGAAGTGTCGATCGCGGCGTCGTGGCACACCGCCCCGTTCAAGACCTTCGACGATCTGTTCCAGCGCGAGATCACGGTCGGCTCGACCGGCATGACCGACGATACCGGCCGCTTCCCGCTGCTGATGCGCAACCTGACCGGCGCGAAAATCAAGATCGTGCAGGGCTATCCCGGCGGCAACGACGTGACGCTGGCGATGGAGCGCGAGGAAGTGCAGGGCCGCTTCGGCTGGTCGTGGGGCAGCGTGAAAAGCCGCGCGAAGAACTGGCTCGACGAGAAGAAGATCAACGTCCTCTTCCAGATGGCGCTCAACAAGGCGCCAGACATGCCGAACGTGCCCTGGATCATGGATTACGTGAAGAACGAGCAGGACCGCCAGGCGCTGGAATTGCTGTTCGCGCCGCAGGTGACGGCTTGGCCGCTGATCGCGCCGCCGGACGTGCCGGTCGACCGTATCAAGGCGCTGCGCGCCGCCTTCGACACGACCATGAAGGACAAGGATTTCCTCGCCGAGGCCGACAAGCTGAAGCTGGAAGTGGAGCCGGTGACCGGGGAGGAGATGCACAAGCTGGTGCAGCGCCTCGGCACTTTCGACAAGGCGGTGGTGGAGCGCGCGGTGGCGCTGACCTCCGTCACCGCGCCTTAAATCGGAACCGTTCAACAAGGGAGTAGGCCAATGTCCATCAATGCCGCCGTCATGTCCGCCCGCGTCGTCGAAGACAAGTTCAAGGGCAATATCGACAATATCCCCAAGCTGCTGATCTCCGGCGACTCGCATGTCGACGAGCCTGTCGATCTGTGGGACAGCCTGCCGCAGGACCAGCGCGAGGCGCTGCCCAAGCTGGTGAAGTGGGATCCCGAGAAGCGCGCGCAGGGCGGCCTCAATCCGAAGATCCGCATGGAGCACATGGACCTCGACGGCGTCTCGGCCGAGATTCTCTACCCGACGATGGGGCTGCGCGCCTTCGCGGCGCCGCAGCTGGCGCAGGAGAACGCCTTCCGTCTTTATAACGATTGGCTGGCCGACTACTGCAAGACGGCGCCGAAGCGCCTGTTCGGCGTTCCCTGCCTCTCGGTCTACAACATCGACTGGGCGGTGAAGGAGCTGCAGCGCTGCCATGACATGGGGCTCAAAGGCGGTTTGGTTTGGCAGGTGCCCGAGCCGTCGCTGCCGTTCTCCGGCAAGCATTACGAAAAGCTGTGGGCCGCTGCCGCGGAACTGGACGCGCCGATCAACTTCCACATCCTCAGCGGCTTCTCCTACAACCGCACGATGCTGCAGAAGGAAGGCATGGAGGTCGTGCGCGGTTCAGTCAACATCAAGACCGCCGATGCGGTGACGACCGTGTTCGACCTGATCTGGTCCGGCGTGTTCGAGCGCCATCCCAAGCTCAAGCTGGAGATGGTCGAGAGCGAGGTGGGTTGGCTGCCCTTCGTCATTCAGCAGTGGGACTACTACTACGGCCGCTTCACCAAGCCGGGCCAGTCGGCGATGCAGAAGTTCGAGATCTCGCGCAAGCCGAGCGAAATCTTCAACGAGCATTTCTACGCCACCTTCATGGACGACGCCGCCGGCGCGCATATGCTCAAGATCTGGGGTGAGAAGAACTGCCTGTGGTCGAGCGACTATCCGCACGCCAACATGACCTGGCCGAACTCGCGAGCCTTCCTGGCCAAGCAGTTGGGCGACATGGAGCCGGCGCGCATCAAGCGCTTCGTCAGCCAAAACGTCATCGATCTCTACAAGCTGAAGATTTGAGGATTAGAATGGCGGTCCGCTCCCTGGGCGGACCGCCGTTGCAACGCCTTTCAACCGAGAGAGAATGCCATGTTGAACGCATCCGACATCGTCGCGCCGGCGCTCGGCAAGAACGCCATCAAGGAGCAGGAGCTCGCGCTGGCCGGCAACACCAAGCCGAAAACCTTCAAGCTGCGCGCGCAGATGCTGGAGCAGGGCCGCACCGACACGGTGCTGGCGGCCTGCGAGGGCATGGTCGTGCGCATCAAGGTCTATGCCTCGGGCGGCGAGAATGAGCTGCATGCCCATACCGCCGAAGACCATGTGTTCATGATCCTGCAGGGTTCCGGCCGCTTCTTCGGCCCCAACGGCGAGGAGACCGATCTCGGCAAGCTCGACGGCATCCTGTTGCCGCGCGGCAGTTACTATCGCTTCTACGCCACGAGCGAAGAGCCGCTGGTGATGATCCGTGTCGGTTCGCCCGGCCCCAAGGGCCAGAAGGCGCCGCTGCGCATCGATATGGACGGCAAGGAAATGCTCGGCGATTCGAAGGAAAACAAGAAAGAGCCGGTGATCTTCCGCGACGGCTCGTTCTTCGGAGTCTGATCGCGCGTCTACGCTATGAAAAAGGCCCGCCGTTCGGCGGGCCTTTTGTTTTGCGCGCTATTCGGCGGCCTGCTTGCTCACATCCTGCGGCGGGGATTTGCGCAGCATCATGCGGATGTTCGCCACATGCAGCGATTCCTCGGCAATTTTGGTGCGGGCATATTCCTCCAACACCACCGACTTGCCTTCGACGAATTTGAGCAAGTCGCGATAGAGATCGACCGCGTTCTGTTCGCGCTCCAAAGTTTCGTTGAGAATTTGGTCGATCGTGTCGTGATGCTTCTGCGGCAGCGGCGCGATGCCGAGCGAGGGGCGGGCATCGAGGCGCGTGATCATGTTGCCGGCATCTTGGGCATGGACGAGCGATTCGCTGGCGCCGTCGGAGAACCAGGATTGGATTGGAATCCGGGCATGGCCGAAGATCATGAAAGAGTAGTGCGTGTAGAAGACGACCGTCGCCAATTCCATTTCGAGAATGCGATTGAGCTTCTCGACGGCGGCGGGAACGTCGAATTCGCGAACGCGAGGGGCCATGGCATCCTCCTATTAAAGGAAAGAAACGCGAGCCGTTCGCAGCCGTTCCGAGGAACTCTTAATCGGGCGCTTTCCATTGCCCGACGTCGGTGACGAGGAAGGAGCAGGGCAGCTTGCTCTCGTCCACCGGACCGGGCCAGGGATCGCCCATCGCCATATTGATGACGACATGCATGGGCAGATGCACGCCATGCACCGCCATGGTCGCCGCCGCGTTCGGCACCGAGCGGGCAAGCTTGCCGTTGTAGTAGAAACTGATGTGGCGCGGCGTCCAGAGACAGGCATAGACGTTCGCTTCATGGACGTTGAAGTCGACGTCCATCCAGCCGCCGGACGAGTTGCGCTTGTTGGCGCGCGTCAGATCCGGCCAATGGGTATTCAGCCAAATCTTGTTGGGCCCGGCCTGCTTGCCGTTGGGCCATTCGAGAATGTCGATCTCGGGCGGCCAGACGTCGGGCAGCCCGCCGGGGCCGTCGCCGTTCATCAGCCAGAAGGCGGGCCAGACGCCCTTCACGTCCGGCAGGATCATCGTCGCTTCGAAATAGCCGTAAAGCTGATTGCCTTTCGACCAGTTGGCGATGACGCCGGACTGATAGGGCATGCCCCAGGTGGCGTCCTTCTCCTCGGCTGGCGTCTTGCGTCCGGTGATGGCGAGCCAGCTTTTGCCGCCTTGCTTCACGATGGAGAAGGGGTTGTAGGTGCCGCGCGTGCCGTTCTTGCCGGCCTGGCCGGGATAGACGTAACCCTGCTTCTCCTGGTTCAGCGTCATCACGCCGTTGGTCAGCATCGGTTTCCAGATGCCGCCGGGATCGCGCCCGTCGAGTTTCAGGCCGTTCGAGAAATCGTCGAACAGCCAGCGCGTCCAGCCGTCCGGCCCCTCGCCGGGGGCGATGCGTTCGGGTGGCTTGGGCGCATCGAGTGGAAGAGCCATCAGGCGTTCAGCCGTTTGGCATGCCAGCGCAGATGGTCTTCGATGAAGCTGGCGATGAAATAGTAGGAATGATCGTAGCCGTCTTGCCGGCGCAGCGTCAGCGCGATGCCAGCTTTGGCGCAGGCGTCTTCCAGCAATTCAGGCTTGAGTTGGTTCGCGAGGAACTGATCCGCCGTGCCTTGATCGATCAAGAGATCGGGCAGGCGCGCGCCGTCCTCGATCAGCGCGCAGGAATCGTAGGCGCGCCACGCGGCTTGGTCGGGGCCAAGATAGCCGCCGAGCGCCTTCTGGCCCCAGGGGCAGTTCATCGGCGAGGCGATCGGCGCGAAGGCCGAGACCGACTTGAAGCGGCCGGGGCTCTTCAACGCCAGCGTGATCGCGCCATGACCGCCCATGGAATGGCCCATGATCGCTTGGCGCGCCATGTCGGCCGGCAGTTCGGTGCCGATCAATCGCGGCAGATCGTCGGCGATATAGCTCGCCATGCGGTAATGGCGCGACCAGGGCGCTTGCGTGGCATCGACATAGAAACCGGCGCCGAGGCCGAAATCATAAGCCTTGTCGGGATCGTCGGGCACGTCGTCGCCGCGCGGGCTGGTATCGGGTGCGACGAGCATCAGCCCGAGCTCGCTGGCGAGGCGTTGCGCGCCGGCCTTCACCGTGAAGTTCTCTTCGGTGCAAGTGAGGCCCGAGAGAAACCAGACGACCGGCACCTTCTTCGTTTCCGCCTGGGGCGGCAGATAGACGGCGAAGCGCATCGCCGTGCCGGTAGCGGCCGACTCGTGCTTGCAGATCAGTTGCGTGCCGCCGAAGCAGCGCGATTTGCTGAGCGTCTCGAAGGCCATCAGAACAGGACGACCGAGCGGATCGATTTGCCTTCATGCATCAGGTCGAAGGCCGTATTGATTTCGTTCAGCGGCATGGTGTGGGTGATCAGGCTGTCGATGTCGATTTTGCCCTCCATGTACCAATCGACGATCTTCGGCACATCGGTGCGGCCGCGCGCGCCGCCGAAGGCGGAGCCTTTCCACACGCGCCCGGTGACGAGCTGGAAGGGGCGGGTGGAGATTTCAGCGCCCGACGGCGCGACGCCGATGATGATGCTCTCGCCCCAGCCGCGATGGCAGCATTCGAGCGCCTGGCGCATGGTGGCGACGCTGCCGATGCATTCGAAGCTGTAATCGGCGCCGCCGTCGGTCAGATCGACGATGGCCTGCACCACCTTGTCGCGGCCGACTTCGTCGGGATTGACGAAATGGGTCATGCCAAATTTTTTCGCCATCTCGGCCTTCGCCGGATTGAGATCGACGCCGATGATCTTGTCGGCGCCGACCATGCGCGCGCCCTGGATGACGTTGAGGCCGATGCCGCCGAGGCCGAAGACGACGACGTTCGAGCCGGGCCGCACCTTCGCCGTGTAGATCACCGCGCCGATGCCGGTGGTCACGCCGCAGCCGATGTAGCAGATCTTGTCGAACGGCGCGTCGGGACGGACCTTGGCCAGCGCGATTTCCGGCAGCACCGTGAAGTTGGAGAAGGTCGAGCAGCCCATATAGTGAAAGACGTTGTCATGGCCGCAGGAGAAGCGGCTCGAACCGTCGGGCATGACGCCTTTGCCTTGGGTCGCGCGGATCGAGGTGCAGAGGTTGGAACGCTGCGACAGGCAGGTTTTGCACTGGCGGCATTCCGGGGTGTAAAGCGGGATCACATGGTCGCCGACCTTCACGCTGGTCACGCCCGCGCCGATCTCGCGCACGATGCCGGCGCCTTCATGCCCGAGAATGGCGGGAAACAGGCCTTCCGAATCGAGCCCCGAGAGCGTGTAGGCGTCGGTATGGCAGACGCCCGTGGCCATGACCTCGACCAGCACTTCGCCCGCGCGCGGCCCCTCCAAGGTCAAGGTTTCGATGGTGAGAGGCTTATTGGCCTCCCAGGCCACGGCGGCGCGGGTCTGCATGGTCGTGCTCCAATTAATGAAACGTAGGCGATGCCCAAAGTTCTGGCATGGATGGCCCGGCTTGACCATCTCGCGGGTGCAGTATTGTGCCGAAAACGGTGCAGCTGCGGAAGGGCGGGTTGTTTGACAAGCCGCAGGAACGACAGCGATACTTCCGCCAAACAACAACGATAAGTCATTCCACAGGGGAGACTTCAAATGAGCTTCGTGACTTCACGCCTGACATCCATTCGCAGCTTGGCCGCCGCGCTCGTGACCGGTGCGACGCTGCTCGCCGTCGGCGGGGCGCAAGCGCAGGATCGGTCCTGGATGGATCCGACTTTGCTCGCCGCCGCCAAGAAGGAAGGCAAGCTGACGTTCTACTCTTCGATCAACGAAGAAGAAGGCCTGCCGATCCTCAAGGTGTTCGAGGAAGCCACCGGTGTCAAAGTCGAGTATGTGCGCAATTCCGACTCGGGCCTCTTGTCGCGCATCATGGTCGAGAACCGCGCCGGCAAGCAGGGCTGGGACGTGATCCAGACCACTGCCGTCAACAAAATGCCGCAGGAACTGTTGCTCGCCTATGAGCCGCCCGAGGCCAAGAATATCGAAGCGGGCGCGAAGGACGCGGCCAAGAAGTGGTACGGCGTCTACGCCAACTACAACACCGCCGCCTACAACACCTCGCGGGTGAAGAAGGAAGACCTGCCGAAGACCTACGAGGAATTGGCTGCGAAGAAGGACTGGGCGGGCAAGATCGCCATCGACTATTCGGACAACGAGTGGATCGCCGCGATGTACAAGCATTACGGCGACGCCAAGGGCGCGCAGATCGTCAAAGACATCGTCAAGAACCTGAAGCCGTCGATCGCCAAGGGCCATCTGGCTTTGGCGCGTTCGGTCGGCGCCGGCGAGTACGACGTCTCGCTCAACAACTACCTGAACCTGACGCTGAACGTGAAGATGTCGGGCGGTCCGATCGACTTCTGGATCATGGATCCGGTCGCCGTGTTCTACGGCCAGGTCGGCATCAACGCCAAGGCGCCGAACCCGAACGCCGCCAAGCTGCTGGCGAACTTCATGCTCAGCAAGGAAGGCCAGACCACGCTCACCATCAAGGGCCGCATCCCGACGCGCGCCGACGTGGAAAGCAATCCGCCGGGCATCCTCAAGGCGCTGGCCAACCACAAGGTCGTGCCGGTGACCCTGTCGCCCGACGAAGAGAACAAGTGGCAGAAGGTGTTCAAGGAGCAGTTCGACGTCCGCTAATGCGTCGATCCTCGCCTTCATTATTCGCGTAACAGTGAGCGGGCCGGACCGTGGCGACACGATCCGGCCCGCGGAGAATCGGGGCCATGGCTTACAGCGACAGCATGCAGCGACCACAGGGCGGCGGCCTGGCGGCGCGCTTCGGCCATTGGCTGACCCCCAGCAACGTCCTCTTGATCCTCTGCGCCCTCGTGGCGGCCTGGCTCGTGCTGGTGCCGCTGGCGGCGCTATTCTACACCGCCTTCGCCGAAGACACGCCCTACGGCCCCGGCGCCTTCACGCTGCAGAATTTCATCGATGCCTTGTCGAGCAAATATATCGGCGACCTTTTCCTGACATCGCTGATTTTTGCCGGCGGCACCGCCATCGCCACCTTCATTCTCGGCACCGCGGTCGCTTGGGTGGTCGAGCGCACCGATGCGCCGGGCCGCCAGTGGTTCCACGGCTTCGCACTCTTATCCTTCGCGCTGCCCGGCCTGCTCACCACCATGGCCTGGATCCTAATCTTCAGCCCGAACATCGGCTGGCTGAACGGCGAGTTGAAGAATTGGTTCGGCCTCGATAAGTCGCCGGTCAACATCTACTCGATGGGCGGCATGATCTGGGCGCTGTCGAGCCATTATTTCCCGCTCGCTTATCTGCTGATGGGCCCGGCCTTCCGCGTGCTGGATACGCGCATGGAAGAAGCCGCCGTCATGTCGGGCGCGGATAATTATCAGGTGGCCACCCGCGTCACCATGCCGCTCCTGCGCCCG
>DASTMO010000003.1:0-2974 GCA_035714115.1 Alphaproteobacteria bacterium
GCACCAGCTTCTTCGATCCCGCCGGCGGCGGCGACCCGGTCCTCTACCAGCACCTCTTCTGGTTCTTCGGCCATCCTGAGGTGTACATCCTGATTCTGCCGGGCTTCGGCATCATCAGCCAGATCGTCGCCACCTTCTCCAAGAAGCCGGTGTTCGGCTATCTCGGCATGGCCTACGCCATGGTCGCGATCGGCGTCGTCGGCTTCGTCGTGTGGGCGCACCACATGTTCACGGTCGGCATGAGCGTCAACACCCGCGCCTACTTCGTCGCGGCGACGATGGTCATCGCCGTGCCGACGGGCATCAAGATCTTCTCCTGGATCGCCACCATGTGGGGCGGCTCCATCACCTTCAAGACGCCGATGCTCTTCGCCGTCGGCTTCATCTTCCTGTTCACCCTCGGCGGCGTGACGGGCGTGGTGCTGGCCAATGCCGGTGTCGACATCGCCCTGCACGACACCTACTACGTCGTCGCGCACTTCCATTACGTGCTGTCGCTCGGCGCCGTGTTCGCCATCTTCGCCGGCTTCTATTACTGGTTCGGCAAGATGTCGGGCCGCCAGTATCCGGAATGGCTGGGCAAGCTGCACTTCTGGCTGTTCTTCATCGGCGTGAACCTGACGTTCTTCCCGATGCACTTCCTCGGCCTGCAGGGCATGCCGCGCCGCATCCCGGACTATCCGGACGCCTTCCACGGCTGGAACTACGTCGCCTCGATCGGCTCGTACATCTCCGGCGTCAGCGTCCTGGTCTTCCTGTTCCTCGTCTTCCGCACGTTGAGCTCGGGCGCCAAGGTGCCGGCCAACCCGTGGGGCGAGGGCGCGACGACGCTGGAATGGACGGTGCCGTCTCCGCCGCCGTTCCACACCTTCGAGGAAGTTCCCAAGATCGAGCCGGCCAAGCACCACTAAGGCTCTGACGACCCAGGCGGCTCCCCCGAAAGGGCGGAGCCGCTGACCGCTTCAACGAGCCCGCTTGAGAGAGTAAGGATCACACCGTGAGCGACGCCGCCCTGCAGATGCGCGATGGCGCGCCGGCTTATCAAGCCGGGGCTGATTCGCCGCGCGTGTCGGATTTCGTCGCGCTGCTGAAGCCGCGCGTCATGTCTCTGGTGGTGTTCAGCGGCCTCGCGGGCCTGCTGATCGCGCCGGGCGAACTGCATCCGCTGCTCGCCGCCGTCGCCATCTTCTGCATCGCCATCGGTTCGGGCGCGTCGGGCGCCATCAACATGTGGTACGAGCGCGACATTGACGCACTGATGGGCCGCACCAAAAATCGTCCGCTGCCCGCCGGCCGCATGATGCCGGGCACCGCCATCGCCTTCGGCGTCACCCTCGCGGTCGCCGCCGTCGTCCTGATGGGCTTGATCGTCAATTGGACCGCCGCCGTGCTGCTGGCGATGGCCGAGGCCTTCTACGTCTTCGTCTACACCGTCTGGCTCAAGCGCCGCACGCCGCAGAACATCGTCATCGGCGGCGCCGCCGGCGCTTTCCCGCCGATGATCGGCTGGGCCGCCGTCACCGGCGACGTCGCGCTGCTGCCGGTCCTGCTGTTCGCCATCATCTTCATGTGGACGCCGCCGCACTTCTGGGCGCTGGCGCTCTACCGTTCGGGCGATTACGCGCGCGCCGGCGTGCCGATGCTGCCGGTCGTCGCCGGCCCGAAGGCCACCAAGCGCCAGATTCTCCTCTATTCGCTGCTGCTCGCGCCGTTGACTCTGGCGCCTTGGGCGCTCGATCTGACCGGCGCGCTCTACGGCATCTCGGCCGCCGCGCTCGGCGCGATCTTCCTCGCCTGCGCCGTCGCGGTTCAGTTTGACGCCAGCGAGAAGAGCGCGCGCCGCCTGTTCGGCTATTCGATCCTCTATCTCTTCCTGCTGCTGTGCGCGGTGGTCGCCGATTCGCTGCTCGGTCTCGCGCCCGCCGCCGCCGCCTGGAGCCTGCACCTGTGATGGCGCCCAAGGATAAGAACCAGCGCAAGCGCAACCTGGCGCTGCTCGCCGTCCTGGTGGGGCTCGTCGCGCTGTTCTATGCCGTCACCATCGTGAAGATCGCGGGAGGCGCCGCATGAGCGCGCCCTCTCGTCGCAACAAGATCACCGCTTTCGTGGCCACCGGCATCGTCGCCGGCATGCTCGGCATGAGCTATGCCGCTGTGCCGCTCTATCGCATCTTCTGCCAGGTCACCGGCTTCGGCGGCACGACACAGCGCGCCGAAGCGGCGCCGCACGAGATTCTCGACCGCACCGTCACCGTGCGCCTGAACGCCGATGTCGCGCCGGCGCTGGCCTGGAAGTTCCAGCCGGTGCAGCGCGACGTGACGCTCAAGGTCGGCGAAGAGGCGCTGGCCTTCTATCGCGCGACCAACGCGTCGAGCCAGCCGGTCGTCGGCATGGCGACCTTCAACGTCACGCCTGACAAGGCCGGCCAGTATTTCAACAAGATCGCCTGCTTCTGCTTCACCGAGCAGCGTCTCGAGCCGGGCCAGTCGATCGACATGCCGGTCACCTTCTTCGTCGATCCTCGCATGGCGCAGGACCGCAATATGGACGACGTGACCGACATCACGCTTTCCTACACCTTCTTCCCGGTCGAGAAGCCGGCGAGCCGCGACACCGCGGCGGTGCCGACGCCCTCTACCAGCACCCTCAACTGATCAAGCGCGTAACGAAAATAGGGACCGCGACATGAGCACGAGCCACGACGCACCGAAACATCCGTATCACCTGGTCGATCCCAGCCCGTGGCCGTTGCTCGGCTCGATCGCGGCCGGCGTGCTCGCCGTCGGCGCCGTGCTGTTCATGCACAAGGAAGGCCCGTGGCTGATGATCGTCGGCTTCGCGTCGGTGATCTTCGTCATGGCCATGTGGTGGCGCGACGTCGTCCGCGAGGGCGAGTTCGGCGGCTTCCACACCACGGTCGTGCAGATCGGCCTGCGTTACGGCATGGCGCTGTTCATCGCTTCGGAAGTGATGT
>DASTMO010000004.1:0-41835 GCA_035714115.1 Alphaproteobacteria bacterium
CGGAAAGGGCTCAGCCCTTCGTGGCGGACCAGCCGTCGCCGTTGATGCTGTTGCCCGAAACCTTGCCGCTCATCAGCTTGCGGCTGGAGCCGTCGACCAGTTCGAAGGTGAAGGTCTCGCCGTTGAGGCGGCCGTTCTCGATCTTGGCGGCCTTGCCGCCCATCGTGGCGGTGCCGCTGGCCTCCTGGAATTTCTGCGTCAGATCGAGCTTGTAGCTGTCGTTGCCGATCTTGGCCGTCCAGCTGCCTTCGACCTTGGCCGGCACGATCCAGAAGTAAATCTCGTCGGTGCCGAGATCCTTCTGCTGATCCGGCTTCCAATCGCCCATGTCGAAGTCGTGGCTGACCACGCGGGTGCCGGGCTTGAGCTCGTTCAGAATCGTCGGGCGCAGGCGCAGGTTCACGCTCGGCAGCAGATACATGGTCAGCACGGTGGCGTCCGAGAACTTGGTCTGGAACAGATCCTGCTGGAAGAATTTCACCTTGTCGGTCACGCCGGCGGCCTGGGCGTTGGCGTGGCTTTCCTTGATGCGCTGCGGATTGATGTCGACGCCCATGGCGGTGGCGCCGAGCTTGGCGGCGGAGACGACGATGCGGCCGTCGCCCGAGCCGAGGTCGACGACGTAATCCTTGGCGGTGACGTTGGCCATCTTCAGCATTTCGTCGACCGTGGCCTGCGAGGTCGGCACATAGGGCACGTCGAGGCGCACTTCCTGCGCGAAAGCGGGCAAGCTCACCAAGCTCGCGGCAATAGCGAGAGCGGTCATCTGGCGGCGGGCGAAGCGGTTCATCGGTTCTTCTCCGTCAAAGGTCTTCCATGGAGGCGGCGTTGAATGGCGCGCGGGCGGAACTGCGGAACTTATGATTATGGCTTTACGGCCGGCCGGGCGTGCGATGGCAAATAGTGCCAAGGCCTCGGCGCAGGCGCAAGGCGGCCCGGCCCAAGCCCTTCGCTCGCGGCATCACGATGCGGTGAAAGCTGGCTCAGGCGGCGGGAGCGGCGCTCGCGGCGTCCAGCGGCGCCGGATCGAGCAGGCGGCCCGGGTTCACCCGCGCGCGCTCGCCGACGGCATATTGCAGATAGAGGTCTTCGAGCGTGAACGGGCGCACGTCGGTCGGCTGCGCCTGATGCTGCAGGATGCCGCCTTCGATGAAATCGTAACCGGCTTGAACGGCGGCGGCGGCGAGGCTCAGGCTGCCAAGGTTGCAGGCGGCGGCGCGCAAGCCGTTCTGGTTGGCGCCTTGGGCGAATTGCTGCAGCGTCTCGATCTGCTGCTTTTCGCTGCCCGGCGCGTCGGCGAGATCGAGCGCGACGCTGCCGAGCCCGGCGCGCTTGCACAAGGCGAAGCTCGCGCTGCGCGGCGACAGCACGCCCATCAGCATGGTGGCATAGGGCTTGAGCAGCGACAGATTGGCGATCAGCGCGCTTTGATCGGGTTCGCGGTCGATGTTGCGGCAGACGAAGATGAGGCGCTTGCGCGCCGCTGCCGGCAGCTCGCGGCAGGCCGCGAGATAAGCGGCGCGCCTCTCGCGGTCGGCGAGCGTCTCGTAATGCAACGGCACGGCGATGATCGCGCCGCGTCCGCTTTCGAGCCCTGAGCGGCAATCGACCAGAACATGATCGAGCGCGCCTCGATCGACAGTTTCGATCACTTCGAGCGTCGCGGCCCGCGGCAACACCGACTCGCCGAGCGCCAGTTCGCCGCTCGGCAGCTTGCCCGCCGCATAGCAGGCGGAAACGGCAAGCATGTTGGTGCGCACGCTCCACATCGGGCGATGGACGAAGCCGAGCTTGTCCACCGTGATTTCCGTCGGCTTGGCCGGCTTGGCGGCGGGCGCGGCCGGCGCTGCTTTCGCGCTTGGCGTAGGCTTGGCGACGTCGGCCAGCACGGCGTCTTCGCTTTCGGCGGCGCGCTTGGCGAGCTCCTTTTCGGCGGCGTCCTGCGCGCTGCCCGCAGCTTTGGTGCGCGGCGCGTCCTTCTCGATCTTCGCAGCGGCATTGAACACGCCGCGCCGAACGACCGGCTTCTTGCTTTCCTGCCAACCGGGATCGACCGGGGCGGGGGCGCTTTCGCTGGCGCTGACCAAGGGCGCCGCGCCGCGTAGATTGCCGGCATCGGCGCGCGGCGGCGGCGCGGCGAATTGCGGCATCGGCGCGGTTGGCGCGCCGAGATCCATCTGGCCGCCCCGCAGCGTGGCATTCGCTTTTTTCGCCGACTGCGGCTTGGCCTCAGTGCGATCGCGCACGGCCATGATGGTGCCGACCACGCGCGCCATGCGGATCACGCCGTCCATGAGTTTGTCGCTGAACCGCGCCATCCAGCTGCGCTTCTTCTTGCGCTTGCCGCCCCAATTGCGGTCGGGGTCGAGCGCCTTGGCGTTGCCGAAGAGGAATTCGGCAAAGCCGTTGGCGATGCGCAGCATGCGTTCGCGCGCTTCCGGCTCGGCAAGGTCGTCGAATTGCACGATATAGCGCTCGGCGACGCGCTCATGCTCGTAAGCGCCGCCGAGATGGCGCGACAGCACGCGCACCGCGATGCCGTGGATCAATTCGCCGTAGGTCGCCCAGCTGCCGCCGAGCGCCTGGCGCAGCGGTTCAAGATCGAAGATCTGCACCGAGCCGCGGCTGCGTCCCTTGGTCAAATGCGGATAATGGTCGGGATTGCCGACGAGCCGGCGCGCCAAGGCCGGGCCCGCGCCTTGCGCCGCGGCGATGGCGGGCGCCGCCGCCGCCGTTGCCATCTGTGCTTCCGCCGTCGCCATGACCGTTCGTCGTCTCGTGCGTTGCGGCGCAACGTCGGGCGCATGAGCGTTAGCGGGCACGTGAGGCGTGCCTGGCAGGCCGAATGTCGGTATGCCCCCGGCGATGCGCGCGGTTGGTTAAAATGCGCCGCGCATTTCGCTCAAGAGTTGCGCCGAATCGGCCCGCCGGACTATCCATCCTTAAGCGGTAGGTCGCGTAAAATACCGTTAAAAATCTGTGTATTTTCCACCTACAGGGGGGCGACCTACATGGTCGCGCCTACATAGTGGCAGCGGTGTCGTCGAGATAGAGCCGGGTCAGTTCGCTCGTCACATGTTCGTAGGCGTCCTCGACCGAATCGGTGCGGTACATCAAATCCAGGTCGCGCCGCGCGATAGTGCCGTATTTCACCAGGGCGTTGAAATTGATGACCTCGCGCCAGAATTCGGTGCCGAACAGCACGATCGGCATCTTCTTCTTGATTTTCAGCGTCTGAATTAGCGTCAGAATCTCGGTCAGCTCGTCGAAGGTGCCGAAGCCGCCCGGCATGCAGATCATCGCCTTGGCGAGATAAGCGAACCAGAATTTACGCATGAAGAAATAATGGAAATCGAGATTCAGGCTGTGGGTGATGAAGGGGTTGGGCTTCTGCTCGAACGGCAACTCGATGTTGAGGCCGATGTTCATGCCCTTGGCTTCGGAGGCGCCGCGGTTCGCCGCTTCCATAATGCCGGGGCCGCCGCCGGAGCAAACGACGAAGCGCCGGCCTTTGCCGGTCGGCGCCAGCGATTTCGACCAGAGCGTCAGCTTGCGCGACAGTTCGCGTGTGTCTTCGTAATAGCGCGACATGCTCAGCGCCAATTCGGCGCGTTCCATGCGCTCGGCTTGCGTCTCCTCGTCCTCGTTGGTGTCGAGGCCGGCGCGCGCCGCCGCCATCGCCGCTTCGGCCTGCTCGCGCGACAGAATGCGCGCCGAGCCGAAGAAGACGATGGTGTCCTTGATATCCTGATCGCGAAAGCGCTTCTCCGGCTCGAGATACTCGGCGAGGATGCGCAGCGTGCGCGCCTCCGGGCTGCCCATGAAATCGAGATTGCTCCAGGCCGCGCCATGGGGGCTGACCGGCTTGCGCGGCTTTTGCTCGGGCGAGCCTTCCATCGGTTTCGGGGTGAAGGAGTCGGTCGGCTTGGAGCCGTCGTCGGCAGTGGTCATTCGCGCACTCGCAATCGAGACAGATGCAGCCAGCATAGCCAATCACTTGGCGCGCGACGAGGCCTCGTCCTATCGTCCGGCCCTATCGCCCCATCCTATCGCGATGACGTGACCGCGCTTGGGTTGCGCCGCGCCGCGCCGGGCGTTAAAGCAGGGGCATGATCAAGCCCCCCGCATCTGGCGCTCGCCGCCTGCTCCTCATCGGCCTCGCCGCCTTCGCCCTCGCGCTCGTCGTCGCCGGATTGCTGCTTTGGCTGCGCCCACCGGCCTCAGGCCCGGTGGCCGTGACCCGTCCTGCTGGCGGCGATGTACCGCAAGCGGCCGGCTTGGTGCGCTTGCCGCCGGGCTCCGAGCTTGGCGGGCCGTTCCAGCTCGTCGATCAGGACGGCAAGACCGTCACCGACGCCAGCTTCGCCGGCAAATTCATGCTGATCTATTTCGGCTTCACCTTCTGTCCGGACGTTTGCCCGACCGAGCTGCAGGCGATGGCCACCGCCATCGATGATCTCGGCAGCCCCGGCGACATGGTGCAGCCCATCCTGATCAGTGTCGATCCGGCGCGCGACACCCCGGCGCAGCTGAAAAGCTACGTCGCCTCGTTCCATCCGCGCCTCGTCGGCCTCAGCGGCTCGGACGAACAGGTTGCCGCTGCCGCCAAGGCCTATCGCGTCTATTACGCCAAAGGCCCGGTCGATGCCGACGGCAATTACGTGATGGACCACACGTCGTTCGTCTATCTCATGGGGCCGGACGGCAAGCTGCGCAGCGTCTTTCGCGCCGGCGCATCGCCCGAGGTGATGGCCGCCGAGATGGAAAAGCAGCTCGTCAAATAGCTTCAGCCGATTCGGCGGAATCCCGGTTTCGCGCTGTGCAGGGATTCGCATCCCGTCTTGGTGATGCGATAAAGCTCGCCGGTTTGCACGCCGGCCTTGGCGTCGCGCGTCATCACCGAAGGCTGCACGACCATCGTCATGTTCTCCTTGAACACCAAGTCCGGCACCGGGCCTGACGGGCGCTCGTGCGTGCCGATGATCGGCGGCAGATAGCCGCCGACATAGCCGTGCACCAGATCGTCGCAGATCGTGAAGGGGGTTTTCTTGATGCAGTCGGCGGCGTCGAGCACGTCCTTGGCGGTCGCGCCGGGCTTCAGCACTTTCGTCACCGCGGCGAGCATTTCGTCGGCGACATCGTGCAGCTCGCGATAGAGCGGCGTCGGCTCGGCCTCGACCGTGAAGCTGCGCAGCACCTGGCCGGGATAGGACCAGAAGTTGGCGGCGATCTCGGTGAAGATGATGTCGCCGGGCTTCACCGCGCGGTTGCGCGGCAATTGCGACGGCACGCAGCAATCGGGATTGGCCATGGAGGTCAGGCCGAGGAAATGGATTTGCGTCAGCCCGCCCCAGGGCAGATAGCCGCGTTCGATCAAGGCCTGCAATTCATGCTCGTTCATGCCGGGCTTGACGTTGTCGGCGAGACTTTCGAGGCCGAGATCGGTCAGCGCGCAGCCGATGCGCAGCCAGTCGATCTCCTCATCGGATTTGGCGAGGCGGATCTTGGCGTAGCTGCGCGACAGATCGACCGCCGTCGCGCCGAGCTTGGCGATGCGCTCGATGAAGCCGACCGAGCAATTGCCGACGATGCCGATCTTGGCACCTTTCACGCCGCGCTTTTCCAGGATGTCCATGGCGACATTGGTCGAGCCTTCGGCCCGCCAGATCACCTCGCAATCGGGCGCCAGCACTTGGGCCTGCGCCACATGGTTGGGATAGGGCACGAGCAGGACATCACGCTCGCCGGGCGTGAAGATGGCGAAGTTGCTGTTGGTGTTGGCGGGCCAGCCGGTGAGCCATTGCAGCGCCGAGCCGCGCTTGTCGCCGCCCATCAAGAGGGCATGGCTCGCGCCGGCCTCTTTCAGCGCGGCGGCGAGCGCCTCGCGCCGGCGCTTGAGCTCGGCGGCGGAGAAGCGCGGCGCTTCGGCGAGCAGCAGCGGTTCGAGATGGGCCGGAATGCGCGGCGGCGGCGCATCGATGCGCGCGGACAAGGTCATGGTCGTCTCCCTGGTTTTTTATTGGGGGAGACCTTAACCGAGCGATGGGCATGAAAAAAGCCGGATGCTTGCGCATCCGGCTTTTCGTTTCGTATGTCGAGCTGCAACTATTCGCGGCGCTGACCAAACAGCTGCAGCAGCAGCATGAAGAGGTTGATGAAGTCCATGTACAGGCGCAGCGCGCCCATGATCGACTTCTTCTTGTAGGTCTCTTCGTCGTCGGCTTCCCAGTACATTTCCTTGATCTGCTGGGTGTCGTAGGCGGTCAGGCCGACGAACACCAGCACGCCGATCACGCTGATGGCGAACTGCAGGGCGCTGGAGCCGATGAACAGGTTGACCAGCGAGGCGATCACCACGCCGATCAGGCCCATCATCAGGAATGAGCCCATGCCCGACAGGTCGCGCTTCGTCGTGTAGCCGTAGAGGCTCATGGCGCCGAAGGTGGCGGCGGTGATGAAGAACACGCGCGCGATGCTCTCGCCGGTGAAGACGACGAAGATCGTCGCGAGCGACAGGCCCATGATGCCGGCGAACAGCCAGAACACGCCCTGGGCGGCGGCGGCGCTCATATGCTGGATGCGCATGCCGAAGAACAGGGCGAGGCCGAGCGGGGCCAGCATCACCACCCACATCAGCGGGGTGCCGAAAATGGCGTTGAACACGGCCGGGGTGGCGGCGACGGCATAGGCGACGATGCCGGTCAGGGCGACGCCGGAGGCCATGTAGTTGTAGATGCTGAGCATGTACTGGCGCAGGCCGACGTCGATGTCGGCGGCCTGAGCTTCAGTGCGGCTCATGTAGCGCTTGTCGGGGGTGGGAGTGGTCATCTCGGTCCCTCGTTGAGAACGGGTGAACGCGAAGAGGCGTTCGCTCAGCGGCAAATATGCGCATGGCGGCGCGGTTTTTCAACGGAAACCGGACCGGCGGCGGCGCTACGGATTGCTCGCAAGCCTATGATTTTGAAAAGGAATCGTTCCGCGGTGCCTGACAATCGCGTGAACGGCCAGATGTTGCGGCGCGAAGGATTGGTAACCGCTCTATCTAGCTCGCCCGGACCGCGGAGCGGTTAAAGGACAAACTGCGGGCTTATCTAGCCCGCAGGATCGGCGAGGCTTTCTGGCCGAGCGCCCGCCATGTGCCGACGAAGCCGAAGGCGACGACGGCGAGGGTGCAGACCAGCGCGGTGCCGATGAGCGTGCCGGGCAGGAACACCCATTCGGCGCGCATGATCTGGGTGACGATCAGCCAACCGGCGAGGGTGCCGAGCGCGCCGGCGATGACCGAGGCGGCCAAGCCGATGGCGGCATATTCGACGATATAGGCGCCGAGCAGGTTCTTGCGTGTCGCGCCCAGCACTTTGAGCACCACGGCGTCATAGATGCGCGCGCGCCGTCCGGCGGCGATGGCGCCGGCCAGCACCAGCACGCCGGCGATCAGCGCGAGGCTGGCCAGGGCGCGCGCCGCGTCGGCGATTTTGCCGAAGGCCTCGGCGGCGGTGGCGAGCGCGTCTTTGACGTTGATGGCGGTCACGTTCGGGAAGCGCGACAGCACCGCCTCGCGCACCGCATCGTCCGCGCCCGGCGCGGCGCTGACGGTGGAGAGATGCGTCTGCGGCGCGCCTTCGAGCACGCCTGGCGCGAAGATGATCGCGAAGTTGAGGCCAAGCGTCTGGTAGTTGATCTCGCGCAGGTTGGCGATGGTCGCGGTGATGCGCCGCCCCAGGATGTCGAAGGTCAGCGTGTCGCCGACGCCGATGCCCATGCCCTGTGCCACGCGCGCGTCGAACGAGATGATCGGCGGGCCTTTATAGTCGGCGGCCCACCATTGCCCGCCGACGATCTTGCTGCCCTCGGGTGGGCGCGCGGCATAGGTCAGGCCGCGATCGGAGCGCACGGCCCAGCGCGCTTCGGGCGCGACATTGTTCTCATCGACCTCGACGCCTTTGATGGCGACGATGCGCGCGCGGAGTGACGGCATGCGCTGATGGCCAGTGACGCCCGGCGCGGTCGAGACGATGCGCTCGAACTCCTCGACCTGGGTCGGTTGGATGTCGACGAAGAAGTAGGAGGGCGCTTCAGCGGGCAGGCGTTCGCTGATCTGCGCGTTGAGATTGCCCTCTATCTGCATGAGGGTGACGAAGACCGTCAGGCCGATGCCGAAGGAGAGCAGGATGATGCCGGCCGGCGAGCCGGGCCGGTGCAGATTGGCGAGCGCGAAATTCAAGAGCGGCAGGCGCGTGCTGGCGCCGGTCAACCGGTGGCCGAGGCCGCGCGAGGCGCGGGTGATGACGCTGGCGAGGCCGCGGAACACCAGAAGCGTGACGATAGCGCCGAGGATGAACCAGGCCGCGAAATTCTTCTGGCTCGCGGTGAAGAAGGCGAGCGCGGCGAGCGAAAGGGCCGCGACGGCGGTGGCAGCGATCAGCTCGGCGCGCGGCCAGACCCGGTCAGGGCTGACCAGATCGCGAAACAGATGGGCGGCGGGCACTTCGCGTGCGCGCGCTAGCGGCCACAGCGCGAAAGTAAGCGCGGTGAGAATGCCGTAGGCGGCGGCCAGGATCAGCGGTTGCGCGTGCAGGCCGAAATGCACGTCGAGCCCGAGGCCGTCGCGCACGGCATTGAGCCCGGCGGCCGGCAGCACTGCGCCGAACAGCAGGCCGATGGCGATGCCGCCGAGCGCCATGACCATGATCTGTAACAAATAGACGCGGAAGATCAGGCCGGCCGGCGCGCCGAGGCATTTGAAGGTGGCGATGGTGGCGGTTTTGCCGTCGAGATAGCTTTTGACCGCATTGGCGACGCCGATGCCGCCGACCAGCAAGGCGGTCAGGCCGATCAGCGTGAAGAACAGATTCAAACGATCCAGCTGCTGACCGATGCCGGGCGCGCCTTCGTCGAGCGTGCGGATGCGCCAGGCGGCGTCCGGGAAGGCGTCGGTGATGCGCTTCGACCAAGCGGCGAGGTCGATACCGGCCGGCAGCGCCACGCGATATTCGTAGCGGATCAGGCTGCCGGGCTGCTCCAGTTTGCTTGCCGTCAGGCCCGCTTCGCTGGTGATGAAGGACGGCCCGAGCTTGAACACGTCACCCGCTGCGTCGGGCTCGCGCAGCAGTTGCGCGCGCAAGACGAACTTGGCCTCGCCGACCTGCACCAGCGCGCCGGGCTGGATTTTCAGCAGCGTGAAGAGATCGGGCTGCGCCACCGCGCCGTAAATGGTTTCGCCGTCACGCGTTTCCTGCGCGAGCGCCTGATCGAGCGTCATCTGGCCGTCGAGTTTGGCTTCGCCGTAAAGCGGATAGGCGTTATCGACAGCTTTCAATTCGACCAAGCGGCGCTGCGGCGTCTCACCTATGGTCGCGGCCATGGCGCGCATGGTGGCGATGGCGGAGACCGGGCCTTCCTTGTCGAGATAGGCGCGCTGGTCCACCGTCGCCTTCTGATGGGTCAGGCGCAGCTCGACATCGCCGCCGAGCAGGGCGCGCGCGTCGTTCTGCAAGCTTTCGCCGATGGTGGCGGAGAAGGAGCCGATGCCGGCGATGGCGGCGACGCCGAGCGCCAGGCAAGCCATCATCAGGCGGAAACCGGTGAAACCGCCGCGCAGTTCGCGACGCGCCAGCTTGAAGGCCAGGCTCCAGCTCGCGGGATCTTTGAAGCTGCTCATTGCGCGGCTTGGTACTGCGCCGTGCCAGCGGATTCGCCGGCGATCTTGCCGTCTTCCATGCGCAGGACGCGGTGACAATGTTCCGCCAGCGCGGCGTCATGGGTGATCAGCACCAGCGTGGTGCCGAGGCGCGCTTGCGCGCCGAATAGAAGATCGACGACGGCGCGGCCGTTGGCGCCGTCGAGATTGCCGGTCGGCTCGTCGGCGAGGATCAGTTTCGGCTGGGTGGCGAAGGCGCGCGCCAAAGCCACGCGCTGCTGTTCGCCGCCCGACATCTGCGAGGGATAATGGGTCAGGCGATGGCCGAGGCCGACGTTCTGCAGTTCCGCCGCGGCGCGCTCGAAGGCGTCGCGCTCGCCGGCCAGCTCCAAGGGAATGGCGACGTTCTCCAGCGCGGTCATCGCCGGCACGAGATGAAAGGACTGAAAGACGATGCCGATATTGTTGCGCCGAAACAGCGCCAGCTCGTCTTCGTTCATCGCCGCATAATCCGCGCCGCCCACCGTGACGCGCCCTTTGGTGGCGCGCTCCAGTCCGGCCATGATCATCACCATGGTGGACTTGCCTGAACCGGAGGGGCCGACGACGCCGACGCTCTCGCCCGGCTGCACGGCGAGATCGATGCCGCGCAAAATGTTCACCATGCCGGCGGCGCTCGGCAGCGTCAGTTCGACGCCTTCAAGACGGATAATAGGCTGTGGACTTGCGGAGCTGGTCATCTTCGCTCATCTATGACGAAAGGCTTTACGGAGAGGCTGATTATGCAGGCTACTTTGCGGCGATATGGGGGCTGGGCCAAGCGTTTCAACGCATTGGCCGTGCTTTTGCTGCTTGCCGGCGCGTTCTTCGTGAGCGCGCCCGCGTCGCTCAACGCGCAAGCCGTCCCTCCTGCAGAAGGCGCGATTCGCCTATTGGTATTGGGCGACAGCCTGTCCGCCGGCTACGGCCTGCCGGCCAACGACGCCTTTCCGGCGCAGCTGGAACGGGCGTTACGCGCGAAGGGCCATAACGTAAACGTGATCAATGCCGGCGTGTCGGGCGATACCTCGGCCGGCGGGCGCGCGCGGCTCGATTGGTCGCTCGCCGACAATCCGCAGGCGGCGATCGTCGAGCTCGGCGCCAATGACGGGCTGCGCGGCATCGAGCCGAAATCGACGGCTGAAAATCTCGACGCCATCCTCGCCGGGCTCAAGGCCAAGGCCGTCCCGACGCTGCTCGCCGGCATGCTCGCGCCGCCCAATCTCGGCGCCGCTTACGGCAAGGAGTTCAACGCGATCTATCCGAGCTTGGCGAAGACGCATGGCGTCGCGCTCTATCCCTTCTTCCTCGACGGCGTCGCCGCCGAGAAGGGTCTCAATCAGGCGGACGGCATGCATCCGAACGCCAAGGGCGTCGCCGTGATCGTCGATCGCATCCTGCCGGCGGTAGAAAAGCTTCTAGCTGCCGTGAAGAAATGATTCGCCTGTTCGTCGCTCTCGAGCGCCCGAGGACTTGCGCGAGGCGCTTGCCGGCATGCAGGGCGGCGTGCCCGGCGCGAACTGGGTCGATCCCGAAAATTTCCATGTCACCCTGCGCTTCATCGGCGAGGTGCCGGAAAACCGCATAGCCGACATCGACGAGACGCTGGCCGAGGTGTCCGGCAAGCCCTTCGCTTTGTCGCTCACGGGAATGGACAGTTTTTCGCGCGGGCACGAGCCGATCTCGCTCTGGGCCGGGGTCGAGAAAAGCGAAGCGCTGATGGCTCTGCAAAAGCGCATCGATCAGGCGCTGACGCGCGCCGGCTATCCGACCGACGAGAAGCGCTACACGCCCCATGTCACGCTGGCGCGGCTGCATCGGCCGGACGAAGCGCGCGTCGCCGGATTCATCGCCGAGCACAATCTGTTTCGCGCCGAGCCGTTCATGGCGGAGCAGTTCACGCTGTTCTCCAGCCATCTGACATCGGAGGGCGCGCATTACGCGCCGGAAGCGGATTATCGGCTCGGCTAGAGCCGCGCTTTCACATGCGCGAGCAGGCCTTGCGAGGCCGCCTCGCAGAGATCGAGCACCTGCTCGAAGCCGTCCGGCCCGCCGTAATAGGGATCGGGCACCTCGCGCGTCTTCGTCTCAGAAGCGAAATCGAGAAACATCCTCACGCAGTCGCGCGCGTCGGCCTTGCACAGGCGCACCAAGGCCTGATGGTTCTGCGCGTCCATCGCCAGCACATAGTCGAAGCGGCTGAAATCCGCGCGCGTCACTTGGCGGGCGCGCAAATCGGAAATATCGATGCCGCGCGCCGCGGCAGCCTTGATGCTGCGCGGATCGGGCGGCTCGCCGATATGGTAATCGTGAGTTCCGGCCGAATCGGTGCGAATCGCCGCGCTCAGGCCCGCTGTGGCGACGATGTCGCGAAAGACGCCTTCGGCGGTCGGCGAACGGCAGATGTTGCCCATGCAGACGAAGAGGACAGAGACGGGTTTGCTCATGCAGACGGTCTAGCAAAACGCGCCCTGGAAAAACAAGCGGCGTCGCGCCATCTTCTCGCCATGCCCGCCTCTGCCGCCGCCAATCCGCGCAAGCTCGCCGCGCTTTTGAAGAAAGTGCGCGATTGCCGCGTCTGCGAGGCGCATCTGCCGCTCGGCCCGCAGCCGGTGCTGCGCGCTTCGGTCAGCGCGCGTCTCTTGATCGTCGGCCAGGCGCCCGGCACCAAGGTCCATGCCACCGGCATTCCATGGAACGACCCCTCGGGCGACCGCCTGCGCGATTGGCTCGGGCTGGATCGTGAAAGATTCTACGACGAGGCGCGCATCGCCATCGTGCCGGCAGGACTTTGCTACCCTGGGCGCAGCGGCGGCGGCGACGCGCCGCCGCGCCCCGAATGCGCGCCGCTCTGGCATCCGCCGCTGCGCGCGCTGATGCCGAACCTCGGCCTGACGCTGCTCTGCGGCGCGCACGCCCAGGCTTATTACCTCGGGCAGCGGCGCGGCAAGACCTTGGCCGAGACGGTGTCGCGTTGGCGCGAGTTCCTGCCGGAGTTCATTCCCTTGCCGCATCCGAGCCCGCGCAATCGCCTGTGGCTGCGCAAGCATGCCTGGTTCGAAGCCGAAGTGGTGCCGGAAATGCGTGCCCGTGTGCAGAAGCTGCTCAAGCCTTAGCTGCAGATCGCCTTCAATGCCTTGAACTGCGCCTCGTCGAGCAGCGGCGGTCCGAGACGGTTGAGGCCGATCTCGCGCAGCGCTGCCGCGCGTTCGTTCGGTTGCGGATGGCTGCGGAAGATGTCGAGCGCGCTGGCGCCGTCCTTTTGGCCGAGCCGCCACAGCCAATCGCCGAGCGGCTGCGCCGGACGGCCGAGCGTCGTCATGCTGCGTGCGGCGAAGGCATCGGCGTCGCTTTCCACGTCGCGCGAATAACTGCTGTCGATCAGCATCCGCACGCCGATGATGACGGCGCCACCGCCGCTCACATCGCCGAACAGCAGGCCGAGCAGGAAGGACGTGCCGCCGGTCTGGATCAGCTTGCGCATCACGTCGCGGTGGGCGACGTGGCCCATCTCGTGCGCCAGGATGCCGGCCAGCTCGTCGGCGCTGGCCACGGTGGGCAACAGGCCGCTCAGGATATAGATGCGCCCGCCCGGCAGCGTCAGGGCGTTGGTCGACGGGTGGTTGATGACTTGCACGGTGATCGGCATGGGCAAATCGGCGGCGCTGTTGAGGCGCTCGGTCAGTAGCGACAAGGCGGCGCTGCCGGCGGCGGCTTCGCAAGTCTTGCCGCTGAAGATAGTGCGGATCTGGCGGTTCGCCACCTCGCCGAGGCGCATCTCCGCGCTGACCGGCACGAGGGGCGCGAGCCGTTCGGCGATCAGCGGCATCAGCAGCCAGGCGCTGGCGATCAGCGATGCGGCGGCGGCGATCGACCAGCCGACGATGCGCAAGGCTTCGAGCGTCAGGCGGCGCGATTGCCGTCCGAGCTCCGGCGCGCGGCGTAGAATTTCGGCGATTGCCGCCTCGTCCGCGATCTCCAGGCGCGCCAGCTCGGCCGCGCTTCTCGCGCCGAGCCGCAGCACGCTTTGGCCTCCGTGGCGCCCGTCATCGTGGCGCGCCAGTTCGCCATAAAGCCAGCGCGCCAGAGGCTGGTCGTTCTCGCTGATGAGGAGCGCGTCATTCTCGAACGCCAGCTGCACCGAACGCCGCCGCGCGGTCGCGCCGTCGTAATAGGCGGCGCGCGCTCTCTCCATCAAATGCCGATGCCGCCGAAGTCGAAGGCGTCGGCGATGCCGTCGCCCATCTGATCGGCAGCCATCGAGGACGCCGCCGCCGCTTCGAGCGCCGCGAGGCCCGACAGCGTCGCCGATGCAGCGACCGAGGCCCAGACGTTGTAGGTGACGAAGCGCGACAGGACCATGTTGCAGCAGACGAGGAACAGCAGGTAGATCGCGGCGGCACCGGCGAAGAAGGACAGCGCCACCTGCCCGACATTCAATTCCGTCATTGTCGGACCGAGCGCCCAGCCATAAACGCCGACGGCCAAAGCGAACAGCAGTGAGAGAAGGAAGATGGCGAGCGCGCCTTTGAAATAAGCGCCGACGATCGGGCCTTTGTGCAGATCGCTGGCGAAGGCGACGTCGCCGATGCGCCAGCCGCCGATGCGCCAGCGCAGCTGCACGGCCTTGAATAGCGGCCAAACGACGAGGCCATAGAGAGCGAACAGGAGGAAGGTCAGCGCCGGAATCAATGCCGCGCCGGGCGGCAAGGTCGCCTTGCCGCCGCCCGCTTGCATCATGGCGGAGTAGATGCTCGCCCCCGAGCCGGCGATCAGCAGCAGGAAGCTGCCGACGCAGAGCAGCCATAGGCCCCAGGCGCGTTTGAACAGTTGCCCGCCGGTGGCTTCGAAGCGACCCTGCAGGTTGCCGAAGGCGGTGTGGCTCATGCAATAGCGCTCGAGCGCTGCGGCCCGCCACGGCAAGGCGAGGCCGAGCGTGATGAAGGTCAGCAGGTCCCAGCCGAAAGCGCGCGCGGCATAGGCCCAGCCCGAGCCGCCCATGGTGAAGCGCAGACCGCGAAAGCTGGTATGCGTCAGGCGATAGCGCCGAGCGCGATAGCTCGCATATTGAAAGAGCGCGTAGAAGACGAGGACGAGCGGCAGGCTGGCGAAGGCCTGCGCCTGCTCTGCCTCGAGGCCGATCAGGAAGTAGCCGAGATAGATCGGGATCAAGATGCCGACCGCGATCAGGAAGCCGAGCAGAATCTGCTTCGCGGTGCCGGTATATTCGAGGCTGTCTTCGCCGAGCCGCGTGTGGCTCCACAGATAGCGCCGCGCCTGGGTGATGAACCAGAAGCGATAGAAGCCGAAGGTCGGGAGCTGCAGCAGGCCGCCGCGCCACACGATGTCGAAGAAGTCGCTGCCGTTGCCGGTGAACTCTGCGCGTGTCTCCGCCGCTTGCGCCGTCGTCGCTTGTTCGCTGTCCATGTTACCCCCCGGTTGGACGTTCTTCTTAAGTCGTTCAGCCTGCCTCGTCGGCCGCCGCTTCGATTCTTTCCATATCGTCGTCGCTCAGGCCGAAATGATGGCCGATCTCATGGATCAGCACATGGCGCACCACATGATCGAGCGCCTCGCCGGTCTCGCACCAGTAATCGAGGATCGGCCGGCGGTAGAGAAAGATCATGTCCATATGCTGCGGCTGATCCATCAGGCCTTTATGGCCGATGTCGGTGCCGCGATAGAGGCCGAGAATGTCGAAAGGGCTTTCCAGTTCCATCTCGCGCTCGGTCTCCTCGTCGGGAAACTCCTCGACGCGGATCACCACGTCCCCGACCAGGCCGCGAAATTCCTCCGGGATCGTCTGAAAGGCGTCGCCGGCCAGAATCTCGAGGTCTTCGAGGCTCGGCGCGTTCAAGGGAAATTGGTTTGGGGAACCCGTCATGATGCGCGACGATAGCCCGCCCGCATCACAGCGCCAAGCACGGCGCTTTTGGGGAGATGATATATGACAGGCAAGCTCACCGGCGAGGCGCGACGCCTCGCGCTCAAGGATCTGCACGGCTGGAGCGAGGTCGAGGACCGCGACGCCATCCGCAAGACCTTCCATTTCGCCGATTTCAACGAAGCCTTCGCTTTCATGGCGCGCGTCGCCCTGCAGGCCGAGAAGCTCGACCATCATCCCGAATGGTTCAACGTCTACAATCGGGTGGAGATCGTGCTGACCAGCCATGACGTCGAGGGCGTGACCACCCGCGATCTGACCTTGGCGCGCTTCATCGACGAGATCGCGCCGGCCCGAGATAAATAGGCCCGAGACAAATAGGCCGGGATAAAACCTAGCCGTTTTCGGCTTTGGGCGTTTCGGCGACGACCTTGGGCGCCGAGGTCATTCGCTTTTTGGCGACCTTCGACTCGCGATGGGCGATGTAGATCGTGGCTGCGGCGATGATGAGGCCGCCGAGATAGGTCAGAGCGTCCGGCGTCTCGGCGAAGATGACATAGGCGATGAAGGCGACCATCGGCAGACGCACATAGTCGAACGGCAGCACGATGGTGGCGTCGGTCGTAGCGTAGGCTTGCGTCATGCCCCATTGGCCGAGCGTCGCCACCGCGCCCATCAGCAAAATCCACGGCCATAGCTCCCAGCTCGGCGTCGTCCAGACGAACAAAGCCGGGATCAGCGAGATCGGCGTCATATAGATGCCCATATAAGCGACGATGGCGCTCGACGGCTCGGTGCGCGACAGCACTTTTACCGTGATGACCGAGCCGGCGGTGGCGAAGGTGCCGAGCAGCAGCAGGATGGCGGCGGGCGGAATCTCCTGAAAGCCGGGCCGCAGAATGAGCAGCGCGCCGCCGAAGGCGACCATGATGGCGCTCCAGCGCCGCCAGCCGGCGCGCTCGCCGAGAAAGATGATGGCGAAGATGCTGGCGATGATCGGCGCGATGAAGGACAGCGTCGTGGCATCGGCGAGCGGCAGATAGGCGAGGCCGACGAACCAGGTGTACATCGAGGTCAGGCCGAGCACGGCGCGCAGGCTGTAGCGCTTGAAATTGTTGGTGCGCAGGTTGGCCCAACCGGCCTGGATCAGCGTCGGCAGTAGGAACAACAGGCCGAACAGATTGCGGAAGAAGGCGATCTCGAGAGGCGAGATGTCTTTCGATAGATAGCGCACCAGCGCCGACATCACCGCGAAACTGACGGCGGCGAGGCACATCCATAGCGCGCCGCGCGCCGGCCCGGGCAGTGCGCGAAAGGCGGAGAAAAGGCTGAAGCCTTCGCGCGGCGGCGGCGCGGATGTCGGGGAGGGGGGCGTCATGGCGAGATCGCCAGTGTAGGGCGCGCCGCGCCCCAAGCCAATCGTCGCGCGCCTGTTAGTGGCCCTGCGCGGCGTATAACAGCTTGCTCGAGGCGAAGCGGCGCATATCAGCCTTGCGCGCCGCGGAGCGGCGCGACATTCTCCGCGCCATGCGAGGATATTTTGCCATGGGCGTCGAAGGCTTGAGCAAGCCGATGAACGCCGGAACCCTGTTCCGCTCGGCGCATGCGTTCGGCGCGAGCTTCGTCTTCACCATCGGCGGCGTCTGGTCGTCGGGCGAGGCGCGCCTGTCCGACACGGCGGACTCCGCTTCCGAAGTGCCGCATTACCATTTTGGCGGTGTCGATGATCTGCGCCTGCCGGATCGCTGCGCCCTCGTCGGCATCGAACTGATGGCCGATTCGGTCGAGCTGCCGTCGTTCCGGCATCCGCGCAGCGCCGCTTACGTGCTCGGCCCCGAACGCGGCAGTCTGTCGCCGGAACTGGTGGCGCGCTGCGATCATGTCATCCGCATTCCGACCAGCTTCTGCATCAATGTGGCGGTGGCCGGCTCCATCGTCATGTATGACCGGCTGATTTCGCTCGGCCGCTATGCCGAGCGACCGGTCACGCCGGGCGGCCCTTCCGCGCCGCCGCCGGTTCATGTCCACGGCAAGCAGATCATTCGAAATCCGGATAAATCCGTTTCACAGCCTGTTGAAGACAGCGCCCCGGCGGAATGGCCGCACAAGGTTGGCAAGCCCGCCAGCGGCCGTTAAACTTCGCCGATGATGACCGTCACGCTTCGCGTTCTCGCCGTTTCCGCTCTCATCGCCACGGCCGCCTCCGCTGAGGCCGCCGCGCCGAAGGTGCTCGGCACCTTCAACGACTGGGAAGCTTATCAGCTCATCGAAGGCGCCAATCAGCGCACCTGCTACATGGCGAGCCAGCCCTCCAAGAAGGAGCCGGGCAACGTCAAACGCGGCGATGTGCTGGTGTTCGTCACCCATCGCCCCGCCGACAAGGAGCGCGACGTGGTGAACGTGCAGTTCGGCTATCCGCTCAAGCCCGGTTCGGATGTGCAGCTCAGCGTCGGCGACGCCAAGTTCAATCTGTTCGCCAATGGCGAAGCGGCCTGGACGCGCGGCGCGGCCGACGACAAGGCGCTGGTCGGCGCGATGATGAAGGGCGCCACCATGTCGGTGAACGGCCTGTCGGAACGCGGCACCAAGACAGTCGACACCTATTCGCTGCGCGGCTTCACCGCCGCCTACCGCGAGATCACCAAAGCTTGCGGCTTGACCTGACGCCGCGATAGCCTGCGGCCTGACGATCTAAGCCCGCGAAAATGCGGGCTTTTTCGTTCCTGATGACTTTTCCACAGGCGCGCCCTATATGGTGCGCCATGTCCAAGCCCGTCACCTCTCAGGCGATCGTCAAACCGATCGTCATCAAGCCGACCCTCAACGTCGCCGCGCCGTCGCGTGACGGCCGCAAGTTCCTGATCGGCCTCAGCCGTGAGGAATTGCAGGACGAGCTTGAGCCGTTCGGCGTGCAGAAGTTCCGCGCCAACCAGCTGTGGCACTGGATCTATTTCCGCGGCGCCAAGTCGTTCGGCGAGATGACCACGCTGGCCAAGAGCTTGCGCGACGAACTGGAGACGCATTTCACGCTCGAGCGCCCCGAGGCGAGCCGCGCCGACAAGTCGGAGGACGGCACGCGCAAATGGCTGTTCCGCTTCGGCGACGGCCAGGAGATCGAGACCGTTCACATCCCTGAGGAAGACCGCGGCGCGCTCTGCGTCTCCTCGCAGGTCGGCTGCACGCTTTCCTGCAGTTTCTGCCACACCGGCACACAGACGATGGTACGCAACCTTGGCGCGGGCGAGATCGTCACGCAGCTGATGGCGGCGCGCGACGATCTCGGCGAATGGCCTTCGCCCAAGGAAAACCGGCAGATTTCGAACATCGTGATGATGGGCATGGGCGAGCCGCTGCTCAATTACGAGAACGTCTCGAAGGCGCTGAAGATCGTCATGGACGGCGACGGCATCTCGATATCGCGCCGGCGCATCACGCTCTCGACGTCCGGCGTCGTGCCGATGATGGAGAAGTGCGGCGAGGAGCTCGACGTCAATCTCGCCGTCTCGCTGCATGCCGTGCGCGACGATCTGCGCGACGTGCTGGTGCCGATCAACCGCAAATATCCGATCGCCGAGCTGCTCGACGCCTGCCGCAAATATCCCGGCGCCAACAACGCGCGCCGCATCACCTTCGAATATGTGATGCTGAAGGACGTGAACGACAGCCTGGCCGACGCGCGCGAGTTGGTGCGCATTCTCGACGGCATCCCCGCCAAGGTGAACCTGATCCCGTTCAATCCCTGGCCGGGTATTTCCTACGAATGCTCGACCAAAAAGCAGATCGCGGCCTTCGCTCAGCTTCTGAACGACGCGGGCCTGTCGGCGCCGATCCGCACGCCGCGCGGGCGGGACATCCTGGCCGCCTGCGGCCAGCTCCGCACCGAGAGCCAGCGCCAGCGCCGTTCGCAGAGCGCCGCCGCCGACGAAACGGTAACCCCTTCCGCCGATTAGGCTTTTTTACCTGTTTCGGTTAAGTCCCGGAAAAATCCGCCATTTTCTCTACGCCTAAAAGCGTAGGGACGCCTTAAAACTGTTGCAGTCCCGCCACGTGCCCTGCTGATTCGTCAGCGAAGCGGTTTCCTTCCGGCCGGCAAAGACGTAAAAAACTCAAGCAACACGCCCACTTGCCCAGTTTTGGCGAGAGGAGTGTCGGGGGAACCAAAGTTCACGACGCTCCGTTGATGGTGCGTTCTCAATTTACCCGCCTCACGAGGGGAGACTTAAATGAAGTACGGAATGACTGCGGCTGCCATTGCGGCGACGCTCGCTCTGGCGCCGGTCATGGCGAAAGCCGACACCTCGCCGCTTTACCTGCAGTTCGGCGGTGGCTTGAGCCTCCTCGAAGACTCGGATTTCTCGGGTAACGGCAACACCACCGGCACCGATTTCAACAACGGCTGGGGCGTCTACGGCGCCGTCGGTACGGGCATTTTCGACAGCGTCCGCGCTGAGTTGGAATTGTCGCATCGTCGCAATACCGCCGATACCTTGACCGGCGCGATGAAGGCCTCGAGCCTGATGGCCAACATTTACTACGACTTTGGCTCGGTCTGGGGCTTCAGCCCGTTCGTCGGCGCCGGTATCGGCGGCGCGAAGATCGATGCGCGCCACATCGGTGCGCTCGGCGGCGGCAACGGTACCGCTGACGACAGCGACACCCAGCTGGCCTACCAGGGCATCGTCGGCGTGTCCGCGCCGATCGCCAACAACTGGAAGTTCGTCGCCGACTACCGCTACATGAGCACCTTCGACGATCCGTCCTTCAGCACCTCCACGGGCCGTTCGGTCGATGGCGAGTACACCGATCATCTGATCACGATCGGCTTCCGCTACACCTTCGGCGCCGCTCCGGCCGCCGCGCCGATGGCGACCCCGGTCGCCGCTCCGGCCCCGGCTCCGGCCCCCGCGCCGGCTCCGGCCCCGGCTCTGGTCCGCTCGTTCCAGGTGTTCTTCGATTTCGACAAGTCGGACATCACCGCCGACGCGCGTCGCGTGATCGAGCAGGCCGCCGCCAACACCAAGCAGGCCGGCACCACCCGCGTCACCTTGACCGGCCACACCGACCGTTCGGGTTCGGCTCAGTACAACCAGCGTCTGTCGCAGCGTCGCGCCGATGCCGTGAAGGCCGAGATGGTCCGCATGGGCATCCCGGCGAACGACATCGCGACCGTCGCCAAGGGCGAAGGCGATCCGCTGGTCCCGACCGCCGATGGCGTGCGCGAGCCGCGTAACCGCCGCGTCGAAATCGTCTTCTAAGACGGTTCGACCTAGCGTCGATACAGAAAGGCCCGGCAGTGATGCCGGGCCTTTTTCTTTGCCTTACTCTGGATATGAAAAAGCCCGGCAAAGCCGGGCTTTATTGCTTCTCTGCGAAGGTGCGTTAGCGCGTCCTGGCCCGAAGCGCTTTAGCGCGTCTTGGCCCGAAGCGCTTTAGCGCGTCTTGGCAGACGTGGCGGCGACCGTCTCGATGCTGCGCGCGAAAGAGGCGGAGAAGCTGTCGAGCGAGGCGACGTCGATGCCCGACACGCGCTCCATCACCAGGCCGGTGTCCTGGCAGAAGGTCACCTGCTGCATGCTGCGCAGCGACGCTTCGTTGGCCAGCTTGGTCGCGAAGCTGTCGAGCTTGTTGGCCCCTTGCTTGCCGTATTCGCGGGTGAAGTGGGCCTTCAGCACATCGGCATGGCGCTTGAGCGGCGCGCCGAAGCGGGTCACGAAGGTGTTGTAGAACTGCTGATAGTCGGGACGGCCGCAGGACAGCGCGGCGACCATGAATTCGGTCTGCAGGAAGCGGACATCGAAGGCGGCCTGTTCGCGGCCATTGGCCGGCGCGCTCTGCGCGGAGGCAGGCGTCGCGACGCCGAGGGCGGCGCCCAACGCGAGGGTGGCGGCGCCGGCGAGAATGGCGGCGCGGAAAACACGAGTCGGCAAGGCTACCCCTCCGAAAAGCTGCGGGCCGTCCGTCTGCCCCGAAAATAAGAAAGGCCTCGTCGGCCTTTGACGGACTTGCAGCCAGCCCTTCCCCGGCCGGCGAGGCTGCTCGATCGAGCGGCACTCTCGGGCCGGGAGATTAATAACTCATGAGTCTCTTGTCATCTTTTACATCGCCGGCGCGGTAGCGAGGGCGGGCTTAACCCTCGCAATCATTAGGATTTTTTGCCGTCGCGGGGCCGCTGGCGGAACCGAGCGGCGCGGCCAGCACCAGCACCCAGACATCCTGCGGGCCGCCGCGGCTGCCGCCGGGCGTCAGAGTGGAGCGCACTTGCGCCATGCCGGCTTCACGAAAGTCGGCGGTCAGGATGTTGCGGCGATGGCCGTCGCTCGCCATCCATAGGCTGACCACCTTGGCGGGGTCGGCGATGCCAGCGGCGAGATTTTCCGCCGCCGTGCGAAAGACGTAGCCGGCCTCGCGCAGGCGCTGGCCGAGATCGCTGCCGTCGCTGCCGCGATGGCTCAGGCTTTCGACATCGAACAGTTCGTGACGCCCGAGGTCTTTCGCTTGGCGGCAGGCCGCGGCGTCGAGACGCCCATCGCGCGTCAGGGGCTTAAGCGATTGGGCGGCGCGCGCCGCGTTCACGGCGGCGAGCATGTCGTCCGCCGGCGCGGCCCAGGCGGGAGATGGAATGGCCGGCGCGGCGAGCACCAAACTGACGAGGAGGGTGCGGATGAGCATGCGCGACAGTGACGCAAAGACCACGGCCGGGCAAAGGGTTCCGCGACGCTAGAATCCATCTGGCGCGCTGCCCGGTTCTGGCCTAAATCGGCACCATGACCGGTCCCGTCGCCAGCGCTCCCGCATCCAGCCCCGCCGCGCAGCAATTCGCGCGCGACGGCTATTTGATTTGCCGCCAGGTCATTCCGGCGGTGCTGCGCGACTTCATCGCCACCGAATATCAGATTCTCTATAACGCGCGCCGTTTGAAGATCGATCCGCAGGTCGGCGCCGGCTATTCCGCTTTCGGCGTCGATGCCGCCGAGAGCCTGATGCAGATGCTGCTGCCCTTCGTCGAGATCCAAACCGGCGCGAAGCTCTGGCCGACCTACAGTTTCGGGCGCATCTACGCCAAGGGCGCGTCGCTCGGCCGCCATACCGATCGGCCCTCCTGCGAGGTCAGCGTCTCGGCCACCATCGCCCAATCGGGCAAGGAGAGCTGGCCGCTCAATCTCGTCTCGCTCACCGGCAAGAAGGTCGCCGCCGACCTCATGCCGGGCGATGTCCTGCTTTATAAGGGCATCGAAGTGACCCATTGGCGCGAGCCGTTCGAAGGCGAGACGCAGCTGCAACTCTTCCTGCATTACGTCCGCCAGGACGGGCCATACGCCAAGTACAAGTACGATATGCGCCCGACCCTCGGGGCGGCGCCGAACAAGACTGTCCTTGAGGAATCCAAGAAGGACAAACCGGACGGCAGTCAGCCTCGCACGATCGAGTATTGAGGCGTTAAAGCCGCGGAAAACCGGGCTTTTCCCCGGCTTGCCATAAACCCGCCTTTTGCCGATACTCCGGCCCGCCGCGCCGGCCCCGTTTCCGGCGCGCCAAATTTTTTGCGATTTTTCCGTTTCAGGACAATCCCATGGCCGCCAAGAAGACCGTCAAGAAAGCCGTGCTCGCCTATTCCGGCGGGCTCGACACCTCCGTCATCCTGCGCTGGCTGCAGGAAGCCTATAACTGCGAGGTGGTGACCTTCACGGCGGATCTCGGCCAGGGCGAGGAGCTCGAGCCGGCGCGCAAGAAGGCGCTGCTCATGGGCATCAAGCCGGAGAACATCTTCATCGACGATCTGCGCGAAGAGTTCGTGCGCGATTTCGTCTTCCCGATGTTCCGCGCCAACGCGCTCTACGAAGGCCAGTATCTGCTCGGCACTTCGATCGCCCGCCCGCTGATCGCCAAGCGCCAGATCGAGATCGCGAACCAGACCGGCGCTGACGCCGTCTCGCATGGCGCGACCGGCAAGGGCAACGATCAGGTGCGCTTCGAGCTCGGCTATTACGCGCTGCGCCCCGACATCACCGTGATCGCGCCGTGGCGCGAGTGGGATCTGACCAGCCGAACCAAGCTCCTCGAATTCGCCGAGAAGCATCAGATTCCCATCGCCAAGGACAAGCGCGGCGAAGCGCCCTTCTCGGTCGACGCCAACCTGCTGCACAGCTCGAGCGAAGGCAAAGTGCTGGAGGATCCGTGGGAGGAGCCTGACGAGATCGTCTATCAGCGCACTATCTCGCCGGAAGCCGCGCCCGACAAGGCGACCTATATCGAGATCGATTTCGAGAAGGGCGACGCCGTCGCCATCGACGGCGAACGTCTGTCGCCGGCCACGCTGTTGACCAAGCTCAACGCCCTCGGCAAGGCCAACGGCATCGGCCGTTTGGATCTGGTGGAAAACCGCTTCGTCGGCATGAAGTCGCGCGGCGTTTATGAGACCCCGGGCGGCACGATCCTGCATGCGGCGCATCGCGGCATCGAGAGCATCACGCTTGATCGCGGCGCCATGCATCTTAAAGAAGAGCTGATGCCGCGCTATGCCGAGTTGGTCTATTACGGCTTCTGGTTCTCGCCCGAGCGCGAGATGCTGCAGTCGTTGATCGACAAGAGCCAGGAGAACGTCACCGGCACGGTGCGGCTGAAGCTCTACAAGGGCAACGCCACGGTGGTCGGCCGCAAGTCGCCGGTCAGCCTGTACTCCATGCGTCACGTCACCTTCGAGGACGATGCGGGCGCCTACGATCAGCGCGACGCCGAAGGCTTCATCAAGCTCAACGCGCTGCGTTTGAAGCTGCGCAAGCTGGCGAAAGACTGAGCCGCGCCCATCGCGAATCGAAAAAGGCGGGATCGAACGACCCCGCCTTTTTCTTTGGCTTGTTGACGGGCGGTCAGCGGTCGCGCAGGACCGCGATGATGCCGTAGAGCGTGATCAGATTGGCGATGACGATGAAGGCGACCGATTTGGTGCCGAGCAAAATCATGTCTTCATCGAACAGAATGTCCGACAGATAGAAGAAATTCACGCCGATCAAGCCGATGACCAGCAACGCGATGCTGGTGCCTTTGCGATTGTTCACGATATTCCCCATGACCCGCCGCCGATGACGGGCGCACACCATTGTATGAAAAGCGGAAATTCCTTCCACTACTTTCGTGTAGGTGTGAATCGCGGCGAGTAGGTAAAAGTTCTCAAGCGGTTACAAGTCGCGAAACGCTTAAATGACAGGCGCCTGCACGCCTTTGATCGCGCAAGCGGCCAGCAAGGTGCCGCGCAGCAGGCAAGCGATCGTCATCGGGCCGACGCCGCCCGGCACCGGCGTGATGTAGCTGGCGACCTTCACCGCCTCATTGAAATCGACGTCGCCGACCAGTTTGGTCTTGCCCGGCTCAGAGCCGGGCACGCGGTTGATGCCGACATCGATCACCGCCGCGCCCGATTTGATCCAATCGCCCTTCACCATCAGCGGACGGCCGACGGCGGCGACGAGGATGTCGGCCTGGCGGCAAACCGCGGCGAGATCCTTGGTGCGCGAATGGGCGATGGTGACGGTGCAGCTTTCCCCGAGCAGCAGATGGGCCATCGGCTTGCCGACGATGTTCGAGCGGCCGATCACCACGGCGCTCTTGCCCGTCAGATCGCCGAGCGCGTCTTTCAGCAGCATCAGGCAGCCCATCGGCGTGCAGGGCACGTTGCCGCCGCTGATGCCGGCGGCGAGCTTGCCGACATTGATGAGATGAAAGCCGTCGACATCCTTAGCCGGATCGATGGCGGCGATCACCGCATCGGCATCGAGCTGCTTGGGCAAGGGAAGCTGCACGAGAATGCCGTGCACGGCGGGATCGGCATTGAGCTTGGCGATCAGCGCCATCAGCTCGGCCTGGCTGGCGCTGGCCGGCAGCGGATGGTGGAAGGAGTTCATTCCCGCCGCGACCGTCTGCTGGTTCTTGTTCTTCACATAGACATGGCTCGCCGGATCGTCGCCGACCAGCACGGTGGCCAAACCCGGCACCAGGCCATGCTTGGCCTTCACTTCGGCGGCGGCGGCGGCGACGCGCGCGCGCAGGCCTTCGGCGAAGGCTTTGCCGTCAATGATTTTGGCGTCAGCCATGATCGGATGCTCCAGCGATGATTGCGTCGAGACGGGCGGCGAGAACGTCAGCCGGCCCGGAAATCTGCAGCGTCTTGTGGCGGCTTTTGCCGCCCTGGGCAAGGGTCACCGCCGCCTTCGGCAGATCGAGCGCGGCGGCGATCAGCTTGACCACGGCATCGTTGGCCTTGCCGTCTTCCGGCATCGCATTCACGGCCACGGCGAGGGCCGGTCCGTCCGGCCCGTCGCGCAGGCCTTCGATGGCGTCGCGCCGCGCTTTCGGCGTGACGCGGACGGCGAGGCTCAGGCCGTCCGCGCGCTGCCGATAGGGCGGCTTCAGCGCGGCCAATATTCGAACAGCAGATTGCGCAGGAAATAGAGCAGCAGGATCAGCACGACCGGCGACAGGTCGAGGCCGCCCATGTTGGGCAGCACGCGCCGGATCGGGCGCAGCACCGGCTCGGTGATGCGGTCGAGGAAGTCGGCGACGATGTAGACCAGCCGGTTGTGCGTGTTGACCACGTTGAAATTGATCAGCCAGCTCAGCACGACCCAGATGATGAGCAGCCAGATGTAGAGGCCGATCACCGTGTCGATCAGATACAGCAGGGAATTCATTCCATCCTCTCTCGCGGCTGCCGGGGCGGCAGGCCGGGCGGGAAATGGCGCAACCCTTTGAAAAGCAACAGGGCGGCGCCAGCCGTTGCGGCAACCCTAGCCGCGCCGCCGGGGCGGCGCAAGGCATGCGCCGGGTTCTCGCGGCGCTTTGCCAGACCCTTGTGATCATTGGGAAACAGCCGCTTGGACGGGACCGCGGCGGGCTTGATAGGGGCGCTTGACAGAGCGAGGGGCCGCGAACATTATCCGGCCCTCGCGAGCCGGCCGGTTTACCCGAAATGCCGCTCGCCTCGGGTTGTGGGGCCGTAGCTCAGCTGGGAGAGCGCCGCGTTCGCAATGCGGAGGTCAGGAGTTCGATCCTCCTCGGCTCCACCAACCCCCCTCCGACAATTTACGCGCCGCTAACGGTTGCCTTCGCAAAAGCTCTTGAGCAGGCGCAGGATGATCGGGCTGTCGTCCACGCTCGGCGCGCGCCTGTCGAATTCCTGCAGGAAGTTCGAGAAGCCCGGCAGCGCGTCGCCCGCTTCGGCGGAAATATTCTCGAAACCCATCGCCCAATCGCCGAACTCGCGAGCGGGAATCGTGCGGCGCAGCAAGGTGATCAGACCGCCGTGGCGCGGATCGGCGGCGATGCGCCGGTACGTGGCCTCGACCGCTTCCGGCGGCCCCTCGAGCGCCTGGATGAAATTGCCGCCGCGATGCAGCAACAGTCCGCTGATGCCGTCGCGCGCGTTGCGCTGCCGGGATCGCTCGAGCAGCTCCACAAGGTCGGAGCGCGTGAAGGCGATCGTCGCCGCGCTGACATAAATAACAGATGAGAGAGCTTCTGTGCCGGACACGCGTTCATCCTTTCCGGGAGCCGAGATATAACTATGACCGAATGATTTTTCGAGTTCGATAACTAATCCGCGTTCGCTCGGTAAACGCCGGACAGTCCGATTCGCGCCCTGTGCGGGTCACGCCACTTGCCGGACGTTCGCAGTTCCTTATGATTTCCGATAACCCAGAGGGGCGAACCCTCGGGCGCTTCCATGCGAAGCGGAAACACAGGGGAGGATGAGATGAGCAAGGGACGCGCTGCGGCGCGCGGCTTCGGCCGTTTGACGCGTAACGCTTTGGCGAGCCTGTTGGCCGCGACGCTCTTGGCGGCGGCCGGTCCGGCCTCGGCGGCCGACGAGGTCGAGAGCTTTTACAAGGGCAAGCAGATCTATCTGATCATGAGCGCCGGCGCGGCCGGCGGCTTCAACGAATATGCGCGCAGCTTCGCCCAGCATATGCCGAAACATCTGCCCGGCTCGCCGACCGTCGTCGTGCAGAGCATGACCGGCGCCGGCGGCCTCGTCGCCATGAACCATCTCACCAATAACGCCGCGCAGGACGGCACGGCCATCGGCTTCATGCACAGCGCCATGGTCAGCGCCGACGTGCTGATGCCGGACAAGGCGAAGTTCGACACGCGCAAGGTCCATTGGCTCGGCAGCATGGATAGCGATTCCGGCTTCTGTATGACTTGGCACTCGACGCCGGTGAAGACCTATCAGGATCTCAAAACCGCGCCGCGCGTCATCCTCGGTAGCGCCGGTGCCGGCTCGACGCAGTTCATCCACGCCAGCATCCTCAAAGACCTCTGGGCGCCGAACGTCCAGCTCGTTTCGGGCTACAAAGACGGCGCGGAGGTCTATCTGGCCATGGAGCGCGGCGAGGTCGAGGGCCGCTGCGGCGTGCCGATCAGCTCGCTCGCTTCGGTGCGGCCCGACTGGCTGCCGCAGAAGAAGGTGAACATCCTGGTGCTGTTCGGCCTCAATCGCGACAAGCGCTATGCCGAGGTGCCGACCATTCTCGAGCTGGTGCAGGACGCCAAGGCCAAGCAGGCGCTCGAGCTGATCCTGGCGGCGCGCACCGTGGCGCGCCCCGTGCTCGCTCCGCCGGGCGTGCCGGTCGTACGGGTCGCGGCCTTGCGCAAGGCCTTCATGGCGACCATGCAGGATCCCGCGTTCCTCGCCGAAGCTGAGAAGCGCAACCTGACGCTCGATCCTGTCGATGGCGAGCGCATGCAGGCGATGCTCGCCAAGCTGCATGATTACCCGCGCGATATCGTCGAAATGGCGGCCAAGCTGAGCGACTGACGCCGCCGCTCTACATCCGCACTTTCTTGTTTTCGCCCATATCCGGTCGGCTGCCGCTCACGCTGGCTGCCGCCATCTTGAGCGTCGAGATCACCTTGCCTTCGCCATCCCAATATTCGGCTTCAATGGGCGTGACCTTGAGCAGGCGGATGTTGGGGTCGTCGGCGCTGTCCCACCAAGCTTTGGCCGCCATCGACCAAAGTTCGCGAATCTTGCCGCGATCATTGGTCACCTCGGCGCGGCCGCTCAAGCTGACGTAATCGTCGCCGTCGACAAAGGCGAGGCATACGTTCGGATTGATGCGAATCTCCTCGTCCTTGTGCCGGCGTTCGTCCGTCAGGAAATAGACGGCATTTTCATCCGGCGCAGCATGGGCCGCCATCGGGCGGGCCCGGATGGCGGCGCCGTCCAGCGTCGCAAGCATGCAAATCGGGTGTTTGCCCAGCATTTGCCAAACATGTCCCGCGGCGGATTGATGGTCGGTCATGACGGTCTCCTGAAAGCTGTATCTGCAACCAACGAATCGCGGCAAGGCATGTTCCGGCGCGCTTTCTTGGCCACGAAAGCGCGAGATGCTAGAACATCGGCCTGCGGAACCCCCGCCTTGAAAAATTTTGCGCGAGACATTCCTTGGCCAAAAGCGCCGCCCGCCGTTCGTTCCTGCGCCGCGCCGACATGGCGCCGAAGGAAGAATCGCGCTTCGGCGGTTGCGTCGCTCGCATGCTGCCGTGGGACGGCGATCTCTTGGCGCTGCATCGCGCCGCCCCAACGCGCTATCCGCATCTGCTCGAAAGCGCCGCGCGCGGCTTGGCGTCGAGCGACAACCGCCACGACATCCTCTTCGCCTTTCCCGGCGCGACCCTTGCGCCCGAGGCCGGCTTTCTTTCCGCCTTCGATGCGGTCTTCGCGCGCGAAAAGCTCGCTCGCGACCCGGCAGCGGCGGAGCTGCCGTTTCGCGGCGGCTGGTTCGTCTATCTCGGCTACGAGCTGGCCGGCGAGATCGAGCCGACCTTGCGGCTGCCGCAGCCCGATGGATTGACCGCACGGCTCCCGACCGCCTGCGCCGTGCGCGTGCCGGCGGCCGTCTTGCGCGACCGTATCGACGGCACGCTCACGCTGATCGCCGAAGACGGGCAGGAGCATCTGCTCGATCTGATGCAGGCCGATCTTGCCGCGTTCGATGAAACCGAACCGGGCATGATCGCGCTGGAAGAGGCTTTGACGGAGGACGATCCGGCGCGTCATCTCGCCGCCGTCGCCAAGGTGCGCGACTACATCTTCGCCGGCGACATCTTCCAGGCCAATCTGTCGCGCGCCTGGCGCGGGCGGCTGCGCGCCGGCGCGTCGCATGCCGATCTGTACGAGTCGCTTCGTGCGCGCAATCCGTCGCCCTTCGCCGCGCTCGCCACCTTTGGCGACACGGCTATCGTTTCTTCCTCGCCCGAGCGCCTGCTGCGCGTGCGCGGCGACATCGTCGACACGCGGCCGATTGCCGGCACACACCCGCGCGGGCAGGGCGAGGCCGAGGACGCGGCGTTATCGGCGCAGCTGATCGCCCATCCGAAAGAGCGCGCAGAACACATCATGCTGGTCGATCTGGAGCGCAACGACCTGTCGCGCGTCTGCCTGCCCGGCAGCGTCGTCGTCGACGAGATGATGGCGGTCGAGACCTACGCCCATGTCCATCACATCGTCTCGAACGTGCGCGGCCGTCTGCAACCGGGTGTGACGCCGGGCGCGATCATCGCCGCGCATTTTCCCGGCGGCACCATCACCGGCTGTCCCAAGGTGCGCTGCATGGAGATTCTCGCCGAGCTCGAAGGCGAGGCGCGCGGGCCTTACACCGGCTCGCTCGGCTATGTGAACCGCGACGGCGACATGGATTTCAACATCCTGATCCGCACCATGCTGCGCGTCGGCGACGATCTGCTGTTCCGCGCCGGCGGCGGCATCGTCGCGGACTCCATCCCCGAGCGCGAATTGGCCGAGACGAGGGCCAAGGCGCGCGGCCTCGTGAAAGCGCTGAATGCCGATGAATGACGTCCTGATCAACGGCGCGCCGGGCGACGCCATCGCCGTCATGGATCGCGGCCTTGCCTATGGCGATGGTGTCTTCCGCACCTTGGCGGTGAGCGGCGGCAAACCCGAGCTCTGGTTGCAGCATATGGCCAAGCTGGCGGAGGATTGCGCGCGGCTCGGCATGGCCGCGCCGAGCGCGGCGGACCTCGCTGCCGATGCGCGCCAGCTCTTGGCGGGAGCCGATAAAGCCGTGCTCAAGATCATCGTCACGCGCGGCGTCGGCGGGCGCGGCTATAAGCCGCCGCAACCATCTGTGCCGACGCGCATCGTCCTGCGCGCGGCCTTTCCGGCTTACACGCCCGAGATGGCCGAGCAGGGCGTCGTCATGCGCTTGTGCGACACGCGACTCGGTTTGCAGCCGCGCTTGGCCGGGGTGAAGCATCTCAACCGGCTGGAACAGGTTCTGGCGCGTGAAGAATCGTCCGACCCGGAGATCGCCGACGGCTTGATGCTCGACAGCGACGGCCGCGCCGTCGAAGGCGTGATGACCAATCTGTTCGTCGTGAGGAATGACGAAGTGACGACGCCGGACCTCTCGCGCTGCGGCGTCGCGGGCGTCATGCGCGGCCTGCTCCTGCAATCGACGCGCGTCAAAGACGTGACGCTCGACGATGTGCGGGCCGCCGACGAGCTGTTCCTCACCAACAGCCTGATCGGCCTATGGCCGGTGCGCCGCTTCGACGGCAAGGATTATGCGGTGGGGCCGGTGACGCGGCGCTGGGCGGCGGCGCTTGAGAAGCTTCGACGCGAAAGCCTGAGCGCTTTTCCGACCTGACCCCGTTATCGGCCGAGCGACGCTTCAATTTCGGCGATGCGCTGCTTGAGGCTGGCGAGCCAGGCCGGCATCTCGCCGCCGCTCTGTTCCGTCTCGGCGATCAGCGCTTTCCAATCGGCGACGGCGGCTTTCGGATCGCCGTCCTGCATCTTGGCGAAGGCGAGGAAGTAGCGCGCTCGCGCGTTGCGCGGATCGTAGGTCAGCGCCTTGCCGAAGGCCGCGCGCGCCTCCGGCGTCATCGCGCCATTGGCGTTCTGCACCAACAGATCGCCGAACGCGGCGGTCGCCTCGGCGGCTTCTTCGGCCATGTCGGGTTCCTGGTCGAAAAGATCGGTCGCTTTCGCCTGCGCCTTGATCGCGTCCTCGATGCGGCCCAAACGCGCATAAGCGCGCGCCAGCAAAACCCAGCCGCGCAAGTCCTCGGGGTTCTCCGCCAGGCGCTGTTCGACCTGGCCGATCAATCCGTCGACCTCGGCTTGGCGCGCGGCGCTTTCGGCGCTGCGCTCGGCGAAGGTGATCTGCGGCAGGCCGGGCGTGCCGCGATCGAGATAGATCAACGCGGCGGCGGGCAGCAGGATCAGCGCCAGCACCGCCGTCCAGCGCCAGGCGGCGGCGCGCGGCATGGCGGCGCTGGCAGCGTCGCTTTTGTCGTTATCGGCGGCGAGCAGGCGGCGTTCGATCTCGATGCGCGCGCTATGGGCGGCGGCGGCATCGATGGTGCCGCGCGCCAAGTCGCGCTCGACCTCGCGCAGCTGGTCTTTATAAACGGCGATGTCGTACTCGGCGCGCCGCACCGGACCGTTGCGATGGCGGAACAGCGGCAGCACGAGGATGCCCAGCGCCGTCAATGTCAGAGCGAGGAGGATCAGCGCGAGAATCACGGCTTATCTTCTTTCAGCAGCGCGGTGAGGCGGCGGCGCTCATCATCGGTGAATTCCGGCGGCAGCGCCGCATCGGCAGCCTTACGCCTGCGCATGCTGATCACGATGCCGCCAGCCCCGATCAGCAGCAGCGCGAGCGGTCCGAACCAGAGCAGCCAGGTGGCGGGCTTCATCGGCGGATTGAGCAGCACGAAATCGCCATAGCGCGCGGTGATGAAGGCGACGGCCTGCTCGTCCGTCTCGCCGGCGGACAGACGCTCGCGCAGCAGCACCCGCAGGTCGCGCGCCAACGGCGCGTCGGAATCGTCGATCGACTGGTTCTGGCAGACCAGGCAGCGCAAGCCTTGGCTGATGGTGCGGGCGCGCGCTTCAAGCGCCGGATCGGCCAGCACCTCGTCGGGCTGATAGGCAACAGCCGGCGTAGCAAGGCAGAGCAAAGTAAGAGCGATCAGCAGCCGCTTCATTTCTGCAGGCCTCGGATCAGCGGCAGGATCGTCTTTTGC
This sequence comes from Alphaproteobacteria bacterium, assembly GCA_035714115.1. Lineage (GTDB taxonomy): Bacteria > Pseudomonadota > Alphaproteobacteria > SMXQ01 > SMXQ01 > CAMAVH01. The sequence goes on from DASTMO010000004.1 coordinate 32,613, forward strand.
AGATCATGCTCCATGATCGGCCCGACCTGCTTGAAGCGGATGCGGCCTTCGTTGTCGACGACGAAGCTTTCCGGCACGCCGTAGACGCCCCAGTCGATGGCGACGCGCCCGGTGTCGTCGCGGCCGATCTTGCTGAAGGGATTGCCGAGCTCGGCGAGCCAGGGCGCGACGTCCTCGGGCTTGTCTTTGTAATTGATGCCGACGACGCGCACGCCGGATTTGGCGAGCTGCATCAGGAAGGGATGTTCGGCGCGGCAGGGCAGGCACCAGGAGGCGAAGACGTTGACCACCGTCACGCCCTGGCCCTTGAGATCGTCATTGCTCAGGCCACTGTCGGTTCGACCGGGGATCGGTTTCAGCGCGAAGGCCGGCGCCTCCTTGTCGATCAACGGCGAGGGGATGACGTCGGGACGCAGATAGAGCCCGACGCCGAAGACCGTCGCGAGGATTGCGAAAGCGATGACCGGGATCAGGAAGATGAACTGATAGCGGCGCAGGCCGAGGATGCGCGGGCTCATGCCGTCACCGCGCCTTTGGCCTTCTGCCCAGACCGGGTTGGCGCGCCGACGCGATGACGGCGGTCGGTCAGCGACACCACGCCGCCGAGCGCCATCAGCACGGCGCCGACCCAAATCCACGGCACCAGCGGATTGTGATAGAGCCGGATCACCCAACCGCCGTCGGCGCTTTCGCTGCCCGCTTGCGGCGTCGCCGGATCGCCAAGCACGGCATAAAGATCGGCGAACCAGGTGGTGTGGATCGCCGCTTCGGTGGTGGTGGTCTGCTGCACGGTGAAGAAGCGCTTCTCCGGCGTCAGCGTGGCGATGACCTTGCCGCCGTCGCGCGCGGTGAGAATGGCGCGGCGGGCGCGGTAGTTCGGCCCGTCATATTCGCCGACCCGATCGAGCGTGATGCGATAGCCGGCGATCTCCGCCGTCTCGCCCGGCTGCATCACCGCGACATGCTCGGCGCGCCAGGCGCCGGAGGCCGTGATGCCGGCGACGACGATGCCGAGCGCGCCGTGGGCGATGGCGGTGCCGAGCGCGCTGCGCGGCAATCCGCCGAGGCGGCGCAGGCTGTCGCCGGGCGATGCGCGGAACAATTTGATGCGTTCCGCGATGTCGACGAAGGCGCCGACGACGAGCCAGGCGGCGACGGCGAGGCCGGCGAGCGCCAGCACCGGCCCGCCCTTCATGGCGAAAGCGATGCCGGCGATGATCAGCGCGGCGGCGAAGGCGAGTTTCAAGCGGCCGAGCGCGCCGGCCAGATCGGCGCGCTTCCAGGCCATCAGCGGCGCGATCACCATCACCAGGAGCGCCGGCGTCATCAGCGGCAGGAAGGTGGCGTTGAAATAGGGCGCGCCGACCGAGACTTTCGGGCCGTTCAGCGCGTCGAGGAACAGCGGATAAAGCGTACCGAGAAAGACGGTGGCGCAGGCGGTGGCGAGCAGCAGGTTGTTGAGCACCAGCGCGCCTTCGCGCGAGATCGGCGCGAACAGCCCGCCGGCTTTCAGCGTCGGCGCACGCAGGGCGTAGAGCGCCAACGCGCCGCCGGCGGTGATGATGAGAATGCCGAGGATGAACAGGCCGCGCGCCGGATCGCTGGCGAAGCTATGCACCGAGGTCAGCACGCCAGAGCGCACCAGGAAGGTGCCGATCAGGCTCATGACGAAGGCGAGGATGGCGAGCAGCACGGTCCAGCTTTTCAGCGCGTCGCGCTTCTCCACCACGATGGCGGAATGCAGCAGTGCGGTGCCGGCGAGCCATGGCAGCAGCGAGGCGTTCTCCACCGGATCCCAGAACCAGAAGCCGCCCCAGCCGAGCTCGTAATAGGCCCACCAGCTGCCCAGCGCGATGCCGACGGTGAGCGCGCACCAGGCGGCCAGCGTCCAGGGCCGCACCCAGCGCGCCCAGGCGGCATCGACGCGGCCCTCGATCAGCGCGGCGATGGCGAAGGCGAAGGCGACCGAGAAGCCGACATAGCCGAGATAGAGGAAGGGCGGGTGAAAGGCGAGGCCGGGATCCTGCAGCACCGGGTTCATGCCGTTGCCGTCGGCCGGCGGCGGGAAGACGCGCAGGAACGGATTGGAAGTGAAGAGGATGAAGGCGAGGAAGGCGGCGCCGATCATGCCCTGAATGGCGAGCACGCGCGCCTGCAGGCTGGGCGGCAGATTGCCGCCGCGCAGCGCCACCAGCGCGCCGAACAGCGCCAGGATGAGCACCCAGAGAACCATCGAGCCTTCGTGATTGCTCCACACGCCGGTGATCTTGTAGAGCAGCGGCTTGGCCGAGTGCGAGTTCTGCACCACGTTCGCCACCGTGAAGTCGGAGACGACGTAGGCCTGGGCCAGCAGCGCGAAGGCGAGCGCGATGAAGGCGAACTGGCCGAGCGCGGCGCTCGGCGCCACGGCCATCAGCGGCGCGGAGCCGCGCGCAGCCCCGATCAGCGGCAGCACCGACTGCGCGATGGCGAGGATCAGCGCGAGGACGAGGGCGTAATGGCCGATTTCCGCAATCACGGCTTGGCCTCGCCGGGATGCGTGGGCGGCGCTTCGCCTTCCTTCCAGCGGCCGGAGTCTTTCAAAGCCTTGGCGACTTCCGGCGGCATGTAGGTCTCGTCATGCTTGGCCAGCACTTCGTTGGCCGTGAAGCTGCCGTCGCTCGCCAGTGTGCCTTGCGCCACCACGCCCTGGCCTTCGCGGAACAGATCGGGCAATTGGCCGCGATAGTTCACGGCGATGCTGCGCGCTGTGTCGGTGATGCGAAAGCGCACGTCGAGGCCGCTCTTCTGCACACTGCCGTCTTCGACCAGACCGCCGACGCGCACGCGCCGGCCTTCGGGCGGCGGCTTGGCCGCCAGCTCGCTCGGCGAATAGAAGAACACCAGGCTGTCTTGGAATGCGGTGAGCACCAGAGCGGTCGCGCCGCCGAGCGCGAGCAGCGCGCCGAGCGCGATGACGAGACGCTTGCGCCGCCGTTGCTTGGCGCTCGAGAGAGATTTCGCGGCCATCAGCCGCCGTCCCCGCGCCCGTCTTCGGCGGCCAAGGGATCGCGGCCCGCGCCTTGCCCAGTTGCGCGCGGCATCTGCAGGCGCGTCAGCGCGCGCTCATTGTCGCGCAGAGCGGTCAGCGCTGCGATCAGCAGGCCGAGCAGCACGACGGCGGCGATGCCGTAAGCGGGCCAGACGTAAGCGCCATAGCCGCCGAGATCGAGGGAGAGGGACATGATGCGCTCCCGCGGCGGCGCTTACTTCGCCGATTCCTGCTTGATGTAGGCGATGACGTTCTCGGCATCGTCATGCTTCTTCAGGCCGGCGAAGACCATGCGGTTGCCCGGCACGAAGCCTTTCGGATCGGCGAGATATTTCTTCAGATTGTCTTCGGTCCAGGTGACGCCGCTCTTCTGCATCGCCGGCGAATAGGTCTTGAAGCCGGCCTCGCTCGCGGCTTTGCGGCCAATCACTTTGTTGAGCGAGGGGCCGAGGCCGTTCTTGCCCGCCTCCAGGCTGTGGCAGGCGCGGCATTGCGCGAAAATCTTCTGGCCGGCGGCGGCGTCGCCGTCGGCGCGCGCGGCGCCGGCGGAAAACAGAACAGTGGCGGTCAACAGCGCGAGGGGGACGGCTTTCATGACGCTCTCCTTACAGGCTCTCTCAGATATTCAAACGCCGCTCTCGGCGGCGAGCAGTTCCAGCGCGCGGCGCTTGCGGCGCGCCAGTTCGGCGCGCGCGCGGAGCAGCAGCAGGCACAGGAAATAGCCGAGAAACGCTCCGGCCATGAGTAAAAGCGGCGTGAGCATCGCCGGGTCGATGGCGGAACCGCCGATGCGCGAGATGCTCGCCGGCTGATGCAGCGTGCTCCACCAATCGACGGAGAATTTCACCACCGGCAGATTGACGACGCCGACGATCGCCAGCACGGCGGCGGCGCGCGCGCCGCGTGTCGCGTCGTCGAAGGCGTGGGTCAGCGCGATGTGGCCGAGATAGAAGAAGAACAGCACCAACACGGAGGTCAGGCGCGCATCGCCCCAGGCCCACCAGGTGCCCCAGGTCGGCTTGCCCAACAGCGAGCCGGTGATGAGCGCGATGAGCGTGAAGCCGGCGCCGATCGGGGCGGCGGCCTTGGCCAGAACCTCGGCGAGCGGATGTTTCCAGACCAAGAGCAGAAAAGCGAACACCGCGAGCGAGGCATAGGTCATCAGCGCCATCCAGGCGGCCGGCACGTGGATGTACATGATGCGCACGCTGTCGCCCTGCTGGTAGTCGGGCGGCGAGGCGAGGAAGGCGTAGTAAAGCCCGCCGGCGAAGAGCGCGATGGTAAGGATGGCCAGCGGCGGCAGGACCGCATTGGCGATGCGAAGGAAGCGAGCGGGATTGGCGAGGAACTGCATGAGCCTATTCTAGCGCCAGTTTGAGCGCGGCGGCACCGGCGAAGGGCGCGATGACGAGCGAACCGAGCAGCAACCCGGCCAACACTTGCAGATGCGAGACGAAGGGCAGACCGGCGAGCGCCGCGTCGATCGCGCCGGCGCCGAAGATCAGCACCGGTAGCTCGAGCGGCAGGGCGAGCAGCGCGAGCAGCACGCCGCCGCGCCGCGCGCCGGTCGCCAGCGCCGCCGCCACCGTGCCGATCAGCACCAGGGTCGGCGTGCCGAGGGCGAGCGCCGCGATGAGCGCGCCGAAGCCGCGTCCGTCCATGTTCAAGAGGAGCGCGACCAGCGGTGCGGCGAGCAGCAGCGGCAGCGCGACGATCAGCCATTGCGCCGCGGCTTTGGCCAGGACGAGCGTGGCGAGGCCGTGCGGGCCGAGCGCCAGACGGTCGAGCGCGCCGTCCTCGGCATCGGCGAGAAACAAGCGTTCGAGCGGCAGCAAGGTGGCGAGCAGCGCCACGGCCCACAGCACGCCGGGCGCGATGCGGGTCAGCAGTTGTTGATCGGCGCCGACGCCGAACGGAAACAGGCAGGCGGCGACGATGAAGAAGGCGAGCGCCACGGCGGCGTCGGCCGGGCGGCGCCAGGCGAGGCGAAGATCGCGTGCGAGCAGCAAGGTGAAACCGTTCATCGCGCTCACGCTAGATCGTTCAGAAACAGGCCGCGCGTGGCGGCCGCGGCGCGGCGGCGCGCGTAGATGTCGAGATCGAGCGAGATCGCGTCCGGCCAATCCAGCGCCTGATGGGTCGCGGCGACGATCATGCCGCCTTGCGCGCGATGGGACGCGACGCGTTCGTTGAGCGATTGCGCGGCGGCGGCATCGAGGGTGCTGGTCGGCTCGTCGAGCAGCCACAGCCGCGCGCTGGCGTCGAAGACGATACGTGCGAGCGCCAGTCGGCGGCGCTGGCCGGCGGAGAGCACGCGACAGGGCAGATCGCCGAGCGCTTTCAGCCCGGCCCAGTCGAGAGCTTCGGCGGCGCGCGCCTCTGCGGCGCGCTTATCCAGGCGCGGCGCGCGATAGCGCAGCCAGAAGATCAGATCCTCGCGCGGCGTCAGCGCCGCCTTCACGCCGTCCTGATGGCCGAGATAAGCGACGCGGGCACGGTGCGGCTCCGGCTCGCGGGTCACATCCTCGCGGTCCCACCAGAGCTGGCCGGCGGCGGGCGGCAAGAGGCCGGCCATCACGCGCAGCAGGCTGGATTTGCCCGCGCCGTTGGCGCCGGTCAGCAGCAGCGCGCCGCCGCTGCCTAAGGCGAAGTCGAGCCCGGCGAAGACGACGCGCTCGCCGCGCAGACAGGCCAGGGATTCGCCGATGAAGGATTCGCCGATCAAGTCGTTCACGGGCTTGGCTGTACCATGCCGAAGGGCGGGAACGGAGCGCAAAACTTGGTCAAATGAAGGGGAAAGGCCTGGGAAAAACCGGAAAAGGCCGCCGAAAGGGCATAAATCGCCCTGAAAACCAGCCCAAAAACGAAGAACGGCCCTCGGAGGGGCGCCGAGGGCCGTTCGTACGGGCCACCGGAGGGGCGCCGGTGGCATTGAACCGGCCGGAGGACCGGTTATAGGGGCTGGCGGATCGGCTACCGGGCTCGGGTGGGGGGAGAAGCCTCGTCAGTCGCCGCCAACTCATGAAGTAAACGGGGGGAATGTGGCGGCCCCATGCGGGGAATGCGGCGAAATTGTGATTTCTCGTTCCCTCATCCCAACTCATTGATTTTTCACTAATAGTTTTTGAAAAAACTCATCCAAACAGAGCGCTTGGCGCGGCATTTTCTGCTGTGCGGGGACGGTGGCGGTGATAGATATAGGCGCCCTTCCGCCGGCGGTTCGCCGCGCCGCGCTCACCGCGCCCCCCGATCCGCCACGGTTTGGCCGCCCGAACCGGTTCCGCCGCGTTCCCCGCGAGATTGCCCACGAGATTAACAACGAGATTCGGTCCTTATTACGTCCTCAAAGTCAGGAGAGAGAGCCTTGGCCAACGCCGCGCACGACACGCTGAAAGCCCGCAAGACCCTGAAGGTCGGCGACAAGTCGTATGCCTACTACAGCCTGCCGGCGGCCAGCGAGAACGGCCTTGGCGACATCTCGCGCCTGCCCGTCTCGCTCAAAATTCTCCTCGAGAACCTGCTGCGCTGGGAAGACGGCCGCACGGTGAAGGCCGAGGACATCAAGGCGATCGCCGGCTGGCTCAAGGACCGCAAGTCGGACGACGAGATTGCTTTCCGCCCGGCGCGCGTGCTGATGCAGGACTTCACCGGCGTGCCCGCCGTCGTTGACTTGGCCGCGATGCGCCAAGCGATGATCGAGATGAAGGGCGACGCCCGCAAGATCAACCCCCTCTCGCCGGTCGATCTCGTCATCGACCATTCGGTGATGGTCGACGCTTACGGCGACAAGGCCGCCTTCAAAGAGAACGTCGACCTCGAATATGAGCGCAACCAGGAGCGCTACGCGCTGCTGCGCTGGGCGCAGACCGCGTTCGACAATTTCCGCGTCGTGCCGCCGGGCACCGGCATCTGCCACCAAGTCAATCTTGAGTACCTGGCGCGCGCCGTGTGGACGCGCAAGGACGCGAACGGCGAAACGGTGGCCTATCCCGACACGCTGGTCGGCACCGACAGCCACACCACGATGGTCAACGGCATGGCTGTGCTCGGTTGGGGCGTCGGCGGCATCGAAGCCGAAGCGGCGATGCTCGGCCAGCCGCTCAGCATGCTCATCCCGGAAGTCGTCGGCTTCAAGCTGACCGGCAAGGCGAAGGAAGGCACGACCGCCACCGATATCGTGCTCACCGTCACCAACATGCTGCGCAAGAAGGGCGTCGTCGGCAAGTTCGTCGAGTTCTTCGGCGAAGGCCTCAATTCGATGACGCTGGCCGACCGCGCCACCATCAGCAACATGGCGCCGGAATATGGCGCGACCGCCGGCTTCTTCCCGATCGACGACGAGACGCTGCGCTACATGACCTTCTCCGGCCGCGACGCCGATCTGGTGGCGCTGGTCGAAGCCTACGCCAAGGCGCAGGGCATGTGGCGCGACGAAAGCGCCCCCGAGCCGGTCTTCACCGATCTCTTGGAGCTCGACATCTCTACCGTCGAGCCGACCATGGCCGGCCCGAAGCGTCCGCAGGACAAGGTGCTGCTCTCGGGCGTGAAGTCCAATTTCGCCGGCGAGCTGCCGGGCATGCTCAAGTCGACCAAGTCGGGCATCGCCGGCAAGGCCGATGCCAATGCCAAGGTCGCCGTCGAAGGCGGCGATTACGAGCTCAAGCATGGCGACGTCGTCATCGCCGCCATCACCAGCTGCACCAACACCTCGAACCCGTCGGTCATGCTCGGCGCCGGCCTCGTCGCCAAGAACGCCGTCGCCAAAGGCCTGAAAGTGAAGCCGTGGGTCAAGACCTCGCTCGCGCCGGGCTCGCAGGTCGTCACCGACTATCTCGCCAAGGCCAATCTGCAAGGCCCGCTCGATCAGCTCGGCTTCAATCTGGTCGGCTATGGCTGCACCACCTGCATCGGCAACTCCGGCCCGCTCAATGAGCCGATCGCCGACGCGGTCGACAAGGGCGACCTGGTCGTCGGCGCCGTCATCTCGGGCAATCGCAACTTCGAAGGCCGCGTGCACGCGCAGGTGCGCGCCAACTATCTGGCTTCCCCGCTACTCGTCGTCGCCTACGCGCTGGCCGGTTCGCTGAATATCGACATCAGCAAGGATCCGCTCGGCACCGGCAAGGACGGCAAGCCTGTCTACCTCAAGGACATCTGGCCGTCGAACCAGGACGTGCGCGACGCCATCGGCGCTTCCATGTCGCCGGAGATGTTCCGCGCCCGCTACGGCAACGTCTTCGAAGGCGATGCCGAGTGGAAGAAGGTCAAGACCTCGACCGGCATGACCTTCGGCTGGGACGAAGATTCGACTTACGTTCGCCTGCCGCCGTACTTCGTCGACATGCCGAAGACCCCGGCCCCGGTGAAGGACGTGCGCGGCGCCCGCCTGCTCGCGCTGTTCGCCGACAGCATCACCACCGACCACATCTCGCCGGCCGGCTCGATCAAGAAGGACAGCCCGGCGGGCCAGTACCTCACGCGCCATCAGATCGGCGCGCAGGACTTCAACAGCTACGGCGCGCGCCGCGGCAACCATGAAGTGATGATGCGCGGCACTTTCGCCAACATCCGCATCAAGAACGAAGTGGCTCCGGGCACCGAAGGCGGCGTCACCCGCCACATGCCGGACGGCGAAGTCATGTCGATCTACGACGCCTCGATGAAGTATCAGGAGGCGGGCACGCCGCTGATCATCGTCGCCGGCAAGGAATACGGCACCGGTTCGTCGCGCGACTGGGCGGCCAAGGGCACCATGCTGCTCGGCGTGAAGGCCGTGGTGGCCGAAAGCTTCGAGCGCATCCATCGCTCGAACCTGGTCGGCATGGGCGTGCTGCCGCTGGTCTTCCCGGAAGGCGTCGACCGCAAGACCTTGAAGCTCGACGGCTCCGAGACGTTCGACATCGTCGGCGTCGAACAGGAGATCAAGCCGCGCATGAAGCTGCCGATGACCATCCATCGCAAGGACGGCTCGTCGCAGACGGTCGAGCTGATCTGCCGCATCGATACGCTGGACGAGGTCGAGTACTACAAGCACGGCGGCATCCTGCCCTACGTGCTGCGCGGCATGCTCGCCGCCTAAGGCCCGCTCCCGGCAGACAAGCGGCGTCCGGCTTCGGCCGGGCGCCGTTTCCTTTTTAAACGCCGTTTCAGCCAGATAAGCCCTGATTTTTGGGGCTTTTCCGGCCCTCCCTC
>DASTMO010000005.1:0-14746 GCA_035714115.1 Alphaproteobacteria bacterium
GGTTCGGCCAAGCAGGGCCGCTCGCGCGAAAACCAGGCCATCCTGCCGCTGCGTGGCAAGATCCTGAACGTCGAGCGCGCGCGCTTCGACAAGATGCTGTCGTCCGAGCAGATCGGCATGCTGATCATCGCGCTCGGCACCTCGATCGGCAAGGACGAGTTCGCGCCGGACAAGCTGCGCTACCACAAGATCATCATCATGACGGACGCCGACGTCGACGGCAGCCATATCCGCACGCTGCTCTTGACGTTCTTCTACCGCCAGATGCCCGAGCTGATCGAGCGCGGCTATCTCTATATCGCTCAGCCGCCCCTTTACCGTTCGAAGCGCGGCAATTCCGAGGTCTATCTGAAGAACGATCAGATGCTCGAAGACTATCTGGTCGATGCCGGGCTGGAAGACACCATCGTCACCATGCATGACGGCAGCCAGCGCGGCGGCGCGGACCTACGCACCGCGATCGACGTGGCGCGCGCCGCGCGCAATCTGATCACGCCGCTGGCGCGCCGCGCCGGCTCGCGCATCCTCGTCGAGCAGGCGGCCATCCTCGGCGTGCTCAACGAAGGCGTGTTCCGCGACAAGGCGCAGGCCGCGCAGGCGGCCGAGGCGTTGGCCAAGCGGCTGGACGCTACCGAGCCGCCGCTCGAGCGCGGCTGGACCGGCAGCCTGGACGCCGCCGGCGACATGACCTTCCGCCGTGTGTTGCGCGGCGTGCCGCAGGTCTTGAAGATCGACGCCCGCCTGATCAAGAGCGCCGAGGCCCAGCGTCTCGACGCGATGGCGGGCGAACTGCAGGAGGTCTACCACCATCACGCCAAGCTCAAGCACAAGGACGTCGAGAGCGTCATCACCGGCCCGACCGAGCTGGTCGACGCGGTGACCGACGTCGGCCGCAAGGGTCTGTCGATCCAGCGCTACAAAGGCCTCGGCGAGATGAACCCGGAGCAGCTGTGGGAGACCACGCTCGATCCGGAAGCCCGCACGCTTCTTCAGGTGAAGGTCTCGCATGCCGATTCGAGCGAAGGCATCTTCTCGACCCTGATGGGCGACGCCGTCGAGCCGCGCCGCGACTTCATCCAGACCCATGCGCTGGAAGTGGCGAACCTGGACGTTTGAGCCGGACGTTTGATCCTGCGGCGGCGGAACTTTCCGCCGCCGTCGCGGTTTATGGCGCAGGGGGCCGTGTCTTTTGCGTGACAGGGCCGCTCGGCTCTTCGATCCGGCGCGGAGCCGTGCCACAACCTCGCCATAAACGGCTCGTAAACAGCCGCCGATCCGCAGTTTTATAGGCTACTCGCCCCATGGCGAACCGTCGCAAATCCTCGCGTAACGACTATTCCGATCGTCCGTCCGGCGGCTGGGACGATGACGGCCGTCCGCGCCGCAACGGCAAGGGCGGCAGCGGCAAGCGCCGCGCGCGCGACGACGACCAGGGCGATTTCCTCGACGATCTGCTGAGCAACGGCATCTTCGCCACCATCGGTGGTTGGATTGGCGGATTATTCAAGCCGTCGAAGAAGAGCGGGGCCAAGAAGCCGAAACGCAGCCTCGGCCGACGCATCGCCTTCGGCACGCTGAAATGGGGCTTCATCGCCGGCGTCTGGGGCGCGCTCGCGCTGGCCGGCGTCATCGCTTACTACGCTTACGACATGCCGCGCATGGACGGCATCCCGCAGCTCGCCAAACGTCCGGCCGTGACGCTGCTGGCGCGCGACGGTACGCCCTTCGCCTATTTCGGCGACAGCTCGCAGCCGCCGGTGCCCGTGAAGGAGATGTCGCCTTACCTGCCGCAGGCGGTGATGGCGATCGAGGATCGCCGCTACTACAGCCATTTCGGCATGGACCCGATCGGCGTGTTGCGCGCGCTCTACACGAACATCCGCCACGGCGGCGTGTCGCAGGGCGGCTCGACCCTCACCCAGCAGCTCGCCAAGAACCTGTTCCTGACGCCTGAGCGCACCATCAAGCGCAAGATCCAGGAAGTGCTGGTCGCCTTCTGGCTCGAGAGCAAATACAGCAAAGACGAATTGCTGACGCTCTATCTGAACCGCGTCTATCTCGGCTCCGGCACCTTCGGCATGCCGGCGGCCGCCGACCGCTATTTCGACAAGAAGGTGCAGGACCTCAGCCTGCCCGAAGCGGCGATGCTCGCCGGCCTGCTGCAGGCGCCGTCGCGCTACGCGCCGACGCGCGATCTGGCGCGCGCCGAGCGCCGCACCGACGTGGTGCTGGCCGCTATGGCCGACGCCGGCTTCATCAGCGAAGCCCAAGCCAAGGCGGCGCAGGCGCAGCCGGTGAAATTGGCCCGTCAGGGCGACCGCATCGGCCGTTATTTCGCCGATTGGGCGCTCGACCAGGTGAACGGCTATCTCGGCTCGGTCACCTCCGACATCACCGTGCAGACCACGATCGACATCAAGATCCAGCGCGCCGCCGAGCAGAAGCTGGCGCAGATGGTCAAGACCAGCGGCGCGAAGGCCGGCGTCGAGCAGGGCGCTGTGCTGGTGATGGATCCGGCGGGCGCGGTGCGCGCCATGACCGGCGGCGTCGACTATGCCGAAAGCCAGTTCAACCGCGCGACGCGCGCGCTGCGCCAGCCCGGCTCGTCCTTCAAGATGTTCGTCTATGCCGCGGCCCTCGATGCCGGCCTGACGCCCGACAGTCCCTTCACCGACGCGCCCTTCAGCGTCGGCGATTATTCGCCGCGCAATTACGAGGGCAGCTATCGCGGTCCGGTGACGATGGAGCAGGCGGTCGCTCATTCGATCAACACCGTGGCCGTGCAGGTGCTGCAACGCGTCGGCGTCGATCGCGTCATCCAATGGGCGCGCCGCCTCGGCATCACCACGCCCTTGAAGCGCGAGGCCGGCCTGGCGCTCGGCGCGAGCGAAGTGACCTTGCTGGAAATGACCTCGGCTTACGCCGCCTTCGCCAACGAAGGCTCGGGCGTCTGGGCTTACGGCGTGACCGAAGTGAAGGACAGCGCCGGTACGGTGATCTATCAGCGCCTCGGCTCCGGCCCCGGCCTGCGCATGAGCCCGCGCATGATCTCCGACATGAACCGCCTGCTCGGCAGCGTCGTGTCCTACGGCACCGGCCGCGCCGCCAATATCGGCCGGCCGATCTACGGCAAGACCGGCACCACCGACGATTATCGCGATGCCTGGTTCGTCGGCTACAGCGCCGATTACGTCGCCGGCGTCTGGCTCGGCAACGACGACCGCACGCCGACCAAGCGCGTGACCGGCGGCGGCCTGCCGGCGCAGCTCTGGCGCGATGTGATGCTGGCGGCCCATGAGGGCGTGCCGGTGCGCGGCGTTTCGCCCGGCTACGGGGAAGCGGCCATCGCCGACAGCTACACGCCGCCGCCGCAACAGGCGCCGGCGCGGTCGTCCGGCGGCTCGATCTGGGACGATCTGTTCGGCTCGGTCATGTCGCTCGGCGGCTCGTCATCGAGCAACCAGCGCAGCAATGATCAGCAGCGCCGTCCGGCGCCGCCGACAGTGCGTTACGAATATCCATCTGATCGCGAAAACCGTTAGGCGTTAGCCTAAACGCTGCAGCGTGGTGGCATGCGCGGCGAGCCAGCTGCGTGCCGTTTCCGTGTGCGGCGTCAGGCGCTCGACCGTCTGCCAGAACTGCGGGCCGTGGTTCATCTCGGCGAGATGGGCGACTTCGTGGCTGACCACGTAATCGAGCACCTCGGGCGGCGCGAAAACCAAGCGCCAGCAGAACGACAGGTTGCCGTCGCTCGAACAGCTGCCCCAGCGCGAGCGCGAGTCGCGCAAGGAGATGCGGCCGTGGCGCAATCCGAGTTCCGCCGCTCGCGTTGCGGCGATGCGTCCGATCTCGCGCTTCACCTCGGCTTTCAGCCAGCGCAGCACGCGGCCGCGCAGCAACGCTTCCTCGCCGCCGACATAGAGCACGCCGTCCTCTTCGGCGATACGCGCGCCGCGCGCCGGATCGCGCCGGATGACGATGCGGCGGCCCATCACGTCGAGCGCGGCGCCGTCGCCGAAGTTCTGGCGCGCCGGCAAGGCGGCGAGCTTTTCCTGAAGCCAGCCGGCCTTGCTGCGCGCGAAGTCGAGCCCTTCGGCGAGCGCCACATAAGTCGGCAGCACCAGCACGGCGCAGTCGTTGGCGGCATCGATGCGCAGCGTCATGCGGCGGGCGCGCCGGCTGCGCTTGGCGCGCACCGTCACCGGCCCTTGCGGCGTCTCAAGAATCGCCTCGCGAATCTTCGCGGCTGGCTTCTTTTTCTGCGTCAACCGCTTGAGCAGATCGATCACGCCAGTTCTCCGGGGCTGAGCAGAGCGCGCGCCAGGGCGGCTTCGCTCGCCGTCTTGCCCAGCGGCGTGAAGGGCGGGCGCACGTTCTTCCAGCCGGGCATCTTGCGCGCAGCGGCGATCAGCGCCTTCATGGTCGGAATCTGCGGCGCGCCGTCGAGCGATTTGCGCTTGGCGGTCAGCTCGGCCTGGGCCGCTTTGGCCACCGCGCTCGTGCCGTCTTCGCGCCAAGCGCGATAGGCCTCGGCCGTGGCAGCGGGGAAGATATTGCTGCCGGCCGTGATGCAGCCGACGCCGCCGATCTCCATCAAAGGCAGCAGCAGGGTTTCGCTGCCGGAGAAGACGCGAAAGCCGGGGACCAGCTCCAGCATCGCCTTCATGTTCTCGAAGTCGAAGGAGCTGTCCTTCACGCCCGCGACGGTCGCGCCGAAGTCCTTGCGCAGCCGCACGATCAGTTCATGCGGGATCGGCACGGCTGAGGTCTGCGGGATGTGATAGAGATAGACGCGCAAGGCGGCATCGCCGACCGCTTCGATCAACCGCGCGTAATAGGCGTATAGCCCGTCCTCGCTCGGATTCTTGAAATAGAACGGCGGCAGCACCAGCACATGCGGCGCCCCGAGCGCGACGGCGCGCTTGGTCAGCGCGATGGCGTCGGGCAGGGCGCAGGCGCCGGTGCCGAGGATCAATTTCTCCCCGACGATACCCGCTTGCGCCAAGGCTTCCAGAACCGCCTGTCGTTCGGCGAGCGACAGCGAATTGGCTTCGCCGGTGGTACCGAGCGCGGCGATGCCGTCGCAGCCCTGCGCCATCAGCCAGCGGCAATGGTCGAGATAGGCCGGAAGATCGATCGTCAGATCGTCCTTGAACGGCGTGAGCACGGCAGAGAAAACGCCTTTCGGATCGCTCATTATTCCGGCCAAGTCACGATGTGATCTTCCAGATCGCCGGCCTTGCCCTCGGGGATGGCGCGGCCGCGCACCGAGATGCCGGCCTTGTGCACCGTCTCCGGATCGCCCGAGACCAGCGGGTGCCACCATTGCAGGCCTTTGCCTTCGTGAATCAGGCGATAGCCGCAGGTCGAGGGCATCCATTTCAGCTTATCGACCAGCTTGATGGTCAGCTTGATGCAGTCCGGCACGTATTTCTTGCGCTCGGGATATTTCGTGCATTTGCAGCTGTGGATGTCCAAAAGCTTGCAGGCGGCCTCGGTGTAATCGACCTGGCCGGTGTCTTCGTCCTCCAGTTTCAGGAGGCAGCATTTGCCGCAATTGTCGCAGAGCGATTCCCACTCCGGACGCGTCATTTCGGCGAGCGTCTTGCGCTCCCAGAAGGGAGCATCCTCTGGCGAAGTCGTTGGGGCAGATGTTTTGCGGCGGGTGGCCATGCGGCGATTCTAGCGCATTTGCGCGATGAGATGAATAAATGAGCCCATGACCCGCCCGGCGCGCAGGCCGGCGCTGCCGAGATCCTTGCCGGCGGCGTCGCGCAGAGCGAAGAGCGGGCGGCCTTCTTCACGCAGCACTGTCGCATAGTGAAATTCATGGCCGCGATAGGCGGCGTCCGGGGCGCCGAGCGCGCTCGGCTCGCCCAGCGTCTGGATTTGACGATAGCCGAGATGCAATTTCCGCGCGGCGAAGCTGGTGGCGAGATGCAGCAGACCGGCCATGCGGTGCGTCCGGCCGTCGGCATCGACCAGCTCCTCGCCCATCACCATGTAGCCGCCGCATTCGCCATAGACGACGCTGCCGGACAGGGCCGTGTCTTTGAGCCCGGCGAGGAAATGGCGATTGGCGGCGAGGCGGCCGGCATGCAGTTCGGGATAACCGCCGGGCAGATAGACGGCGTTGGCGGCCGCGTCGGGCGCTTGATCGGCGAGCGGCGAGAAAAAGGTCAGCTCCCCGCCGGCGCGCCGCCAGCCGTCGAGCATCGCCGGATAGGCGAACGCGAAGGCGTCGTCGCGCGCCACGGCGATGCGCGAACCGAGCGGCGCGATCAGCGGCATGGGATCGGGCGCGGCCAGCGCGAGCGGCTGGGCCAGGCTCGTCAGCGCATCGAGATCGATATGGCGGCGCACGAGATCGGCGGCGCGATCGATCAGGCCGGAAAGATCGGCGGTCTCGCGCGCCTGCACCAGACCGAGATGGCGCGACGGCAGTATGAGATCGGGGGCATTCGGCACAGCGCCCAAAACCGGCAGGCCGAGCGGCGCGAGGGCGTCTTTGAGCAGCGCCGCATGAGCTTCGCCCGAAACGCGGTTGAGGATGATCGCGGCGACATGGATGTCGGCACGGTGCTTGGCGAAGCCGGCGACGAGCGCCGCGAGGCTTGCGCCCTGGCCCTTGGCGTCGACGATGAGGATGACCGGCAAGCCGAGCCGGGCGGCGAGATCGGCGGTCGAACCATCGCCGCGTCCTTGCTCGTCGTGGCCGCTGACGCCGCGCGCGCCGTCGAACAGGCCCATCACGCCTTCGCCGATGACCAGATCGCCGTCGCGGCTGGCGAGCAAGCCCGAGAGCGTCGCGTCGCCCATCGCCCAGCCGTCTAAATTCAGGCAGGCGTCGTCGCGTCCGAGCGCGGCGGAATGGAACGCCGGATCGATATAATCGGGGCCGGTCTTGAAGGCGGCGATCCCGCGGCCCGCAGCGGCGAAGGCGCGGATGATGCCTAAGGTGAGCAGCGTCTTGCCCGAACCGGTCGCCGGCGCGGCGAGGATCACGCCGCGCTTGGGCGGCATGGAATCGAAAATCATGCGGCACCGTCGATCATCGTTGCGGCCAAGTCAATCGCGTCGCGCGGGTTTCGAACGTTCGGGAGAGATCATTTGCGCCTGGAGACGATGACGAAGCTGGCCTACTCTCGCCGCAGCCGCCCGGAGAAGAGGCGGCGCCGGGGGCGGCGCTTAACGCAGAAAGAGAATCCATGGATCTCGATCCCGTCCTTCTGTCGCGAATCCAATTCGCTTTCGTCATCTCGTTTCACATCCTGTTTCCGGCCTTCACCATCGGCCTGGCGTCATTCATCGCCATGCTGGAGGCGCGCTATCTCATCAGCGGCAAGGATGTGTTTCTGCGCCTGTCGAAGTTCTGGACGCGCATCTTCGCCGTCTCCTTCGGCATGGGCGTGGTGTCGGGCATCGTCATGTCCTACCAGTTCGGCACCAATTGGAGCCGCTTCGCCGACGCCACGGCCAACGTGCTCGGCCCGCTTTTATCCTACGAAGTCCTGACCGCCTTTTTCCTCGAAGCGACCTTCCTCGGCATTCTCTTGTTCGGGCGCAGCCGCGTCGGCAAGGGCTTCTATTTCTTCTCCTCCCTGATGGTGGCGCTCGGCACGCTGATCTCAGCCTTCTGGATTCTGTCCGCCAACAGCTGGATGCAGACGCCACAGGGCTATGAGATCCGCGACGGCCTGTTCCATGTCACCGACTGGTGGGCGGTGGTGTTCAATCCGTCCTTCCCCTATCGCTTCGCCCATATGGTGACGGCCTGTTTCCTCACCACCGGCTTCGTCGTCATTGCCGTCTCGGCCTGGCATATCCTGAAAGACCGCGCGAGCGACACGGCGCGCGCCGCTTTGTCCATGACGCTTTGGCTGGTGCTGATTCTCGCGCCCTTGCAAGTGCTGATCGGCGATCTGCATGGCCTCAACACGCTCAAACATCAGCCTGCCAAGATCGCGGCGATGGAGGCGAATTGGGAGACGCAAGAGCGCATGCCGCTCATCCTCTTCGCCATTCCCGATCCGGAAAACGAGCGCAATCGGCTGGAGATCGCCATTCCGGCGCTCGGCAGCTTGATTCTCACGCATGACATAAACGGCGAGGTCAAAGGCCTGAAGGAATGGGCCAAGGAGGACCGACCGGCCGTGATCATGCCGTTCTTCGGCTTTCGCTTGATGGTCGCCATCGGTCTACTGATGATCTTCGTCGCCGGGGCCGGCCTCATCTTGCGCCTGATGGGCAAGCTTTACGGCGCGCGTTGGTTCTTGCGTCTATGCAGCGGCATGCTGCCGAGCGGTTTTATCGCCGTGCTCGCCGGCTGGTTCGTCACCGAGACAGGTCGGCAGCCCTGGGTCGTCTATGGCGTGATGCGCACGGCCGAAGGCGCATCTCCGGCGATCACCTGGGGCACGGTGCTGACCTCCTTGATCGTCTTCATCATCGTTTACGGACTGATCTTCAGCGCCGGCACCTATTACATCTTCCGCCTGATCCAACGCGGTCCCGACAACGCGCCCGAGACGACACGCGGCACCCCGGCCCGTCCTCTCTCCGGCGCGCAAGGAGCCTGATGATGACCGAAGCTCTCGCGCCGCATCTGCCGCTGATCTGGGCCGCGATCATCGCCTTCGCCGTCTTCATGTATGTGCTGATGGACGGCTTCGATCTCGGCGTCGGCATCCTGTTTCGCGCCGCGCCGAGCGATGCCGATCGCGATCGCATGATGAATTCGGTGGCGCCGGTATGGGATGGCAACGAAACCTGGCTGGTGCTTGGCGGCGGCGGCCTACTCGCGGCCTTCCCGCTCGCTTACGCCATCATTCTGCCGGCGCTCTACATCCCGTTGTTGCTGATGTTGATCGCCTTGGTGTTTCGCGGCGTCGCCTTCGAATTCCGCTTCAAGGCCAATACCAGCCGCCATCTGTGGGACAAGGCGTTCCATTACGGCTCGGTCCTCGCCACCTTCATGCAGGGCGTTTCGCTCGGCGCCTTCATCCAGGGCTTCGAGGTGACGGGCCGAGACTTCACCGGCGGCCCGTTCGATTGGGCGACGCCGTTCAGCCTGCTCACCGGCTGCGGCCTCGTCGCCGGTTATGTGCTGCTCGGCGCCGGCTGGCTGATTCTGAAAACTGACGGCGCGTTGCAGGACTGGTCCTACAAGATCGCCAGGCGCGCACTGATCGCCGTGCTGATCTTCGTCGCCCTGGTCAGCCTGACGACGCCACTACTGGAATCGGCGATCGCGACTCGCTGGTTCTCCTGGCCGAACATCGCTTATCTCTCGCCGGTGCCGATCGCCACGGCGCTGCTGACCCTCGGCCTGTGGCGCGCTTTGGCGACGCGCCGCGAGCTGGCGCCGCTGCTCTACAGCTTCGGCTTGTTCGCCTTGTCTTACCTCGGCCTCGCCATCAGCCTGTGGCCCAATGTGGTGCCGCCGGGCATTTCGATCTGGCAGGCGGCTTCGGCTCCGGTCTCGCAGCTCTTCATGCTGGTGGGGGCGGCGCTGGTCGTGCCGGTGATGTTGGGCTATATCGCTTACAGCTACTGGCTGTTCCGCGGCAAAGTCCGCGCTGACGCCGGCTATCACTGACGTTTCACGCGTACCGCGTCTTCGGGGGGAGACTGCGCTTATGCAGCTGTCAGATCAGAATAAATTCCCAGAATTTCACGCGGCCAATTGATCCAAATCATTGGAGCGTTGGCACGCGCCTACTACTCTTGATGTAGTTTCTATTACTTAAGTTATAGAAGCCGATGATCGGCCGGCCGTTTGCGCTTGCCTGGACAAGAGAGGGGACCATGACCGCGACATCCAACCAGCCTGGAGCCAACCAGCCGGCGGTGAGAGTTCCACCCTCGGCGGTCGGCAGCATGAGCCGGCTCTTCATGATGTTCCTGCTCGGCGGTGCGGTTTTCCTCGGTTTGCTGGTCGCCTCGCAAGGGCTGGACGCGGCGATGCGGGCCCACGGCTATCTGCTGAGCGCGATCGGGCTGATCGGCCTGTTCTGGATGATCAAGGCGCATTTCGACGCGACCGAACGCGATGCTGCCCTCGCCTTGAACGAGAGCCGTCCCGAGGAGGGCTACAACGACGCCGTGGTGCGCGCCGGCGTTATCGCCACGATGTTCTGGGGCTTGGCCGGTTTCCTCGTCGGCTTGATCCTTGCGCTGCAGCTCGCCTTTCCCGCGCTGAACTTCGATCTGCCCTGGACCAATTTCGGCCGCCTGCGTCCGCTCCACACCTCGGCGGTGATCTTCGCCTTCGGCGGCAACGCGCTGATCGCCACGTCCTTCTATGTCGTGCAGCGCACATGCCGCGTGCGGCTGGCCGGCGAGATGGCGCCCTGGTTCGTGTTCTGGGGCTATCAGATCTTCATCCTCTTCGCCGCGACGGGCTATCTGCTCGGCGTCACACAGGCGAAGGAATATGCCGAGCCGGAATGGTACGTCGATCTGTGGCTGACCATCGTCTGGGTCGTCTATCTGCTGGTCTTCCTCGAGACGGTGCGCCGGCGCAGCGAGCCGCACATCTATGTGGCGAACTGGTTCTACATCTCCTTCATCGTCACCGTCGCCATGCTCCACGTCGTCAACAATCTGGCGATGCCGGTCTCGCTGCTCGGCAGCAAGAGCTACTCGCTGTTCGCCGGCGTGCAGAGCGCGCTCACGCAATGGTGGTACGGCCATAACGCGGTCGGTTTCTTCCTGACCGCCGGCTTTCTCGGCATGATGTATTACTTCATCCCGAAGCGCGCAGAGCGGCCGGTCTATTCCTACCGGCTGTCGATCCTTCACTTCTGGTCGCTGATCTTCATGTACATCTGGGCGGGTCCGCACCACCTGCATTACACGGCTCTGCCCGACTGGGCGCAGACGCTCGGCATGACGTTCTCGATCATGCTGTGGATGCCGTCATGGGGCGGGATGATCAACGGCCTGATGACGCTGTCGGGTGCGTGGGACAAGCTGCGCACAGACCCTGTCATCCGCTTCCTCGTCACCGCCGTCGCTTTCTACGGCATGAGCACCTTCGAAGGGCCGCTCATGTCGATCAAGTCCGTCAACGCGCTCAGTCACTACACCGACTGGACGATCGGCCATGTCCATTCCGGCGCGCTCGGCTGGGTCGCCTACATCAGCTTCGGCGCGGTCTATCATCTGGTGCCGCTGCTGTGGAAGCGCCAGGGTCTCTACTCGATGAGGCTGGTGAGCTGGCACTTCTGGATCTCGTCGCTCGGCATCGTGCTCTACATCAGCGCCATGTGGGTGTCCGGCATCATGCAGGGCTTGATGTGGCGCGCGTTCGATACGCTCGGCTTCCTGCAATATTCCTTCGCCGAGACCGTCGCCGCCATGCATCCGTTCTATGTGATCCGCGCCGGCGGCGGCGCGCTGTTTCTCGCCGGCGCCCTGATCATGATCTACAACCTGTGGCGCACCGTGCGCGATCCGGCGACCGCGCCGGTCGTCGCTACGGCCCAGCCGGCTTTGGCGTGAGGAGGACGCGATGAAATTCTCCCACGCGCTGATCGAAAGAAGCGCCTTCCTGCTTCTGGTCTTTTCGCTGATCGTCGTCGCCATCGGCGGCATCGTCGAGATCGTGCCGCTGTTCTATCTTAAGAGCACGATCGAGAAGGTGGAGGGCATGCGGCCCTACACGCCGCTGGAGCTGGCGGGTCGCGACATCTACATCCGCGAAGGTTGCTATAACTGCCATAGCCAGATGATCCGCGCCTTGCGCGACGAGGTCGAGCGCTACGGCCATTACAGCTTGGCGGCCGAAAGCATGTACGACCATCCGTTCCAGTGGGGCTCCAAGCGCACCGGTCCGGATCTGGCGCGCGTCGGCGGGCGCTATTCGGATGAATGGCATGTGGCGCATCTGCAGAATCCGCGCAGTGTGGTGCCGGAGTCGATCATGCCGGGCTATGGCTTCCTGGCGAGAACGCCGCTCGAAGCTGAGGATATCGCCGCGAACCTCAAAGCCAATCGCAAGGTCGGCGTGCCTTATAGCGACGAGATGATCTCCGCGGCGAAGCAGGACTTGCGGGCCCAGGTCGATCCCGACGGCGCCAATGCGGATGCACTGCTCAAGCGCTACCCCAAAGCACAAGTGCGTAACTTTGACGCCAGCCCCGAATTGACGGAGATGGACGCGCTCGTCGCCTATCTGCAGATGCTCGGCACGTTGGTCGATTTCTCGGCCTACAAGGCCGACGAGAACTTGCGTTAGAGGAGCCGGCCATGACCCATCCGGAAATCGTTCAACTCGTCGGCATCTACGGCCAGCTTTATATCCTGGCGATCTTCCTGGTCGCGGCGGGATACGCGCTGTGGCCGCGCAACAAATCGAAGTTCGACCGCGCCGCGCGCATCCCGCTCGACGACGCGCCGCCCCCGGCACGCAGGAAGGGAGAGGCGCCATGACCGCACCGCGCAAAGACGACGTCTCCGGCGTCGACACCACCGGTCACGAATGGGACGGACTGGAGGAATTGAACAACCCGCTGCCGCGCTGGTGGCTGTGGGTCTTCCTGATCACCATCGTCTGGTCGATCGGCTATTGGATCGTCATGCCGACCTGGCCGCTGATCTCCGATCACACGCGCGGCGTGCTCGGCTACTCGCAGCGCGCCGTGGTGGCGGACAGCATCGCCAAGGCGAAATTGGCCCAGGGCGGCTACGCCCAGCGGCTCGCGGCGCTGCCCGGCGGCGAATCGCCCGCCGATCCCGACCTGCGCGCGTTCGCGCTCGGCGGCGGCCGCTCAGCCTTCGCGGTCAATTGCTCGCAATGCCACGGCTCGGGCGCGGCTGGCGCGAAAGGCTATCCCAACCTGAACGATGACGATTGGCTGTGGGGCGGCGAGCTGGCCGAGATCGAAAAGACGATCCGCGTCGGAATTCGCTCAAGCCACGCCGATACCCGCGTCAGCGACATGCCGGCCTTCGGCCGCGATGGTTTGCTGACGGCGGCGCAGATCAGCGACGCCGCGGATTTCGTTATCAGCCTGTCTCAGCCGCAGAGCGCGGCCGCTCCTGGCGTCCTGCGCGGCAAGGCGGTCTTCGCCGAGAATTGCGCGGCTTGCCATGGCGAGACGGGGCGCGGCAACCGCGAACTCGGCGCGCCGAACCTCGCCGATGCCATCTGGCTCTATGGCGGCGACAAAGCCAGCATCCAGGCGACGATCGCCAACAGCCGGCGCGGCGTCATGCCGACCTGGGAAGGCCGTCTCGAGGACGTGACCATTCGCCAGTTGGCGATCTACGTCCATTCGCTCGGCGGCGGCGAGTAGCGAGGACGCCGTGAACGCACCGCTCGATAGGCTTGCCGGCGCGTCGGACGCGACAGAAATCGCGCGCAGCGACGCGCAACCGGTCAACGCCAAGGCGCAGCGCAGCCTCTACGCCAAGCGTCAGAAAATTTACCCGAAGCGTGCGCGCGGCACTTTCCGGCGCGTCAAATGGATCGCCATGGCGGCGCTGCTGGCCATCTACTATCTCGCGCCTTGGCTGCGCTGGGATCGCGGTCCGACATTGCCCGATCAGGCGATCCTCATCGATTTCCCGAGCCGGCGCTTCTATTTCTTCTTCATCGAACTGTGGCCGGAGGAAGTCTATTACATCACAGGGCTGCTAATCCTCGCCGCGCTCGGTCTGTTCCTGGTGACGAGTTTGGCGGGACGCGTCTGGTGCGGCTATGCCTGCCCGCAAACGGTATGGACTGATCTTTTCATCGCCGTCGAGCGCTTCATGGAAGGCGATCGCAACCAGCGCATCAAGCTCGATCAGAGCCCGTTCTCGCTGAACAAGCTGGCCCGCAAGCTCGCCAAACATGCCATCTGGATCGTCATCGCGCTGGCGACCGGTGGCGCTTGGGTGTTCTATTTCGCCGACGCGCCGACTTTGCTCGGCGAGCTCGCGCAGTTTGACGCGCCGGCCGTCGCCTATCTTTTCATCGGTTTGTTCGCCGCGACGACCTATGTGCTCGGCGGCATCGCCCGCGAACAGGTCTGCACCTACATGTGTCCTTGGCCGCGCATCCAGGCGGCTCTACAGGACGAAGAATCGCTGATCGTCAGCTACCACCCGGCGCGCGGCGAGCCGCGCGGTCCCCATAAGAAAGGCGAGAGCTGGGACGGCCGCGGCCATTGCGTCGATTGCAACCAATGCGTCGCCGTCTGCCCCATGGGCATCGACATCCGCGATGGCCAACAGCTCGAATGCATTTCCTGCGCGCTCTGCATCGACGCCTGCAATGACGTGATGGACAAAGTGGGCTTGCCGCATGGCCTCATCGGTTATGACAGTCTGGCTGGCGTCACGGCCGGCAAGGCTGATGCCAAACCTCGCCTGCATCCGATTCGCCCGCGCACCATTCTCTATGCCGTGCTGATCCTGGTCGTCGCGGCGGTCATGACCACGGCGCTGCTGCTGCGCACCCAACTCGGACTGACGGTGGAGCGCGACCGCAATCCGCTGTTCGTTACCCTGTCCGACGGCTCGATCCGCAACGGCTATACCGTGCATGTACAGAACAAGCATGCCGATGCCCGCACCTTCGTATTGACCATCGAAGGCCTGCCGGACGCGCGCCTCTCTGTGCTCGACGCGGAGAACGACGTGGCCGCTGAGTTAACCGTGGCGCCCGACCAGATGGAAAGCTTCCGCATCTTCGTCGCCGCACCGCGCGCTTCGACCGAAGGGGAGGCGACCGACGTGCGCTTCCGGCTGCGCGGGC
>DASTMO010000006.1:0-41003 GCA_035714115.1 Alphaproteobacteria bacterium
GGTCGTCGCGGAAGGCGTGATCGTCGTCCCCGTCCCGTTCTCTTCAAGATAAGGACCATCCTTGAAAGCAACGACATCCAGCGCCCAGCTTGCGTGGCCTGTGCGCGACAGCTTGCGCGGCGCATGGTCGGGATGGACGAGATACATCACGTCCGCCGACTGGGCATATTGCAGTTCGAACAAGTCGTCCGCGCCATAGGGGCTGACGATCTCGTAAGGCGTGCCGGGCGGGCTTTCGATGCGGCCTTCGTTCATGAAAAAGCGGATGTAGCCGGCGCCGAATTCCAGCATGTAAGCCTGCACGGTGGAAAATTCGAACGGGATCAGACGCACGGCCCCGCTGCTCTTGGTCTCGGCGACGAAGCGCGTGCCCGAGCGACGCGACGCGCCGCCATGCGGATGCACCAGCATGTTCTCCAAGGCGCGGCAGCCATTGGCATATTTGGCCAGATCGACGCGGCCTTCCAGGCGCGGGCTGAGCTCGCCGGCCGTGAAATTGGTCTGGATGGGGGAGACGCGGCTCATGCTTCCCTCCTAGCGTCGCGCATCGAGCCAAAGCTCAGCCGAAATCCGGCGATGGCCGTCGCCTTCCTGAGCGTCGGCGGAACGCGACAACGCCAGATGCTCGCGATAGAGCTGCATCATGCTCTGCGCCAGCGTCGTCGAACTGACCAGCTTGTAGGCCAGGTCGGCGGCGATGCGCAGCGCCAGCGTCTCGCGGAACATGGCGTCGAACAGGTTGGGATCGGCGACTCTCCTGACATAAAGGATTCGCGCGCTATCGGCGTCGGTCAGCAGCCGATTGCCCTCGATCTCGAAGGCCTCTTCGCTGTCCAGCGCCAACACGCGAAGACAGTCGGCCGGCAGCTGATACTGCCGCGCCGGACCGAAGGCCGGCGCGTCGACCAGCCGCGCAAGTTCGACGCGGCCGAGCGCGAAATTCCACGGGTGGGCGCGCAACACCTCGTCGCGCAGCGCCTCGTAGCGTGCGTTGGCGGCGCGCGCCTCGGGCGAATCCTCGCTCAAGGCCGCGATAGTGTCAGCGCCGAGCTTGATCAGCGCCGAATTGACGATTCCGACGACGGAAGCCATGACCACCTCTCAGATGATGAATGGGAGCAGCCATCGGGCGGACTGTGTCGCCGATGCCACATCTTTGGTTTAATGAAAGACGCTTGTACCGCCGCCACAGCTTCGCCACGATTGGACGGCCTATTCGACGCACCACGACAAGGACCGGGGGGTCACATGCGCGCCGCCATCTGCCTCGCTCTATTGCTGTTTAGCTCTTGCGACAACGCGACCCGCCCACCCGAAAAGGCACAAGAGCCGACCAAGGTCGAAACTGAGCTGCTTGGCGTAACCGCCAATTACAAGTTCGCCAAAGAGGCCCATCTTTCTGCATGGGAAGACGACTACCTCCGAGATCATGAAGACCTGATCGTTTCTTATCTGGGCAACGAAATCTGGCGCATCCGTGGATCGAGCTGGAGCGAATTGCGCGATTGGAATGGGCCAATTGCGGATCCGGCCATCGGCAAGGACATCACCGGCGACGGCATTCCCGAGGCGATCTTCCTCAACGAAGAGGAAGGTTCGCATGGCCCGGTTATTTATTATGTTTTCCATCTCGACCAGCCGTTGCGCGTCACCATCTTGAACGGCGGCGATCTCGGACTTTATTTCAAAGACCTCGATGGCGACGGCATTTACGAAGTCGAAGGCCACGACATGGCCTTTATGTCGTGGCATGCCGCTCCGGCCAACAGCGCGCGGCCCAGCGTAATTTTACGACACCAGCAAGGCGCCTATGTTCTCGCTCTCGATTTGATGCGCAAAGCGCCGCCCGACTTGAATCAGCTGCTCGGCAACGCCACCCTTTTGCACGCCGACAAAATGTGGCAATTGGCAGCGCCTTACGACATTCCGGAAAAACTGATCGAAGTCTTGACCGACCTCGTCTATTCGGGGAATGCCGCGCTGGCGCGAACCTTTCTGGATTGGGCTTGGCTGCCAAACAAAGCCGGCAAAGAAGCTTTTGCGGCCGAGTTTTTCGAATGTCGCCTGCGCAAAAGCGAATATTGGCCGGCCCTCGCCGCGATGAACGGGTTGTCGCCCGACAAACCCATCGGCGAATGTCCCGGCACGGAAGAAGGCTGATTTCAACGAGCCATCGGACGGTTTTTGTAAGGCACGTTCTGGAAAGTCCGCAACCGGCTCTCGATTTCTTTGAGATGATCGGTCATCTGCGCGAGGTGATCGCGGGAATTTCCCTGATGCTCATCAAGCCAGCGAAAGTATTCGCGCACACCTCCAGCGCCATGACGATGAGCTGCGGCTGCTAGGCCACTTTGCGTCACCTCAATGTCTGCGAGCACGCCTTTGATTGTCTGGCCAATGCGACTCTCAAGGCCTTTGCTTTTGATTTGTCGATCCAGCGCCGCGCTATAGTCGCGCAGTGCCATATTCTGCGCCGAAGGGTTTTTCAAGAATCCTTCGATATTCCAGGCATCGCCTTTGCCGGTCCATTTGCCATTTTTATCGAGAAAACCGGCATCCTTAAGCGCGGCCTTCCTGACTTGATAACGGCCCAGCGCACCGATGCCACCACCGGCTTTGTTCCATTTCTCCCAGCCATCCTTGCCGGATCTCTCTGCATCTGCAATGGCGTCGAACCAAGCCATGTCCGGCCCTGGATCGTCCTCGGCTGCGGGCTTGTCCGCCTGCGCCTGCTCGAATTGCTCACTCACTCGTTGCACCATGTTGCCGTGGTCGGGATGGTCGCCGTCCCAATAGGCCGGCTCGGACATCAGCTTTTCAGATCAGGGGCGAGCGGTCGCAACATGTCTTCTCTCCATAAAAAGACGGGCGGAGCCGGAGGACTCCGCCCGCCCGTTCAGCCCGGCCGTCGAGGGGGCGCGGCAGCCGGGCTTTGACGCTTAGTCGAGCGCCCTAGTCGAGCGCGTAAATCACCGCACATTTGATCGTGCCGGTCGCCGACGCGCCGCCGGTCTTCAGGCGGATGTCGGTCTCGGCGTCGTAGTGATGGCCGAAACCGTCGATCGCGCCGTCTTCCGACAGCACGACTTTGCCAGCATTGGCCGCCGCAGTGGCGGCGATCAGCCTGTCGTCATCCGCCGCGTCGCCGAGCTGCAGCGTCACGTTGGCGCCGAGCGCGTCGTGATGCACGATGGCCTCATAGACCGTCGCGCCGGCCGGCAGGCGCGCCACCGTGATGTCCGAACCCGAAGCGAGCGCGCTCGCCTCGTAGCTGTCGAACCACACGCGCAGACGGCCGTGGGCCTCCGCCGCGTCGGCGAGCACCGCCGGCACGGCATCCAAGTTGGCGATGTTCACGCCCTTCACGCTAGCCATGGGTCACCTCCTCAGCTTTCTACACAGGCGATCTCGACGACCTTTTCCTCTTCGAGGCGCGTCGCCCCGATGGCCATCGAGTAATAGACCTGCGTCGCGTAGTTCTTGTCGGCGCGTTCGTCGATGCGGGCCGTCGGCTCCTTGCCGATGGCCAAAGCCATGCCGTCCTGCGCCCAGGCGACGACGCGGCGGTTGCCGGAGCCGTCCACGCCGAGTCGTTCGGTGCGGATGAACTTGAAGCCGAGGAAGCTGTCGAGCTCGCCTTGGGCCAGCGCCTTCACCGTGTTGTAGTCGGACGACTTCACCTCGGTGGTGTTGAGGAGGTCACTGACCTGCTTGGAGGTGACGGCGACATAGCGGGCGATCGACTCGTCCACGTCGTTGCCGTCCAGGATCTCCTTGGCCGACAGGAGCTTGGCGACCGTCAGGCCGGCGGCGCCGGCCGTCACCTTCTGGCCCGACGGCAGCGCGACGGTGCTGGTACCGTCGACGCCGGCATAGGCCGTGCCGGTGAAGGCGGCGATGATCTCGTCGTCCATGGCGCGGCCCATGGCCCAGGCGCCCGCCTGGGAATAGGCGCTCGCCGGGTCGATGAGCAGGCGGACCTTGTCGAGATCGTCGACCAGATCGGCCCAGTCGTAATCGCTCAAGCTGACGCGCCGGCGCGAATGCGGCGTATCGAGCTGCGGCGTGTCGCCGTGGCGCGAGGTGCGCTTGCGCGCCGCCGCCTGGCCGATGCGGTCGATGTAGGCATTGCGACCCGTCACCTGCTCGAGGCGGACGGCGGAGCGCAGGCGCGAGCCTTTCTGCTGCGACAAGTGCAGCAGATTGGCCGCGTATTGTTCCACGAACGCGGTCGTGATTTGGTTGGACATGATGTCTCCATTCAAGAGGTTGTCTCGAACAGAGCGTTACCCGTCATGCTCAGAATGACGGACGTTCCTGGCGCGATGACGCGCGCCGCGCGGCCCGCCTCACGGGCGTGCGCCGGCTCCTAAGAGGGTTGGCCGGATCAACTCGATAATGGTCATGTGGCGTCACTGTCACAGGCTGGAATTTTCCTCCACGCTTGCCGCTTTGCCGCGATTTCGCCACGATGCGGCGTTGGACTGCGACATCGACAAGCGGGGGATGCGCAATGACGCACATTTACAGGATCTGTCTCTATGGCTTTGCCAGCCTCTTTTTATGGGGCATTCCGCAAGCCCAGGC
Source organism: Alphaproteobacteria bacterium (assembly GCA_035714115.1). Lineage (GTDB taxonomy): Bacteria > Pseudomonadota > Alphaproteobacteria > SMXQ01 > SMXQ01 > CAMAVH01. Next base: position 4,588 of record DASTMO010000006.1, read on the forward strand.
CCAAGAGGATATGTGGGATCCGCCGCCGCCCTACATCTACCCCGACTACACCCCGATCGATGCCGAAGGGCAGATCAAGAACTGTTGGGATGTGAGCTATCTCGCGCGTTCAAGCACGACGGCTGACAGCATCCAGGGCTTCAACACCACGGCCGGCTGTCTGGAAGCGGCGATCATCGCCGCCAGCCGGGACATGTTCGATGAAGACATGCTGAGAAAGCCGGATAACGATTTTCCCAAAATGCTCGCCGATATCCGCCATTCTTACTGGCGGCTGATCGATCTGACGTCTCAAGCGCACAAGGGATGTTTTTGCGGCACGATCAAAGCCACATCGGCTGACTGGGCCTACGCCAAGCTGTTGGAAGGTATTCTCATCCACATGGCTCGCGAGCAAAATGACAAACCGCCGCGATACGACAATCCGGATTATCTCGAGTGGGAAAGTCTCGGGCGACCCGAAGGTTGGATGAAATCAAAATAACGCCGCGATCATTTCATTCGCAGTCGTTCGGCCCGGGGCAGCCAGCCGGGATTCTCCGAGAATTCCGGTTGACGCTTGAAGTGCTCTATCCTGCGATCGACCATGTCGTTATTGATGGCAGTGATTTTTCCGGCCTTGAAGGCCTCTTCCAAGGCTCGGCGTGTGCGCGATCCGACGATACCGTCAAACGGCTTCTTCGAATCGTCGCGCGGATCGAAACCTTCCTTCGCCAAAGCTTCCTGCATCCAGCGTCCGGCGTCGATGTCGCCATGCTGGGCTGCGGCATCGAAGAATTGATGCACGAAGGCCGGCGCCGCCTCGACGAGGCCGGGAATGCGAGCCATCTTAGGCAATTGCGGCCGATCGAAGAACTCCTTGCGCAGCATTCGGGCGATCTCGCTATCGGATAAGTCGCGCGGATCGCTCGGCAATTTTTCGCTAGGATATTTCTTGTTGTAGCTGGCGAGGAAATTTTCCGACACGCCTTTGTTGGTGATCCTGTTCTTGTCGGCCTTGGGCGGCCGAATGGCGATACCTCCTTCTTCCCGCTGAAAGCGGCGCAGAACCGATTCGAACAAGCGGTCGTCGTAATCCGGCGCCGCGATGTCGGTCGGCAAGTCTCCGGCCGGCGCTTTCGTCCGGCCGGTTTGGTGGACGGCCTGATGGCCCTCTTGTTGCGCCTCGAACTCCTCGCTCACTTGGCGTACCAAACTCGCATGGTCCGGATGATCGCCGTCCCAGTAGCGCGGATCGGCCAGCAGCTTTTTCAAATCTGCCATGCTAGTCGCGGTCCGACGCGCTTTTGACAACCGTCTTGCGGGACGTCGGCTTTGATGGCTCCTTGACGTACATCTCGAAGGCGGCGGCGAGCGCCACCACGTCGGCGGCGGAATGGCGCGCCTCGCGGCATTCCACCGCTAGGCTCAGGCATTCCAGGCGGACTTCTTCAGGGCTCATGGCGGACATGGCTGTGCGTCTCCTTTTCAGCGCGGCGGGTTGAGCTCGTCATATTCGAACAGGGCGTAATGCGGCCGCTTCAGATCGAAGCTGCGCGGGCGGACGGGATAGGCGAAGGTCAGCGCCAACGCGTCGCCCCAATCGGGCGAGGCGAAGCCTCGTGACTTCATGTCTTCTTTGCTTTCCGAGCACAGACCGACTTTGGCGCCGGCTCCGAACGGGTCGGCCGAAATGACGCTGTGCGAAATCCGCAACAGCGCAAAACGGAATAATCGAGATTGGCAAATTGCCCCACCTTCGCCACGATCGACGGCAAATCTCTGCCATCACCACAGACCGGAGGGTTTCATGCTCGCGCAGCTCCGCCACTTTTCCATCGCCGCATGGATCGCCGCCGCCATGTTGAGCGCGCCAACAGCCCTTGCCGGCGGCGTCGATCTGCCGCGAGTCGATGTCGCAAAGATCAAAGACGTCTGCTCAAAGGGTTCAAAACCCTTCTGGGACACCGGCGTCACGAGCGATCGCATGCAAGGCAGTATGGAATATCGCGAGTGTCTGAAGAGCGCACTGCTCGCCTATTGGCGGCAAATGAGTCCCGACAAAGAGTCGGAAGATAGATTTGCAAAACAGCTGGACGATTTCACCAATCCGTTCATGCGGGCCGTCGCCGACATCTTCCAGGGCAACAAGGCCTGCCCCTGCGGCACTGAATACAACGACTATTACTCACTCTTTACGGCCGACATTTATGAACTCCTGTTGCGCGGCATGGCTGAGGCAACAGGATCCCATTGAGATGCAGCAATGCGCTAACGCCCTGACGGGGGCTTCGGACGCCGCGAGGTCATGAAACTCAGGGCACGATTTTCCAAGCCCTCTCTTTGCTCAGGATGGTTCTTATATGCGTATCCGTTCTTGATCGCTTCAAGACGGATTTCGGCCATACGATCATTGACCTCGTCTAACTTACCCTTGGCGATAGCGTCTCGCAAAGCTGCCTGCGTATTAGGTCCGACATTGCCCGTGTAATTGCCGGTTCTCGAATCGCGCAAATCCTTGCTGCCAATGATCTCCTCCAACGCCTGCTGAAGAAATTGCCCAGCCCGCGTTGGGCTATGTTGCACGCCGCTATCGAAAAGCTGCTCCGGCAATTCCGGAGTCCGCTCGATCACACCAGGCATCACAGCAACGACCGGTGACCGCCCTTCGTCGAAATACTTCTCGCGGTAGATTTCACGGATATTCTGATCGCTGAGCTGCGTCGGCAATTGGGGCAAAGCGGACCATCTGCCGCCCCGCAAACCGCGCAAACGGTTCACCGTCTCTTGGGTGATGCCTTTGTAAGTCAGCCCGGCCCGCGGATTGGGATCGTTCCAGGCCTTGCCTTCGCGCGGACTCAAACGATCCAGATAATGATCGAACAAGCGATCGGGAAAATCGCCCGCATTGATGTCCGCCGGCACATCAGTCTTGGCTCTGCCGGACGCGAGCAACGTGGGCTGCGCATTATCCATCATGGCGGACATGGCTGTGGGTCTCCTCTTCAACGCGACGGATTTAAAGAATTTGGTGAATTTGTTGCAAAGACGCCACGCCTCGGCGCGATCACGAGCCGCCTTGCCGCCATGCCACAATCCCGCCACGATGCCCCCATGAAGTGGCCAGGCCATTTGCCGGGGGATCACATGCATGTCGGTTTAAAAAGTTTGCTTGTCGTTCTGGCCGCCGGATCGGTGCTGGCCGGCGGTTGGCATGCCGCTATGGCCGAAACCAACGAGCCTGTGCCAGAGATCACCCATAAAACGACGGAGCTCTTTTCCCATAACGGCTATAGCTTCGCCGTCGAGCAGGCTTTCTACAAGTTTCCGGATGAAACCGAATGGCTCGATATGGAGCAAACTCTCATCGTCACGCACAACGGCAGTGAGCCCAAACGTTACGACGGCTGGCGCTGGGAGGTTTACAAAGCAGAGAGCTTTTCCGAACCACCGTCCTTCTCGCCTGATCCTGGCAGCGACATCACGGGCGACGCCGTGCCCGATCTGGTGTTGATGAACTATTCCGGCGGCGCCCATTGCTGCTCCACCTATTACATTTTCGAACTCGGCGCGACGTTGCGCGTGCATGAATTGAATACCCGTAATTGGTCAATCCGGTTCAAGCAGTTGGACGACAAGCCGGGCTTGGAAATCTTGTTCAACGACGACAATTTCGCCTATTGGCGCTCATCTTTCACCGGCAGCGCTGCGCCCACCGTCATATTGCGCTATCGCAACGGCGCCTATGAACCCGCACCCGAATTGATGCGCACGCCCGCGCCTACACCGGCTGAAATAGCGGGATGGGTCAAGGAATCGAATGAGGCTTACGGGTGGGACATGGAAACGAAGCCGCGCGGCTCAGATGTCCAAGATTTGGGCGGCGAGTTTCTTAATAGAGTGACCCAGCTTATTTATGAAGGTCACGCCGACCTGGTCCGCGACTTTGTCGATCGCGCCTGGCCTGCCGCGAAGCCTGGTAAGGATGATTTCATCGCGGAGCTGATGGAATGCCGCATTCGCCATAGCGAATATTGGCCTGCGATCGCTGCGCTCAACGGTCTGCCAGCGGACAAAGCGGTCGGCAAATGCAATTGACGGCCCCCGTGAGGGTCATCACTCCTTGTAGGGCACATCGGGAAATTTTCTCAGGCGCTCCTCAATGCCGTTGAAAGCGTTCCGCCGCGCGCCATTCTCAATAGAGTTAATCTTGCCGCGAGAATCCCAGCCATTGTCCTCAACCCAACGCAAATAGTCTCTGGTGGCGCCGATCCCCTGGTTATGAATCGCCGCGACCAGTTTGCTGTAAGACAGATCGAGCTTGCCTTGATCGCTCTCGATGGCCTTGCCAACCTTTTTATCCAGGCCGCCCTTCTTGATATACTCCTCGATCTTCACCGTAAGATCCTTGAGCGCCGCTTCCTGCACTGCCGGATTGTTCATAAATTCCTCTTCGCTGTTAATGCCGTATTTACCGGTCCAGCGCTCGCCGTCCAACATGCCCGCGTCGCGCAATCCCGGTTTGCGCATCTGATACCGCCCGAGGGCATAGCCAGGACTCCTGTTCGGTCCGTAGTCGTCATCCACCCGGGTGCCGTAGCCGTAATAAGGCCGGCCCTGGGTTTCCAGACTGGCAAGACCGTTTTTCCAGGCTTCAGTGAGGTCGATGCGCGACAAGGCCTCAGTCAAAGTCGGCCAGAGATCTTTGGGCGGCTGCGGCTCGCGGTTGATTTCTTTACTACCCATGCTCACTCCTCCGTCTCGACACTCTTCACCGTCTTGCGCGTCGGCGCTTTAGCCACAGGTCGTGCGACAGGCTCCTTCACCCCCGCCGGCACAGCCGGCAATTTGACAAAGCACTCAAAGGCGGCGGCGAGCGCCACCACGTCGGCGGCGGAATGACGCGCCTCGCGACATTCCACGGCCAGGCTCAAACATTCCAGGCGGACTTCTTCGGGCGACATGATCTCTCCTTCTTAGCGGGGCGGGTTCAGCTCGTCATATTCGAACAGGGCGTAATGCGGCCGGCGCGCGTCGAAGCTGCGCGGGCGCACCGGATAGGCGAAGGTCAGCGCCAGCGCGTCGCCCCAATCAGGCGAAGCGAGGCCGCGGCTTTTCATGTCTTCCTTGCTTTCCAGCTTCAGCCGCCCTTTGGCGTCGAAGCCGTAATCGGGCCCGGCGAGATCGTCGGCGAGTTCGGATGCGGTGCCGGCCAGGCAGCCGCCGCCTTTCAGCCAATCGCGCATCTTGGCCCACATCTCGACGCGCAAGTTGACATGCCGCGCGTCATCGAGGGCGCGGCTGCCGGCGTTCACGTCGGTCACGCGATGGCCGAGCTGGCGCAACCGGTCGACCACGCCGGCCCCGACTCCGCCGCCGTCGACCATCACGCCATCAGGCCTCAGGCGCACGATGGCCTCGGCGATGCGCCCCGCCAGCTGCATGGTATCCAGCCCGCGGTAGCTCGCCGCCTCAACGATCTCCGATCCGGCGCGCGCCAGGATCAGCGAGGCATCGTCGCCGTAGCGCGCCACGTCGATGCCGAGCACCAGCGCTGCGTCTGGCGAAGGATGCGGCTCGGCCGCTTTCGCCGCGGCGATCAGATCCTCGCCGATGAACTGGCTGTTGCCGGCGCGCGGGAAGACGCCGCGCACACGCACCCGCACAAAATCGGAATCCTCGCCGTAATCCTCGACCCAGCGTTTCAGCTGCGCGCCGTTGGCCTTGCGCGCCTGGCGCGAATCCACCGTCCGCGTCGTCCAACGATGGCGATAACGCCGAAAGCACTCGCGAAAGCGCCCGGAATTACGCGTCGGATTGCCGAGCGCGATCCACAACGCGCCGGGCGTCGACATCGCGCCTTCGGTGACGTCCCAGATCTCGTCGGCGATGGCGCTCGCCTCGTCGAACAGCATCAGCACATGCTTGTCATGCGTGCCGGCGAAGGCCTCGGGGCGGTCCTTCGACCAAGGCACGGCCGCCGCGAACCAGGTTTCCGGGTTCTCCACGAACGCGAAGCGCTCGCTCGTCCAAGCGAACCAATGTTTGTTCGCCGCCAGGCGGTGCCATTTGGCCAGCTCGCGCCAGGTCTTGTTGCGCAGCTGTGCCGCCGTGTTGGCCGTCACCACGACCTGCGGATGGTCGCGCGTCGAGAGAAACCATAGCACCAGCCAAGCCGAGAGCGCCGTTTTGCCGACGCCATGGCCCGACGCCACCGCGAAACGCGCCGCATCGCTCGTCTCCTGCGCACCGCGCAGAGTCTCGCCGAGCGCGGTCAGCACGTGCGCCTGCCATTGGTCCGGTCCCGGCTCGCTCTCCAGCGCGCCCTCGCCCCAGGGGAAGACGGCCTGCACGAAACCCAAAGGATCGAGCGCGTAATCGCTTAAGCGATCGACCAAGGCGCGGTCGTCGGACTGCGCCACCAGAGCGCGTTTGCGGCTCATCGCGCGCCGCTCTTGATTGCGGTTTTGCGTGCCGGCTTTCGCGCGGAACTCTTCCATGCTGCCGCGATCATCTCGCCGAGCGGCGGCGCGCCGTCGGCGGCCTCATCGCCGCGCGGCGATGCGAACTGCAAGCCGGCCAATTCCTTCGCCATCGCCGCGCGCAGTTTCGGATCGAGCGATTCGTCCATCGCCAGCCGCGCCATGATCGCAATAGGATCGCAGCCGAGCGCGGCGAGCTTGGCCGCGATATCGCTGCCGGGCGCGATCCTCGTAACAGGCGCGAGACGTCGCGCGCGCGTCACCGTTCGCACAGCCATGCGCGCCTCCATGTTCGAAAACGTCAGATAAATCAGGCTTTATTGAAGCCTGGAAAAAAGAAAGGCCCGCAGTTTTCTGCGAGCCTTTGATCTTCGACGATGACAAGAACAATACATGAACTTCGAAAGGAGCTCAACAGCAAAACACGTTTCTTATCGCGCCGCGCGAGTCTCTTTCGCGAAGGCGAGCCGCACCGCATCGCTCTTCGTGAGCGGCGCGTTGAGACGCGCGAGGATCGAGTCGAGTCCGGCCGCGCGCACTTTGCGCAAGGTCGTATGGCTGCGCCCATCGAGATCCTCGAGCTTGCGCCACGCCACCTTGCAGGCGCGCGCCCAGACCACGCGGCGCTGCTCCGCCGTCATCCACAAAAGCCACTGCACCGTCTCGTCGGCGCGATCGATCGCCGCCGGCAGCGGCGCCGGCACGCGCGGGCGCTGCGGCGTGAAGCCATAAGCGTTGAGAGCGCTCTGCACCACCTCGGGCCAGCGCACGAGCTGGCGCGAGGGAATGTCGCGAATGGTCAGCTTGAGGGCGACGAGCGTCTTCGCCGCCTCCTCCAAGCGCGCCTCGATTTCGGCCAACGTCCAGAATTTCGCCTCGCTCATGCTCGTCCCCTTCAGTCCTGATCGATGATCGTGATGGCGCGCGCGCCGTAGAGCCTCTCACCGAGTTGGCGCACCAGCTCGCGCTCGGGCCAGCTCAGCCGGTCGTCGCCGTCGCGCAGGGACAGCACGCCGTCCTGCTTCCAGGCCCGGCGGCGCAGGGCGTCCAATTCGGCGGCGCTGGTCGCAGCGCGCGGCAGATGGTGGCCCAGGTAGGATTTGAGCGGTCCTGTGAGCGGCCCCGAGAGCGACGGCGCGCCGCTCAGGGAAGCGGCTGCCGGCCGCCCAGTTTCATGGTCTGACGTCATTGGGGCTCCCTCCGAACCTGATTGGCGACTTTTCTGATGGACCCCATCGTAATTTATACTTACCTTAAGTCAAGTAATTCTTACCATGACGCCTGTAAGTTTGGCTTTCATAATGCGCATCATGTCTCAGTCCGAAAGCCCTGAAGAGACGCGCGGCGACGCGCCGTCCGACGATGACGCCATCGCCGCCCCGGCGCCGGCCACGCTCGGCGCGCGTCTGCGCGCGCGGCGCGAAGCCGTCGGCCTGACTCAGGAGAAGCTCGCCAAACATTGCGGGGTCAGCCGCGCCGCGGTCGCGCAATGGGAGGCCGGCGTCACCCGCCCGGGCCTCGACAATCTGGTGCGCGCCGCCAAGGCGCTCGACGTCTGGCTGTCCTGGCTGACCGCCGGCGACGGCTCGCCGTCGGATGGTCCTTCGCCCTTTTCCGCCGGCGGACCGCCGCGGCGCAGCCTGCCGGTGATCGATTATGTCCGCGCCGGCCTGTGGGACGCCGTGGCAGATCCTTATGCTCCCGGCGGCGGCCTCGACGACATCGCCACCGATCTCGACCTTTCGCCGCGCGCGTTCGCCCTCGTTGTGCGCGGCGAAAGCATGGATCCGGAGTTCCGCGACGGCGACAAGATTATCATCGATCCCGAAGTCGCGCCTCAGCCTGGCGACTATGTGGTCGCCAAGCTCGACCGCGACGACGAGGCGACGTTCAAGAAATATCGCCCGCGCGGCTTCGACAGGGACGGCGCGCCGATCATCGAGCTGCTGCCCGTCAATCCCGACTGGCCGACCTTGATGATCGACGCCGACCACCCCGGCCGCGTCGTCGGGACATTGATCGAGCATCGGCGCTACCGCCGCCGCTGACCGCGCCGTTAGGCGGACTTAAGGCCTGCCTGTATCAGCCAGAAAGCTGGCTTGACGTATTAGTAAGCTTTTCTTACTATCATCGCTCCATCAATACAGGAGCGATCAATGAGCAGGCAGGCGGCGGAGCTTCTCGCCGCCCTCAGCTTGCTCGAACGCAGCCATGAGGATGCGTTGCCGCCGCAAGCCTGGCGGATGCTATCTCACGGCTCCCTGGCAGCCTGGCGCGCAACCGAGCGCGCCGATGCGGCGGCTCTGCAGCAGCGGCGCGCCTGGCAATTGCTCGACAGCGCGGGGCGCTGGCGCCGGCGTCAACTGCCCGACCGGGCGGCGGCCAATCTCGCGGCGGCCCGCCAAGCGCTCGGCGATTGGCGCGCTCTCGCTCTCGTGAAGAGTTCGGGCAGCCTGCCTGTTGGCGTTACTAACAACTTATTAACCAAACCCGCTTAGACCGGTCTTCAACACCGGGCAACTGTCACCCAGCCCGACGCCCTCTCCAACGACGGGGAGTGTCGTAGAACGATCGGGGGATCCTTCTGCGTGCTTAGAACGCCTTTCCAGCCTCCCGCAAAACGAACGCTCGGCGCCGCTCTGGTCGCTGCGGCGCGCAAACGCGCGACCGGCGGCATGGTGGCCAAGCGGCTCGCCTCGCTGCGCGCGAGCGCGATGGCACGCAAGCTGGCGCTGTTCGACAGCGTGCTGGAAAACATGTCGCAGGGCTATTGCGTCTACAGCCCCGATCTTCGCCTCGTCAGCTACAACAAGCGCTACATCGATCTCATGGGCTTCAGGGACGGCTTCATCCGCCCCGGCCTGCCGATGTCGGACATCATCCGCGATCTCGCCTGGCGCGGCGATTTCGGCGAAGGCGAGATCGAGCAGATCGTTGCCGACCGCCTCGCCTTTCATGGCGGCGCCGATAAGGCGCTCGAATTCGAGCGCGTACGCGCCAACGGCATGGTGCTGGCGATCTGCCGCCGGCCGATGCCCGACGGCGGCTTCATCACGACCTTCACCGATGTGACCGAGCAGCGGCGCGCGCAGTCGGCGCTGGCCGGCCAGTCCGCCCTGCTCGAGACCACCCTGCATCACATGCCGCACGGCGTCGCCGTTTACAACGCAAGCCAGGAATTGGTCATCAGCAACGATGTTCACCGGCAATTGCTGGAGCTCCCGCCCGGCCTCGCCGTGCCGGGCCGCAAGTTCGCCGACATCCTGCGCTTCAACGCCGAGCGCGGCGAATACGGCGACGGAGATCGCGAGGAGCAGGTGCGCGTCCGCCTCGCCTCGGTGGTGCGCCAGGAGCATGTGCGCCGCGAGTATCTGCGCCCGAACGGCACGGCGATCCTGATGCGCCGCGCGCCGATGCCGAACGGCGGCTTCGTCATCACTTATGTCGACATCACCGAAGAGAAGCGCGCCGAGGCGGCGCTGATCAGCGCCAAGGAGCAGGCCGAAGTCGCCAACCGCTCCAAGAGCGAGTTTCTCGCCAACGTCAGCCACGAGCTGCGCACGCCGCTCAACGCCGTCATCGGCTTTTCCGAGATGATGCGCGACCGCATGTTCGGCGCGCTCGGCCATCACAAATACGAGGAATACGCGCGCGACATCAACCTGTCGGGCCGTCATCTGCTGTCGATCATCGAGGACATTCTCGATCTGTCGAAGATCGAAGCGGGCCGCACCGATCTGCAGGAAGAGGCCATCGACGTCGCCCGCGCCATCGGCAATTGCGTCAGCATCCTGCGGCCGCGCGCCGAAAGCGCCGGTGTGCTGATCATCGTCAATGTGCCGGACGAGCTGCCGCGTCTGCGCGGCGAGTCGCGCAAGATCAAGCAGATCATGCTCAATCTGATGTCGAACGCGGTGAAATTCACTCCGTCAGGCGGGCGCGTCATCCTCGATGTCTATCAGCGCTCCGACGGGGATCTGGTGCTGCGCGTACGCGACGATGGGATCGGCATCGCCGAAGACGACATCCCGGTCGCGCTGGCGCCGTTCGGCCAGCTTGAGAATGCGCTCAGCCGCAAACACCACGGCACCGGCCTCGGCCTGCCGCTCAGCCGCGCCTTCGCCGAGTTGCATGGCGGCACCCTCAGCCTCGCCAGCGAAATGGGCAAAGGCACCACGGTGACCATCGTCCTGCCCAAGGAACGCCTCGTACCTGGAGCGCGCGCTTAAGCCTGCGCCAGCTCGATTTCCACCGCTTCGCCGCCGAGCCCCTGGGCCAAGGCCACGAACCCCTCGCTCGCCTCGGCGAGCCGCGCCGCGTCGATGCCGCGCAGCACGATCCGCACCCCGGTTTCGCCGGGCTTGCCAAACGACGGATAGCTGCCGATCTCGACATCGCCGAAGCGCTGCTGGAGCGCCGTCAGATCGGCCGCCATGGTGCCTTCGCCGAGATTGGTGCGGAAGGTGCGCGCCCGCATCGGCGCGCCGCCGCTCAATGTATGAAGCAGGCTGTCGATCATCGCGCGCATGATCACCGGCACGCCGGCCATCACGAAGACGTTGCCGATGCGAAAGCCGGGTGCGGCGCTGATCGGATTGTCGATCAGGCTCGCGCCCTGGGGCACCATCGCCATGCGCAGACGCGCCTCGTTGAGCTTGTCCGCCGGGTAATGCCGCTCGAGCCGCGTCTTTGCTTCCGCATTGAGCAAGAGCGGCAGGCCGAAGGCTTTGGCCACGGCGGCCGAGGTGATGTCGTCATGGGTCGGGCCGATGCCGCCGGTGGTGAAAACGTAATCATGGCGCGCCCGGCAGGCGTTCACCGCCTCGACGATGTCGCTCTCGATGTCGGCCACCACGCGCCCTTCCATGACGCGCACGCCCGCCTCGTTCAGGCGCTCGGCGATATAGGCGAGATTGGCGTCCTGGGTCCGGCCCGAGAGAATCTCGTTGCCGATCAGGATGACGGCCGCGGTGACGGGACGGCCGGAGGCGGAAGCGGACATGGGCGGCGGCTCAAGCGCTATGGTGGGAGGGGCGATTCTATCCACAACATATGAGAAGATGTCTGCGGCATTTTAATCAAATCGTAAGAACCGAACGGGCAAACTGCACGGAAGCGTGATCTGCGTCCGCTATGGCGATTCCAAGACAACCCTTTGGAATCGCTAGGTCGCAAGCGCTCAGGCAGGACGCCGACGAGACGGACATGGTTCAGGACGAACAAAATTCAGCGGCCCCGATTCCGCCCAAGGATGACGGCCCACAGACCGCGCCCAGCGCCCGCAGCGATCGAACGGTCGGCGCGGCGGCTTGCGCGCGCCTGGCCGTCCTCGCCCACGCCGTCACCCATATGTCTCTGCGTCGGCTGTTCGCCGGTCTGCCGGATATCGCCGTCATTCCGGCATCGAGCGCCGTCCATCTGCGCACCTTGATCGCCGCCGGCGATGCCGACGCCTCGCTGATCGCCATTGCCGGCCCGCAGGACGGCGCGCTGCTCGGCGCGCTGCGCGCCGCGCACCCCTATCATCCGATCGTCGCCTGCCTCTCGGCAGACAATGAAGCGCTCGCCGCAGACGCGCGCGGCTGGGGCGCCGACGATTGCCTGACGCTCGGCACCAGCGACGAACGCATCGTCGCGCGTGTGCTGCGCCATGCCGCCGAACGGCGCGCCCTGACGCGCGAGATCGATCGCCTGCATCACGCCGACCGGCTGACCGGCCTGCCCAATCGCGACGTCATGCGCCGACGTCTCGCCGAGACCGTCGCCGCCCGCGCCACGCGCGAAGCGGCGCGCGCGCCCAGCGATCTGGCGACAGGCACCGAACCGATGGCCGTCGTGATGATCAATCTCGACCGCTTCCGCCTGATCAACGAAACGCTCGGCCAATCGCGCGGCGACCAGTTGCTGCAAGAGGTCGCCGGCCGTCTCCGCTCCTGCCTCGGCCCCAAGGACGATATCGGCCGCCATGGACCGGACGAGTTCATCGCCTTGATCGACAGCGTCAAAGACACCCGCGAGGCCGCCCGCATTGCCCAGGCGATGATCGACGCCCTGGCCCTGCCCATCGTCATCGAGGGCCACGAGGTCTATGTCACCTGCTGCATCGGCGTCAGCCTGTTCCCCGCCGACGGCGACGAGGCCGAGACCCTGATCCGCAGCGCCGATGCGGCTTTGACGCGCGCCAAAAGTCAGGGCCGCAACCATTTCCAGTTCTACACGCTGGACATGAACGTCAAGACGACCCGCCGCCTGACGCTGGAAAGCGATCTGCGCCGCGCGGTGGAGCGCGACGAATTGCGTCTTTATTTCCAGCCGCAGCTCGATCTGAAATCGCACAAGATCACTGCGGTCGAGGCGCTGCTGCGCTGGCAGCATCCGCAATACGGCATGATTCCGCCCGGCGAGTTCATCCCCTTCGCCGAGGAGAGCGGCCTGATCGTGCCGATCGGCGAATGGGTGCTGCGCGCCGCCTGCAACCAGGCGCGCGAATGGATGACCGCCGGCTATGCGGATCTGCGCGTCGCCGTGAATCTGTCGAGCCGCCAATTCTTCCAGGAGAACGTGCTGGAAGTGGTGACGCGCGCGCTGCGCGACAGCCGCCTGCCGCCGGGCAATTTAGAGCTGGAACTGACCGAAAGCTCGGTCATGGAGAATCCCGACGAAGCGACCGTCACGCTCTGTCTGCTGGCGAATATGGGCGTACGCATCTCGATCGACGATTTCGGTACCGGCTATTCGTCGCTCAACCACCTCAAGCGCTTCCCGATCGACAACCTCAAGATCGACCGCAGCTTCGTCAACGACATCACCGTCAACCCAGACGACGCCGCCATCGTCAAAGCGATCCTCGCCATGGCCTACAGCCTGCGCCTGAAGGTCGTCGCCGAAGGCGTTGAGACCGTCGAGCAGCTGCGCTTCCTCGAAGCGCACGCCTGCGACGCGGTCCAGGGCTTCCTGCTCAGCAAGCCGCAACCGGCGGAAGACATCAGCCGCATCTTCCTGCCGCCGCCGGGTCAGGCGCCGGCGGCCATTTCGCTCGGTCTGGCAGCGCAGAACAGTCTACGCAAAACCTGAGTAGAGACTTCTATAAGACTCGCCATCGGGCAAATAAGCGCCGGCTTGTTGACTCGTTTCCGACAGCCTGATACGGCCTCTCCATAACAAGCGGCGGCTCACGTCGTATATGTGTATATGGGAGACGTTCATGTCGGCGACCGCGCATGCGGGCGAGATTGTGCGGCTGCGCGCCGCCGACGGCCATACATTCGATGCCTATCTCGCTGAGCCGGCCTCAAAACCGCGTGGCGGCATCGTCATCCTCATGGAGATTTTCGGCCTGACGCCGCACCTGCGCGGCGTCTGCGATGCTTTCGCGCGCGACGGCTATCGCGTCATCGCGCCGGCGATCTTCGACCGCGTCGAGCCGAACGCCGTCATCCCCTACACGCCCGACGGGCTCAAGCAGGCTTTGGCCATCAAGGGCCGCCACGGCGACTGGTCCAAGATGCTGCTCGACACCCTGGCCGCGCGCGATGCGGTGAAGAGTACCGGCAAGGTCGCCTGCATCGGCTATTGCTTCGGAGGCTCGATCGCCTGGCTCGCCGCGGCCAAACGCGACTTCGACGCCATCATCTCTTACTACGGCGGCGAGATGACCGAATTTCTCGACATCGACCTTGCCTGCCCCATCGAATGCCATGTCGGCACCGCCGATCATCACCTGACGATGGACAAGGTGCGCCAAGTGCAGACGGCCTATCCCGAGCTGCCAATCCATTTCTACGACGGCGCCGGACATGGCTTCAATTGCGAGAGCCAGACGCAGCGCTATGACCCCGCCGCCGCCAAGCTGGCGCGCGAGCGCACCATCGCCTTCCTGCATCGCCACATCGGTTAAGAACGTAAAGGATTTTTCGCGTGGAGAAGCTCACCGTCACCGGTTACTACCGCCGCCCGCCGCATCTCGTCGCCAAGTATAAAGGCTTCTTTGAGCGCGAAGGCCTCGACGTCGACTTTCACCTCGTCGATCTCGCGCCTGATCATAACCGCGAGATGGCCGAGGGCGTATGGAACATGACGCTCTCCTCCGCCGACACGATGCTGGCGCGCGCGACGCAGGACGGCGTCGATTACGTCATGTTCATGCAGGCCGAGGAAGGGCTGAACGTCCAACTCGTCGGCCAGAAGGACATCGCTTCGCCGAAGGACCTGCGCGGCAAGCTGCTCGCCGCCGATCCGGTCGATTCCAACTTCGATCTGGTGCGCAACAAGATCCTGCGCGATTTCGGCATTGAGGAATCGGAATACCGCATCGACATCCTCGGCAACACGCCGCACCGCGCCAAGGCTTTCATGGAAGGCAAGGTCGCCGCCGCCATGCTGGTGCCGCCTTACACCGACCGCGCGGTGGAAGCCGGCGGCCATATTCTCGCCGAGGGCAAGGACCATATTGCCGATTGGCCGCTGGCTTGCGGCTGGGGCTTGCGCCGTTGGGTCGAAGCCAACCGCGGGGTCGTCGTGCGTTTCATCCGCGGCTGGGCCAATGCCGCCGACTGGCTGCAAAAGCCCGAGAACAAGCGCGAGACGCTGCAACTTCTCATGGAGCATGAGAAGGTTTCCGAGACGCGCGCAGAGGAGGCTTATGCCCGCGTCGTGCCGAAGGGCCGCATCAATCCGGAAGCGATTCGCAAGAACATCGAGCTGCGGATCGAGCTCGGCTACTACAAGCCGCCGCACAAAGCGACCGAAACCTTCTGCGATATGAGCTACTGGAGCGAGGCGACGGGCCTGCCCGCGCCGCCGCCCGCCGGGATGCCCCGCAATGCGAAGGGCTGACGTCATAACCTGAACGACGACGCCGAAGAACCGGCGCGCCCAAACGAACACAAGGGAGGACATCCATGAAAACGAACATTCTCGCCGCCGCGCTGATCGGCGCGCTCGCCATCGCGACAAACGCCGAAGCCCAGGACTTCAAAGGCAAGACCGTGATCCTCGGTTACGGCGGCGGCGTCGGCGGCGGGTTCGATACCTATGCCCAGATGCTCGCGCCTCATTTCAAGCGCCACCTGCCGGGAGGGCCGAGCGTCATCGTGCAGGGCGTGCCTGGCGCCGGCACCCTCGCCGCCGCCAACTACACCTATGAAGTGGCGCCGGCCGACGGCACCTTCATCGGCATCGCCAGCGGCAACACGGCGACCGCCAAGCTGTTCAAGACCCCGAACATCCGCTTCGACCCGAGCAAGTTCGTCTGGATCGGCAGCATGACCAGCGAAGTCGCTGCGACCATCGCCTGGCACACCACCGGCGTCACCAGCATCGAGGACGTCAAAAAGCGCAAGTTCATCGTCGGCGGCGGCGGCGCGACGTCGGGCAACGTCATCGCCCCGACGGTGATGAACCGCATGTTCGGCACGCAGTTCGAGATCATTCGCGGCTACGCCAGCTCGCGCGAAGCCATGCTGGCGGTCGAGCGCGGCGAGCTGGACGGCGTCGCCAGCTGGAACTATTCCTCGATCAAGGCGGCGCACAGCGACATGCTGCGCGACGGCAAGATCAAGATTCTGCTGCAGCTCTCGCTCAGCAAGCATCCGGACTTGCCGAACGTGCCGCTGATCACAGATCTCGCCAAGACGCCCGAGGAGAAATCCATCCTCGAGCTGATTTTCGCGCCCCAGGAAATGGGCCGCCCGCTCTTCGCGCCGCCGAAAACGCCGGCCAATGTCGCCAATGTGCTGCGCCGTGCCTTTGACGCGACGCTGGCCGATCCCGTCTTTAAGGAAGAAGCGGCAAAGCGCAAGATCGACCTCAACAGCCCGATGACCGGCGAGCAGGTCGCCGCGCTGATCGGCCGCATGCACGACCAGCCCGAGGCCGTGGTCGAGAAAACCATCGAGCTGACCAACACGGGCAAATAACCCGCGCTTCAACAATCAACGGCGGCAGGGCGACCTGCCGCCGTTTTTTTTCGTCCTCAGCGCGTCGACGATCAGCCGGCCGCTGAGGCTCGCACCGTGCGCAAAGTCAAACGCTGGCGGTTGCCCGTGCGATCGCTCCAGCTCATCGACTGGCCGGCGGCGAGGCCGAGCAAAGCCGTGCCGACCGGCGTCAGGATCGACAGCCTGTCTTGCAGGATGTCGGCCTCGGCCGGATAGACCAGCGTGACTTCGCGCTCCACGCCGGTCGCTTCCATGCGAAAGGCGGCGCGCGATCCCATGCGCACCACATCGGTGGGCACGCGCGACGCCGGCACGACCTTGGCGCGCGCCAATTCGGCGGCAAGAAAGCCGCTGACCTTGGGCAAGGCGCGTTCGGTGCGCTCGGCCAGCTCCGACAGGGTGTCGTAGTCGCCTTCGCTGACGACGATGGGCGGCAGATGGTCGGTCATATGTCTCTCCTTCAGGCGGCTGATGGCGGTTCGGCGGACGGCGGTTCGCTACCCGGCGATGTCGGCGAGAAGACCTTAATGATCTTCACCGCATGGCGGCTGCCGTCGAGTGCGGCATAGGGCATCACGTCGTCGGCGCTGAGGCCGAGAATCGCCGCGCCGAGCATGCTGGTGACGGGAATCGCCGACAGGCTCTCCGGACGTTCGCCGGGATAAGTCAGCACGCCTTCGATGCGGCGCAGCACGCTGCCGTCGCCTTGCTGGGCGAGCACGCCGACGCCCATGCGCACCACGTCGTGAGGCGTCGCCTCGGGCGCGCAGACTGTCGCGCGGTCGAGCTCGCGGCGTAGCAGGTCGCGCGCCGCCCTGTCGGCGCTGTCGACCAATCCGATGCGCGCGAGTTGCTCCAAACGCGCGAAGTCGCGCTGCGGCACGAACAATGGCGGCAAAGCCGCCGGTTCATCCGTCGCCGCCGCGCCGGCATAGCGGTTCGAGCGCTTGTACATCGGCAAAGGCTGGTCGCAGAAAAAGCATCGGCTGGCCGCGCGCGGCAATCCGCTGCCGCACACCGGACAGAGATAGGAAGAGAGAGACGAGGAGCGAGTGCCCATGAAAAAACCTCCAGGCCCGGCGGACGCATGTCGGCCAGGCAGCATGACGAAAGGACGGGAGAGAGGTTGGCCCCCGGGCGGGAGGCCGGCGCGATCAGCCGGCGATGCCCGGGGCGGACGAGCCTTCGAGCAGACGCATAGGCTCACGCACCGCGCGAAGGCGGCGGGAAGCGCTCATAGGGCTGATGGCTGCGTCAGTCATGATGTTTCTTAGGTGGGGCTTTCGCAGGGGAAAGTCAACCGCTGCCAGGCGCGCCGACGCGTTGCCAGCGAAGCCGAGTGGGACTAAGGTCCGCGCCCCGCCTTCAACCCTCCGCCCCCATGAAATTCGCCTCGCCCCTTGTCCGCGGCACGCTGCTCAAGCGCTATAAGCGCTTTCTCGCCGATATCGCGCTCGATAGCGGCGAGACCATCACCGCCCATGTCGCCAATCCGGGCGCCATGATCGGGCTCAACGCCCCCGGCTCCGAGGCTTGGCTGTCGCTGTCGGCCAATCCCAAGCGCAAGCTGCCCTATAGCTGGGAGCTGATAAGGGCGGACGGCGTGCTGGTCGGGCTCAATACCGCAGTGCCGAATCCGCTCGCCTTCGAAGCGCTGGCATCCAAAAAAATCCAGGAATTACAGGGCTATAGCTCGGTCCGGCGCGAAGTGAAATACGGCGTCAACTCGCGCATCGACCTCTTGCTCGAGGCGCCGGGCAAGCCCACATGCTACGTCGAGATCAAGAACGTCCATTTGAAGCGCGCCGGCTCCCTCGCCGAGTTCCCCGACAGCAAGACCGAGCGCGGCGCCAAACATCTGCGCGAATTGGCCGCCATGGTGGCGGCCGGCCACCGGGCGGTGATGCTTTACGTGGTCCAACGCGGCGACTGCGACTGCTTCACCACCGCCGACGACCTCGATCCGGCCTATGGCGCGGCGCTGCGCGAGGCGGTCGCCAAGGGCGTCGAAACTGTTTGTTATGACTGCAAAATCTCGACCGAGGCGATTGACTGGGGCCGCCCCCTGCCCGTTAAGCTATAATGACAGTTCGCCCGGAACCGCCGGGCAGTAGGATACGCTCACGATGAACATGGAAATCTCCAATCCGGAACCCGCGCCGCGCAAGTCGGGCAATATTGTCCTGCATGACGAAGCCTCCTTCGCCGGCATGCGCAAGGCCGGCCGCCTGGCCGCCGAGACGCTCGACTTCATCACCGAGCATGTGAAGCCCGGCATCACCACCGAGCAGATCAACCAGCTCTGCCACGACTTCATCGTCGGCCACGAGGCGATTCCCGCGCCGCTCAACTATCGCGGCTTTCCCAAATCGGTCTGCACCTCGGTCAACCATGTCGTCTGCCACGGCATTCCCGATCCGAAGAAGAAGCTCGAGAAGGGCGACATCATCAACATCGACGTCACCGTCATCCTCGACGGTTGGTACGGCGACTGCTCGCGCATGTATTTCGCCGGCGATGTCGGCGTCAAAGCCCGCAAGCTGTGCGACGTGACTTATGAATCGATGATGCGCGGCATCGAAGTGGTCAAGCCCGGCGCGCGCCTCGGCGACATCGGCGCGGCCATTCAAGATTACGTCGAGGCCCAGCGCTTCTCCGTCGTGCGCGATTTCTGCGGCCACGGCCTCGGGCGCACCTTCCACGCCGCGCCCAACATCCTGCATTACGGCAACGCCGGCGAAGGCCTGGCGCTGAAGGAAGGCATGTTCTTCACCGTCGAGCCGATGGTGAACGCGGGCGGCTGGCAAGTGAAAATCCTGCAGGACGGCTGGACCGCCGTGACCAAGGACAAATCGCTGTCGGCGCAGTTCGAACATTCCATCGGCGTGACCGCCACGGGCTATGAGATCTTTACGCTCTCGCCCAAGGGTCTGCACAAGCCGCCTTATTCGATCTGATAAGAATTCCGGCCGCGTCCTGCGGCCGGGACCGGCACTTTCGATGAACGGAAGGCCGCATTCTGGGAGGAAACAATGCGAGCTGCCCTTGCGCGCCGCGCCCTGATCGGCGCGGCCATAATCTCTGCCGCCTGCGCGACCACAGCCGTCTCGGCGCAAAACCTCATCCCCCTCGAAGTCTCGCTCGGCGACGTCTCGCTCAACAAGGTCGCCTTCCTGGTGGCCGGCGACAACGGCATCTACGAGAAGAACGGCCTCGCGGTGCATCAATTCATCACCGCGAACGCCGCCGATCGCATCAAGCGCAGCGGCATCAACGTGCCGGACAGCTTCATCGGCAAGGGCAAGGACGCCGAGGAAAAGGCGCATATCTCGGTCGGCGGCGGCAGCCCGCTGATCTATTCGATGACGACCGACGCGCGCGCCACGAACCGCATCATCCTCGCCACCACCGACAGCGAGGCGCGCTTCCATATCATCAGCGACAAGGCGCTCAATTCGGTGGACGACCTCAAGGGCAAGCGCCTCGGCTTTTCCAGCCTCGGCTCGGTCAGCCACATGATGGCGCTGGCGCTCTTGAAGCAGAAGGGCTGGAGCCCCGAGAAAGACATCTCGCTGATGGGCGAAGGCATGGCCTATTCGGCCCTCAAGGAGCGCAAAGTCGACGCCTTCATCGGCAGCGAAATCTATTACACGATGGCGGCCAAGAACGACGCCAAGGATCTCGTCGATCTCACCGCCTACAAGATTCCGCTCGCCGGGTCGGGGTTGAATGCCGAAGTGAACTGGTACAAGGACAACCGCGACACCGCGATGCGCTTCGTCAAGTCGACCATCGAATCCTACGCCCTGATGCGGAAAGACCCGAAGGTCGTCCGCGCCGCCTTGGAGAAGTGGTACAAGATCACCGACCCGAAGCAGCAGGACAACATGTACAAGCAGGTCGCCGCTTCGCCGCAGAAGCCCTATCCGAGTGTTGACGGCATCAAGATGGTCATGCAGTTATTCCCTCATCGCGAGCTGCAGCGCCACAAGGCCGAAGACTTCTACGACGCCAGCCTGGTGGCCGAGCTCGACAAGAGCGGCTTCATCGACAAGGCCTACGCCAACTAGGCATAGGCCCGTGACGGCGCGGCAAGCGCGCCGCGCGAAATAGCAACGGGGGATGTCGGCGGCCATGGCCGGTTCACGCGACGCAGACGAAACGCCTGCCGCCGACAAACCACATCACCTCGATCATCGTAAACGCCTGCGCGAGCGCTTCCTGCGCGACGACGGCGCCGCCATGCCGGATTACGAAGTGCTCGAGCTGCTGCTCTGCCTCGCGATCCCGCGCCGCGACGTCAAGCCGCTCGCCAAGCAGCTGATCGTGGAATTCGACGATCTCGCCGGTGTGCTCTCCGCTCCCAATGAGCGCCTTGTGGAAATCGACGGCGTCGGCGAGACGGTCGTCGCCGCGTTGAAATTGGCGCGCGCCGCCGCGCTGCGCCTGACTGAAGCAGACGCCAAGGCGCGCC
This sequence comes from Alphaproteobacteria bacterium, assembly GCA_035714115.1. Taxonomy (GTDB): domain Bacteria; phylum Pseudomonadota; class Alphaproteobacteria; order SMXQ01; family SMXQ01; genus CAMAVH01. The sequence continues at coordinate 25,461 of DASTMO010000006.1, forward strand.
CGGCCATCGGCTCGCACCAGGCGCTGCTCGATCATTGCCGCGCCCGCTTGGGCCGCAGCGGCACCGAGGAATTCCGCGTGCTGTTCCTCGATTCGAAGAACGGCCTGATCAAGGACGAGCGGCTCGGCCAGGGCACCGTCAACCACGCCCCGGTCTATCCGCGCGAAGTGGTCAAACGCGCGCTCGAATTGGGCGCGGTCGCCCTCATCTTGGTGCACAACCATCCGAGCGGCGATCCGACGCCGTCATCGGACGACATCGCCATGACGCGCGAGGTGCGCGCCGCCGCCGAAACGCTCGGCCTCACCCTGCACGATCACCTGATCGTCGGGCGCAACGGCCATGCCAGCTTGCGCGCTCTCGGCAAGCTCTGACCTAACGGATCAACAGCCGTTCCGGCATCAGCATCCGCCGCGCGCTCGGCAGGGTCTCGCGGTCGCGCGTCACTCGGACGCGGGCTTTGGCCGAGCAGCCGGCCGCGGCCTCGCCCTTGGTGATGCCGACGTCGGCGAGCAAGCGGGCGTCCAACTCGCGCAACGCCGCGAGCTGGCGGCGGCGCGAAAGGGGCGAGCCCGACGCATAACGCACTGCTTCTACAAAGACATTCAGAATCCAAAGGCGATCGGTCATTTCGTCCGGCCTCCATACCGGGAACAGGCAGACCATGCGCCTTGCAGTTCCATAAAAGAAGCTTTTGGTATTTATACAAAGTATGAGAATTTCTTTGGTATGAACCGGCTCAATCTCGACCAGCTCTCGACATTCAAGGACGTCATCGAGCTCGGCAGCTTTTCCGCCGCGGCGGATCGGCTCAACCTGAGCCAGCCGGCCGTCAGCCTGCAGATTCGCCAGCTCGAAGCCCGCCTCGGAACGGCGCTGATCGAGCGCATCGGCCGCAAGGCGCAGCCCACCGCCGCCGGCGCCGAGTTGCTCGCCCATGCGGCGCGCATCGACGCGGCAGTTTCAGCGGCGCTCGACGCCGTCACCGCCTATCGCGGCGACGCGCAGGCACGCCTGCGCCTCGGCACCGGCGAGACCGCCTGCATCTTCCTGCTGCCGCCGATCCTCAAGGATCTGCGCCGCCGGTTTCCTCAGCTCGAAATCATCGTCACCACCGGCAACACCGACGACATCCTGCCCGCCGTGGAGGACAACCGGCTCGATATCGGCTTCGTCACCATGCCCGCTGCCGGGCGCGCGCTGGAAACCACGCCGGTGATGGACGACGAATTCGTCATCGTCGCGCCGCCGGCGATGGAGCTGCCCAAGCGCCTCACGCCCGAAGCCTTGGGCAAGCTTCCTGTGATGCTGTTCGAACCGGCCGGCAACACGCGCCGTCTGGTCGACGAATGGTTCGCGCGCAGCAACGCGGTGCTGCGGCCCGTGATGTCGCTCGGCAGCGTCGAAGCGCTGAAAGAGTTCGTCGATGCCGGACTCGGTTGCGCCATTCTGCCGCGCATGGCGCTTGGCGACAGCATCACGCATAAGACGCTGATCGCGCACAAGCCATTCGCCATTCGCTCGCTGTCACCGGCGCTCTACCGCAAGCTGGCGATCATCGTGCGCCGCGACAAGCCGCTGCATCGCGGCCTCAAGCAGCTGATTGCCGCCCTGAAAGCCTTGAAATGAAGATTCCCGCCCTGCCTTTCACCACCACCGATTGGGCGGCGCTGCCGCCCACCGAACATCCCGGCGAGAGCGGCCGCGCCCTGTGGCGAACCTTCACGGTCGGCGATCTGCGCGTCCGTCTGGTCGAATACAGCCCCGGCTATCTCGCCGATCATTGGTGCGACCGCGGCCATGTGCTCTACGTGCTGGACGGCGAATTGGAGACCGAATTGCGCGACGGACGGCGCTTCACGCTGAAAGCCGGCATGAGCTATCAGGTTTCCGACTTCGGCGACGCGGCGCACCGCTCCTCGACGCGCGGCGGCGCTAAGCTCTTCATCGTGGATTGAGAACTCTGGATTGACGCTATGGCCAGCACAACGCGCGCCACGCAAGCTCTGACGGCGGCCAAGGTCGCCTTCACGGTCCATCATTACGACTACGACCCGAACGCCGAGCGCATCGGCATGCAGGCCGCCGAGGCGCTCGGCGAGCCTGGCCATCGCGTGCTCAAAACGCTGATGGCGCTGGTCGACGGCAAGGCGGTTTGCGTCGTCGTGCCGTCCGACAAGGAAGTGTCGATGAAGAAGCTCGCCGGCGCCTTCAAGGGCAAGAAGGCCGAGATGATGCCGCCCGCCGATGCCGAACGCGCCACGGGCTATCATGTCGGCGGCATCAGCCCCTTCGGCCAGAAGCGCAAAGTGCCGACCGCCATCGAAGAAGCGGCGCTCGCCGAACCCTATGTCTTCATGAACGGCGGCCAGCGCGGCCTGCAGGTACGATTGACGCCGGCCGACGCGCAGAAGGCGCTCGGCGCCGTCGCTGTCTCGCTGATCGCTTAAAGCGCTTTGCGGAACGTCAGGTTGAAGCGCGCCGCGCCGGCCAGCGAATGTGTGCCGGATTTGAGCGGCGCGACGCCATGAAATTGCAGGCGCGTCGGCCCGCCCCACACCGCGACATCGCCGTGACTCAGCAGAATGCGGCGCGGCCTGTCGCTGCGCTTGGCGCCGCCGAACAGGAAGGTCGCCGGCAGCCCGAGCGAGATCGAGACGATCGGCTGCGTCACGTCTTGCTCGTTGATGTCCTGATGCAACGACATGCGCGCGCCGGGCTCATAGCGGTTGATCAAGCAGGCGTCCGGCGCAAAGCAGCCATACCCCGTCGCCGCCGCCGCGCGCGCCGCGAGATCGCGAAACAAGCCGGGCATAGCCGGCCAGCGTTTGGCGCTGTCCGGATCGAGCCGGTCGTAGCGGTAGCCGCGCCGGTCGGTCACCCAGCCGGCGTCGCCGCAATTGGTCATGGCGACCGACATGCGCCAGCCGCCCGGCGTCGCCATATGGCGAAAGGGCGCGGCGGCGGCGATTTCGGCGATGGCGGCGAGCAGCCCCGCGCCGTCCTCGCGCGCGAAACCGCCGAGCAACAACGCGCCTTCGCCGAGAACCTCGTCGCGCGGCTGATTGGCGAACAGATCGCTCATCGCTTCTTCGCCTCGCGTTCTAAGAGCGCGCGCTTGCGCGCGACGCCCCAGCGATAGTTCGACAGCGCGCCGTCTGACCGCACCGCGCGGTGGCAGGGAATGGCGACGGCGATGGCGTTGGCGCCGCAGGCGCTGCCGACCGCGCGCACCGCCTTGGGCGCGCCGACGCGCTTGGCGATCTCGGCATAGCTCGCCGTGCGGCCCGGCGGGATCGCCTGCAAAGCCTGCCAGACGCGCTGCTGGAAAGCGGTGCCGCGCACGTCGAGCGGCAGATCGAGACCGCGCGAGGGTTGGGCGACGAACTTCGCCACCTTGGCCAGCAGGCGTGCGAACGCCTTGTCCGCCACCAGGCGCGCTGCGGGGAAACGCGCGCGCAAGTCGCGCTCCAGCGCCGCCGGTTTATCGCCGAGCGCGATGGCGCAGAGGCCTCGCGCGCTCATGGCGACGAGCAGCGCGCCGAGATCGGTCGCGCCGATGCCGTAGCGGATGTCCTCGTCCGCGCCGCCCTTGCGCCAGGCGCCGGGCGTCATGCCGATCAGCTTGCCGGCCTTTTCATAAAAGCGGCTGGTCGCGCCATAGCCGGCCTCATAGATCGCCTCGGTCACCGAGCCGGCTTCGGCCAGCCTGCCGCGCAGGCATTCGGCGCGCTTGGCCGCGCCATAGCCGCGCGGCGTCACGCCGGTCTCCGCCTTGAACAGGCGGTGAAAATGATAGGGACTGAGCTTGGCGGCTTTCGCCAGCAGTTCGAGCGTCGGCACAGCCTCGCCATCGGCCACGGCGCGCTCGATGCCCCGACAAGCGGCGGCGACCAAAGCTGAACGGCGTTGCCCCAGCGGCGCCTCGTCCGGCCTGCAGCGCTTGCAAGGACGAAAGCCCGCCGCTTGCGCGGCGGCGGCGCTGGCATGGAACCGCACGTTCTTCGGATTGGCTCTGCGCGATGCGCAGGACGGGCGGCAATAGACGCCGGTCGTCTTGACCGAATAGAAGAACCGCCCGTCGGCGGCGGGATCGCGCGCGACGATGGCGGCCCAGCGCGGATCGCGCTCGGCTGAAACGGAGTCGGGCGGAACTGAAGCTGAAGATGCGGGAACGGAGACGGGCATGGGGATCGGCATGAGGAGGCCTTTGCGCTAATATCGGTCCGCCGAGCCTGCCCGCCAAGCCCCTCGCGCGCACTCCGCCGCTTGCGCCCGAATCGGGTTTTATGAATATTGCAGTCAGGTCTTTTTCCAAAGGTTCGCCATGTCCCGCCTCGCCCTCTTCAGCGCCGTTCTCGCCAGCACCGCTTTGGGCCTGCTCACCCTCGCCGCCTGCGCCGACCGCCAAAGCGGCAGCGTCACGCCGCAGGAAGTCCCCCGCGCCGATGCCCGCGCCGGCGCGGCCGGCCCGTCGGTCCATTGGCGCGGCTCGCTGGCCGGCGACGTGGTGGTGATCGAAGTGCAGGACCGCAATAACGCCTATCGCGTCGATCGCGTCGAACTTTTGAGCCCCGACGGGCGCAGCTTCACCGCCAACGACATCACCCGCGACAAGATGTCCCCGGGCGGACGCTGGAGCGACAGCGGCAGCGGCGTCGGCGTGGGAGTCGGCGGTTCGGGCGGCAGCAGCGGCGGCACCAATGTCGGCGTCATGTTCGATATCCCACTGGGGCGCGGCGGACGCGCCGATCCGATCGACACCGAATCGCGCACCACGGCGCGCATCCCGCTGGCCAATCCGGCCGCCTACCGCGCCGGCGCGGCGCAATGGAAGGTCCGCATCTCCTTCACCGACTATGCCGGCGACAGCAGCGTCGCCGTCATCCCGGCGCCGGTGCCGGCCAATTAGGAACCCGGGCCGGCGCGGGGCGTTGTTTCAGCGCCGGCAACTGCCTTTCTTGCGCCATGATTTCATGGTGGATTAAGGCTGCCGGAGGACCGCTGCCATGCTCGCTCGCTCTCGATCTGTCTTTACTGTTGGTTTTATCGCCGCGTTCGGCCTGCTGCTCGCCGCCTGCGCGAGCGGGCCGAGCTATCCGCTCTATTCGCCTCAGGCGTTGACGGGCAGCTTCGGCTTTTCCGAACAGAAGATCGGCCCGGCGAGCTTCAAGGTCACCTACGTCTCGCCGACGCGCAATTCGATCGATTCGCGCTCGGCGATCGAAGAGCGCCGCCAATCGCTGCTGACCTTGACCAACGACCTCGCCATCTGGCGCGCCGCCGATCTGGCGCTCGCCAACGGCCAAAAGGAATTCCGCGTCACCCGCCGCGACAACGATGTCGATGTGCAGCGCAACAGCTACGACCGCTATCCGACGCGGCGCTATGGCCCGCCGTTCGGTCCGCCGATGCGCGGCTACGGGCCGGATTTTTATGGTCCGCCGTGGCCCGACACCACGGTCTGGCTGCGCGGCACGACGACGCTGATCGTCGAGTTCGGCCGCAAGCCGGGCGAAGACTTCTTCATCGCCGACGAGGCGATCACCCGTCTGCGCCAGACCTATCCCGGCGCGGATGCCGTGCAGCCCGTCACCCGTTAATCAGTCACCAGGAGGTCCGCCCCGATGACCACATCTTCCGGACTCGCCGCCCTCTTCCTCGCCTTGGCGCTCGACGCCAATCCCAATCTCGCCCAAGCCAACGATCAGGTGGCGCAGGCGCAGCCGCCAGCGCGCACGCAGCCGGCGCCGGCGAAGCCGCCGGCTCCCGCCACACCGGGGGCGCAAGCGCTGGAGAAATTCGTGCAGTCCTCCGCGCCGACCTGCCAGACCCAGCCCTCGGCCAAATGCGTCGATCTCGGCTGGGCCTTCGCCGACACCGACAAGAACGGCACTTTGTCGCTCGCCGAAGTCGAGAAAATCCAGGCCGACATCGCCGCCTGGCACGCCTGGAAAGGCGAGACGCTGACGCAGCGCGACCGCGCCAGCTTCAACATGGGATTGTGGGCGGCCGACCGCGTCGGCATCGCCAATCTGTTCAACAGCTACGATGTGAACGGCGACGGCAAACTGACCAAGACCGAGCTCTTGGCCGATGTGAAGCTGGATCAGCGCCCGCTCGGCCAAGTGCTGGCCGATGAAAAGGCGGTCAACCGCCAGCAGTTCGCCGCCCGCCTCGGCCCGCTGCAGAAGATGGCCGAAGTTCTGATGACGCCGCGCCCGCCGGGCAGTCCGCTGCCCGCCCCGGCCGCACCGCGCCCGCAGCAGCAACCGCTGCCGTAAAATTCTCGCAAATACAGCCGGGGCCGCCCAAAAAGCGGCCCCGCCCATTCATTCTCAAGGGGCGCATTTGCGATTCGCCTGAGGGCGAGGGTTTAGCTATAGGTAGGGCGCTTTTTTCGTCCCTCCTCAAAGCCGAGTCCTCCTCATGATCCCGCGCTATTCCCGCCCCGAAATGGCCGCCCTCTGGGCGCCCGAGACCAAATTCCAGATCTGGTTCGAGATAGAGGCGCATGCCTGCGACGCGCAGGCCAAGCTCGGCGTCATCCCCAAGGCCGCCGCCAAGGCGGTGTGGAAGCGCGGCAAGTTCGAAGTGGATCGCATCGACGAGATCGAGCGCGAGACCAAGCATGACGTCATCGCCTTCCTGACCAACCTCGCCGAGCATGTCGGCCCGGAGGCGCGCTTCGTCCATCAGGGCATGACCTCGTCGGACGTGCTCGACACCTGCCTCGCCGTGCAGCTCGCGCGCGCCGCCGACATCCTAATCGCCGACGTCGACAAGCTGCTCGCCGTCATCGAGCGCCGCGCCAAGGAATTGAAGATGGTGCCGGCCATGGGCCGCAGCCACGGCATCCATGCCGAGCCGGTCACTTTCGGCCTCAAGCTCGCCGGCTTCTACGCCGAGTTCGACCGCGCCCGTGAGCGCCTGGTCGCGGCCAAGAAGGAAATCGCCACCTGCGCCATCTCCGGCGCGGTCGGCACCTTCGCGCACATCGATCCCTTCGTCGAAGAATATGTCGCCGAGAAGCTCGGCCTCGCGGTGGAGCCGCACTCGACGCAGGTCATCCCGCGCGACCGCCACGCCATGTTCTTCGCCGTGCTCGGCGTCGTCGCCTCGTCCTGCGAACGCCTCGCCACCGAGATCCGCCATCTGCAGCGCACCGAAGTGCGCGAGGTGGAGGAATTCTTCTCGCCGGGCCAGAAGGGCTCTTCGGCCATGCCGCACAAGCGCAACCCGGTGCTGTCGGAAAACGTCACGGGTCTCGCCCGCTTGGTGCGCGGCATGGTGATCCCGGCCATGGAGAACGTGGCGCTGTGGCACGAGCGCGACATCTCGCACTCCTCGGTCGAACGCATGATCGGCCCCGACGCGACGGTGACGCTCGACTTCGCCCTCGCCCGCCTGACCGGCCTGATCGACAAGCTGCTGGTCTACCCTGACGCTATGCAGGCCAATCTCGACATGCTCGGCGGCTTGGTGCATTCGCAGCGCGTGCTCTTGGCCCTGACGCAGAAGGGCGCGTCGCGTGAAGACGCCTACAAGCTGGTGCAGCGCAACGCCATGAAGGTGTGGGAGACGCGCGTCAGCCTGCTCGATCTGTTGGCCGGCGACGCCGACGTGACGAAGTATCTGTCGCGCAAGGAGCTGTCGAACCTGTTCGACCTCGCCTGGCACACCAAGCATGTCGACACGATCTTCAAGCGCGTGTTCGGCAAAGCGAAACTGAAGAAGCCCGCCAAGCCGAAGCGCAAGACCAAGTAGGTCGATGGTTTCAGCGCCCGACCCGCTGAACGAAACGCGCCGCCGTATCGGCGACGGCCGCATGGTCGAGGTTTACGACTACTGGAGCGAGAAGCGCGGCGTTAAAAAGATGCCGTCGGCCACCGAGATCGACCTGCTCGATCTGCCGACGCAGCTGCCCAATCTGTTTGTCGTCGACGTCGAAGACGCGCCGCGGCGCTATCGTTATCGCGTCGTCGGTACGAATTTGACCGAAACCCTCGCAGAGGACATCGCCGGCCGCTATCTCGACGAAATGCCCTGGCTGTTCCGGCGCTACGCCGAGCCGGCCTATGCGGAGCTACTCGCCGCCGCCGCGCCGCAGTACAAGGAAATCCGGATTTTCCGCAGCTTGTGGCGCGCACGCTACCGGCGGCTTCTGCTCCCGCTCGGCGAGCCAGACAAGCCAATCGACATGGTGCTGGGCTGCATCTACCGCTTCTAGCGACAGGCTCCGACAAAAAAAGGCCGCCCCGAAAGGGCGGCCTTTTCGCATTCCGCAAACTGCGGCTCAGGCTTCCTTGATCACCTGCTCGCGCGCGGTCGCGGCGAGCTTGGCGAGTTCGGCTTCGATCTCGCCGGCCGAAGCGGCGATGTTCTTCGCCGCGAGATCCTTGGCGACCTTCTCGATCACGTCCGAATCGCCGGCCTTCTCGAAGTCGGCCAGCACGACCTCCTTGGCATAGGCGTCGGCGGCATCGCCGGCCAGGCCCAGCTTGGCCGCCGCCCACAGGCCGAGCAGCTTGTTGCGCCGCGCCGTGACCTTGAACTGGGTTTCCTGGTCGAGCTTGAACTTGGCCTCGAACCCTTTTTCGCGATCGTCGAACCCGGACATGGGCGCTCCTTTTCGTTGAATGGCATCAAAGACATAGTGCGGCGAACCCGGATTGGCAACTGCCCCCTCAGATGCTAACGAATCTGTCATGTGCACCCTCGTGATCCTGCGCCGTCCCGGCCATGACTGGCCTTTGCTGATCGCCGCCAACCGCGACGAGATGGGCACCCGCCCTTGGCGACCGCCGGCCCGCCATTGGGACGACCGGCCCGAGGTCGTCGCCGGCTTCGACGAGACCGCCGGCGGCAGCTGGCTCGGCCTCAACGATCACGGCCTCGTCGCCGCCATCCTCAACCGGCCGGGCAGCCTCGGTCCCGCCGAAGGCAAACGCTCACGCGGCGAACTCGTTCTCGACGCGCTCGATCATGCCGACGCCGACATGGCCGCCGCGGCGCTGGCCCAGCTCGATCCCGCCGCCTATCGGCCGTTCAATCTGATGATCGCCGATGATCGCGACGCCTTCTGGCTGAAGAGCGATGGTTCGACCATCGGCGGGCATAAAATTGCTGACGGCCTGTCGATGGTGACGGCGAACGATCTCAACGACATGACCAGCCCGCGCATCCGCGACTACCTGCCGCGCTTCCAAGCCGCCGCCGTGCCGGCGCCCGATGCGGCCGATCCGGCGGGCGGCGATTGGCGCGCCTGGGCGGCGCTGATGGGCCGGCGCGACCATGCCGCCGACATCGGACCGCGCGGCGCGCTCAACATCGTCACCGACACGCCCTATGGCACCGTTTCATCCTCGCTGATCGCCCTGCCGAAACTGCAAAACCCGCCCAAACCCCCGGTCTGGCTGTTCGCCGCCGGACGGCCCGACAAAGCGCCCTATAGCCGCGTGAAACTCTAGGAAAATCGGCGGTTTTCGCGAGGTTATCCACAGGGGGCCGGCGGCGTTGCGGCACCCCGGGGAGTCCTATATGTTGCGGCTTCCTCGCGGCGCCAGCCCGTCATCTGGACGGCCCTCCCCGGCGCCCGCCCGCACGTGTGAGGATACCGTGGCCCGCCGCAAGCAAATCTACGAAGGCAAAGCGAAAGTTCTGTTCGAGGGTCCGGAGCCCGGCACCCTCGTCCAATATTTCAAGGACGACGCCACCGCCTTCAACAACAAGAAGAAGGGCACGATCACCGGCAAGGGCGTGCTCAACAATCGCATCTCCGAGCATCTGATGCTTCGGCTGCATGAGATCGGCATCCCGACTCACTTCGTGCGCCGCCTCAACATGCGCGAGCAGCTGATCCGCGAAGTCGAGATCATCCCCATCGAAGTGGTGATCCGCAATATCGCCGCCGGCTCCATCTCGACGCGCCTCGGCATTCCCGAAGGCACGCCGCTGCCGCGCTCGATCGTCGAGTACTATTACAAGAAGGACGAGCTCAACGACCCGATGGTGTCGGAAGAGCACATCACCGCCTTCGGCTGGGCCTCGACGCCCGAGATCGACGACATCCTCAACATGTCGCTGCGCATCAACGATTTCCTGATGGGCCTGCTACTCGGCATCGGCATCCGCCTGGTCGACTTCAAGCTCGAGTTCGGCCGCCTCTACGAGGGCGACGAAGTCCGCGTCGTGCTGGCCGACGAGATCAGCCCGGACAACTGCCGCCTGTGGGACGCCAGCACCAACGAGAAAATGGACAAGGACCGTTTCCGCCGCGACATGGGCAAGGTCGAAGAGGCCTACCAGGAAGTCGCGCGCCGTCTCGGCATCCTTCCCGAAGGCGCCACGCAAGGCGACTTCAAAGGCACGAAAACGCTTCAATAATCTCCCTATCCGCGAAAGACCCATGAAGGCCAAAGTTCACGTTACCCTGAAGTCCGGCGTGCTCGATCCGCAGGGCAAGGCCATCGCCCACGCGCTCGGCTCGCTCGGCTTCGCCGGCGTCGAAAGCGTCCGCCAGGGCAAGTTCCTCGAACTCGAAATCGCCGAGACAGACGCGACCAAGGCGCGCGCCCAGCTCGACGAGATGTGCAAGAAGCTCCTCGCCAATACGGTGATCGAGGACTATCGCATCGATCTGGAGGCCTGAGCCTCATGACCTTGCCGATGCGGAGCGCAGCATGAAAGCGGCGGTCATCGTCTTTCCCGGATCGAATTGCGACCGCGACGTGCAGACGTCGCTCGCCGCGTCGATGGGCTCGCAGCCGGACATGGTCTGGCACGGCGACGCCGAACTGCCCAAGACCGACCTGATCGTCGTCCCCGGCGGCTTCTCCTATGGCGATTACTTGCGCTGCGGCGCCATGGCGGCGCATTCGCCGGTCATGCGCGAAGTGGTCAAGCGCGCCCAAGGCGGCACGCCGGTGCTCGGCATCTGCAACGGCTTTCAGGTCATCACCGAAGCGGGCCTGCTGCCGGGCGTCTTGATGCGCAACGTCTCGCTCAAGTTCATCTGCAAGGACGTGCATCTGAAGGTCGAACGCGCCGCCGCGCCCTTCACCGCCAAATACAAGGTCGGCCAGACCGTGCGCATTCCCATCGCCCATGCCGAAGGCAACTACTTCGCCGACGCCGAGACGATGAAGCGTCTCGAAGGCGAAGGCCGCGTCGCCTTCCGCTATGCCGATGCGCAGGGCAACGTCACCGCCACCGCCAATCCCAACGGCGCATTGAACAACATCGCCGGCATCGTCTCCGAGAACGGCCGCGTGCTCGGCATGATGCCGCATCCCGAGCGCCTCGCCGACGCCAAGCTCGGCGGCAGCGACGGCAAGGCCATGTTCGACGGCCTGGTGGAGGCTCTGTCGTGAGCGCGCAAGAAACCAAGATCACGCCAGATGTCGTCAAAGCGCACGGCCTGTCGCCCGACGAATACAAGCGCGTGTTGGAGATCCTCGGCCGCGAGCCGAACATCACCGAGCTCGGCATCTTCTCCGTCATGTGGAGCGAGCACTGCTCCTACAAATCGTCGAAGAAGTGGCTCAAAAGGCTGCCGACCACGGCGCCATGGGTGATCTGCGGCCCCGGCGAGAACGCCGGCGTCATCGACATCGGCGACGGCCTCGCCGCCATCTTCAAGATGGAAAGCCACAACCATCCGTCCTTCATCGAGCCCTATCAGGGTGCGGCGACGGGCGTCGGCGGCATCCTGCGCGACGTCTTCACCATGGGCGCGCGTCCGGTCGCCAACCTCAACGCGCTGCGCTTCGGCGAGCCGAGCCATCCCAAGACGCGTCATCTCGTCGCCGGCGTCGTCTCCGGCATCGGCGGCTACGGCAATTGCGTCGGCGTGCCGACCGTCGGCGGTTCGACCGAATTCCATGCGTCCTACAACGGCAACATCCTGGTCAACGCCATGACCGTGGGCGTCGCCCATACCGACCGCATTTTCTATTCTGCCGCCTCGGGCGTCGGCAATCCGGTGGTCTATGTCGGCTCCAAGACGGGCCGCGACGGCATCCATGGCGCGACCATGGCCTCGGCCGAATTCGACGATCAGGCCGAAGCCAAGCGCCCGACCGTGCAGGTCGGCGATCCCTTCACCGAGAAGCTGCTGATCGAAGCCTGTCTCGAACTGATGGATCTCGATGTCATCGTCGGCATCCAGGACATGGGCGCCGCCGGCCTCACCTCGTCGTCGTTCGAGATGGCGTCGAAGGGCGGCATGGGCGTCGAGCTCGATCTCGATTCCGTGCCGATGCGCGAAGAGGGCATGACCGCTTACGAGATCATGCTGTCGGAAAGCCAGGAGCGCATGCTCATGGTGCTCAAGCCCGGCCGCGAGGACGAAGCGCGCGCCGTGTTCGAGAAGTGGGAGCTGGATTTCGCCGTGATCGGCCATCTGACCGACACGGGCCGCATGGTGCTCAAGCGCTTCGGCGCGGTGCAGGCCGATCTGCCGATCGCGCCGCTCGCCGATGCCGCGCCGATGTACGACCGCCCCTGGGTGCCGGCCGGCCGGCCGAAGATCATCCTGCCCGACGAAGTGCCGGGCGACGATCCGCTGGGCGCGCTCAAGAAGCTGATGGGTTCGCCCGACATCGCCTCGCGCCGCTGGATCTGGCAGCAATACGACCACATGGTCATGGGCGACACGGTGCAGCGCCCCGGCGGCGACGCCGCCGTCGTGCGCATCCGCGATCCCAAGACCGGCAAGATGTCGAACCGCGGCCTCGCCATGGTCACCGACTGCACGCCGCGCTACTGCTTCGCCGAGCCCTTCTCCGGCGGCGCGCAAGCCGTCGCCGAAGTGTGGCGCAACATCACCGCCGCCGGCGGCCGTCCGCTCGCCATCACCGACAACATGAACTTCGGCAACCCGGAAAAGCCCGAGATCATGGGCCAGTTCGTGCAGTGCGTCGAAGGCATCCGCGAGGCCTGCCTCAAGCTCGACTTCCCGGTCGTGTCCGGCAACGTCTCGCTCTACAATGAGACCAACGGCAAAGCCATTCTGCCAACCCCGGCCATCGGCGGCGTCGGCGTGATCGACGACCTCGACCGCATCGCCTCCCCCGCCTTCAAGGCCGAGGGTGAGGACATCATCCTGATCGGCGCGACCTTCGGACATTTCGGCGCTTCGCTTTACTTGCGCGAGATCGCCGGCCGCGAGGACGGCGCGCCGCCCGCCGTCGATCTGGACGCCGAGCGCCGCAACGGCGATTTCGTGCGCGGCCTGATCGCCAGCGGCCAGACCGCCACGGTCCATGACCTCTCGGACGGCGGCTTGGCCGTCGCCCTGGCGGAAATGGCCCTGGCCGGGGACATCGGCGCCGAAATCTCTCCGCCGGAAAATGTGGTCGGCATGATCGTGCCGCTCCATGGCTGGCTGTTCGGCGAAGACCAGGGCCGCTATATTGTCGCGGTCAAGGACGCCAACGCGGTGATGACCGCCGCCCAAAGCGCCAAGGTTCCCGCCTGGAAACTGGGCAAAACCGTGGGCGCGGGCGCGAAAGCCGCGTTGACGGTCGCCGGTCTCGGCACCATATCCTTGGCTGAGTTGCGCGACGTCCATGAGGGCTGGCTGCCCGGCTACATGGCCGCCGCCGAGTAGTTTTTAGCGAGAGAGAGCCGCCGCCATGGCGATGGACCCCGTCCAGATCGAGACCCTGATCAAGGAAGGCATCCCCGGCGCGGTGGTGACGATCGAAGACTTGCGCGGTGACGGCGACCATTACGCCGCCCGCGTCGTCTCCGAAGCCTTCAAGGGCAAGACCCGCGTGCAGCAGCACCAGATGGTCTATGCCGCCTTGCAGGGCCGCATGGGCAACGAGTTGCACGCGCTGATGCTGCAGACCAGCGCCGAGTAGTTTTTCGCGGCGAGATCGCCGCATTGGAAGGAAAGAGCCATGAGCGAGAACCCGGTCTTCGACCAGATCCGCAGCGACATCACCAGCAACGACGTCGTGCTCTACATGAAGGGCACGCCGGTCTTCCCGCAATGCGGCTTCTCGGCCGCCGTGGTCGAAGTGCTGTCGCGCTCGGGCGTGAAGTTCAAAGGCGTCGACGTGCTGACCGATCCGGGCATCCGCGACGGCATCAAGCAGTTCTCATCCTGGCCGACCATTCCGCAGCTCTACGTGAAGGGCGAGTTCATCGGCGGCTGCGACATCGTGCGCGAGATGTTCGCCTCGGGCGAACTGACCGAGCTGTTCGAGCAGAAGGGCGTGCCGACCACGGTCGCCTGAGCCTGAGCGTCAAATAAACGAGACGAAACAGAAAGGGCCGATGCATCGCATCGGCCCTTTTGCTTTACGCGGCAGGCTGACGTTTACGCGTTACGCTTACGGCAATTCGAACTTGCGGCGCGGGCTTAGAATTTCGCGCACATCAGGCGTGCGGCGGACGGCATAAGCGCCGTCGCCGAGCAACGCCACAACGGCGGCGATCACCACCAGGAACAGCGGATATTCCCAGCCGCCGTTGGGCGCGTTGAACACCCAGCCGTTGCCGGCATGGACCCAGAGCGCGCCGAGCAGCACCGGGATCGTCGCCGCCGCGGCGAGGCGCGGCCAGAAGCCGACGACGAGCGCCGCGCCGCCGACCGCTTCGGCGAGGATGGTGGCCGGCGCGGTCCAGGCCGGCAGGCCGAGGCTCACGAAGAACTGCGTCGTGCCGTCCAAGCCGAAGGCGCCGAGCTTGAGCACCAGCGAGTGCGCGAGGAACATCACGCCGAGGCTGACACGCAGGACGAAGGCGGCAACGGGCGCGCTGGCCGCGTCGATGGTGTCGGTATGACGGATCATCTCATCTCTCCTTTGCGGCAATCAGGCGGCGACGGCCAGCTTGGCCGCGGCATGGATACGGGCGAGTTCGGCGACGCGGCGGCCGAGATGTTCGGCGGTGCGCAGGTCGCTCGCGCTCGGGCCTTTCTCCGGACCTTCATCGGCGTTCGACTGGGCCATGGCGCCGAGCGATGCGCCCAGGCGGTTCAGATCGTCCGGGCTGCCCTTCGAGCTGTTGTTGCCCGGCGGCAAGCCCAAGCTGACCCACAGCATCTGATGCTGCGCGGCGAGCGTGGCGAGCTGCTGCAAGCTGCTCTGCTTGTCGCCGTTGAGCGACGCCGAGTTGGTGAAGCCGGCGGCGAGCTTGTCCTTCCAGCCGGCGGTGAACCAAACCTTCGACGTCCAATCGATGAAGGTTTTGAACTGGGCCGAGACGCCACCCATGTAGGTCGGGGCGCCGAAGACGATGGCGTCGGCGGCGTTCAGCTCCTCTACGCGGGCCTCGGCCTCCTCGACCGGGATCAGCGCGACCTTCGCGCCGGCGACGCTGGAAGCGCCGGCGGCGACGGCTTCGGCTTGGCGCTTGGTGTGGCCGTAGCCGGAATGGAAGACGACGGCGACGCGGGGCGCATTGGCGTTCGAGACGGGCTGATTGATGGCGTTCATGGTGAAGTCCTTTCAGGTTGGACTTGGTCCCCCTCTTGCCATTTCTGGCGGCCGGCCCGGTTTCCCCTGGGTAACGGTATCTCTAAGGGATCAA
>DASTMO010000007.1:0-15213 GCA_035714115.1 Alphaproteobacteria bacterium
GTTACGCTTCCCCCTGGATGGAGCCAGGCCTTGCGGACTTATGCCGACGATCCCGAATCCCTGCGCTGGCTGTTCCTCGACCTGAACAGCTATTTCGCCAGCGTCGAGCAGCAGCTCGATCCCGCCTTGCGCGGCCGCCCCATTGCGGTGGCGCCGGTGATGAGCGATTCGACCTGCGCCATCGCCGCCTCGTACGAAGCCAAGGCCTTCGGCATCAAGACCGGCACACCGATCTGGGAAGCCAAGGAGAAATGCCCCGACCTGATCGTCGTGCCGGCGCGCCACGACATCTATGTGCGTTTTCACCATCGCATCGTCGCCGCAGTGAAGACCGTGATCGGCGTCACCCGCGTCGAATCGGTCGACGAGATGGGTTGCGTCTTGCCCGAAGAGAAGCGGTCGCGCGATGTCGCGCTCGATCTCGGGCGCAAGGTCAAGGCGGCGATCTATGACGCGACCGGTCCTTGCCTGCGCTGTTCGGTCGGCGTCGCGCCCAACCGCTTCCTCGCCAAGGTGGCGACCGAGCTGCACAAGCCGGACGGTTTGACCGCCGTCGGCCTCGCCGAACTGCCGGGGCCGCTCCTGAAGCTGAAACTGCGCGATCTGCCGGGCATCGGCGCCAATATGGAGCGTCGGCTTTTGCGCGCCGGCATCGGCGATATCGACGGTTTATGGCGCCTGGCGCCGCGCAGCGCCCGCCGCATCTGGGGCGGCGTCGGCGGCGACGGCTTCTGGCACATGCTGCACGGCTTCGACCTGGCGCCGCGCGAGACGCAGCGCCGCACCATCGGCCATAGCCGCGTGCTCGACCCCGATCTGCGCCCGACCGAGAAGGCGCGGCTGGTGGCGCGCCGGTTGGCGGCCAAGGCGGCGACGCGCCTGCGCCGCATGGACTATGTCGCCGGCCATCTCGCCTTCAGCGCGCGCGACGAGGCGGGCCGGCGCTACTTCGGGGATTTCCGTATCGGCGCGACCCAGGACAGCCTGGTGATCATGGAGGCGCTCGACACGCTGTGGGCGCGTCATGTCGATTTCTGCCAGCCGCGCCGCCTCAAGAAGGTCTCGGTGGTGCTGCACGATCTCTCGCCGCTCACCGACACCACGCTCGACCTGTTCGCGGCGCGCGCATCCGCCGAGCCCGTGCCCGCCGGCAAGGTGGTCCCCCTGGTGGAGGCCGTGCGTCTCGGCGACACGCGCCGCACGCTGCTCTCGGCCAAGCTCGACGAGATCAACAAGCGCTTCGGGCGCGACACGGTCAGCATCGGCGCGCTCGGCGACAAGCCGGGGGAGGCCAAGCGGCTCGATTATCTGGGCGCCAAGGTGGCGTTCACCCGCATCCCCGATATCGCCGAGTTTGTCGAGTGACCTGGCGAAATTTCTTTGGCCGGCGCGGAGCCAATGTTTCCGCGGCTTTCCGGCTGTCGCTTGACAGGACTCCGGCGTTTGGCACTAAATCTGGGGTCCACGGTTCCCCGGATCGCTACATCCGGGGCTAAGAGGGAAGCCGGTGCGGCGTCATTCGCCTAGGCCGGAGCTGCCCCCGCAACTGTAAGCGGCGAGCCGCTGTCGTCAGCGCCACTGAGGGGTTTCGCCTCGGGAAGGCCAGACAACGGCAAAGACCCGCGAGCCAGGAGACCTGCCGCGGTCGCGTATTGAAGTCTCGGGCGGGGTGCTCCGGGGGGCTTGCGGCGACGATTCCGATCGATTCGCCCGAGACTCCGATTCCCCCCGGCGGTTGGTAAATTTTGAGGGGGATCGTCATGTCATCATCGTCGTCGCTACTTGCACTGGATTTCGACCAGCAGGGCAATCTCGTGCCACTGCATTCGCAGACCAGCCCGGCGACCTATGCGCCGCCGCCGCCGCGCCGCGCGCAGCCGGCCCCCCAGCCGCAGGCGCAGCTGCCGTTGCCGGAACCGCGCCGCGCGCCGCTGCCTCATCCGCTGGCGCGTCCGCCGCAGCCCTCCGACCTCACGCTCGATCGCTCGCGCGACGCTCTGCTGACCCCCTTCGGCAAGGCGACGCTGACCGACCGCTACCTGATGCCGGGCGAGAGCTTCCAGGACATGTTCGCGCGCGTTTCCTGCGCCTATGCCGACGATATCGAGCATGCCCAGCGGCTTTACGACGCCATGTCGAAGCTGTGGTTCATGCCCTCGACGCCGATCCTGTCGAACGGCGGCACCACGCGCGGCCTGCCGATCTCCTGCTTCCTCAACAGCGTACCCGATTCGCTCGGCGGCATCGTCGACACCTGGAACGAGAACGTCTGGCTCGCCTCGAACGGCGGCGGCATCGGCACCTACTGGGGCCGCGTGCGCGCCATCGGCGAGAAGGTGAAGGGCGGCGAAACCTCCGGCATCATTCCCTTCATCCATGTGATGGACGGCCTGACCCTCGCCATCAGCCAAGGCTCGCTGCGCCGCGGCTCGGCCGCCGTCTATCTCGACATCCACCATCCGGAGATCGAGGAGTTCCTCGAGATCCGCAAGGCCTCGGGCGACTTCAATCGCAAGGGGCTCAACCTGCACCACGGCCTCAACATCACCGACGAGTTCATGGAGGCGGTGCAGGACGGCAAGATGTTCGCCCTGCGCAGCCCCAAGACGGGCGAGGCGATGCGCGAGGTGGATGCGCGCCAGCTGTGGCAGCGCATTCTCGAGACGCGCCTGCAGACCGGCGAGCCTTACCTGCTGTTCATCGATCACGTGAACAAGGCCATGCCGAAGCACCAGCGCGAGCTCGGCCTGAAGGTCACCACGTCGAATCTCTGCAGCGAGATCGTGCTGCCGACCGGCATCGATCACCGCGAGGAAGAGCGCACCGCCGTCTGCTGCCTGGCCTCGCTCAATATCGAGAAGTGGCACGAGTGGCAGGATGATCCGCAGATCGTCGAAGACGTGCTGCGCATGCTCGACAACGTGCTGACCTATTTCGTCGACGTCGCGCCCGACGGCATGAAGAACGCCAAATATTCGGCGATGCGCGAGCGCTCGGTCGGCCTCGGCGTCATGGGCTTCCATTCGTTCCTGCAGGCCGAGGGCATCCCGTTCGAAAGCGCGCTCGCCAAGTCGTGGAACTTCCGCATCTTTAAGAAGATCCGCCGCGAGGCCGACGCCGCTTCCGTGCTGCTCGCCGAAGAGCGCGGCGCCTGCCCAGACGCCGCCGAGCGCGGCATGATCGCGCGCTTCAGCCACAAGCTGTCGGTCGCGCCGACCGCTTCGATCAGCATCATCGCCGGCGGCACCAGCGCCTGCATCGAGCCGATTCCGGCCAACGTCTATACCCACAAGACGCTGTCGGGCGCCTTCACGGTGCGCAACCAGCAGCTCGACGAACTGCTCGACAAGAAGGGCATCAACACGCCGGAGATCTGGCAGTCGATCGTCGAGCATGAAGGCTCGGTGCAACATCTCGATTGCCTGACCGACGACGAGAAGCTGATCTACCGCACCGCTTTCGAGATCGACCAGCGCTGGATCATCGATCTGGCCGCCGACCGCGCGCCCTACATCTGCCAGAGCCAGTCGATCAACATCTACCTGCCGGCCGACATTCCGAAGTGGGACCTGCATATGCTGCACTGGACCGCCTGGAAGCGCGGCATGAAGAGCCTTTACTACTGCCGCTCCAAGTCGATCAGCCGCGCCGCCGTGGCCGGCCAGTTGGAAGAGAAAGCCGAATCCGGCCTCATGGTCGAAGCGCCGACCGATTACGAGGAGTGCCTCGCATGTCAGTGATCGAGACGCCCGCGAAGCTCGATCTGGCGGCGCTGAACCCCCGTTCGCTGATCGGCACTGGCAAGGTCGGGCTCTTGACCTCGACCGGCAGCTACAACATCGACCGCTACGGGTGGGCCTACGATTTCTGGAAGCGCCAGCAGCAGACCCACTGGATGGGCGAGGAAGTGCCGCTCGGCTCCGACATCAAGGATTGGGCGTCGAACCGCGTCACCGATTCGGATCGCGCCCTGCTCACCCAGATCTTCCGCTTCTTCACCCAGTCGGACATCGAGGTCGGCGACAATTACTGGAAGCGCTACATCCCGATCTTCCAGCCGCTCGAAGTGCAAATGATGATGGCCGCCTTCTCCAACATGGAGACGGTCCATATCGACGCCTACGCGCTGCTGCTGAAAACGCTCGGCATGCCGCAATCGGAGTTCGAAGCGTTCCGCGACTATTCCGAGCTGCGCGCCAAGGCCGACTACATGCACAGCTTCGGCACCGAGACGGTGTCCGACGTGGCGCGCACCCTGGCCATGTTCGGCGCCTTCACCGAAGGCATGGCGCTGTTCGCCAGCTTCGCCATGCTGATGAACTTCCCGCGCCACAACAAAATGAACGGCATGGGCCAGATCGTCAGCTGGTCGGTGCGCGACGAAAGCCTGCATTGCGAAGGAATCATCAAGCTGTTCCACACCTGGAACCGCGAGACGGGCGCCGTCACCAAGGCCGTGCGCGACGACATCATCGACGTCGCCAAGACTATGGTGGGCCTTGAGGAGAAGTTCGTCGATCTCGCCTTCGCACTCGGCCCGGTCGAGGGCATGACGCCGAAGGACATCCAGGACTATGTCCGCTACATCGCCGACTGGCGCCTGACCCAATTGAAGCTGACCCCGGTGTTCGGCTATTTCACCGAAGCCGACAACAGCTACAAGCAGATCAAGCCCCATCCGCTGCCCTGGATGGTCGACATCCTGAACGGCGTCGAGCACGCCAACTTCTTCGAGCAGCGCGCCACCGAATATTCCAAAGCCGCCAGCAAAGGCAGCTGGGATGGCGACGGCGGCGTCTGGGCCATGTTCGACAAGGCGAAGGGCGGCTCCGCCCACGCCTGACCAGATTTGGGCAGTTTCGCGGCAACAACGCCGTGAGACTGCCGCAATCCTCCCTTAAAAATCAGCGGTAAGAACAACCGCCGGCCCAATCGGCTGGTTAGGGGAGTGCTGGATGAAGCCTGAAATTTCAGCGGCTTGCGCGGATCGGACCGATGTCTTAGCGTCTGCCGCCATGCTTTCGTCTTTGCGCCATAAGGCCGTCCGGCCATGAAGATCCTCGTCACCGGCGGCTTCGGCTTCATCGGCTCGGCTTTGGTGCGCCATCTGCTGCGCAAGACCGACGCCGTCATCGTCAATCTCGACAAGCTGACTTACGCCGCCAGCCCCGACGCGCTGGAAGAGGCCTACGGCCACAACCGCCATATCCACGAGAAAGCGGACATCGCCGACGGCGCGGCGGTGCGCGCGATCCTGGCCAAGCACCAGCCCGACGCCATCATCCATCTGGCGGCGGAAACCCATGTGGACCGCTCGATCGACGGCCCGGCCGACTTCATCCAGACCAACATCGTCGGCACCTATGTGCTCTTGGAAGCGGCGCGCGCCTATTGGGCGGCGCTGCCGGCGGACCGTAAAGCCGCCTTCCGCTTCCATCATGTCTCGACCGACGAGGTGTTCGGCGCGCTCGGCGAAGAGGGCAAGTTCACCGAACAGACGCCTTACGCGCCGTCCTCGCCCTATTCGGCGAGCAAGGCCTCAAGCGACCATCTGGTCAACGCCTGGCACCACACCTACGGCTTGCCGGTGCTGCTGACCAATTGCACCAACAATTACGGCCCCTGGCAGTTTCCCGAGAAGCTGATCCCGCTGGTGACGCTCAACGCGCTCGAAGGCAAGCCGCTGCCGGTCTACGGCAAGGGCGCCAATGTGCGCGACTGGCTCCATGTCGACGATCACGCCGCGGCGCTGCATCTGGTGCTGACGCGCGGCAAGGTCGGGGAGAGCTACGGCATCGGCGGCGGCGAGGAGCATCGCAACCTGCAGGTCGTCGAAGGCATCTGCGACATTCTCGACCGTATCGCGCCAGACAAGCAGATCGGCCCGCGCCGCCAGCTCATCACCTATGTCGCCGACCGTCCGGGCCACGACTTCCGTTACGCCATGGACATCTCACATATCGAGCGCGAACTCGGTTGGAAGCCGAGCGTGCGCTTCACCGAAGGGCTTGAGCAGACCGTGCGCTGGTATCTCGACCATAAGCCCTGGTGGCAGGCGATCCGCGCCGGTTCCTATTCGGGGCAGCGTCTCGGCCTGAGCACGGATAAAAAAGCCGCGGGAGGCGGACAGTGAAAGGCATCGTTCTGGCGGGCGGGCGCGGCACGCGCCTGCATCCAATCACGCTCGCGACCTCGAAGCAGCTGCTGCCGGTCTACGACAAGCCGATGGTCTATTATCCGCTGTCGACCCTGATGCTCGCCGGCATCCGCGAGATCCTGCTGATCTCGACGCCGGAAGACCTGCCGCAATATCAGAAGGTCCTGGGCGACGGCGCGCAATGGGGCGTCAGCATCTCCTATGCCGCCCAGCCGCAGCCCGAAGGCATCCCTCAGGCCTTTCTGATCGGCCGCGACTTCATCGCCGGCCAGGCCTGCGCGCTCGCGCTCGGCGACAACATCATTTACGGCGACGGCCTCAGCGCGCTGTTGAAGAACGCGGCGCAGCTCAGCCAGCACGGCAAGGGCGCGACCACTTTCGCCTATTGGGTGAAGGATCCGGAGCGCTATGGCGTGGTCGAGTTCGACGAGCGCAACCGCGCGACGCGCATCGTCGAGAAGCCGAAAGACCCGAAATCCAATTACGCGGTCACCGGCCTCTATTTCTATGACGAGCGCGTGGTCAATTTCAGCGAGAACTTGAAGCCGTCCCCGCGCGGCGAGCTGGAGATCACCGATCTCAACAATCTCTATCTTGCCGAAGGCACGTTGCGCGTCGAGCGCTTGGGCCGTGGCTATGCCTGGCTCGATGCCGGCACGCCTGCCTCGTTGCTGCAGGCCGGGGTTTTCGTGAATATGGTCGAAGAGCGCCAAGGCTTGAAGATCGCCTGCCTGGAAGAGATCGCCTACCGCATGGGCTATATCAACCAGGACGGCCTCGCCAAGCTGGCCGAGCGCTACAAGAACAACGATCTCGGCGCCTACTTGCGCGAGATCCTGCGGAGCGGGCTCGCCCAGTGACCACGAGCTGGCAGGGCCGCAAGGCGCTGATCACCGGCGGCGCCGGCTTTCTCGGCTCCTCGCTGGCGCAGCGTCTCGTCGCGCTCGGCGCCGAGGTGACGGCCGTCGACAACTTCCTGCCCGAAGGCGGCGCCCATCCGTTCAATCTTGAAGGTTTGAACAAAGGCTTCGCGCTGACGCGCGGCGATATCGGCGATGCCGCTTTAATGGGCCCGCTGATCGAGCGGTCCGACGCGATTTTCAATCTCGCCGGCCGCACCGGCCATATGGATTCGATGACGGACCCGGCGGGCGATCACGCCGCCAACGTCACCGCCCAGCTCGGGCTTCTCGAACTGGTGCGCGCGCGCCGGCCCGATGCGCGCATCGTCTATGCCTCGACGCGCCAGATTTACGGCACGCCGGATTATCTGCCGGTCGATGAGAAGCACGCCCTGCGTCCACCCGACGTCAACGGCGTCAATAAGCTCGCCGCCGAGCAATTGCACATGGTCTATGCCAAGGCCCACGGCATCGCGGCCACGGCCTTGCGCCTGACAAATTGCTATGGCCCGCGCATGCGCGTGAAGGACGCGCGTCAGACCTTCATCGGCATCTGGATCCGCCGCGTGCTGGAAGATCAGCCGTTCGAGGTCTGGGGCGGCGCGCAGAAGCGCGACTTCACTTATGCCGACGATGTGGCCGACGCCATGATCGCCGCCGTCGATGCGCCGAACTGCGTCGGCTCGGCCTACAATCTCGGCGGTAACGGCGCGGTCAATCTCTTCACCCTGGCTGAAGCCTTGATCGCCGCCAATGACGGCAAAGGCCGCTACGAGACCAAGGAATTCCCCGCCGACCGCAAGCGCATCGACATCGGCGATTACGAAGCCGACGACCGCGCCTTCCGCGCCGCGACCGGCTGGGCGCCGCGCGTCGATCTCGTCGAAGGCCTGCGCCGCTGCATCGCCTACTACCGCGCCAACCTCGCGAAGTATCTTTAACCGCGCCTGTGGCGCGTATGTCTAAGCGCGCCTCTGGCGCGACACTCTAGGAGACCCCCATGGCCGACATCCGCGTTCCTCAAGCCGATCCCAAGGCCGGCTACCTCGCCCATAAGGACGAGCTCGCTAAGGCGGTCACGCGCGCGCTCGACAGCGGTTGGTACATCCTCGGACAGGAAGTCGCCGCCTTCGAAAAGGAATTCGCCGCTTTCGAGAACGCCGCGCATGGCATCGGCGTCGCCAACGGCACGGACGCGCTGGAGATCATTCTGCGCGGCCTCGGCATCGGCCCGGGTGACGGCGTCGTCACCGTCTCGCATACGGCGGTCGCCACCGTGGCGTCGATTGAACTCGTCGGCGCGACGCCGATCCTCGCCGATATCGACGACCATTACACCTTAAGCCCGGCTGCGCTCGAAGCGGCGCTCGCCGGCAACATGACCGGCGGTGCCGGCGCGAAGCCGAAGATCAAGGCCGTCATCGTCGTGCATCTTTACGGCCAGATCGCCGACATGCCGGCCATCGCTGCCATCGCGAAGAAACATGGCATCGCCATCATCGAAGACTGCGCGCAGGCCCATGGCGCGACGCTCGACGGCAAGCCGGTGGGCTCCTGGGGCGCGGCGGCGGCCTTCAGCCTCTATCCGACGAAGAATCTCGGCGCCTTCGGCGATGGCGGCATCGTGCTGACCAACGATGGCGCGCTCGCCGAGAAGATCAAGGCGATCCGCGAATACGGCTGGCGTCAGCGGTACATCAGCGATCTGTCCGGCATGAACACCCGCCTCGACGAGATGCACGCCGCCATGCTCCGTGTGCGCCTGAAATATCTCGCCGACGAGAACGCGCGCCGTGCGGCCATCGCTGACGTCTACGACGCCGCGCTGGATGGTCTCTGCCCGCGCCCGTTGCGCCGGGCCGGCGCAGGGCATGTGTTCCATCAATATGTGATCCGCAGCAAAGCGCGCGACGCGCTGCAGGCGAAGCTGCGCGAGGCCGGCATCGGCACCAACGTGCATTACCCGATGCCGGTGCATCTCCAGCCCGCCTACAAGGGCCGCACCTGGCTGGCGGAAGGGAAACTGCCCAAGACGGAGCTGGCGTCGCAGGAAGTGCTGAGCCTGCCGATGTTCCCGCAGCTCAGCGACGCGCAGGTCGAGGAGACGGTCGCGGCCTTGAAAGTCGCGCTAAAGGGCTGACGCTCTCAGGCGTGCTGGTTTAACAGCACGACGCCGGCGACGATCAGCACCAAGGCGACGATCTGCATCGGGCCGAGCGGCTCCTTGAGCCAGAGGTTGCTCAGCACGGCGAGCACGACATAGCTCAGCGCCACGCTCGGGAAAGCGACCGAGACGGGAATCTTTCGTAGCGCCAGCATGTAGAACACGGCGGCGAAGCCGTAGAGGCCAAGGCCGATGATGCTCTGCGGCTTGAGGAACTGCGCGATGATGCCGCCTTCGCCGCTCGCGCCGACTTTCAGCAGCAATTGGGCGGCGACGCCGAGCAGGATGCCGGCGGCCAGCGATACGTAATAAATCAGCATGTTGTCAGCGAACTCCGGCGACGGGCGAGCGGATGTCTTGATGGCTTTCGCCGCGCTGTTCCGGGCGCATCAATTCGCGCACCAGGAACTGCGGCTTGCGGTTGGCGGTGATGAAGAGGCGGCCGAGATATTCGCCGACCACGCCGAGCAGGATGAGCTGGATGCCCGAGAGCAGCAGAACGGCGACCATCAACGAGGCCCAGCCCTGCGGCGTCGCGCCGCCGAAGGCCTCGATGATCACCCAGGCCGCGCCGATCACGCCGAGCGCGCTCATGGCGAAGCCGAGGAAGACGCTGAGGCGCAGCGGCACCACCGAGAAATTGACGAACAAGTTCATCCACAGCGCGATCAGCTTGCCGATCGTGTAGTTGCTGCGGCCTTCGACGCGGGCGAAATGCTCCACCTCGACCGAGCCGATATTCTGGGTCGCCTGCATCACCAGGCCGTCGACATAGGGGTATGGCCCTTGGTAGCGCGTGACGTTCTCGACGACCTGGGCGCTGAGGCAGCGAAAGCTGGAGAGATACAGGCCCTTGGGCTTGTCCAAAAGCTGGTCGGCGACCCAATTGGCGAATCGGCTGCCGAGATTGCGCCAGCCTTCGTGCTTCTTCTCGGCATAGCGCGTGTAGACGGCGTCGAAACCGTTGTCGCGCGTATAGCGGTAGAGCTTGATCACCTCGGACGGCGGGTTCTGCAGGTCGTCGTCCATATTGATGATGTAGTCGCCGCGCACATGGTTGAAGCCGGCCATGACGGCGTTGTGCTCGCCGAAGTTGCGCGTCAGGTTCACGAAGCTGACCGGCACATCGCGGCGCTCTGCAAGCGCGCGGCAGACCTCCGCGGAATTGTCGCGGCTGCCGTCGTTGACCAGCACGATCTCGTGGCCGCCCTCGATCTCGAGCGCGGCGAGCGCGTCCACCAGCTTGCCGATGGTGGCGGCCCCGTTATAGACGGGGATCACGATGGAAAGGGCGTAAGGGCGAGCGCTCATGTCGATGCTGCGGATCATTTCGTTGTTTGCCGCATGATGCCGGGAAACGGCCGCAAGCGGAACCCTCGTCTGTGAACGGACAAGAGCAAGGATCGTTGCGAATTACGGCTTTCTGGCGACGGCGAGGATCGAGCCGCCGAACGGCAGGTTTAGGCCGAGTCCGATCAGGCCGCGTTCGACGGCCAATGCGGCGCGAAACAGCGCTTCGACCGGGGCGGGATAGAGCTGCACGTCGCTGCCATTGTCGCTGGGCAGCAACTTGCGGCGCAGCACCATGAGCGGAAAGAGCGCGGCGTTCCAATAGGTGACGCGCGATTCGACAAGCCCGGCGCCGCGCAGCATCTCGCGCACCTGCGGCCGGGTGAAGCGGCGGGCGTTGTGCACCTGCACATCGTGCGCCGAGAGCAGCCAGGGATAGGCCGGCAGATTGAGGATCAGCGCGCCGCCAGGCTTCAAGCAGCGGGCGGCTTCCTTCAGCGCCGCCGCCGGATCGACGGCGCGATGGCACATCACGTCCATGCTGAACATGGCGGCGAGACTGGAGTCTTCGAAGGGCAGCTCGTTGACGCTGCCGAGGGTCACGGCGGCGCCGCTCTTGCGCCGCGCCAGGTCCGCGGCGCGCGGATCGACATCGAGGCCGACAGCCTCTACGCCGGGATGCGCGGCGGCAAAGCGCGTCAGCAGGCCGCCGGTGCCGCAGCCAGCATCGAGGGTCGGCCCTGCGACATGCTTTTCGCGATCCGCAGCGCTCCAGGCGGCCAGCGCGTTGGCGTGCAACCCGCGGAACCACCACATGCGATCTTCCACCGCATGCATGCGCTCATATTCGATCGGTTCCATCTATTTGATTTTTATAAGGAATTTATACCGTATCGGGTTCCGCCCCAGCGCCCTGAAAGCGCCGCAAAGCCTGGCTAACGTCTTGCGAGATCGGCCAGTGGGTCGTAAATACGTCATTTCCCGAACGTCGTGCAAAATCAAAACATCAGCGGGGGGCTGAGACGCGGTGGGGAATGTAGGGCAGGGGTTGCCCCGGCTTCGTGCCTATCAATGTTGTGAGCGGCGCCAATCCTCGCGGATTTGGCCAGCGGTGTGCAGCCAGGCGTGACCAGGAAAACCCAGTAAGTCCATGACCACTTCAGATCTTTCGCCGCGCGAATCCTTTTTGGTGCGTGCGGGCTTCTCCTCTGCGGCTCTTGCCTCCGGAAGCTTTTCCGAGCGCGCGCTCGCCTGGCTGGTGCCCGGCGCTTTCCTGCTGCTGCCGCTCGCCTGGGTGATCGCCTATCTCTTCCCGCCGCTCAATCACGACGTGGCGGTGATCCTGGCGATCTCTGATCGCTGGCTCGGCGGCGAGCGCATGTATGTCGACATGATCGACGTCAATCCGCCGCTCATCTTCATGCTCAACCTGATTCCGGCGGCCCTGTCGCGTTTCCTGTCGCTGCAGGACACGCAGTCGCTGGTGCTTTGCGTCACGTCCTTGGCGCTGTGGAGCGCGATCACCAGCTGGCGCATGTTCCCGTCGCTGACCGGCGATGCCGGCGGCGCGCGCGCGCAGTCGCTGATCTTCCTGCCGCTGATGCTGTTCCTCGGCATCTGCTATCCGGGCGAGATGTTCGCCCAGCGCGAGCATCTGATGATGCTGACTGCCGTGCCCTACGCGCTGCTCGCCGCTGCCCGCTACGATGGCGTTGCCGTGCCGCGCGGGCGTCTGATCGCCATCGCCGTCATCGCCGGCATCGGCTTCGCGCTCAAGCCGCATTTCCTCGCCATTCCGGTGCTGATCGAGCTCTATCTGCTGCTATCGCGCGGCTGGCGCAAGACGCTGACCGATGCCGTGCCATGGATTGTGCTCGGCGTCATGGCCGCTTATGTCGCCGCCGCCTGGCTGATCACGCCGGAATATTTCACGCAGGTGATTCCGCTGGTGATGTCTTCGTATGAAGAGATCGGCGGCACCAATCCGCTGCACATCCTTTACGGACGCCTCCTGCTGCCGTTCATGCTGATGCTCGTGCCGATGACCGTCGGCGCCTTCCTGATGCCGCTCTCCCCGCTCAGCCGCATGGCGGCCCTCGGCGCCATCGGCGGCGCCATCAGCGGCGTGCTGCAGGCCAAGGGCTGGCCCTACCATCTGCTGCCGGCCCAGACCATGACCGTGCTGCTCGCGGTGCTCGTGCTCTGCCAAGGCATCGATCGGCTGATCGGCGACCGCGCCCAACTCGAACGCGCAGCGGGCCGCGCCGGCGTCTTCTCGATGACGCCGCTGCGCATCGCGGTCGGCTCGCTCTTGCTGATGCTGTTCTGCCTCGCCGGCGCGACGCGCTCGACCTTTTACGACCAGCTCGATTTCAAGAACAGCCAGGCCGGCAAGCTTTTGAAGCTTGTGAAGAAATACGCCGAGGGCCAGCCCGTGCTGATCCTTTCGCCCGGCATCTATCCGCATTTCCCGGTGCTCAACTACGCCCACGCCAAACTGGCGTTGCGCTTCCAGACCATTTGGCCGCTGCAGGGCGCTTACGAGACCTGCCGTCCGGAAGAGCCGCGCTACCACGATCCCGAGAAGATGCCGCCGATGGAGCAGATGCTGCGCAAGGCGGTGTCGGAGGATTTCGTCAAATATCAGCCGGCGCTCGTCATCATGGACAAGAACCCGGGCATCAAATGGTGCGGCGCGCGCGAGTTCGACCTGACCGAATATTTCCTCAGCATTCCGGCCTTTGCCCAGGAATGGAAGAACTACGACATCGTCTATCAGTTCGACCGTTACGTGCTGTTCAAACGCAAGTCGCCCGAGGCGATCGCCCAGGAGCAGCAGCAAAGCGAGCCGGTGGCCGGCGATAACTGATCGTGCCGGCCATTCGCGCCATCGGCCGGCGAGGCGCCGCGCCGCCGGCCCGACACGCAAAAGCCACTCTCACGATAATTTTTTCGCGTCGCCGTTGCCGGAGGACGCCGTCGGGCGTTAAGACTGGATCATGAGAGATCGTCTTACCCGTTCCGGTCTCCGCAAACTTGCCGGCCTGACAGTCGGCGGGATGGCGTTCTGCGCCCTCGTCCTGGCCGTCAGTAATGGCTCTTGGGCCCAGGACATCAAATTCTTCCGCATCGGCACCGGCTCGACCGCGGGGGTCAATTTCTCCATCGGCGGCCTGATTTCCAGCGTGGTGAGCAATCCGCCGGGCTCGCGCGCCTGCGACCGGGGCGGCAGCTGCGGCGTGCCCGGCCTGATCGCGGTGGTGCAGGCGACCCAGGGTTCGGCCGAGAACGCCCGCGAGGTCGGCCGCGGCCGGCTCGATTCCGGCATCGTTCAAGCCGATGTGGCGGCTCAGGCGTTCGAGGGCAAGGGCGCCTTCTCCGGCGCCAACAAGCAGACCGACTTGCGCGCGCTCGCCAGCCTCTACCCCGAGACCTTGCAGATCATCGTGCGGCGCGACGCCAGGATCGGCACGGTCGCCGGCCTGAAGGGCAAGCGCGTCTCCATCGACACCGACGGCTCCGGCACCCAGGCGCTGGCGCGCAAC
Source organism: Alphaproteobacteria bacterium (assembly GCA_035714115.1). Lineage (GTDB taxonomy): Bacteria > Pseudomonadota > Alphaproteobacteria > SMXQ01 > SMXQ01 > CAMAVH01. The sequence continues at coordinate 14,059 of DASTMO010000007.1, forward strand.
GTGCTGGCGCGCGCCGGCCTCAAGCCGGCGGACGTGAAGACGGTGACGGTCGATCTCGGCGCGGCGGTCGACATGATGCGCAGCGGCCAGCTCGACGCGCTGTTCTATGTCGGCGGCGTGCCGGCGCCGGCGCTGGCGCAGCTCGCCGATTCGACCGCCATCGATCTGCTGCCGATCTCCTCGACGATGATCGCCGCGTTCCGCAAGGAAGAGCCGTCCTACGTGACGCTGACCATCACCGCCGGCAGCTATGCCGGGCTGGAGCGGGACATCGTCAGCATGGGCACTTATTCGCTGTGGGTCGCCAACAGCAAGCTGTCCGACAAGACGGCTTATGAGCTGCTCAAGGCGCTCTGGCACAAATCTGCGCAGCCCATGCTGGCCGCCGGGCCGTCCAACGCGCGCCAGATGTCGCTGGCCAGCGCGCTCAATGGGCTGACCATTCCGCTCCATCCGGGGGCGGCGCAGTTCTATACGGAAGCCGGGTTGCTCAAGAAGAACGAGCCGCCGGCCAAGCCGGCTGAGGCTAAGAAGCCTTAAACGAACGGCCTATCAGGCGACGGGGTTAGCGGGTCCGTTGACGCCGCCCTTTTCATAATCGGGAATCATATAGGGCTCGACCTTGGCCGCCGCGATCCATTCGGCGAGCGGCGGGTGGGCCAAGAGCGCGTCGATGTAGGCCGCTGCGCTTTCGCCCAGGGTCACGCCGTAGGTCTTGAAGCGCAGAGCGATGGGGGCGTACATGGCATCCGCCGCGCTGAAGGCGCCGAACAGGAAATCGCCGCCCGCGCCGTAGCGGCTGCGCGCGTCGCGCCAGATCGATTCGACGCGGTTGATGTCGGCCTGCACGCCCTCGAGCGACATGCCGTAGCCCGGCAAGCTCTCGCGGATGTTCATCGGCATGGCTTTGCGCAAAACCATGAAGCCGCCATGCATTTCCGAAGCAATGGCGCGGGCATAGGCGCGCGCGCCAACCTCGCTCGGCCATAGGCCGGCGTCGGGAAATTTCTCCGCGAGATATTCGATGATGGCGAGGCTTTCCCACACCACGATGTCGCCATGGATCAGGCAGGGCGCTTTGCCCGAGGGCGAATGGCGCATCATCAGCTCGCGCGTTTCCGGCACGCGCAGCGGCACGATGATCTCCTCGAAGAC
>DASTMO010000008.1:0-5220 GCA_035714115.1 Alphaproteobacteria bacterium
ACATCCTGCAGGAGCGCTGCCTGGACCTTGGCGTCGAGCTGCTGTTCGAGCGCGACGTGCAGGGCGACCAGGAATTCCCGGAGGCCGACCTCATCATCGCCGCCGATGGCGTCAATTCCCGCATCCGCAACAAATATGCCGACGTCTTCCAGCCCGACATGGTGGTGCGGCCGAACCGCTATATCTGGCTCGGCACAAACAAGCCGTTCGATGCCTTCACCTTCGATTTCCAACGTACGGAGCACGGCTGGTTCCAGGCGCATGTCTATCGCTTCGACGATACGACCTCGACCTTCATCGTCGAGACGACGGACGAGGTGTTCAAGGCGCACGGGCTCGACAAGATGGACCAGGACCAGTCCATCGCCTTCTGCGAGAAGCTTTTCGCCGAAAGCCTCGACGGCCACAGCCTGATGACCAATGCGCGCCATCTTCGCGGCTCCGCCTGGCTGAATTTCGGCCGGTTGATCTGCGAGAAATGGAGCCATTTCAACGGCAACAGCCATGTCGTGCTGATGGGCGACAGCGCCCATACCGCGCATTTCGCCATCGGTTCGGGCACCAAGCTCGCCATTGACGACGCAATCGAGCTGACCCGCCAGTTCGATCTGATCGGCCACGACAAGGCGAGCATCCCCGCTGTGCTCGCGGCTTACGAGGAGGTGCGCCGCGTCGATGTCGCGCGCATCCAGAACGCCGCGCGCAACGCCATGGAGTGGTTCGAGGTGGTCGGCACGCGCTATGCCGATACGCTGGAGCCGGAACAGTTCATGTATTCGATGCTGACGCGCTCGCAGCGCATCAGCCACGAGAATCTGCGCCTGCGCGACAAGGAATGGCTCGAAGGTTTCGAGCGCTGGTTCGCCGAGCGGGCCGGCGTGGAAAAGGCGGCAAACGGCGCCGTGCCGCCGCCTATGTTCACGCCGTTCAAGCTGCGCGGCCTGACGCTCAGGAACCGCATCGTCGTCTCGCCGATGGCAATGTATTCGGCGACGGACGGTCTGCCGGGCGATTTCCATCTCGTGCATCTCGGCGCGCGCGCCATGGGCGGTGCCGCTCTGGTTTTCCCCGAAATGACCTGCGTCTCGCCCGATGCGCGCATCACGCCCGGCTGCCTTGGCCTGTGGAACGCCGCGCAGCAGCAGGCCTTCAAGCGCATCGTCGATTTCGTGCATCAGGAGACGCCGGCCAAGATCGGCATCCAGCTTGGCCATGCCGGGCGCAAGGGGGCGACGAAGCTCGCCTGGGACGGTATCGACCAGCCGCTGTCGGAAGGCGCGTGGCCGCTGATTTCGGCCTCGGCCTTGCCCTATCTCAAGCATTCGCAGACGCCGCGTGAAATGACCCGCGAGGACATGGAGCGTGTCATCGCGGATTTCGTCACGGCGACCGAGCGGGCGCGCGATATCGGCTTCGACATTCTCGAACTGCACGCCGCGCACGGCTATCTTCTGTCGAGCTTCCTTTCGCCGCTCACCAACCAGCGCACTGACGACTACGGCGGCGACCATGCGTCCCGCGCCCGCTTCCCGCTCGAAGTGTTCCATGCCATCCGCAAGGTCTGGCCCGAGGACAAGCCGATCTCTGTGCGCCTCTCGACCAACGACTGGCACGATGGCGGCAACACGCCGGAGGATGCGGCGATCTTCGCGAAAATGTTCAAGGAGGCCGGCGCCGACATGATCGACTGCTCGTCAGGCCAGGTGGTGAAGGAGGAGAAGCCGGTCTATGGCCGCCTGTTCCAGACGCCGTTCTCCGACAAGATCCGCAACGAGATCCAGGTGCCGACCATCGCTGTCGGCGCGATTTCCGAGGCCGATCACGCCAATTCGATCATCGCCGCCGGCCGCGCCGATCTCTGCGCCGTGGCCCGCCCGCATCTCGCCGACCCATCCTTCGTCATGCACGAGGCGGCGAAGATCGGCTATGACGCCCAGCCCTGGCCGAAACAATATTATTCCGCCCGCGCGCAATATGTGAACAACCTTGCCCGCGCGACGACGGCGGGCAAGCCATGAGCAGGGGGCACGCTTTCGTCACGGGTGCCGGCAGCGGCATCGGCAAGGCCATCGCGCTGGCGCTTGCGGCCGAAGGTCATATCGTCAGCCTCGCCGGCCGGCGGGCCGGCCCGCTGGAAACGGTGCGCGACGAGATTCGCGCGGCCGGTGGGGAGGCTTTCGTTCACGACGGTTTCGACGTGAAGGACGCCGCCGCCGTCGAGCGCGGCATCGCCACCGCCATCGCCTCGGCGGGCGATATCGCCGTGCTCGTCAATTGCGCCGGCGAAGCGCCCTCGGCGCCCTTCGAAAAGACCGATTTCGCTCTCTGGCAGCGTGTGCTCTCCATCAACCTCACGGGCGTCTATATCGTTACGCAGGCCGCCCTTGCCTCCGTGCGCCGTGCCGGCAAGGGCCGCATCGTCAATGTCGCGAGCACGGCCGGGCTCACCGGCTATGCCTATGTCTCCGCCTACTGCGCCTCCAAACACGGCGTCATCGGCCTGACGCGGGCGCTGGCGCTGGAACTGGCGCGCACCGACGTCACCGTCAACGCCGTCTGCCCCGGCTTCACCGATACGCCGCTGATAGACAACGCGCTCGATACGATCACGGAAAAAACCGGCCGCTCGCGCGAGGAGGCGCGCGCCAGCCTCGCGCGCTCCAACCCGCAGGGCCGACTGGTGAGCCCGGCCGAGGTGGCGCACACCGTTTCCTGGCTCGTCTCCGAAGGGGCGAGTGCGATCACCGGCCAAGCCATCGCCGTCGCCGGCGGCGAAATTCTCTGAAGGACGACGACATGACGAACCCGATGCAGGCCAAGCAGCGCCCCTTCAAGAACCATGCGGCGAAACATTTCCTGTTCGAGACGGATGCCGATGGCCGCGTCGCGACGATCACGCTGAACCGCCCGGACAAGAAGAACCCGCTGACCTTCGAAAGCTATGAGGAGCTGGGCGATCTCTTCCGCGCGTTGACGCGGGCCAGTGATGTGCGGGCCGTGGTGCTGACGGGCGCAGCCGGCAATTTCTCTTCCGGCGGCGATGTGTTCGATATCATCAAGCCGCTCACCGAAATGCCGATGCCCGATCTTCTGGCTTTCACCCGCATGACGGGCGAGCTGGTGCGCCAGATGCGCGCCTGCCCGCAGCCGATCATCGCCGCCGTCGATGGCATCTGCGCGGGCGCCGGTGCAATCCTCGCCATGGCCTCGGACTATCGCGTGGCGACGCCGGAGACGAAGACCGCCTTTCTCTTCACCCGCGTTGGGCTTGCCGGCGCCGATATGGGCGCCTGCGGCATCCTTCCCCGCATCATCGGCCAGGGCCGTGCCGCCGAACTGCTGTTCACCGGCCGCGTGATGAACGCGGTCGAGGGCCACAATTGGGGTTTCTACAATTCCCTGCACGAGCGCGACACGGTGCTCGCCGAGGCGCAAAAGTTCGCGCGCAACCTCGCCGACGGTCCGTGGTTCGCCCATGCCATGACCAAAAAGATGCTCGATCAGGAATGGGCGATGGGCATCGACCAGATGATTGAAGCGGAAGCACAGGCGCAGGCGATCTGCATGGCGACGGGCGATTTCCGCCGCGCCTTCGAGGCCTTCGCCGCCAAGGCCAAGCCCGCCTTCGAGGGGAACTGACATGCAGCCTCCCGCCATGGCGCCGACCCGCGACCATCTCGACTGGCCGTTCTTCGACGAGAGCCACCGCGCCCTTGCCGCGGAGCTTGACGGCTTCGTCGCGCGTGGCGGCCTCGACAATGTGGACCATGGCAATGTCGATGCGGCCTGCCGGCAGCTGGTCGCAGCCCTCGGCGCTGCCGGCATCCTGCGCCATTGCGTTCCAAAAGCCTTTGGTGGGGCCAGCGAGGAGATCGACAGCCGGGCGCTCTGCCTGGTGCGCGAGACGCTTGCCTATGCCGACGGCCTTGCCGATTTCGCCTTCGCCATGCAGGGGCTGGGCACCGGCGCGATCAGCCTGTCCGGCTCGCCGGCGCTGAAGGAGCAGGTGCTGCCGAAAGTGGCGCGCGGCGAATGGCTGTCCGCCTTCGCGCTCTCCGAACCCGACGCCGGTTCCGATGTCGCGGCCATGGCCTGCGCGGCCCGGCGCGAGGGCGACCATTTCATTCTCGACGGCGAGAAGACCTGGATTTCCAACGGCGGCATCGCCGATGTCTACACGCTCTTTGCCCGTACCGGCGAGGCGCCCGGCACGCGCGGCATCTCCGCCTTCGTCGTTTTCGCCGATACGCCGGGTTTCACCATCGCCGAGCGCATCGAAACCATCGCGCCGCATCCGCTCGCCCGCATCCGCTTCGACAATTGCCGCATCCCTGCGTCGCAGCTGCTCGGCAGCCCCGGAGAAGGCTTCAAGATCGCCATGCGCACGCTCGATATCTTCCGCCCGTCCGTGGCGGCTGCCGCGACCGGCTTCGCCCGTCGCGCGCTCGATGAGGCCGTGGCCCATGCGAAAAGCCGGAAAATGTTCGGCGCCACCCTGTCCGACCTGCCGACGGCGCAGAGCACGCTCGGCGAAATGGCGACCGCCATCGATGCGGCAGCACTGCTAACCAGCCGCACCGCCTGGAAACGCGATGTGCAGAAGCAGCCGACGACGCGCGAGGCCGCGATGGCCAAGATGACCGCGACGGAAAACGCCCAATGGGTCATCGACCAGGCACTGCAGCTGTTCGGGGGCAGGGGGGTGCGCTCGGGTGAGATCACCGAGCGGCTCTACCGCGAGATCCGGGCGCTGCGCATCTACGAGGGCGCGACGGAAGTCCAGAAACTCATCATCGGCCGCGAGCTGATGAAAGAAGCGGCACGATAGGAGACGCCATGCACACGATCCTGCAACCGGAAGGCTGGGCGAAGCCCATCGGCTATGCCAACGGCGTGGCGGCGTCGGGCCGCACGCTCTTCGTCGGCGGCCAGATCGGCTGGAATGCAGAGTCTCAGTTTGAGACCGATGATTTCGTCGAGCAGGTGCGCCAGACCTTGAAGAATGTCGTGGCCGTGCTCGCCGCCGGTGGGGCGGAACCGCACCACATCACCACCATGACCTGGTATTTCACCGACAAGCAGGAATATCTCGGCAATCTGCGCGGCATCGGCCAGGCCTATCGCGAGACCATCGGCCGGCATTATCCCGCCATGGCCGCCATGCAGGTGGTGGCGCTGGTGGAAGACCGCGCCAAGATCGAAATCCAGGCCACGGCCGTC
>DASTMO010000009.1:0-8377 GCA_035714115.1 Alphaproteobacteria bacterium
GTATACAAGAGTAACTTGGTCAGGTATAAAGACCACCGTCAGCGGGCAAACGTGTCCGCCGACATGATGTAGGAGAGCCACCATGGCCAGCACGTACAGCCTCACTGCCAATACCCCCGAAGGCAACCTGACCCGCTACCTCCAGGAAATCCGCAAGTTTCCGATGCTGGAGCAGCAGCAGGAGTACATGCTCGCCAAAAGCTGGCGCGAGCATGGCGACACCGACGCCGCCCATCAGCTGGTGACGAGCCACCTGCGCTTGGTGGCCAAGATCGCCATGGGCTATCGCGGCTACGGCTTGCCGATCGGCGAGCTCATCTCCGAAGGCAACGTCGGCATGATGCAGGCCGTGAAGCGCTACGACCCCGAGCGCGGCTTCCGCTTGGCGACCTACGCCATGTGGTGGATCCGCGCCTCGATCCAAGAATACATCCTGCACAGCTGGTCGCTGGTGAAGATGGGCACGACGGCCGCGCAGAAGAAGTTGTTCTTCAACCTGCGCCGGCTGAAAGGCCAGATGCAGGCGATCGAGGAAGGCGATCTTGCGCCGGAGACGGTGGAAGCCATCGCCAAGCGCCTCGACGTCAGCCAGGACGACGTGATCAGCATGAACCGCCGCCTCGCCGCGCCGGACAATTCGCTCAACGCGCCGCTGCGCGGCGATGCCGACGGCGGCGAGTGGCAGGATTGGCTGGTCGACGAGTCCGACAGCCAGGAGAAGGTGCTCGGCGAGCGCGAGGAGCTCAATCAGCGTCAGGCCATGCTGGCCGCGGCGATGAAAGGCCTGAATAAGCGCGAGCGCCACATCCTGACCGAGCGCCGGCTGCAGGACGAGCCGACCACGCTCGAAGAGCTGAGCCAGAAGTACGGCATCTCGCGCGAGCGCGTGCGCCAGATCGAGGTGCGCGCCTTCGAGAAGCTGCAGAAGGCGATGAAGAACGCCGTGGTCGAACAGCGCATGGGCGAGCAACTCGCCAGCGCCTGACGATCGCCATATGAAGCAAAAGGGCCGCATCGATGATGCGGCCCTTTTTTATTATCCCGAGAGAGAATGAATCAGATCAGCGGCTGGATCGGCGCTTTGGCGACGGCGTCACCCCAATCTTCGATCAGCTTGCGCTGCTCCTTGCGCAGATAGGCGATGCGCCGGCCGGCGAAGACGTCCATCAGAGCCCAAGCGACCGAGGGGAAGCTGAGATAGCAGAGCCAGCCCGCGGCGGCCGCGCCATAGATCACCAGCCAGGACAGCGGATCGAGCAGGATGTGCATGGCGGCATACATGTCATGGCCCGTCTTCCATAGATTGAGCAGATAGGGCCAGCAGCCGGCGAAATTGAGGATGCCGACGCAGCGCGTCGCGTAACGCCGCGGCGTGCGGTCGATCATGAAGGCGCACATCGTCGGCAACATGCCGACGAACAGCACGGCGGCCGTCGGCAGAGCCGCGACGACGATGCCGATGAAGGCGATGCCGGTCATGAGCTGGCGCAGCAGCGAAGGCCGCTTACGGCCTTTGACCATGCGCGCCGCTTTGCGCACGGCCTTGGCCGGCGCCTTCTTTTTCGCCGCCGGCTTCTTGGGCAGCGGTTTGCGCGGCGGCGGCGGCTTCAGGCCGCCTTTGACTGGCGCTTTGATGGGGGGATTGGCCATGATCAGACCGCCGCCACGCTCAAGAGGCCGATGGCGGCGATGCCGACGGCCATGGTGAAGAGGGCGGCGATGCGATAGCCGAGCTCGCGCGCGCGCCCCGGATTGCTCGCGCCGCCGCTTTCGAGGAAGGCGATTTCCGCTTCCGCTTTATGGTAGGCGGCGGCGGCTTCGGCGAAGCCGGCGTCGTCCTGTTTGCGTAGGTCGCCGTTGAGCAGGAAATTATAAAGGCCGACGATGCTGCCGAGCTGCAGCACGCGCGGCAGCTCGGCCTCGGCGCGCTTGCGCGCGTTGCGGTGATGGTAATTGCCGAGCAGCGGGTCGGCGCTCGCCATCACCAGGCGCGTCAGCTCCGGCAGAGACTCCGGTCCATGGCGCCACTGCAGTGCCGCGAACAGAGATAAAAGGCCCATCGCCGCTTCCATCGGCTGGGCGCGATTGCCGATCATGGCCAGCGCCTGACTGAGATCGCCCTGCTCGCGCGCGGCGATGAAAGCGGCCAGATGGCGGTCGAACGGCAGGCCTTCGCTCATGCCTTTGGCGATCTTCTCGAGCGCCGGCAGCAATTCCTCGATGGCGACCACGCCTTCGCGCTCGACCAGCGGGCTCAGGCAATGCTGGCCGGGATTGAGCTCGTAAAGGCAGCGCTCGTAGCCGAAGCCGGGGCGCGGATCGCGCAGGAAATTGTTCAGCTTGCGGAAGGTCAGCAACAGCGTGTTGGCTTCGCGGTCGGATTTCGGCAGCAGATCGAGCCAGAAGATCGGCAGGCCGCCGCGCAACAGCTCGCTGAATTCCTGCAGCACCGCAGCGTCGGAAAAATGCGTCGAAAGATGGCTGCCGAGGCCGTCGGCCGTGACGGCCAGCGACTTGTAGCGCAGCGGACCATCGGGGTCGAGCGCCTGCACCAGCCGCGCGTTCAGCATGGCGCGCGCGCCGGTCTCGCCGCCGCTGAAACGGTTGTCGAAGGCGCGCTCGACGGCTTCGCGCCGGCGTTGATCGCCGAGGCTGCGCTCGATCCAGCTCGCCAGCTCGACCTTGCGATCGCCCATCGCGCCGGAGCGCCAGTTCTGCGCCAAAGCGTGGGCCAGGCTGCGGCAAGTGTAATAGTTCTGGCCTTCGAATCCGAAGGGGCGCTGCGCGCGGTCGTTATGAACGATCTGCGCCGGCTTGAGGCGCCGCTCGCTGACCCAAGCCTGCAGATCGCCGAGATCCCAGCGGTGCACCGGATCATCCTGCAGCATGCCGCGCAGAGCTTCGCGCATTCCGGTCGGAATCGGCGCGCGCGCCACCAGCGTGGTGAAAGAGCCTTGCGCCAGTTTAGCGGCGAGCAGCTCTTTGTCGCTGAGTTGCGGCGCCGGGTGGCGGCCGAGCAGCAGGTAGAGGATCGTCACGCCGAGCGAATAGATGTCGTCGCCGCGCATGCCATGGCCGCGCGCCGCGCGATGCGTCATCGCCGATTCGATCGTCTCGAACAATGCCGGCTGGAAATAGGCCGGCGGCGCCGAGACGCATTCGCCGAGCATGATGCTCTGGCGCGTGTTGTCGGTGAAGAACAGGTTGGTCGGGCGGATGGCACGATGCACCACGCCGATCATGCTGAGATAGCTGAGGCCCGAGAGCGCGCCCGAGAGCACGCGGATCGCCTGTTGCTCATTCATTGGCTGGATCGGATGGGCGAGATCATCCATCACCCGCGCGCCGCCGGGACGCTCGAAGATCATGACGCGGCGGCGATGCTTGTCGCGCGGCCACCAGACATGGCCCGATTCGGCCAAGCGCATCAGGGTGCCGGCGCGCACGTCGTGCAGCGTCTGCATCACGTCGTCGCGGCAGAGCAGTTCGCCGTCGCTCACCAGCGCGAAGAAGCCTTCGTTGCCGCTGACGAGGTCGGTGGCGGCATAGGCGCGCGCGGAGGGCGAATCATAGGCGTCGAGCGGCGCGTCCGGCCAGATTTGGAAGCGGTCCTTCAGGCGCACGCCGCTGGCCGCAGCGGCCATGCGGGCCGCCACGTCCGTCTCGTCGTCCTCGCGCTGTTTGACCTTGGTGTTCATGCAGACCCGATCGGCGGGACGAAGAATCCCGTCCCGGGCGATCAGCCTAAGGGCGCAAGAACGAAGGGTTCGTTAACGCGGCGTGCAAAGTTCAAGGAATTCAATCCTTGAAGCGGTTCAGCCCTATCCCGAAGAGGTGGAAGCACCATATCCGGATATGCAGAGGGCTCATCAGTCCGCGAACGGGTCGTGGACCAGCACGGTGTCCTCGCGCTCCGGGCTGGTCGAGAACAGCGCCACCGGCGCCTCGATCAGCTCTTCGACGCGGCGGATGTACTTCACCGCGCTCGCCGGCAACTGCGCCCAGGAGCGGGCGCCGCGCGTCGATTCCGACCAGCCTTCGAGCGTCTCGTAGACCGGCTCGAGGCCGTCCTGCAGGTCGAGCGCCGGCGGGAAGTGGTGCAGCGTCTCGCCCTTGTAGCGATAACCGACGCAGACCTTCAGCTCCTTCAGGCCATCGAGCACATCGAGCTTGGTCAGCGCGATGCCGTTGATGCCGCCGACTTTGATCGCTTGGCGGACCATGACGGCGTCGAACCAGCCGCAACGGCGCTTGCGCCCGGTGACAGTGCCGAACTCGTGGCCGCGCTCGCCGATCAGCTCGCCGATCTCGTCGTGCAACTCGGTCGGGAACGGGCCGGAGCCGACGCGCGTGGTGTAGGCCTTGGTGATGCCGAGCACGTAGGACAGCGCGCCCGGGCCCATGCCGGAGCCGACCGCCGCCTGGCCCGCCAAAGTGTTGGACGAGGTGACGAACGGATAGGTGCCGTGATCGACGTCGAGCATGGCGCCCTGGGCGCCTTCGAACAGGAAGCGCTTGCCGGCGCGGCGCAGCTCGTCGAGTTTCTCCCAGACCACCGCCGCATAGGGCAGGATCTTCGGCGCGACGTCTTTGAGCTGCGCGAGCAGCTCCTCGCGCTTCACTTCGGCGACGCCGAGGCCGCGCAGCAGCGCGTTGTGGTGCATCAAGAGATCGTCGATCTTCTGGCCGAGCACGGCGTCGTTGCGCAGATCGCAGACGCGGATGGCGCGACGCGCCACCTTGTCTTCGTACGCCGGGCCGATGCCGCGGCCCGTGGTGCCGATCTTGGCCTTGCCGCGCGCTTCCTCGCGCACCTTGTCGATGTTCGAGTGCAGCGGCAGGATCAACGCGGCGTTCTCGGCCAGCATCAGGTTCTTCGGCGAAACATCGACGCCCTGGCCCTTCAGCGTGTCGATTTCCTTCAAGAGCGCCCAAGGATCGACGACGACGCCGTTGCCGATGATCGACAACTTGCCGGGACGCACGATGCCCGACGGCAGCAGGCTCAGCTTGTAGGTGGTGTTGCCGATGACGAGCGTATGGCCGGCGTTATGGCCACCCTGGAAGCGCACGACCACTTCGGCACGCTCCGACAGCCAATCGACGATCTTGCCTTTGCCTTCGTCGCCCCACTGGGCGCCGACAACCACAACGTTCGCCATAACCGCTCCGTAAATTCTTTAAGCCAGCGCCGCGGGCTTGCCCGCGTGGATTCAGTCGATAATCGCGGGCTTGCCCGCAATGAGGAGATGGCTGCAACCCAGCGCGCGGGCCGCTGCCTTCGCATCCGCATCGGCGCTGAGCGCCGCCACGGTCGTCCAGCCTTCGGCCCGCAGCTTGCGCGCCACTTCCGCCGCAGTGCCATGCGGCAGATAGAGCTTCTGCCCGGCCTTCGCGCCCGGCGCGGCCTGCAGCACCGTGTCCATGAACAGGGTGAAGCCGGTCGCCGGCTCGCCGCCGTTGCCGTCGCTGCTGCCCGCCATGTAGCGGCCGCCGCGGCCCAGTTCGCCGCGCAGGTTCAGCGCGAAAAACACGAAGCTGACGCCGCTGTGATATTCGAAGCCGCGGTTCTCGACCGGATCGACGGTCATCTTGAGATCGGGCGCGGCCTGCTCGATCAAGCCGATCACTTCGGCGAGACGCGCGACCTCAAGCTTCGCAGCCTGCGGCAGCGTCAAGCCGTTCAGCGTCGCGAGCGTCTTGCGCGCGGGGCCGGCCGCGGCGAGCAATGCGCCGAGCAGATCGGCGGCCGGGCCACCCTGCGCCGCGACGCCGGCAGCGTCCTTGCGATCGAGGGCAGCGCGCAGCTTGGCCATTTGTGCATCGGGCACGCCGAGCGCGCGGCAAATCGCCGGCACCAGGGTGGGCAAATTCAGATCGACCGAAAGGTCTTCGACGCCGACGCCGGTCAGCGCCTGGGCGGCAAGCGCGACGATCTCGGCATCAGCCGAAGCGCTGGCGGCGCCGATCAGTTCGCAGCCGGCCTGGCCGACCTGGCGCTGCGGACGCAGCTGGCTGCCGCTGACCTGCAGCACTTGGCCGGCGTAGCAAAGGCGCAGCGGGCGCGGCGCATGGCCGAGGCGCGAGGTGGCGATGCGGGCGATCTGCAGCGTCATGTCGGCGCGCAGGGCCAGCATGCGGTGCGAGACGGGATCCATCAGGCGGAAGGTCTGCCCGGCCATCGAGGCGCCGGCGCCGCTGAGCAGCGTTTCCTCGAATTCCAGGAGCGGCGGCTTGACGCGGTCGTAGCCTTGCGCGGCGAAGGCCGCGATCAGGCTTTCGACCGTCGCGGCTTCATGGGCGGCATCCGGGGGCAGTAGATCGTTCATCCCCGGCGGCAACAGCGCGCGTTCCCCGTTCTCCATGCTCGGACCGAAAATTAAGCCATTGTTTTTTAAGGAAATTTCTTCAGGCCGACAGCCCGGACCGCGCGCGGCGCGTTCGGCGTTTGGTAGCCGGATTCGGCGGCAACGGCAATGAAATAGTCCTGCCGCAAGGAAATCGGGAAAAGCCGGGAAAAGCCCGAAAAGGCCCGCTCACGCGAGCTTGCGCACGCGCGCAGCCGGCAGGCGGATCGTCACCGTCGTGCCCTCGCCGAGCCGGCTGTCGAGCAAGACCATCCCGTCGTGCAGATCGACCAGCGCCTTGACCAGCGCCATGCCGAGACCCGTGCCTTCATATTTCCGCGCCAGCGAGCCATCGGCCTGCTCGAACGGCTTGAAGACTTTGGGCATGTCTTCGGGGGCGATGCCGATGCCGCTGTCGCTGACGATCAGTTCGAGCGCGCCGTCGGCCGGCAAAGCCGCGGCGATGGTCACCGTGCCGCCGGGCTCGGTGAACTTCATGGCGTTGGACAGCAGATTCAACATCACCTGACGCAACCGGCGGCGGTCGGCATGGACCGCGACCTTGGACATTTCCGGCGCGATCTCGACCGTGAAGGCCAGCGACTTGAGCGAGGCCGTCGTCGCCATCAGGCGCGCGGTGCCGCGCAGGAAGTCGGAGACCTGCACGTCGTCCAGTTCGAGATCGATCTTGCCGGCATCGGCCTTGGAGAGATCGAGGATGTCATTGATGACATCGAGCAGGTGGCTGCCCGAACCGCGGATGTCTTCAAGATACTCGCTCTGTTGCGGCGTGAGCGGGCCGGCGGCGCCCGCCGCCAGCAGCTCGGCGAAACCGATCACGGCATTGAGCGGCGTGCGCAGCTCATGGCTCATGTTGGCGAGGAAATTGGCCTTGGCGCGCGCCGCGGCCAGCGCTTCGTCGCGCGCATGTTCGAGATTGACCGCAAGATCGGACAGCTCTTGCGTGCGGCGCACGAGTTGCACGCGCGTCTCGCGCAATTGGTCGATGGTCTTCTCCAGCGAGCGCTCTTTGGTCTTGAGATCGGTCGCGTCGATATGCACGCCGACGAGCCAGCCGCCGGCCATGACGCGTTCGCGGATCTGCAGCCAGCGACCGTCGCGGTTCTGCTGCTCGACGACGGGACCGCCGTCGGCGCGGCGCTGCAGGCGGGCGGCGATGAAGGCATCTTCTTCCGTCTCGCTCATGCCGAGGCTGCCGTGGCGCAGCTCCTCGCGCAGCATGTCCTCGAAGCGCGTGCCGGCGCGCGCCAAGCGCTCGGGCACGCCGTAGAACTCGCGATAGCGCCGGTTGCAGAACACCAGCCGATCGTCGGCATCGAAGATCACCAGTCCGGCGACCATTTCTTCGAGCGCTTGGTCGAGCGCGTCGCGCCGGCGCGCCTCGTGCTCATGCTGACGGCGCAGCGCCGTGACATCGGCCAGGCTGACCATGAAGCTGCCCTGCGCAGCGCCCGAAACCGGCGCGCAATCGATCAGGACGATGCGCTCTTCGCCGTCGCGGCGCTGCAAGGAAAGTTCGATGCGGAAGGAGCCTGTGCGCCCGTCGCGCAATTGCGACAAGACTGCATCGTGGCGGGCGCGGCCGACCGAATCGAGCAATTCGCGGTAATCGAGGATGCCGCCGATCGACGTGGGGCTGCGGCCGCTGCGCGCGCCGACCAGCAAGCAGTAGGCATCGTTGCCGTAGACGAGATCGAGATCGCCGTCGAACAGCGCCAGCGCGATGGGTGCGGCAGCCAGCATGGAGCCGCTGCAGGCCGTGTGCAGGCGGGCGCGCGCCAGCTCCGCCGCCGGAGCATCCTCCGGCAACACGAGCGACGTGGCAGGCTCGCGGCGCAAAATCGGCACGTTCGGCATCCCCCGAGCAGAACAGAAGCGGCGACGGTAACGATCCTGTCGTCAAAAATTCCTTAACGAAGTCGGCAGCTCAACCCTTAGTTGCAGACAAAAAAAGAGCCCGGTTTCCCGGGCTCTTTCTCTCTGCCGCAATAAGCGGAGGGTTTTGCTTA
>DASTMO010000010.1:0-22438 GCA_035714115.1 Alphaproteobacteria bacterium
CGCCGATGCGCGCGACGGCTCCGTGCTGCGCCGGATCGAAGCGAGCGACAATCGCCGCTTCTGCGGCCACGGCGCCTTCGATCCGCAGGGCAAGCTGCTGCATGTCACCGAACTGGAATACGACACCGGCGACGGCGTGATCGGCGTTTATGACGCGGCCAACGGCTACGAGCGCGTGGCGGAATATCGTAGCGGCGGTCTCGATCCGCACGAAATCCGTCTGCTGCCCGACGGCGAGACGCTGGTGGTGGCCAATGGCGGCATCCTCACCGATCCGGACGCGCCGGGCATCAAGCTCAATATCGACGACATGGATTCCTCGCTGGCTTATATCGGTCTGCGCGACGGCCGTCTGCGCCATCTCGCCAAGCTGCCGGACGAGCTGTTCCAGCTCAGCCTGCGCCATCTCGCCGTCGCGCCGGACGGAGAGGTCGCCGTGGTGATGCAATATGAAGGGCCGTCGAGCGATCGTGTGCCGCTGGCGGCGCTGAGCCGGCCCGGCGAGGCGCTGCGCGTCTTGGAGTTTCCCGATCGGCTGCTCGGCCGCCTGCGCAATTATTGCGGCAGCGCCGCGTTCGATGCCTCGGGCCGCGTGCTGGCGACGACCAGCCCGGTCGGCGGCGTCACGGCATTGTGGGATCGCGCGGCGGGAACGGCGCTCGGCTATGTCGAGATCGCCGATGGCTGCGGCCTCGCGCCGACAACACAAGACGAGCGTTTTTTCGTCACCAGCGGCCAGGGCGGCGGTTACATGGTTGCCGCTGGCGAGGGACAGCCGACCCGCACGGCCGTCGAGTCTCGGTTCCTGAGTGACGGCCGCTGGGATAATCATATGCTGCGGCTTGCCTAAGCCGCAGCATTGTCATTATTCCGCCGGCGCGCTCAGCATCGCCTTCATCTTGCGCTTGGCCTTCTGCTTGTAGAGCCACATGGCGATGCCGGTGATGGCGAAGGCGACGGGCATCAGACCCGACAGGAACACCAGGAAGCGATAGAGCCAGCCGAGGCCGGCG
Source organism: Alphaproteobacteria bacterium (assembly GCA_035714115.1). Taxonomy (GTDB): domain Bacteria; phylum Pseudomonadota; class Alphaproteobacteria; order SMXQ01; family SMXQ01; genus CAMAVH01. The sequence continues at coordinate 1,014 of DASTMO010000010.1, forward strand.
CCGGCATGGAGCGGGCGCTGCCAGGCCATGATGCTTTCACCGGTGGTGAACTCGCGCGGATCGACTTTCTGCGCCACCTCGCCCTTCCACTGGTCGATGAACATGCTGATCATCGGCGCGCCGTCCTCATGGCCCTCGCGGGTCATGCTGATGCGGATCGGCTGATCGGGGCGAGCGGGCAGGAAGATCGCCCGCACGCGCGCGCCGGCCACGTCGCTTTCGGCGATGCCGACGGCCTGGTTCACGCCGATCGGCTGCGCATCTTTAACCGGCTGCACGCGCACGCTAGAGGCCAAGGCGCGCAGGTCGCGTTCGGCCGGGAAGACCGCTTTGACGATCTCGGCGGTGGTCTGCGGGAAGGTGATGTAGACGCCGCTGAAGCTCACCACGATGAAAACGGCGAGACCCCAGATGCCGACCGCGCCATGGACCTCGCGATGCAGCAGCATGCCCTTGGCCTTGCGGCTGACGCCGAACGCGGCTTTCCAGCGCTTGGGGCGCGGCCACCAGATGACCAGGCCGGTCACGCCGAGGATCAGCATGACGACGCCCATCCAGCCGACGACGTCGCGGCCTTCGCGGCCGTACATGAAGTTGCCGTGGAGCTGGTGCACGACGCGCATCCATTGGGGCATGATGTTGCCGCCGCCTGTCACCTCTTCGAGGGAGACTGGATCGATGCGGATCATGGCTTGACCGCCCGGGCCCTGCTGAGCGCCCTGACGCTGGAAGCGCACCACGGCGGGCTCTCCCGGTTCAGCGGGCAGCGAGATCGAGCTGGTACGCGCGCCTTGCGGCGCGCTCGGCTGCGCGGCCTTGATGATCTCTTCGGCTGAGCGCTGCTGGCCGCTCGCGCTGATCCTCGCTGGCTCGCTGCCGCCGTTGAACAGCGCAATGAATTCGTGGTCGTAGACGAGAATGCTGCCGGTAACGCCGAGCACGGCGAGCGGCAGGCACAGCACGAGGCCGATCCAGATGTGGCCCAGGCGCAACCATTCGCGCAGGCGCGGGCTGAGGCTTTTCAAGCTCGGAACTTTCGACATTTGCGGAATCCTGCGACGGAACGGTTGTAACTGTTAAACGAATGTTGGGGCGGAATCCTGCGCGCCGGCCGGGTTAAATCTCGGCCCATTGGCGGAGCAGGTTATGATAGGTGGCGGTCAGCTGGATCAGGCTGGGATGGTCTGGCAGATCGCGCGTCAAACGCTGAATAGCCATATCCATGTCGAATAGGAGCGTGCGCCGGCTATCGTCCCTGATCATGCTTTGCGACCAGAAGAACGCCGCGATGCGGGCGCCGCGCGTGATCGGCGTGACCCGGTGCAGGCTGGTGCCTGGATAGATCACCATATGGCCGGCCGGCAGCTTCACCTGATGGGCGCCGTAGGTGTCATCGATCACCAGTTCGCCGCCGTCATATTCGTCCGGCTCGCTGAGAAATAGGGTTGATGAGACATCGGTGCGGACGGCTTCGCCGTTCGGCATGTAGCGCACGGCGTTATCGACATGGTTGCCGAAGTCCTGGCCGCCTTCGTAACGGTTGAACAGCGGCGGGAAAATCTTGGCCGGCAGCGCGGCCGACATGAACAGCGGATGGCGACCGAGGGCGCGCACGATGCTTTTGCCGATCTGCTGCGCCACCGGCGAACTCTCGGGAAGCTGAAGATTATGCTTGGCCTTGGCGGATTGATGGCCGGCGGTGATCTTGCCGTCGGCCCATTCGGCGCCGGCGAGAGCCTGGCGCACTTCCGCCACTTGGTCTTTCGTCAGGACATCGGGAATCTGCAGAAGCATTTGCCTAGTCTCTTGGAAGTCGCGGAGCCGCCCGCCGCCAGTCAGGAAGGCGTTGGGCAGCTCCGCGTCGGCGTGGAGTCCTAGAACTTCACGTCGGTGGTGAGGAGGAACGTCCGGCCCGGAGCCACGATGGCCTTGCTGGACTGCAACCCGTCATAATACTGCTCGTCGGTCAGGTTCTGCGCGTTCAAGCGCAGGTCGACCGTCTCCGTCAGCTGGTAGGCGACCATCGCGTCGAAACGCACATAGCCGTCCGCCTTCTGGCTGTTCGCCGCGTTGGCGAAGCGCTTGCCCATGTAGAGCGCGCCGCCGCCGACGGTCCATTTCGGCGTGAAGGCGTAGGTCGTCCACAGGCTGAGGTTGTGCGGTGCGACGCCGGGCACTTCTTTGCCGTCATTCGAGGCGCTGGGGCCGTCGTCGACCAGCTCGCTCTTCAAGTAAGTGTAGCCGGCAGTGAGCTTCCATTCCGGCGTGATGCTGCCCGACGCGCCGATCTCGATGCCGTCCACGCGAGTGAGGCCGGCGAGGATCGTGGTCGTGCCGCTGACGTCGTTCACGCGTGCATTCGTCTTCTCGACGCGGAACAGCGCGCCGGTCAGCGAGAGACGTTCGTTGAAGAGGTCCCACTTGGTGCCGAGTTCGTAATTGACGTTTTCTTCAGGCTCGAGGTTGGCAGTCGTCGCGGTCAGCGTGTCGAATTCGGCCGAAGGGTTGAATGACGTGCCGTACGACACGTAGATGCTGCCATTCGGCGCCGGCTTGTAGAGCAGGCCGGCCTGAGTGCTGAAAACGTCGTCGGTGTTGGCGAAGTGGGCTTGGGGCAGGCCGGAGGTCGCGTCGGTTTCGACGTGATCGTAGCGGACACCGCCGGAGACTTCCCACTGGGGCGACAGCTTCAGCGTGTCGAAGGCGTAGACGCCGATGGTGTCTGTCGTCGCGTCGGTATTGTTGCCGCTGTAGATCCAGGTGTAGCCGACATTCGGATCCGGGTTGGCGACGTTCGCCGCCGCGACAGCGCTGATGGTGCGGCCTCTGTTGTTGAAGTTCTCGCGGGTCAGCTCGATGCCGGTCAGCAGCGTGTTGTCCATCTCGCCGATGGCGAACTTGCTGGTCAGGTTCGTCTGGTTGGTGATGGTCTCGCGATTTTCGTCGCGGCTGCGGCCCGTGCGATTGACCGTCGTCGCGCCGGCGGCCACGGTGCCGACCGAATGCAGCACGTAGTTGTTCGTCGTGATGCCGTAACGGGTCTGGTTAGTCAGGCTGAATATTTCGTTGAAGCGATGATCCAGCTTCACTGTGGCGATGTCCGCCGAGGTTTCCTGGAAGTTGCCGTTCAGGCCGTAGTTGTTTTCACGGCGAACATTGGCCGGCTTGCCGGTCGCCCCGTCGAACGGCAATCCGTAATCGGGATAGCCGTCGGTATCGATGTGAAAGTAGCTCAGCGTCAGCTGAGTATCGGTCGCCATGCCGAAGGTGATCGACGGCGCGAAGCCGAAGCGGGTCTGTTCGGTCCTGTCGCGGCCGGCGACTTCGGCATCATGCGCCATCAAGTTGAGGCGGAAGGCGGTGTTGTCGTCGAGCCTTTCGTTCCAATCGATCGTGGCGCGCTTGGTGGCGTCGGTGCCGAACTGCAAAGAGCCGGTGCGGAAGTCGTCGGCCTGCGGCGTCTTGGTGATCAGGTTGATGCTGCCGCCGGTCGATCCGCGGCCGGTCATGGCCGAGCTGGGGCCTTTGGTGATTTCGATCTGCTCGTAGTTGAACGAGTCGCGGATCGTGACGCCGCCGTCGCGCGCGCCGTCGATGAAAGTGTCGCCGCGCGAATCGAAGCCGCGGATGAAGGCGCGGTCGCCCGAGGTGATGCCGCCTTCGCCGGCGCCTAGGCTGATGCCCGGCACGGTGCGCAGCACTTCCATCAGGTTCGTCGCGCCGCGTTCCTCGATCACTTCTTTGGTGATGATGTTGACGGTGCGCGGCGTGTCGAGCAGCGGCTCGGTGAATTTCGGATTGGCCGAATTGCTGCGTTTGTAATCGTCCTGGATCGCGGTGCCTTCCGCGCTCACGGGCGGCAGCGTCACCGGCTCGCCTTCGGCCTGCGCCGTCTGGACGGCGGGCGCGGGCTCTTCGGCATAGGCGGCGCTGTGAGTGGCGATGGCGGCAAGGCCGAACGCGGCGATGACGCTATGGGAGACAAGGCCGAGGCGGCGGTGTTGCCGGTTGAGGCGCTTGCGGTGATCGTCAGGCATGGAAATCCCTCCGGGAGCCAACGGGTTGCTGAACTGTGCGACCTGGCTGGCTGTCCGGCGGACCTGACGGTCTTGCCTGACTGGCTGGCTTGGCAAAAAACTTCGCCGGGTTTTCCGGCGTCGCGCGTCTTACTTGGTGAGAATGAGCTTGCCCTTGCTCGTGACGCGCAGGCGGTACTCGGTCTCTTGCAGCATGAGGATCAGTTCGCGCTGGCCGCAGAGCAGCTCATGCACGTCCATCCGCCGGGGCAGAGCCTCGGCGGCATCGCTGGCGTCTTGCCGGGAAACATTGACGTTCGGCGTCACGACGCCGTCGGCCCCATCCATCACGCTGATCCTCTTAGCCAATGTCGCCCCTGCGGTTGTCCCGCTACGACAAGGCTTTAACGTGCGCGATGTAACATGCAGCCTAGTTGTTGCAAACGATTATTAATTACTTAGCTGTCATCCCGGAAAGATATATCCGTAGCGGCGGGGCGTCATTGCCGTTCTAGGCGGCGCGTCGCGACAGGCGCTGCAGCAAAGAAGCGCCGATGCCGCAGGCGGCGATCACCAGCCCCATGGGCCGGGCGCTGCCGTCGGCAAACAGGCCGACGAGGCCGACGGATAGCGCGCCGACGCCAAACTGCAGGATGCCGAGCAGGGCCGAGGCCGCGCCGGCGATGCGGCCATGCAGCGCCATGGCGGCCGCGGTGGTGTTGGGGGCGATGAAACCAAGGCTGGCGACGCTGAAGAATAGCGGCACCAGCAGGCCGATGAAGCCGCCGATGCCGGTCATGACGTTGGCGGCGACCAGCAATGTAGCGATGGCGAAGCCGAGCGTGGCGGCGGCGAGGATGCTGCGGCCGGAATGGCGGGCGAGCAGCCGATGGTTGATCTGCGAGGCGGCGATCAGGCCGAGCGCGTTCAAGCCGAACAGGAAGCCGAAGCGTTCCGCCGGCACGCCGTTGAGCTCGATGAAGACGAAGGGCGAGCCGGAGATGTAGGCGAACATGCCGGCCATGGTGAAAGCGCCGGTCATCACTTGCGTCATGTAGCGCCGATCGCGCAGCAGCTGCCGATAATTGGCGAGCGCCGCGCCGATGCCGCCGGGCAGGCGCTGGGCGGGCGGCAAGCTTTCGCGCAATGAGGTGACGCTGAACAGCAGGCACAGCGCGCCGAACGCGGTCAGCACCCAGAACACCGAGCGCCAGCCGAAGAAGACGAGCAACTGGCCGCCGACGATGGGCGCGAGAATCGGCGCGAGCCCCATGACCAGCATGAGCATCGTCAGCATGCGCGCGGAATCGCGCTCATCGAACAGGTCGCGCACGATGGCGCGCGCGATCACCATGCCGGCGCAGCCGCCGATGCCCTGGATGAAGCGCGCCGCGACGAGCGTCTCCAGGCTCGGCGCGAAAGCGGCGATGACAGAGCCGACGACATAGAGCGCCAAGCCGGCGTAAAGCGGCGGCTTGCGGCCGAAACGGTCGGCGAGCGGTCCGTAGATCGCCTGGCCGATGGCGAGGCCGATGAAGAACAGCGACAGCGTCGCCTGCACCAGGCCGGGATTGCCGGCGAATTCCCGCTGCAACGTCGGGAAGCTCGGCAGATACATGTCGATCGACATCGGCGCGAAAGCGGTGAGCGCGCCGAGGAGAAGCGTGAGGACGAGATGAGGGCGGGAGGACATGGCGAGCCGATGAAGAGTGGGACTGAAAATGCCTGTGGCGACCGAAGACATGCGCCATTTCCGCCGTGATTGCCACCGCCAAGCGCGGCACGCAGGCTGAGAACATCCAGAACAAGCGCTTTGCCGTAACGAGGCGGTAAGTCGCTCACTTCTGTGGATACCGGATGGCCTCTCACACGCTCTCCTGGCGATTGCTCAGCGCTTATGCGTTTCCAGCTTTGCCACTCGCCGCGCTGACCCTGCCGGCCTACATCTACTTGCCGAGCTTTTACGCCCAGGATCTTGGGTTGGGATTGGGCGTGGTCGGGGGCGTGCTGTTGGCGGCCCGCCTGTGGGATGTCGTCACCGATCCCTTAATGGGATGGCTGAGCGACCGCTCCTATGGTGGCCTAACGCGCCGCTTCGGTCGCCGCCGTCCGTGGCTGATCGCCGGCGCTCCTTTGGTGATGCTCTCGGCTTGGATGCTGTTCGCGCCGACGGGCACGGTTGGCATTGGCTATCTGCTGGCTTGGAGCGGGGCGCTCTACCTCGGCTGGACCATGATGATTCTCCCGTTGTCCGCCATGTCGGCGGAGCTGTCCGACGATTATCATCAGCGCAGCCGTCTGGCCGGCTGGCGCGAAGGCGCGGCGCTGCTGGGTACATTGGCGGCCTTGAGCGCCTTGGCGCTCTTTCAAAGCCAGGGGCATGCCGCCGCTCTGCGCGCCGTGGCGATCGGCGTTGTGCTGTTGCTGCCGATCGCGACCGCCTGTCTGGTTTGGCGCGTTCCAGAGAGGACGCTCGCGGCATTGCCGTCGCCGCTTGCGCCCGGCCGAGCTTGGCGAGCGCTTGCCGCCAATCGGCCGTTCGCCCGGCTGATCGGCGCTTATCTGCTCAACGGCTTCGCCAATGGATTGCCAGCGACGCTGTTTCTGTTGTTCGTCGAGTCCCGTTTGCAAGCGCCGTCTTACGCCGGGCCTTTGCTCTTCATCTATTTTCTCGCCGGCATCATCGCCGTGCCCGTCTGGCTGCGCGTCAGCGCGCGTTACGGCAAGCATCGAACCTGGTGCGCGGCGATGATCGGCAGCTGCGCTGCGTTCGTGGCCGTCCCTTTTTTGCAGCCCGGCGACGTTCTGCTGTTCGGCGTCATCTGCATATTGACCGGCTTGTGCCTGGGCGCGGATCTGGTGCTGCCGTCCGCCATGCAATCGGATGTCGTCGATATCGACAGCCTGCACAGCGGCGCGCGGCGCGCCGGTATGTTGTTCGCGCTGTGGGGCATGGCGACCAAAATGGCGTTGGCCTTGGCGGTCGGCATCGCTTTCCCGCTGCTCGATTGGGCGGGCGGGGCCGGGGCGATGCTGGTGGCGCTCTACAGCCTTGTGCCGATCGCTTTCAAGCTCGCCGCGATCAGCCTTATGTGGGGCTATCCCCTGACCGCGCAAGCGCAAGCCCAGGCTGCCGCGCGGTTGCGCGAAATTCACTGAGGAGAGAGATCATGCGACGCGCATGGATGCTGTCTGTCGTAGCGGGATTGTCCTTGATGCTTTCAGCTTGCGGTTCGATGAAGGTTGAGGACTTCGCCGCCAAGCAGCCGGAGATGCGTATCGAAGAATTCTTCGCCGGCAAGGCGAAAGCTTGGGGGCTGTTCGAGGACCGCTTCGGTACCGTGCGGCGGCAGTTCGTCGTCGATCTTCAAGGGCGGTGGGACGGCAAAGAGCTGATCCTCGAAGAGGATTTCCTTTATGACGACGGCGAGACCGACCGTCGGGTGTGGCGGATCGCCAAATTGCCGGATGGGACTTACGAGGGGCGGGCCGACGACGTGGTCGGCGTCGCTAAAGGCGAAACCGCCGGCAGAGCATTCCGCTGGCGCTATACGGTCGACTTGAAAACCGACGATGGGCCGCTGCGCGTGCAATTCGACGATTGGCTGTTTCGCCAGGACGAGCGCACCGCCCTCAATACCGCCAGCGTCAGTAAATACGGCATCGAGGTGGGTAAGGTCTTTCTCGCCTTCCGCAAGGAGTGACGGCTAGTCGAAGGCTTGCTGCTGGCTGGGCGCCAACCGGCGATAATCGATCGTCGAGCCGCGCGCAATGAAACGGAGTTTGCTCCAGTTTTTTCCGCGGGCGTCATACCAGACATCGATCGGCGTCGCGTCCTCGCCCTTGATCAAGTGGAAATGGGTCGCGCCATCGGCGCTGCCCTGCCGGCTTTCGACGCTGATGGGCATCAGGGTCCCGTCTTGCGTGTTCAGCAACTCGTTGCGTTCGAGCAGGGCGGCGTTCCAGTAGCTCGTCGGCACGGTATCGGGCGGGGCGATGTAGCTGCGTCCTTCGGCGTCGGTCACCTTAAGGCCTTCTGCCGTCGCCTCCGCCGAGACGCGATATTTCGTGCCGTCATCGTCGGTCGTGCTGTCGAGACGGACCAACTTGCCGTCGCGCCAGACCTCGGTGTTGCGGTGGGTGTAACGAAAGACCGGGATGAAGGCGAGGCGGACGGTTAAATCGATGGCGATATCGACGGTCAGATTGTCGCCGTCGCGGCGGAACTCGACTTTGTGCGTCCCGATGGATTCGCCGCCGCGTACCACGTCGAACGATAGGTTCGGCGGCAGGGGCGTCGCCTCGGCGGCGGTAACGCCGGCGGCCATGAGGGCCAGGGCGGCCAACGGTTGGCGGATGGCTCGGATCATCGTCTGTCCTCGCTAATATCCCAAACGGTTACGAGGCAGACGGCCGAGCGGATCAGCCGGCGGGTGCGAGGCTTAAGATTTCGCTCCGGTCTGACTCATCATGCCGCCAAGCTGGCTGAGCAGGCTGTCGAGCGCGTCGCGCACCTCACCGGCGAAGACATCGGACTGTACGGGCTCCAGGCCCGGCACGGTGAAATCTTCCATATGACGGCGAAGGTCGCCGGCGAAGCCTTGCACGGCGGCGGCCGGATCGGGTGCGCCGCGAAAGATCATCGCATAGAGATTGCAGAGCAGATATTCGCTGGCGAAGAGGCGGGCTTCCAGCTTGATGCGGTCGGTGTCCATGGGCGCTCCGATTGGCCGAAAAGATGCCGAAGAATGAACCAACAGGCGGCGCGAATTTGGCCGCCGCCAGTTTCTCTCGGTGAAACTTGCGGATTATCGCTTTTCCTGCGGGCTTTGTCGCCTTGGCACGCATGTTGCGATGTCTTGGCACACGCCCTCGGCCGCGCACCCCCTCGCGTTCGCTGCGGCGCTTCCGTCCACTCGCCCATGGAGATGACGATGCGCGCCAGCCTGCTGCTTTTTTCCTGCCTCGCCTTGACGGGCGCCTCATTCGTAGCCGAAGCCGCGGGCGAGGCCGACTTCTATAAAGGCCGCGAGGTCGACGTGGTGATCGGTTCGACGCCCGGCGGCGGCTTCGATACCTACGGCCGTTTCTTGGCGCGACACATGTACCGCCACATTCCCGGCACGCCGACGATGGTGCCGAAGAATATGCCGGGCGCCGGCGGATTGAAGGAAATGACCTATCTCATGACCGCCGCGCCGAAGGACGGCACGGTGATCGGCATCATCAATCCGGTGATGACCACCGCGCCGCTGCTGACCCCCGAGGTCGCCAAGTTCGATCCGCTGAAATACGAATGGATCGGCAGTGCCAATGCCGAGATCAGCACTTGCGGCTTCTGGTCCAAGTCCGGCGTCAAAAGCGTCGAGGATTTGACCAAGCGCGAACTCGTGATCGGCGGCGTTGGCCCCTCCAGCGGATCGACGCTCGACGCGATCACCTTGAAGCAAGTGCTCGGCCTGCCGTTCAAGATCGTCGCCGGCTATTCGGGGCTTTCGGAGGTGGCGCTCGCCGGCCAGCGCGGCGAGGTGGACGGCGCTTGCGGGCTCAATGTCACCACGCTCAAATCGGCCCATTGGGACGCGATCCAGCGCGGCGAGCTGAAGATCATCCTGCAGACTTCGCTGCGCAATCACCCCGAGTTGCCGGGCGTCGCCAACGCCTTCTCGCTCGCCAAGACTGAAGAGCAGAAGCAGATCATGCAGATGACCTTCGGGCCGTGGATCTACGGCCGCTCGTTCGTGGCCCCGCCGGGCACCAACAGCGAGCGGGTGGCGGCGCTGCGCGAAGCGTTCCAAAAAACCATGAAAGACCCGAAGTTCCTCGAAGAGGCGGAGAAGGCGCGCCTGGAGATCAATCCCGCCGATCCCGACGAGATACGCAAATTGATCGGCGAAATCTACGCGACCCCGCCGGACGTGATCGAAAAGACGCGCCAGATGCTCAGCATCGCGGATAAGATTTGACCGTCGCGACAGGGAGGACGCCGCCATGCACAAGACGATGATTCCCGATTGGGTCAAGCAACGCGTGATCGAGCGGCGCGGCCGGGCGCATGTTTACGACGACATGGTGCCGGCGCGCACGGCGCTGGTCGTCGTCGATCTGCAGAACGGCTTTATGATGGAAGGCGTCGCCCATAGCCTGATCAAGGGCGCCGTCGAGATCGTGCCCAATGTCAACAAGCTCGCCGGCGCCTTGCGTGCCGCGGGCGGCACCATCGTCTGGATCCGCAACACGGCGACTGAGGAATCGTTCAAAAGCTGGTCGATCGCCTACGAAAAGCTGTCCAATCCTGCGCGCGCTATGAAGCGCGTCGAATCGCTCAAGCCCGGTTCGATCGGCCATCAGGTCTGGGCGGGGATGGACGTGCAGCCGGAAGACCTGATCATCGACAAGACGCGGTTTTCCGCCTTCATCCAGGGCTCGTCGAACATCGAAGCGCAATTGCGGGCGCGGGGAATCGATACGGTGCTGATCACCGGCACTTCGACCAGCGTCTGCTGTGAATCGACCGCGCGCGATGCCTGCATGCGCAATTTCCAGACGGTGATGGTGAGCGACGGCTTGTGCGCCGCGACGGACGAGGAGCACAACGCCACGCTGCTCAACTTCTATCTCACCTTCGGCGATGTAATGACGACGGATGACGCCGTCGGCTACATCGCCGCCAATGCGAAGAAAGCGGCCGCCCAGGCATAGGCGGCCGCCTGTCGCCTTATTCCTTCATGGCGGCGACGGCCTTGTCGACGACGGACTTGGGGTAGCTGAAAAACCGGGCGAACAATTTCTCGACGCCTTCGCCGTCCGAAGGCGTGATGTCGAGGTTCAGCTTGTCGGCTTCGGCCTTGAAGGTCGGATCGCTCATCGTCGCCATGAAGGCCTTGCGCAGGGCGGTCTTGCGGTCGCTCGGCACGCCCGGCGGCGCGGACAGCGGCCGGCCGATGACATGGCGGCCGAATACCAGATCGAGCACTTGGCGCGTCTCTTCATCCTTCGCGTAATCGTAGATATGCGCGACGTTCGGCAATTCCGGCGAGCGTTCGATGGCGAGCTGGACCACCGGCTTGAGCTGGCCCGACTTCCATTCCTGGGCATGTTGCGATTTCAGCGAAGACAGCGCCATGCCGCAGCCGGCCTGCACCTCGCCGCGCGCCATGGCGAGCTTGACGTCCTGCGCGCCGTTATAGCCCTGAACCAGCTTGATCTTGGCGCCGAACAGGTTGCGCAGCGCCACCGCATGTTGCGAGGTGACGGCGGCGGCGCCGCTGCCGCCGAAGATCAAGTCGGTCTTCAGCATCTGATCGAAATTCTCGACGCCGGTGGTGTGCCAGACGGCGCAGGTGCCGATGCTTTCGTCGATATTGCCGATCCAGGTGAACTTCGCGGTGTCGAATTGCACGCCTTCGCCGCCGAACATTTGCTCGAAAGCGGCGGAGGAGGCGAACATGCCGAGCACGGTGCCATCCTTGGCGGCGACGTTATAGATATGGTTGGCGGCCTTGATGCTGCCGGCGCCAGGCATGTTCTGCGGCACGACGTTCGGGTTGCCCGGCGTCATGCGGCCGAAATGGCGGGCGATCAGCCGGCCGTAGGTATCGTAGCCGGCGCCCGGCGCATAGCCGATGATGAGATTAATGGTCTTGCCCTTGTAGAAGTCGCTCACCGCGTCTGCGGCGGCGGGCAGCGGGCGGAACAGGAACGCGGACAAAGCGGCGGCGACCAACGCGCAGGCTACGGGCGTATGCGTCTTGCTCATGCGAGCCTCCCCAGGCTTTATGTGATCGGCTTATGTTTATTTTGCCGATTGTTTTCAGGATAGGTCTCGCCGCGCGGCGGGGTAAAGTGCCGATCCGCGCCCATTGATGCCCGTGAGTGATCAGTCTGTGCCAGAGATCGTCACCCGATTTGCCCCAAGCCCCACGGGCCTCTTGCATTTGGGCCACGCCCATTCGGCTTTGTTCGCCTGGCGTGCGGCGCAGGAGGCGGGCGGGCGGTTCCTGCTGCGCATCGAAGACATCGACGGCGGCCGCTCGCGCCTGGAATATGAAGCGGCGCTTTATGAGGATCTTGCCTGGCTTGGGTTGACCTGGCCGCTGCCGGTGCGCCGCCAGTCAGAGCATCTCTCCGATTATCGCGCCGCGCTCGACAAGCTGGCGGCGAGCCGGCTTCTCTATCCTTGCTTTTGCACGCGCCATGACATCGCCGATGAGATCGCGCGATCGGGCGGCGCGCCGCAAGGTCCAGATGGGGCGATCTATCCCGGCATCTGCAAGCGCCTGAGCCAAGCGGAGCGCGCGCGGCGCGTCGCGGCGGGCGAGCCTCACGCGCTGCGTCTCGATGTCGCGAAGGCGTTGGCGCTCGCCGGTCCGCTGCAGTGGCACGATCGCGCCAAAGGCGACATCGCGGCGACGCCTGAAATATTTGGCGACGTGGTGCTGGCGCGCAAAGACATCGCCACCAGCTATCATCTCAGCGTGACCGTGGACGACGCGTTGCAGGGTGTCACCCTGGTGACGCGCGGCGAGGATCTTTTCGCCGCGACTCATGTGCATCGGCTCTTGCAGGCGCTGCTCGATCTGCCGACGCCGGATTACCATCATCATGAATTGATCGTCGATGCGGCGGGCCGCCGGCTCGCCAAGCGCGACGATGCGCGGGCTATCCGCAGTTACAAAGAAGCCGGCCACAGCGCGGGGGAGGTCCGCGCCATGGTCGGCTTCCCGGGTATGGGGGAGCGGGGAGAGTCCGGTGGTTAGCCGGCCGCGGCCTTGGCCCGGTTCGCGTCGCGTCCGCCGCATTTGCGAAGGACTTGCGATCTAATTAGTTATCTAATTATATTTCTAATGATTTGGTTCAAATTGATTTGGATCAATCCGCCCAAAATTTTGCGCGATGGCCTGTTTAATCCGCTGCTGTCATCAATGCTGATCGTTGTGCGCGATATTGAGACGCATATCCCGATTGGCTGAGATGATCGCGAGGACTAAGATTTGGGCATCCGCAGATCGGAGCACATTGCTATGTCTCACCCTGCACATGCCCACGCGCACGAACGCTGCAATACCGCATCGTGCGAAGTCTGCGACATGCGGCATTACACGTTCTGCTCTGTGCTCGAGGGCAAGGAGCTGTCGCAACTGGCGGCGATCGTTCATCGCGAGGATATCGACCAGCACCGCTTCCTGTTTCAGGAAGGCGATGCAGCGCACGAGGTGTTCAACATTCTCGACGGCACGGTGAAGCTCTATAAAAGCTTGCCCGACGGGCGCACGCAGATCACTGGCTTCCTGTTTCCCGGCGATTTCCTCGGCCTGTCGACCAAGGGCGATTACTCCTACAGCGCCGAAGCGATCACCGACGTGCGCGTCTGCCGGTTCCAGCGGCGCGATCTGAACGTCATGTTCAAGGACTATCCCAAACTCGTCGATCGCCTGCTCGGCATCGCGTCCGACGAATTGGCGGCGGCGCAGGAGCAGATGCTGCTGCTTGGCCGCAAGACGGCGCAGGAGCGCATCCTTTCCTTCCTGCATGTCATGTCGGAGCGCGCGCGCCGCCGCGGCCAGCCGGTCTCTTCGCTGAATCTGACGATGAGCCGGGCCGACATCGCCGATTATCTCGGCCTGACCATCGAGACGGTCAGCCGCACCCTGACCAAGCTGCGGGAAAAAGGCATCATCAAGCTGCCGCGTCCGCAGGAAGTCGTCCTGGCGGAAGGCTACGATCTGGCCGCCGCCGCCGAAGGCGACGCCTAACCTCCATCTGAATTCGCAAGCCTTGATCCACGTCAAGGTTGCCGCCCGGCGACTGCGGCATCTTGAACCTGCCCGCTTCCTAGGGCGAGCAGGGACCGCAATGCCGCTTGAGACTGTCGCCGTCACGCATAGAGAACTGCCGCTGCTCTTCTCGCTGGTGCGGGAGGATTTTCCCGAACTGACACAGGAGTCTTGGGCGACCTACGCCATGCCTTATGTGGATGAATCGATTCACGGCGGCATGTCCGGCATGGTCGCGGCGCGCACCACCGCGCTCAATCAGTTTCGCGGCCTATTCCTTTATTCAGTGGAAACGACGCTGCGCCATCCGCGCACGTTGGTCGTGCCCCACGCCGTGTTGCCTCAGGCGCTCGGCAGCGATGCCGTGGCCGATATGTTCCTGGGCTGTTGGCAGCAGATCGCCGCGCGTCACGGGTGCGGTCAGCTTCAGCTCAATTTATCGCAGCTCATGGTCGAGAAGGTGCTGACGCAGTTCGGCGATGCCGCCAGCGTCGAAACCTTCTGCGTCTGCATGATGACGGCGCCGAGCCCGCCGCGTCAGCTGCGCCAGCGCTCCGGCCAGATCATCAACCTGCACTAAATCCTCGATCGCCCGCGATCTTTGAGAATCGCGCGCGCGGCGTTGCGCCCCGGAAGCCCGGTGACGCCGCCGCCCGGATGCGCGCCGGAGCCGCAAAGATACAGCCCGTCGATCGGCGTGCGGTGGTCGGCATAGCCGGCGGCCGGCCGCAGGCTAAAGATTTGATCCAGATGGATCGCGCCGTGGAAAATGTCGCCGCCGACCAGGCCGAACTCGCGCTCCAAATCGAGTGGCGACAGCACCTGGCGGCCGACGAGGGCGCGCTTCAGGTTCGGCACATGCTCGGCCACCGTGTCGATGATGAGATCGGCAGCTTTCTCCTTCGCGTCGTCCCAGCTTCTGCCGTCCGGCAGCGTGAAGTCGAAATGCTGGCAGAACAGGCTGGCGACATGCGCGCCCTTCGGCGCCAGCGAATCATCCAGCACGCTGGGAATGTTCATCGAGACGACAGGCGCTTTCGACCAGCCCATTGCGCGCGCGTCGTCGAAGGCGCGCTGCAGATAGCCGAGCGAGGGCGCGATATTTATGCTGCCCTTCATGCGTTCAGGATTGTTGGCATCCCCGAGCGCGGCGAAGCGCGGCAATTCGCTGAGCGCCAGGTTCATGCGGAAGGTCGCAGATTTCGAGCGCCAATGGGTGATGCGTCGGCGGAAATCGTCGGGCAGCAGGCCGCCGTCCATCATTTTCAGGAACAGCAGTTGCGGATGGACATTGCCTGCGACGATGTTGGCGCGGATCGTGCGTCCGTCCTCGAGCACAGCGCCCTTGGCCTTGCCGCCCTCGATAATGATCTCGCGCACCGACGATGAAGTTTCGATCGCTGCGCCTTGCGCTTCGGCGGAACGCGCCATCGCCTGCGTGATCGCGCCCATGCCGCCGACCGCATGGCCCCAGGCGGCGACTTGGCCGTTCACTTCGCCGAACATATGGTGCAGCAGCACGTAGGCGGTGCCGGGATGGTAAGGGCTGGCGAAATTGCCGATCACGCCTTCGAAGCCGAGCGCGCCTTGCAGCTCCTCGCGTTCGAATCGCGCGGCGACATAATCGCCGATGCTCGCCGTCATCAGTTCGGCAAGCCCGGCCTGCAGGCGGCCGGGCAGGGCGCGCAGCTTGTTGCCGAGCTTGAGCGCTTGCCAGAGATCGGCGAGCCCACCACCGAAGTTGGGCGGCGGCTCCGCCATGACGGCGCGCAGCGCCATGCCGATCTCGCATAAGTCTTCGTCGAGCTTGGCATAAGCCTCGGCGTCGCGCGGCGACAGTCTGGCGATCTCGCGCTTGGCCGCGGCGATATCGCGCGGCAGCTGCAAAGCCGCGCCGCCGGGCAGCAGGCAAAGGTAACCCGATGGCCGATCGAGAATCGTCAAACCGTGTCGCGACAATTCGAGATCGCGAATGACCTCGGGATGCAGCAGGCTCACCACATAGGAGCAGACGGAATTGCGAAAGCCTGGGTGAAACTCCTCCGTCACCGCCGCGCCGCCGACCACCGCACGCTTTTCGAGCAGTTTCACTTTAATGCCCGCGCGCGCGAGATAGCCGGCGCAGACGAGGCCGTTGTGGCCGCCGCCGATCACCACGGCGTCGTATTGTTCCGTCTGACGGGATGGTGCTGTCGCAGAACTATTCATCTTTGTCCGTCTGGCGTCTGGCGCTGGGGATAACGGATCGCTATGGTAGCGCAAAACTTGCGTATCCAAGCATAAAGGGAGAGTGGACGTGGCGAGCAAGACCATCGCGACCGGCACGGTTGCCGAGGCCTATCTGCAATTGTTGGCCGATCGCGGCATCGATCATCTGTTCGCCAATGCGGGCACCGATTTCGCACCGCTGATCGAGGCCTACGCCAAGCTTATGGCGGAAGGCGTGAAAGTGCCCAATCCCGTCACCGTTCCGCACGAGAACGTCGCGCTGCACATGGCGACCGGCTACTACCTCGGCTCGGGCCGCGTCCAGGCGGCGATGGTGCATGTCAATGTCGGCACCGCCAACGCGCTCTGCGGCCTGCTCAATGCCTGGCGCGGCAACATCCCGGTGCTGTTCAGCGCCGGCCGCACGCCGTTCAGCGAAGAAGGCGGCCTGATCGGCGCGCGCACCGGCGAGATCCACTGGCCGCAGGAAATGCGGGACCAAGGCGCCATGGCCCGCGAGTTCACCAAGTGGGACTACGAACTGCCGAACGGCGAAGTTCTGGAAGCCACCGTCGATCGCGCCATCGGCATGGCGACCGCCGAGCCGGGCGGCCCGGTCTATCTGCGCCTGCCGCGCGAAGTGCTGGCGCGCGACATCGCCAACTTCAAATACACCTCGCCGACGCGCCGTCACATTCCGTCGCCGGCCTATCCGAACCCGGACGCCATCGAGCGCGCCGCGGACATTCTCGCCAAGGCCGAGAATCCGATGATCATCACGGCGAGCAGCGGCCGCACCGCCGCCGAGATGGCTGCCATGAGCCGCCTCGCCGAAGTCTTCGCCATTCCGGTCTATCAGCGCAAGCCGCGCTATGTCGCGATCTCGTCCGACCATCCGATGCATCTCGGCTACAACCCGGATGCTCGCGTCGAGCAGGCCGACGTGATCCTGGTGATCGAAAGCGACGTGCCGTGGATCCCGCACAAGAAGACGCCGCGCGCCGACGCGCAGATCATCCAGATGTCGGTCGATCCGATGTACAGCGCCTATCCGCTGCGCGGTTTCCCAAGCGACGTCTCGATCGCCGGCAATATCGCGGCGAGCATGAACGCGCTGGCCGACGCGCTGGAAGAGAAGGTGGCCAAAGCCAACGCCCGTATCGGCGATCGCCGCAAGTCGCTCGGCGCCGAGCGCGGCGAGCAGCGCGAGAAGTGGGCGGCGGCGATTAACAAGGGCCGCGATGAAGCGCCGCTGCATCCGGCCTGGATCACCCATTGCATCGAGCAGGTGCGCGGCAAGGACGGCATCCTGATCAAGGAATCGCCGGTCACCTTCGAGCATATGAACCTGACCGAGTCGGGCACCATGTTCAGCGTGGGCGCCGCCGGCGCCCTCGGCTGGGGGCTCGGCACCGCGCTCGGCGTGAAGATGGCGCGGCCTGACCGCACCGTCATCGCCACCTGCGGCGACGGCGCTTACATGTTCGGCAATCCGATCCCGTCGCACTATGTGGCACGGGCTGAGAAGCTGCCGATCCTCACCATCGTCTTCAACAACGAGATGTGGGGCGCGGTGAAGCGCAATACGCGCGAGGTCTATCCGAAGGGCTACGCCGCCAAGAGCAACCAAGAGCCGATGACCTATTTCGAGGCCGGCGCATCGCGCTTCGAGAAGGCGGTCGAGGTGGCGGGCGGCTATGGCGAGCAGGTGAAGGATCCGGCCGATATGCCCAAGGCGCTCGATCGCGCCATGAAGGCGATCAGCGACGGCCGTCAGGCTTTGCTCAACGTGGTCTGCAAAGGTCCTTAAGCCGAACGAAGACGCGGCCGCTCGAAGGGGCGCGCCGCGTTTTCTTGGATTTGTTTAAACAAATAATTTATGTAATAAAAATATTAACAACAAAAATAAGTAGTATTATTTTCGTTGACGTCGAAAAAGCCCTGAGAGATAGTGATTTCGTTCTCGCGAGAGAGCAGTGGCCACCGCAGTGGCCCGCGGCAATTTGATCGCAGCTTGCGCCGCGTCACCAAACGCTAAAGCGCCACGGCAGGGACGGGTTCAGTCCGTCCGTCGTGGTCGATAGGAGACCGACGATGCCGTACCCGCTTATCCAAGCCCAACTTCTCCCGCTGCGTCTCATGCGCGGCTGTTGTCGTCGCTGATCGCGACCGCAACCGCTGAGCCTGAACCGAATTTGATGCGGACGACGCCTGAGGCGCGTCCGCGGGAGAAGATCATGATGTCCATCCTGTCCGATGTGCCGGCCGCCGCGCCTTACAAAGCGGTCCCTCAGAGCGATGAAGCTTTCATCATCGAAGCCTCCGATGTCGCCGCCGGCGTCATCGTGCGCCAAGAGGGCGGCTATCGCTTCTTCGCCGCCAACGAGAGCTTCCAATCGCTCGACGGCAGCATCTTCAAGCATCCCAAAGCGGCGCAGCGCGCCGCCGAACTGATGCAACGCGTCGCCGCGCGCGATCTGGCCGAGAAGCGGCGCGCCGCTCTCGCAGGCTTCCTGCCTGAGCTGCCCTGGAGCTGAGCGCGGCCGCGCGCCTTTCTCATTCATCTTTTCTGGAGTCGATTCTCATGTACGCCCGAACTCTGTCCGCATCCCGCCGTTTCCGACCGCTCGCGCTCGCGGGCTTTGCCATCGCCGCTTTCGTGCCGGCCGTTCAAGCCGCGGACTTCTACAAGGATAAGCAGATCGCCATCATCGTCGGCTCTGCGGCCGGCGGCGGTTACGACGCTTACAGCCGCTTGCTCGCGCGCCATCTCGACCGCCACATCGCCGGCGAGCCCAACATCATCGTGCAGAACATGGACGGCGCATCCGGCGTGCGCGCTGCCAACCACATCTACAATCTGGCGCTGCGCGACGGCACGGTGATCGGCACCGTGCAGCGCGCCACCTTGATCGAGCCGGTCTTCGGCAACGACAAGATCAAGATTGACGCGCGCAACTTCTCCTGGCTCGGCTCGCTGACGACCGAATGGAGCGCGGCCATCGTCGGCGGCCAGTCGGGACTTAACGATTTGGCCGACGCGCAGAAGAAGGAGTTTCCAGTCAGCGCCTCGGGCGCCACGTCGGACGCCTACATCTACGCGACCGTGCTGAACAACCTGATCGGCACGAAGTTCAAGATCGTCAACGGCTATACCGGCTCGCAGGAGCAGACGCTGGCCATGCAGCGCGGCGAGGTGGCGGGGCGCATCGGCTGGGCCTGGGGCGCGGTGAAATCGACCGCTGCCGATCAGGTGGCACGTGGCGACATCAAGCCGGTCGCTTGGCTCGCGACCGAGAAGAAGTACGGCATCGATCTGCCGCTGGCGCGCGACTACGCCCAGACCGACGAGGCGCGCCAAATCCTCGACTTCATCTTCTCGCCGCAGGAAATCGGCCGGCCCTATTTCGGCCCGCCGGCTGTGCCGGAGCCGCAGCTCGGCATCCTGCGCCAGGCGCTTGCCGACACGGTGGCCGACCCGAAATTTCTCGCTGAAGCCGACAAGCAGAAGCTCGACATCGATTTCGTCGACGCACAAGGCATCTCGGCCCTGATCGATCGGCTCTACGCGACGCCGAAGAAGATCGTGCAGAAGTCCATCGCTGCGCGCGAGTACGACGGCTTCAAGAAAACGAACGCGCCCAAATCACAGGCCTTTAATCAGTAAAGCTCGAGCTTCGCCGTCTCGCACGTTCATGCAAGCTGCGCGGGCGAGACGGCAAGATGGGGCGGGCGGATGGAGGAGACTCCATCCGCCTGTTCCGTTTCGTCAGATGGATATGCTGTCGGCTGGACGCTGAGAAAAAGCGCGCCTAGGCTATCGCGAAAGATAAATCAGGGAGCGGACGATGACGCTGATCATCAACAACGACGATGTCACCAAGCTGCTGACGATGGAAATGACCATCGATGCGTTGGAAGACGCCTATAAGCGTCTCGTCACCAAGGAATCGGTGTGCCGGCCACGCATCGACGTGCAGATCCCGACCAGCGATCCCGCAAAGGTCTATGCCTGGGGCACCATGGAGGGTGGTTCGACGACGGGCTATTTCGCCATCCGCATGAAGTCCGACGTCATCACCGAGGCGAGCTACAACGGCGTGACGACGCGTGAGAAATACTGCGTTAAGCCGGGGCTCTATTGCGGCCTCATCTTCCTCACCTCGATCGAGAACGGCGAGCCGCTCGCCTTCATCAATGACGGCGTGCTGCAGCATATGCGCGTCGGCGCCGATGGCGGCATTGGCACGAAATACATGGCGCGCGAGGATGCGACCGTGGTCGGCATTCTCGGCTCGGGCGGCATGGCGCGCACCCATATGGAGGCCTTCATGTATGTGCGCCCCGGCCTGAAAAAGCTTCAGGTGTTCAGTCCGACCAAGGCGAATCGCGAGTTGTTCGGCAAGGAGATGCGCGAGAAATACGGCATCGAAGTCGTCGTCTGCGACAAGCCCGAGGACATCTACAAGGGTGCGCATATCGTCGCCGGCTTGACGGATTCCTCGGTGCCGGTGCTCAACGGCGCGCTGATCGAGCCGGGCGCGCATGTGGTCAATGTCGGCGCCGGCGGCCGGCCCGACGATGCCACCGTCGACAAAATCGACGTCTATATGCGCTTCGGCAGCGCGCCCGCGCCCTGGGGGCTGCCGCAGCTCGGCCTCGATGACGAATATCTGACTTACGCCGCGCAGCCCGAAGGGATGCGCGAGTTCAAATATCAGAAGAAGGATGTGCGCGGGCACGGCACCGTTGCGCCCGACCGCATGATCACCTTCGCCGATATCATGCAGGGGACCAATCGCGGCCGCACGTCGCGCGAGCAGGTGACCTATTCGGAGCGCGGCAATCTGCAGGGCAATCAGTTCTGGGCCGTCGCCGGCGCTGTCTATGAAGCGGCGAAGGCGCAAGGCGTCGGCCGCGAAATCCCGACCGAGTGGTTCCTGCAGGACATTCGCGACTAAGAGTCACGAGGCAGGATATGCGCGACCGACGTCGCGAAGCGTCGGTCAGCGTAAGGGCTGGCGCGAGATCGGCGCGGAAGAAGGATTGACCGCCGGCAGGTTGAATCCGCCGCCGCTGGTGACGCCGCCTCCCATGCTGCCGCGCGGCGAGATGGTGACCATCACGTCGCTGCCGCCGAGCGTGGTGCGCGAGATCTGCACGGTGGCGACGCGCTCGTCGCGGTTGTAGCTGAGCACGCTGGTCGCCGCGCGCACGGCGGTAATGCCGGTCCAGTTGAAGCGCGGCATTTCGCGCGCATAGAACTCGAAGACGTCGTTCGGCGAGGCCGAACTGGTGAAAGCGAGGCGGCCGAGCCAGCTGTCGCGGGGGCCGAGCACCAGCGTGCGGTCGAGATCCATGCGCGCGCCATTGGGGATCGGGATGTCGGTGAACTGCGGCGCCGCAGCCTGGTCGGCGGGTGCGC
>DASTMO010000011.1:0-11994 GCA_035714115.1 Alphaproteobacteria bacterium
GCCGAAACTGCGCCCAACACGCCGCGCTCCTTATTTGGCGAACTTGCGCTTGAGCTTCATGACGTAGCCGATGATTTCGGCCACCGCCTTGTAATGCTCGGCGGGGATCGGCCGGTCGACCTCAACGCTGGCATAGAGCGCGCGGGCGAGCGGCGGGTTCTCGACGATCGGAATCTCATGCTTGGTGGCGATTTCGCGGATGCGGAAGGCGACCTCATCGACGCCCTTGGCGACCAGGATCGGCGCCTCCATCGACCCATGCTCGTAGCGCAAGGCGATCGAATAGTGCGTCGGGTTGGTGACGATTACTGTGGCTTTCGGCACCGCCGCCATCATGCGTTTGCGTGAACGCTCCATGCGCAACTGGCGCAGGCGGCTCTTGATCATCGGATCGCCGTCGCTCTGCTTATGCTCGTCGCGCACTTCCTGTTTCGACATGCGCATCGACTTCATATGCGAGAAGCGCTGGTAGAACAGGTCGGCGCCGGCGATCAGCGTGACGATCGACAGCATGGCGATCATCAGCTTGGCCGAGACCTTGGCGGTGAAATGCAGCAGGTCGGGGATCGAATAGGCCGGCAACTGGTCGATGTTGGAGAAATCCGGCCAGACCACCATCAGGCCGATGGCCCCGACGATAACGATCTTCACGATGCCCTTACCGAACTCGACGATGGCCTTCATGCCGAACATGCGCTTGATGCCGGCGAGCGGCGAGATCTTCTCGAGCTTCGGCGTGATGCTTTCGACCGAGAACAAGAGGCCGTTCTGGATCACGCCGGCGGCGATGGCGAGGATGAGCAGCAGGCCGAGCGGCGCGAGCAGCGCCAGGCCGACATGGATATAGATCGAGGCGAACAGGCCGGTGAGGCCGCCGCCTTCGGTGACGATGTCCTGCGGCTCGGCGATGAAGCGCAGCGACGATTTATAGATGCCGGTCAGCAGGCCCGGCGCGAGCATCACCAGGAACAGCGTGCCGCCGAGAATCATGAACCAATGGTTCAGCTCGCGCGAGACGGCGACTTGGCCCTTCTCGCGCGCTTCGTCCAAGCGTTTTTGGGAAGGGTCTTCTGTTTTTTGGGAGTCGTCAGTGTCTTCGGACATGCGACCTCCCTACCAGCCGGGCCCGAGGGCGCGCGCGTAGAG
This sequence comes from Alphaproteobacteria bacterium, assembly GCA_035714115.1. GTDB lineage: Bacteria > Pseudomonadota > Alphaproteobacteria > SMXQ01 > SMXQ01 > CAMAVH01. The sequence goes on from DASTMO010000011.1 coordinate 1,147, forward strand.
CTCCTGGAAATCGTCGAGGAACCACAGCATGACCGCCGGCAGCGTGATGGCGATGACGATCAGGCCAGCCGCCACCTGCGCCGGCTGAATGATGAAGAACACCTGCATTTGCGGCATCAGGCGCGCAAGCAGGCCGACGCCGAGATACATCACTAGGCCGATGGCGATCAGCGGGGCGGACAATTGCACGCCGAGCAGGAAGCTCTGCGACACCAGCCGCGTGACCACCTCGTTGAGATCCTCGATCGGCGGCATCTGGCCCGGCGGGAACAGGCCGTAGCTGTCGAAGATCGCGCGAATCATCATGTGATGCAGGTCGGTGAGCAGCAGCAACAGGACGCCGAGCGTGCCGAGGAACAGGCCGGGCAGCGTGCCCTGCTGCTGCGCCGTGGGATCGGACACGAAGGCGTTGGACAGCGAGGCCTGATAGGAGATCACCGTGCCGGCGGTGTAGAGCGCGCCGAGGATGATGCGGCCAATCCCGCCGAGGAACAGGCCGATGACGATCTCGACGAACAGCAGCAGGAACAGGCCGAAGGGCGACGCTGGCATCGCCGGCAGCTTGCCGGCCATGGCGGGCATCACCAGCAGCGTCAGCATGGCGGCGAAGATCAGGCGCCAGCGCGCCGGCACCGTCGTTTCGCCGACCGCCGGCATGACGACCATCGCCGCGCCGACGCGCGTGAAGACGAGCAGCAGGCCGAACAGGTCTTGCGAGAGAAGCTGCGCCAGCACCCGCCGTTTTCCTAGCTACCGTGAACGATTTTCTGGGCGATGTCGTTGGTGAAGGTCGTCAGCGTCGACAGCATGAAGGGCATGAGCAGCAGCAGCGACAGGAAGATGGCGATCATCTTGGGGATGAACGACAGGGTCATTTCCTGAATCTGCGTCAGCGCCTGCACCAGCGAGACGGCGAGACCGACGATCAGCGCGATCAGCATGACCGGCGCGCCGATCTTCAGCGTGACGATGACGGCGTCGCGCGAGACGTCGAGGGCTTGGACGGCATCCATATCGATTGACCTAGGCGCCGGCTCAGACCGGCATCCGCAGGATATCCTGATAGGCCGAGATGACCTTGTCGCGGATGGCGACGACGGTCTGCAGCGTCACTTCGGCATTGGTCACCGCAGTGACGACCTGGTTGACGTCGGCCTTGCCGGCGACGCCGGCGATCGAGAGCTTTTCCGCTTCGACGCCGGAGGCCTTGGCCTGCTGCGCCACTTCGCCGAGCAGATCGCCGAAGCTCTTGCCGCCCTGCGGGCGCGGCTCCATGCCGGGCTTGGCGGCGGCGCCGGCGGCGCTTTTATAGGCGTTCAGAGCGCTATTGATGGCGACCATCGTTCAGTTCCTTCCGTTAGCCGCGCAGCAGATCGATGGCGCGAGAGAGCATGTTCTTGGCCGCCTCGATGGAGCCGAGGTTGGCCTCGTAGGAGCGCTGCGCCTCGCGGATGTCCATCAGCTCGACCATGGATTTCACGTTCGGCAGCTTGACGTAGCCGTTGGCGTCGGCGGCGGGATGGCCCGGATCGAAGCGCATGTCGAAGTCGGTCTTGTCGACGCCGAGCTTGTCGACCTTGACGGTCTTGGCGTCGATCGTCTTGTCGAGCACGTTCTTGAAGCTGATCGTCTTGCGGCGGTAGGGATCGCCGCCGGCGGTCTCGCTCATCGTGTCGGCGTTGGCCATGTTCTCGGCCGAGACGCGCATGCGCATCGTCTGCGCGCGCAGGCCGGAGGCGGAAATCTTGAGAGCTTTGACGAGATCCATCGCGCGATGTCCTTACACGCCGCCGCGCCCGAGCGCGGTCTTGATCATCGAAATGTGCTTCTTGTAGAGGTTCGTCGTGAGTTGGAAGTCCATCGCGGTCTGCGCGGTCTTCATCATCTCTTCTTCGAGCGTGACGGCGTTGCCCGACAGCAGCTTTTCCGGGCCCGGCGTCTTCTCCGCGCGCGGCGGACGGCCGTCGGCCCCAGAACCCTGTGCGACGAAGCCGATATGGCCCGATGCGGTGGCGGCCATGCGCAGCGGCGCCGAGCCGTTGGCGCCGGCGCTCTTGAGCACGTCGCTGAAATCCTGCGCCTTGAAATCTTGCGCGACGTAGCCCGGCGTGTCGGCATTGGCGATGTTCTGCGCCAGCAGCTCCTGGCGTTGACCGAGCCAGGTCATGCGCCGGTTCATGGCCGAGAACAGCGGAATTTTCGTAAAATCCATCGGTTTTTACCCGGGCTGGTGCCTTGGCTGTGCGGCCTGCCTGGCCTGCCTCTTGCCCTGACGCGGGCGGCGATGGGCAAATAATGCCGGGCCACTATTAATATTGCGTAAAGGCGGCTAATCTCCGGCCCGGCCCGGGGGACCCTTCCCCCAGCAGGAAGGCCCGGCAGACCCGCCGGGCGCCACATGGCGAAGGAGCGCCAATGCTCTATCTGACGCGCAAAGTCGGCGAATCGGTGGTGATCAACGACACGATCGAAGTCACCGTCGTCGAAGTCCGCGGCAAGTCCATCAAATTGGGCTTCGTTTTCCCGCCCGAGGTTTCGGTCCTGCGGCGGGAAATCCACGAGCGCATCAAGGAAGAGAACAAGGCCGCGGCCGGCGCCGGCGCCGAAGCGCTGCCCGAAGGCCTCGACCTGCCCGACCTCGGCAAGCCGAAGGCCTGATTTGGCGGCCTGATCCGGCGACCCGTCACAGGGCAGCTTTTGCCCGCCGTATCAGGCCTTTAATCCAAAATTAAGCATATTGCGCGATGGTCTCCTCGCGCCCGCAGGCGGCCCCTCGGCCGTCCGGCGCGCCTTGAGGACCGCCTTGGCCGCATCCGACAAACCGCAGCGACCGCATCGGGACGACGAAACCGGCCTGCGCGCCTTCCCCGCGCTCAGCCAGGTCGCCGTCGCTTTGCGCCATGAGCGCGGCCGCGACCATATCCCGCGCATCGTCGCCTCGGGCCGCGGCGCCATCGCCGAACAGATTCTCGCCGTCGCCTTCGCCGAAGGCGTGAAGGTGCGCCAGGATGCCGATCTCGCCGAAGTGCTGTCGGCGCTCGATGTCGGCAGCGACATCCCGCTCGAAGCCTTCGCCGCCGTGGCCGAGATCCTCTCCTACATCTATCGCGCCAACCAGACATACCGGCCGCGCCCGCAACCGCATGCCGGAGCGCAATCATGACCGCCCCCTCTTCTCAGACCGAAAGCCTGAAACTCGATCTGCAGAACGTCGCATCGATCATCGTCGCCGCGCGCGGCCTGGTCGCGGACGGCCAGACCGTCGATCTCGCGCCGCTGGAAAAAGAAGTGCGCCGCCTGTGCGACGCCGCGCTGGCCTTGAGCGGCGCCGAGAACCTGCCGCTGCGCCCCTTGATGGTCAGCCTGATCGACGATCTCGACAAACTGGCCGACGCGGTGCGTCAGCGCCACGCCGACCTCAAGAGCCAGCTCGAAACGCTCAACAGCGGCAGCCGCGTCGCCGCCGCCTATGCCCCGCCCGGCGCCCGCCGCCGCTGATCCCCGGACTTTTGGATTCCATGCCCCTCGACACCTACTTCCGCTTCATTCTCGCCCTCATCTTCGTGCTGGCGCTGATCGCCGGCTGCGCCTGGGCCGCCAAGCGCTTCGGCCTCGGCAACCGCATTCCCGTGACGCGCGGCGGCCGCGCTGCCCGCCTCGGCATCGTCGAGGTGCAGGCGCTCGATGCGCGGCGCAAGCTCGTGCTGATCCGCCGCGACGATGTCGAGCATCTCGTCATCCTCGGCGCGACGGGAGAAACCCTCGTCGAAAGCGGCATCAAAGCGCCCGCCATTCACGCCGGAGACGCGCCATGAGCCGCCTCGCCTCGACCCATCTGGGCCGCCGCTTCGTCCTGCCGCCCATCGTCGGCCGCGTCTTCTTCGTGCTGATCACGACGCTGATCGCGGTCGGCCTGACGCTCGGCCTGTCGGCGGCGTTCGCCGCGCCGGCCGGCGCGCAGAGCCTCAACCTCGATCTCGCCGGCGGCGAAGGCTCCTCGACGGGCCGCATCATCCAGCTGCTGGCGCTGCTCACCGTGCTGTCGCTGGCGCCCGCCATCGCCATGATGGTGACGGCCTTCACCCGCATCGTCGTCGTGCTGTCGTTCCTGCGCAGCGCGCTCGGCACCCAGCAGGTGCCGCCGAACATGGTGATCGTCAGCCTGGCGCTGTTCCTCACCGGCTTCGTCATGGCCCCGACCTTCGAGCGCGCCTACACCGACGGCATCGCTCCGCTGATGGCCGAACAGATCAACGAAGAAGAGGCCTTCGCCCGCATCACCACGCCGGTGCGCGCCTTCATGCTCGCCCAGGTGCGCCAGCACGACCTCGAGCTGTTCCTCGACCTCGCCGGCGGCCCGATGCCGGAGAGCGCCGAAGCCACGCCGCTGACCTCGCTGATTCCCGCTTTCATGATCAGCGAGTTGCGCCGGGCTTTCGAGATCGGCTTCCTGATCTTCCTGCCGTTCCTGGTGATCGACATGGTCGTCGCCTCCATCCTCATGTCGATGGGCATGATGATGGTGCCGCCGGTGATGATCTCCCTGCCCTTCAAGCTGATCTTCTTCGTGCTGGTCGACGGCTGGTATCTGATCGCCGGCTCGCTGGTGCAAAGCTTCGCCGCGCCGGGATAGGTCGCGCGCATATCCAACTAAAAAGCCGGACGCGACATCATCGCGCCCGGCTTTTTTATTGCCTCATCGCTGGCCTATTTCGCCGGCCACGGCACGCCGTCGGCGACGACGAACGTCAGCGTCGAGACATGGCGGATGCGATCAAAGGCCTGATCGCCCGCGCCCCCTTTGCGTTCCTCGACATGGCCGATCTCCACGACATATTGGCCGGCCCACGGCGTCGGGATCGTCACCTCGCCCTTGTCGTTGGTGCGCAGACCCTTGGCCCAACGCGGCAATGGCGAGGTGATCGGCGGTGCGCGTCAGCGCCAAGGGCTTGGCGGCGTCGGTGGCGAAGGCTTTCGGCGTTTTGATGTTGTCGAGCGCGCCAGGGGATTTTTCGGCGCGGCCGTTTTCCCCTTCGCCGAAAAAGGCGCGCGCCTGCGCCGCATCGACGCGCTCAAGCCAGATGTAATGGGCCTGCGCGGCTTGGCTCGCCGCGATCAGCAGCCAGCGCGAGATGCGCTAGCCATGCCGGGATGAATTGGCCGCGATGCTCGCGGCGATGATCAGTTGGCCGCGATGCTCGCGGCGGATTTTTAGTTGGCCGCGATGCTCGCGGCTTGGGCCGCCTTGGCGGGCGCGGCTTTGCCATCCAGGCTGGCGCCGCGCGCCTTCATGATCTTCTCGCGATAGCTCGACATGAAGGCCTTGAACTGATCGACGCCGGTGACTTGGCGCGAGATGCTGCGCAGGTCGAAGCCCTGGGTGATGTCCGACGCGGTGATCATCTCGAAGGATTCCTTGAAGCTGCTCTGCGCCATGTCGGCGCCGTAGCGCGCGCGCGAGACGGCCAAGCCGGACGCATCCTTGCTGAGCGACTGTGCGATGGCGAGACGCAGCACTGTCTGGCGCTCGGCGTCCGACATGCCCTTGCCGTCGGCCGGCACGAGCTGCGTGAAGGCGGCGGCGGCGAGCGGCCAATTCTGGGTGCGCCAGCCGATCTCGGCGCGCAGGCGCGCGGCATCGGCGGTTGTGTCGCCGTCGAGCAGAGCCAGCGCTTCCTTGTAGCGGGTCAGCTCGCCAAGGGTGCGCGCCTTGAGCTGGCGGCGTTCGGTGGCGAGCGCGGGCGAAGATGCGGCCGGCAGCGGCGCGTTGAGCGCGGCCAGCGCCTCTTCGGCCTTGCGGTCGAGCAGATAGACGAGCGCGAGCTGGTTCACCGCTTCAGCCTGCGGCACGCCCTTCAGGCGCTTGTCGATCTGGTCTTTCAGCAGCAGTTGGGCGCGATCGAGCAGCTCGATCTGCACCAGCCGGTCGGCCAACTTGACGATCAGCAGATTGCCGGCGTCGCCCACCGGGGTCAGATCGCGGAAATCTTCGTAAATGCCGAGCGCGGTCAGCGGCGGCATTTTATCGGCGGCGCCGCCGATGAAGAGCTGGGCGAAATTATCGCGCATCTCCTGGGCGATGGCGGCGTTTTCGGGCGCCTTGGGGAATTGCGTCATGGCGTCGCGCAGCGTCGCCAGGCCGTTCTTGTAATCGCCCGAGTCGATATAGAGCTCGCCCAAGCGGCGCAGCACGGTCAGCTCGACATCGTCGCCGCGCCAGCCGTAGCGCAGGCGCTCCAGTTCGGCGATGCCGTCGGCCAGCTTCATGCTCTTGTTGCCGAGCAGCGCTTCGACGCGGGCCAGGCGCGCGCGCGCCTTGCTCGGCGGATGGACGCCGTTGATGGCGCGGTCCCAGGCGGCGAGCGCCGCTTCGGTCTCGCCGCCCTGCGCCAGCAGCTGGCCGCGCAGGTAATCGATCTGGTCCTGCCAGGCGCGCTGCGGCTGGAGATAAGCGAGCCCGTCGAGCTGCTGCTTGGCCGCGACCGCGTCGCCGGCGGACAGCGCAGCCTCGGCGGCGAGCAGGCCGAACTGGAACTGCAGATCGCGCGGATAGCCGCGCAGCACGTCGCTGGCGCGCGCGAAATAGCGGTTGGCGGCGATCCAATCGTTCTGACCGGCGAGCAACGCAGCGCGCCACAAGGCGGCCTCGCGCTCCTGATCCAGGCTGTTGGCGAACAGATCCGGGCCGGCGGCGTTGAGATCGTCCATCAGATAGCGGCTGGCGCCGCGCAGGGCGAGATAGGCCGGATCGCGCGCGACGTCGGCCTGGTCCTCCTCCATCACCTGCAGGATGCCGAGCGCGTCGGCCGCCTGGCCGCTGGCGAAAAGGAAGCGGGCGAGCGCGAGACGAGCGGGATTGCGCATGGCGCGCGGCGCGTCGATGACGGCGCGCTGCAGATTGGCTTTGCGCTCGAAGAAGCTGGCTTTGTCGCCGCCGCCGAGTTGCGCCCAGCCGGGGAAATCGAACAGGGTGCCGCTGTTGACGGCGAGCGCGGGCAGCGGAACGCTGGCGCCGCTCTGCGTCGGCATGCGGGTCGTGGCAGGGGACGCGGCGACCTGGGCCGCCACTTGCGCGGCCGGCGCGGCAGCCGCGAGGCCGCCGGACAAGCGCAGGCCGCCCGGCGTGACGATCTCGGCGCCCTCCGCGGTCGGGCGCACGATCAGATCATCGGTCAGCGCCTTGACGGCGACGCCCTGCAGCGAAGAGAGAACCTGGAATTCGACAAAGCCGCGCGCACCGGTCAGCCCTTCGGCCGCCATGCTCGGCAACACCCACAGCTTGTCGCCGACATCGGGATCACGCGTCTCGATCACCGGGCCGAACGAGGCCGACTTGAGCAGCACACGCGGGCCGGCGTCGGCCTGCGGCTGGGCTTCGAGCGGGATCTGCGCGCCGGGCAGCGGCGGCTGCGCGGCGAAATCAACGACGAGATTGGCGCCGTCGCGGCGCAAGGACGCGAAGCGCTCGGCCGGCATCTGCCAGCGCAAGATGCTGGAGATCGCCGAGAAGGTCAGTTCGGGACGCGCCACCGTGCGCGGCCAGTTGTTGGCGATGTCGGCGCTGGCGGCGCGATCGAACACCGCCCAGAGCGAACCGTTGCGCTCGAACAGCGCCATCGGCGCGTCCGCCGGCCAGGCGAAGCGCAAGCCGCTGATCTGCGGGCCGCTGCCGACAGCGGAGACGACCAGCTTGCGCGCGGCGAGCGGTGTCGGCTGAGCCGAAGCGGTGGCAGGCGCGGCAGCCGGCGCGGCGGACGCAGCGCCCGGCAGCAGGCTCTGCGGCGCGGCGGTGGCGACCGAATTGCCGCTGGCATCGACCGGCACCAATTCATACTGCGGCGCAGCGGCGGGCTTCGTTTGAGCCTGCGCTTTCGGCGTTTCGGCCTTGGGCGCTTCAGCCTTGGGCGCTTCGGCTTTGGCAGGTGCCTTCGCTTCGGGTTGTTTGGCCGCGCTTTGCGCCATCGATTTGTCGGCGACCGGCTCGGCGATATCGGCCAGCACATCGAGCACGACGCTCGGGCCGTTGCGGAAGTGGCGCAGGCGCGCGTTCTCCGGCACCATCATCGCGATCTTCAGACCCTTGTCGTCGCTCTGGGCGTCGAAGCCGAGCACCGTCTTGGGCAGCTTCGGCGTCAAAGCCTCGGCGTCGATCTTCGCCGGAGCGCCGAACGTCAGATCGAGACGGCCGCCGTTCTGCGCGACGTTGTAATCGACATTGCGCGGCCAATCGAACACCAGACGGCCGAAGCCCGGGTGATCGCCGGCGCGCACGGCCAGCAGCGGCGCATCGGCCGGCGCGCTCGCCTTGGCGACGGCAGGTTTGTCGGCCACGGCCGGCGCGGCCTTCGCTTCGGCAGGCTTCGCTTCGGCAGGTTTGGCTTCCGGCTTAGCGTCAGCAGGCTTGGCGTCGGCCGCTTTGGCCTCCGCCGCTTTCGCCGCGAGATTGCCCTGGGTCGCTGCCGGGGGCTTGCCGCCCTTGACCAGATCGACGACGACCGTACGGCCGTCGATGTAGCTTTTCAGGCCGAAGCTGCCCTTCAGCGGGAAGATCAGCGCCTTGCCGTCATCGACGAGCGCCGGCTGGGTGAGATAGTCGGCAAGACGGCGCGGCGCGGCGTCGATATTGCCGGTGAAGGGGCGCTCGAAGCGCAGCACGAGATTTTCGCCTTCCATCGCGGCGCTGTAAGCGACCGGCGAAGCCCATTCGAACACCAGCCGGCCGTAACCGGGATGTTCGCCGATGCGCACGGCGACTTGCTCGGCGGCGCGCGACGGCGCAGCGGCGGCAAGACAGACCAGCGTCAGCAGGGCGACGGACAAGAGACGAGACAGGGGCGGCAGTCGGAGCATGGAAGATCCTGCACGAAGCCGGGCCGAGGGCGGACCGGCGATGCTGCCGAGAATCGCCCGAGTCTGGTTAATTAGCCGTAAAGAGGGGGAAATATTTGCCCAGTGAGCGCGTCAGCCGCGCTTACTGGGGGTTTTTAGCGGGCCGAAGCGGGCGCCGGACCGGCGGGCGGGATCATGCCGGCGACGGGCGCGGCGGCCTGGGCAGCCTGGGGCTGCGGGCGGGCGGCGGGCGCGGCCACGGCGGTGGCGCTCTGAGCGGCGGTTTCGGCGGCGATCTTGCGCCGGCCGGCGAGCTCTTCGGTGATTTCCTTGGCCTTCTGCGGGTTCATCGCGGCGATCACGCCGGCGACCTTCGCTTCCTTCATGCGCTCGACCACATCCAAGAGGACGTTCATGTCGAGCTGCTCGAAGACGTTGGCGGCGTCCTTCGCCTTCATCGCTTCGTAGACTTTCACCAGGCTGCTGAGCTTGGCTTCCTGCTCCTTCTCATGTTGCTTGAGAAGGCCTTTGATCGAATCCTGCAGGGTCTTGAGCTCGGCCAGCTTGCCGTCGATGCGCTGTTCCGCCGCCTTGAGCAGCTTCTCGCGCAAATCGAGATCCTGATTCCAATTGTCCATCTCGGCGCGGCGCGCGGCGAGGCGCTGCAGGAGATCGATTTCCGACTGGCTCATCAGCGTCGGATCGTCCGCCAGTTCGGCGCCGCGCGGCGCGGCGGGGCGCACCGGCTCGACCGGCGCAGCCGCTTGCGCGGCGGCCGGCTCGGCAGCGATAGCCACCGGCGTGATCGCCGTCTCCACGCCATGCCACAAGGTGGTCAGCTTGACGCCGAGCAAGGTCGTGGCGACGAGAATGGCGGCGGGCAGCAGGCGGAAGTTCATGGCGCGGCGGCTCTCGTTCGAGCGATGGGATTAGCGGGCGGTCTTCAGCGCGCGCAGCAGCTGGCGCGCCATATCTTCGTCGCCTTCGCCAGAAGCGGCGGCTTCGGCTTCGCGCTTGGAGATCACTTTGGCGCCGGGAATGACGCCACGCGGCGCGGCCTGCGGACGCTTGGGCGTGTCGGCCAAGCGCACGACGGGCTCGAGCTTCTCATCATCGGCGAAAGTCTCGGCAGCGAAAGTCTCGGCGGGCGCGCGCTTCGGCTCGGCCCGGGCCCGCAGCATGTCGGCGCGCGGCATTTCGGCGCGCGGCGCGCTGTTCTTAGCGGCGACGCGGGCGGCGCCGATGCCGCCTTCGAGGCGGTCGGCCAGGCTGTTGCCGCGATCGAGCAGGAAGCCCAGATCGTCGCGCAGCGCCTTGGCGCGCTCGATGTCGCTCTGCAGGCTTTCGCCGGCGGACTGGCTGGTCTCGCGCAAGGCGACGAGGCCGGCCTGGGCATGGGCCGTGGCGGCGGTGAAGCTGGCAAGCAGCGCCTGCATCTCGTCACGGCTCTGGCGCAAGGTGCGCAAGCGGCGGTCGAGCATCACCGAATAAGCGATGGTGGCGACGAGCAGAACGGCGAGAAGGCCTTCGAGCAACAGGGACGCCATATGCGTTATCTCCGGGGCTTGTCGAGATGGGTGTCTTCGATCTGGATGGCGATCTTGCCGCTCTTGTGGCCCATCTTGCCCTTCATCACCGACAATTCGCCGCAGCGCATGTCGATGGGGGCGTTAGGGCCGACGTTCAGCATGATCTGCGAGCCGACCTGGAGGTTCACGACCTCGTTCAGGCTCATCATCTTTTCGTCCAGCACGGCCTCGACCTCGACGTTGGTGTCCCAGACGGCGTTGGCGAGGTGATTTTCCCAGATGGTGTCGCGGCCGAATTTTTCGCCCATGAACATCTGCAGCAGCAGCTCGCGTACCGGCTCGATGGTCGCGTAAGGCAGCACCAGCTCGAGGCGGCCGCCGCGGTCTTCCATGTCGATGCGGAAGCGCGCCATGATGGCGGCGTTGGCCGGGCGGGCGATGGTGGCGAAACGCGGATTCACCTCGAGGCGGTCGAAGCGGAAGGTGACCG
>DASTMO010000012.1:0-5938 GCA_035714115.1 Alphaproteobacteria bacterium
CGACAACGCGGCGGGTGAGGCTTGCCCGTTCTGGCCCGGCAAGCCGACGACCGCGCATTGGGGGGTGCCCGATCCGGCGGCGGCGCAAGGCACCGATCTGGAAAAGAAGGCGGCCTTTGTGCAAGCCGTCCGCTTCCTAAAAAACCGCATCTCGACCTTCATCAATCTGCCGATCATGTCGCTCGACAGTCTCGCCTTGCGCAACCGGCTGAACGCCATCGGCCAGATGGAAGGCGCGACGAAGCGCCAAAACGCCTGAGATGTCGTTCTTCGAACGTTTCCTGACCTTGTGGGTCGGGCTGTGCATCGTCGCCGGCATCGCGCTCGGCTACCTGCTGCCGGATGTTTTCGCCATCATCGGCGCGGCGGAGGTCGCCAAGGTCAATATTCCTGTCGCCGCGCTGGTCTGGCTGATGATCGTGCCGATGCTGCTGCGCATCGATTTCGCGGCACTGCGCCAGGTCGCTGGCTATTGGCGCGGCATCGGCGTCACCCTGTTCGTCAATTGGGCGGTGAAGCCGTTCTCGATGGCGCTGCTCGGCTGGCTGTTCGTCGGCTGGCTTTTCCGGCCCTACCTGCCGGCGGCGCAGATCGATTCCTATATCGCCGGACTGATCCTGCTTGCCGCCGCGCCCTGCACCGCGATGGTCTTCGTCTGGTCGCATCTGACCAAGGGCGAGCCGCATTTCACCCTGAGCCAGGTGGCGCTCAACGACGCTATCATGATCGTCGCCTTCGCGCCCATCGTCGGTCTGCTGCTGGGCCTCTCGGCGATCAGCGTGCCGTGGAATACGCTCGTGCTGTCGGTCGCGCTTTACATTCTCTTGCCGGTCGCGGCGGCGCAGATCGTCCGCCGGATCGTATTGGCGCGCGGCGGGCAGCCGGCACTCGATGCGCTGCTGCGTCGTCTGCAACCTGTCTCTTTGACCGCGCTCCTGGCGACGCTGGTTCTGCTGTTCGGCTTTCAGGGCCGTCAGATCGTCGCCCAGCCCCTCGTGATCGCGCTGCTCGCCGTGCCGATCCTGCTGCAGGTCTATTGCAACGCCGGGCTGGCTTATCTGCTTAATCGCGCGCTCGGCGAGCGCCATGCGGTGGCCGGCCCTTCGGCGCTGATCGGCGCGAGCAATTTCTTCGAACTGGCGGTCGCGGCGGCCATCGTCTTGTTCGGCCTCGATTCGGGCGCGGCGCTGGCCACCGTCGTCGGCGTGTTGATCGAGGTGCCGGTCATGCTGTCCGTTGTGCGCATCGTCAATGCCAGCAAGGGATGGTATGAGCGCCGCACCGCTACCTGATCAGATTCCGTAAAGCGCCTTGGCATTGACGCCGAGGATCTTGTCGGCGGCGGCGGCGGGGATCTTTCCGTCGCTCTTGAGCAGACGCAGCGCTTCGATCTCGGTCGATGTGTCGTGGTGGCCGTAATCGGTGCCGACCACGAGATTGTCCTCGCCCGCCACTTTCAGGATCGTCGGCAGATCGTCGGTCACCTGGCAGGCGACATACATGTTGTTGGCCTTGAGCGGGCTCGCCGGCAGGCGCTTGCCGCGCCGCTTGAAGCGCAGCGCCATGTCGTTGATCAGATAGGGAATCCATTCGGCGCTGACCTCGACGAAGCCCCAGCGCAATTTCGGGAACATCTGCGGCACGCCGTCCATCACCAGCATGTGACAGCCGCCGACGGTCGAGAGCTTGAATTTGTTGAAGCCCGAATCGTCGATGAAGAAATCGTGATGGGTGTAGCTGCCCGCCGCCGAATGGAAGCAGATCGGCAGGTCCATCTCCTCGGCCAGCGCATAGAGGGGGAAGAAGTAAGGATCGCTCGGCTTGCGGTCGGCTTCAAGGCCGCGCATGTAGACGCCGCAAGCGCCATTGTCCTTGGCGAATGACAGCTCTTGGCGCGCTTTGGACAGATCGTAGGTCGAGACCATGGCGACCCAGCGCAGGCGATTGCGGCTCTTCTTCCAGATCTCGGCGAGCCAGCGGTTGTAGCCCTTCACCAGAGCGTGCTGGACATGGGCCTTCTGCGTGTAGGGCCAGATGAAGAAAGTCGGGTAGAGCACCTGGACGTCAATCTCCAGCTCGTCCATATGCTTGAGCCGCGCTTCGACGTCGCGCATTTCGCGCGCCGCTTCCGGGGTGTTGTTGCCGACGTTCTTGTCCTTGGGGATCAGGCGGCCGTCGCTGATCCAGAATTCCTTCTGGTAATTGCGCCCATCATTGGCGGCGATGCCGGCGCCCGACATTTGCGCGACGATCATCGGCGTGTATTTGCGGTCGGCCTCGTCCATGAATTCCCAGGTGTAGGGCGTTTCAAGAACATGGGCGTCGGCGTCGATGGTGCGCATGACGAAAGGCTTTCGCTGGGACTATTGCCCCATCTAACACCCATCATTGCTCTGAGAAAAGCAGTTGCGTGAAACCACGGCTCCTCCGCTATGATCCGGCAAAACCGATAATCCAGGGAGACGACAATGAGCAGCGCCACGCCCGCGCCCGTGCATGCCAAGATGCTGATCGGCGGCAAAAGCGTCGACAGCAACCGCCTGATCGAAGTGTTCAATCCGGCGCGCCCCGACGAATTGGTCGGCACCGTGCCGCGCGGCACGCCGGAAGATGTCGTGGCCGCCATCGCCGCCGCGCGCAAGGCGCAGCCGGCCTGGGCCAAGCTGAGCTTCAAGGAGCGCGCCGCGGTTTTGGCCCGCGCGCTCAAGAAGGCCGACGAGAACATCGCGGCGCGCGCCGAGCTGTTCGTGCGCGAGAACGGCAAGACGCTCACCGAATCGAAGGGCGAGTTGGCCGGCGTGTCGAAGCGCATGGAACTGACGCTCGAATTGGCCGACGAGCTCGACCATCCGCGCGAGATGGACGCGCCGAACGGTCGCACCTTCATCGGCCATATCCCGTTCGGCGTCGTCGTCTCCATCGTGCCGTGGAATGCGCCGGTCACGTTGGCGGTGCAGCAGTTCCTGCCGGCGCTGCTGGCGGGCAATGGCGTAGTTTTGAAGCCGCCCGAGACTTGCCCGCTCGGATTGATCGACTACACGACGGCTTTCGCCTCCGAACTGCCGGCGGGCCTGCTCAACATCGTCACCGGTTTGCCGAACGAGATCGGCGACGCGCTGACGCGCAGCCCGGGCGTCGACAAGATCGGCTTCACCGGTTCGGTGCCCTCGGCGGCCAAGATCATGGCCAATGCGGCCGAGACGATCAAAGGCATCACGCTGGAGCTCGGCGGCAACGATCCGGCCATCGTGCTCGAAGATGCGGACTTGAGCGAAGAGACGCTCAAGCGCATGTCCGAGGCGGTCTATCGCATGACCGGCCAGGTCTGCATGGCGATCAAGCGCGTCTACGTGCCGGAAAAGATCGCCGACCAGTTCACCGAGGCCTTCGCCAAGGTGGTGGACAAGATGCTCGTCGGCGACGGCCTGACGCCGGGCGTCGTCATGGGGCCGATGCATACGCAGCGCGCCCATGAACGCGCCAAGGAGCTGGTGGCCGACACGGAGAAGTCGGGCGCCAAGGTGCGCCGCCTCGGCAAGCTGACGGACGAGGCCAAAGCGGGGAAGGGCTATTTCCTGCCGCCGATGATCGCCACCGGCGTGAAGGAGGACTCGCGGCTGATGCGCGAGGAGCAGTTCTGTCCGCTGCTGCCCATCGCCACCTATAAAACGGTCGATGAGGCCATCGCGCGGGCCAACGACACGATCTACGGCCTCGGCGGCTCGGTGTGGAGCAAGAATGTCGATGCCGCGCTCAATGTCGCGCGCCGTATCGAGGCCGGCTCGGTCTTCGTCAACACCCACGGTACGCAGAGCGTGAACCGCAAGGCGCCTTACGGCGGCGTCAAGCAGAGCGGCATCGGCCGCCGCGCCGGCGTCGAGGGCGTGAAGGAATATATGCAAATCCAGACGCTCACGACCTTCGAGTAGGCGACGAAAAGGCGCGTTATATCCATATTGATATGACGCGCCTTTTGTTTCATAATCGTTATATTCTGTTAAATATAACGATGAGGTCGCGGCGATGCGCGGTTTGAAAGCCTTGGCTCTGGCGGCTGTTTTGGCCTTATCGAGCCTGCCAGCCGTCGCGCAAACGAATGAGGTGCTGGTCTTCGCCGCCGCGAGCATGAAGACCGCCCTCGATGACATCGCCAAGCAGTGGCAGGTGGAGACCGGCAAGAGCGTTAAGGTCTCCTATGCGGCGTCTTCCGCGCTGGCCAAGCAGATCGAGCAGGGCGCGCCGGCCGATCTCTTCATCTCGGCCGACAGCGACTGGATGAATTATGTCGCGGGCAAAAGCCTCATCAAACCCGCGACGCGTGTCGACATGCTCGGCAACCGCATCGTTTTGGTTGCGGCGAAAGACAGCAAGGTTTCGCTGAAGATCGCGCCGAACTTCGATCTCGCCGGCGCTCTCGGGAGCGATCGCTTGGCCATGGCCAATGTCGAATCCGTGCCGGCCGGCAAATACGGCAAGGCAGCGTTGGAGAGGCTCGGCGTGTGGGGCGCGGTCGCGAAGAAGGTTGCCCAGGCCGACGACGTGCGCGCCACACTGCTGCTGGTCTCGCGCGGCGAAGCGCCGCTCGGCATCGTCTATCAGACCGACGCCGCCGCCGACGCCAACGTGAAGATCGTCGATGCTTTCCCGACTGACAGCCATCCGGCCATCATCTATCCGGCCGCGGTTCTGGCCTCCTCGAAGAACGCCGACGCCGAAGCCTTCCTCGCCTATCTGCGCTCGGCCAAGGCCAAGCCATTGTTCGAGAAGCAGGGCTTCAGCGTTCTCCAATAGCGCGGCCTCGGTTACATTGCCCCCATGATGCAGTGGCTGACGCCGGAAGAATGGGAGGTCGTGGGCTTGAGCCTGCGCGTCGCCCTATGGGCGACCCTGGGCAGCCTGCCGTTCGGGCTGGCGGTCGCCTGGCTGCTGGCGCGCAAGCGCTTCTGGGGCCATGCGCTGCTCAACGGTCTGGTCCATCTGCCGCTGATCATGCCGCCGGTCGTCACCGGCTATATCCTGCTGATCCTGTTCGGACGGCGCGGCGTGCTGGGCGCGGCGCTGGCCGATATCGGCATCGTCTTCGCCTTCCGCTGGACCGGCGCGGCGCTGGCCTGCGCCATCATGGGCTTTCCGCTGATGGTGCGCGCCATCCGCCTCTCCATCGAAGCGGTCGACCGCCGCCTCGAAGCGGCAGCCGGCACGCTCGGCGCCAATCCGGTCATGGTGTTCCTCACCGTCACCTTGCCGCTGATCCTGCCTGGCGTGATCGCCGGCGCGATCCTTGCCTTCGCCAAGGCCATGGGCGAATTCGGCGCGACCATCACCTTCGTCTCGAATATTCCCGGCGAGACGCGCACGCTGCCGACCGCCATTTACACCTATCTCAATGTGCCGGGCGGCGATGCGGGCGCGATCCGCCTGACGCTGATCTCGGTGGCCCTCTCGCTCGCCGCGCTCTTGGTCTCGGAATGGCTGGCGCGCCGCGCCGCGCGCAACATCGGGGGCGCGTGATGCTGGAGGTCGCCGTGCAGCATCGCCAGGGCGAATTCAAGCTCGACGCCAGCTTCGCGGCGGGCGCGGGGCTGACGGCGCTGTTCGGCCGCTCCGGCTCGGGCAAGACGACGCTGGTCAACGTCATCGCTGGCCTGGTCAAGCCGCAAGCCGGCCGCGTGACGGTCGACGGCGAAACGCTGGTCGATCGCGTGTGCGGCCTGTTCGTGCCGCCGCATCGCCGCCGCGTCGGCTATGTCTTCCAGGAAGGCCGGCTGTTTCCGCATATGACCGTGCGCCAGAACCTGCACTACGGCCGCTGGTTCACGCCTTCTTCGGAGAGGCGTGCGAAAGAAGCGGATGTGATCGACATGCTCGGCATCGGCGCGCTGTTGCAGCGCCATCCGCAATCGCTGTCGGGCGGCGAGAAACAGCGCGTCGCCATCGG
>DASTMO010000013.1:0-58536 GCA_035714115.1 Alphaproteobacteria bacterium
TGGGTCGAGACCTTGTAGTGCTTGGCCAGGCTGTCGAGCGTCTGCGAATAATAGTTCGTGCTGGCGTTGGCCCAGGGTGCGATGGCGCCCTCGCGCAAGGACAGACGTTCGTCCGGCACGACCAGCTCGGGATCGAAATAATCGTTGGTGCCGAGGCCGTCGCAGGTCGGGCAGGCGCCCTGCGGACTGTTGAAGGAGAAGAGGCGGGGCTCGATCTCCTCTATGGTGAAGCCGGAGACCGGGCAGGCGAACTTCGAGGAGAACACCGTGCGCTCGCCGGAATCAGCGTTCTCGGCGACGGCGAGGCCTTCGGCAAGATTGAGCGCGGTTTCCAGACTGTCGGCCAGGCGGTTGCCGAGATCGCCCTTCACGACGATGCGGTCGACGACCACTTCGATGTCGTGCTTCTTCTGCTTGTCGAGATTAGGGACGTCCTCGATCTCATAGACCTTGCCGTCGACCTTGACGCGCTGGAAGCCCTTCTTGCGCAGATCGGCGAATTCCTTGCGGTACTCGCCCTTGCGGCCGCGCGCGATGGGCGCGAGCAGCAACAGGCGCGTGCCGTCCTTCATCGCCTTGATGCGGTCGACCATCTGGCTGACGGTCTGGCTCTCGATCGGCAGGCCGGTGGCAGGCGAATAGGGCACGCCGACGCGCGCATAGAGCAGGCGCAGATAGTCGTAAATCTCGGTGACGGTGCCGACGGTGGAGCGCGGATTGCGTGAGGTGGTCTTCTGCTCGATGGAGATCGCCGGCGACAGGCCTTCGATGGTGTCGTACTCGGGCTTCTTCATCAGCTCGAGGAACTGGCGCGCGTAGGCAGACAGGCTCTCGACATAGCGGCGCTGGCCTTCGGCATAGATCGTGTCGAAGGCGAGGGACGACTTGCCCGAGCCCGACAGGCCGGTGATCACCACCAGCTTATCGCGCGGAATGTCCACATCGACGCCCTTGAGATTGTGCTCGCGCGCGCCGCGCACGCTGATGAGATGGCCGGCGGTGTCGAGCTTCGGCGGCACGACGTTTTTGCTCGGTTTCGGAGCAGCGACTTTGGCTTTGGGAGCGGGCATTGGACCTGTGGCGCGTGAGCGGTGGGACGAAGGAAAAGCCAGCAAATATGGGGCGCAAGTTATCCCCAGGAGTGTGGCGGCCAGCCGGTTATTTTAACGCAATCCGATGGCAGATGGACTACTTTTGAGCGATAGTGCGCCCCTGTGTAATCGGATGGACCGGGGCCGCCTCAAGGGCCGTCGCCGGCCCGAAAAAAGGAGCGAATTCCGCATGGCCGGCAGCGTCAACAAAGTCATCCTCATCGGCAACCTGGGCCGCGATCCCGAAGTGCGTTCGACGCAGGACGGGATGAAGATCGTCCAGCTTTCCGTCGCCACCTCCGAGTCCTGGAAGGACAAGATGAGCGGCGAGCGCAAAGACAAGACCGAATGGCACCGGGTGGTGATCTTCAACGAACGCCTGGCCGAGGTGGCGGAGCGCTACCTGAAGAAAGGCTCGAAGATCTATGTGGAGGGCCAGTTGCAGACTCGCAAGTGGACCGACAAGGACGGCATCGAGAAATACACCACCGAAGTGGTGCTTTCGCGCTTCCGCGGGGAACTGACCATGCTCGACGGTCGCGAAGGCGGCGGGATGGGCGGCGGCGGTTACGGCGGCGAAAGCTCCGGTGGCGGCTATGGCGGCGGTGGCAGCATGGGAGGTGGTGGCCGCTCCAAAGCCCCGGCCGGCGGGCCGGACGACATGGACGACGAAATCCCGTTCTAAGCGGCACATTCGGGGGGCTCAAAAGCCCCCCGAAACGCATCCGAAGCCAGCGGCACGAAGGGGCCGCGAAAACCCCTGGAAAACCGCTGTTTTCCGGCCCTGGAAAAGACCAGGAAGTGTTTGTTCCGCAAGGGCAAATCGGCTATTCTCCGGGGATGGTAAATGCTTGCCGAACCACCCCGTTGGCACCGCGTTCCGGCGCTCGTCCGCCGGCCCAGAATTTCCGTCGCAAATCGTCCGTTTTTGACAGCCGGCGCGCCTCGCGCGCGGGCGTTTAACGCTTTGGATCGCCCGTGAACACCACCATCGCACCGCCGCCTCCGCCGCCCTCCGACTTCACGCAGGTGACGCTCGAAGACGAGATGAAGCGCTCGTACCTCGATTACGCCATGAGCGTGATCGTGTCGCGCGCGCTGCCTGACGTGCGCGACGGGCTCAAGCCGGTGCATCGCCGCATCCTCTTCTCGATGAAGGAAAGCGGCTACGACTGGAACAAGCCGTTCCGCAAGTCTGCGCGCGTCGTCGGCGACGTCATGGGTAAGTATCACCCGCACGGCGATTCGGCGATTTACGACGCCATGGTCCGCATGGCGCAGGATTTCTCCATGCGCCACCCACTGATCGACGGGCAGGGCAACTTCGGCTCGATGGACGGCGATCCGGCGGCGGCCATGCGCTACACCGAAGCGCGCCTGGAAAAGCTCGCCCACGAGATGCTGGAAGACATCGACCGCGAGACGGTCGATTTCACCGCCAATTACGACAATACCGTCAAGGAGCCGACCGTCCTGCCGGCGGCCTTCCCGAACCTGCTGGTCAACGGCGCCGGCGGCATCGCCGTCGGCATGGCGACCAACATCCCGCCGCACAATCTCGGCGAACTGATCGACGCCTGCGTCGCCCTGCTGGCCGACGAGGGCATGCCGATCGAGAAGCTGATCGAGATCGTGCCGGGCCCGGACTTCCCGACCGGCGGCCTGATCCTCGGCCGCGCCGGCATCCGCTCGGCGTTCCACACCGGCCGCGGCTCTATCATCATGCGCGGGCGCAGCCATGTCGAAGAGATCGGTAAGGACCGCGAGGCCATCGTCTTCACCGAGATTCCCTATCAGGTGAACAAATCGCGCATGCTCGAGCAGATCGCCGATCAGGTGCGCGAAAAGAAGATCGAGGGCATTTCCGAGCTGCGCGACGAGTCGGACCGCGACGGCGTGCGCGTAGTGATCGAGCTCAAGCGCGACGCCATGAGCGAAGTGGTGCTCAATCAGCTCTACCGCTTCACGCCGCTGCAGACGAGCTTCGGCGTCAACATGCTGGCGCTGAACGGCGGCCGGCCGGAGATGATGAACCTCAAGGACATCCTTGTGGCATTCATCCGCTTCCGCGAGGAAGTGATCACCCGGCGCACGATTTATGAGCTGGGCAAGGCGCGCGACCGCGCCCATACCTTGGCCGGCCTCGCAGTGGCGGTCGCCAATCTCGACGATATGATCAAATTGATTCGCGAGGCGCCCGATCCGGCCGTCGCGCGCGCCCAGATGATGGAGCGCAAATGGCCGGCGCACGACGTCGCGCCGCTGATCGCGCTGATCGACGAGCCGGGCCGCGCCGTGGTCGACGGCCATTACATGCTGTCGGAGACGCAAGCGCGCGCCATTCTCGATCTGCGCCTGCATCGCCTGACCGGTCTCGAGCGCGACAAGATCGCCGACGAGCTGCGCGAGGTCTGCCAGAAGATCGCCGAATATATCGAGATCCTTAATTCCAAGGAGCGTCTGCGCGAGATCCTGAAAGAGGAGCTGCTGCGTATTCGTAGCGAATTCGCCAATCCGCGCCGCTCCGAGATCGTCGAGCAGGATTTCGAGGTCGATGTCGAAGACCTGATCCAGCGCGAGGACATGGTCGTCACCGTCAGCCATCTCGGCTACATCAAGCGCGTGCCGCTCTCGACCTACCGCGCCCAGCGCCGCGGCGGCAAGGGCCGCGCCGGCATGGCGACGCGCGACGAGGATTTCGTCAGCCAGGTGTTCGTGGCCAATACGCACACGCCGATGCTGTTCTTCTCCTCGCGCGGCATCGCCTACAAGGAAAAGGTTTACCGCCTGCCGCTCGGCAATCCGACCTCGCGCGGTAAGGCCCTGGTGAACCTGCTGCCGCTGCAGGAAGGCGAGACCATCACCACCGTGATGCCGCTGCCCGAGGACGAGAAGCAGTGGGAGAACCTCTACGCCATGTTCGCGACCGCGAGCGGCGACATCCGCCGCAACGCTCTTTCGGACTTCGAGCGCGTCAACGCCAACGGCAAGATCGCCATGAAGCTGGAGGAGGGCGACAAGCTGGTCGCCGTCATGACCTGCACGGATGCCGACGACAT
The DNA here is from genome assembly GCA_035714115.1 of Alphaproteobacteria bacterium. Lineage (GTDB taxonomy): Bacteria > Pseudomonadota > Alphaproteobacteria > SMXQ01 > SMXQ01 > CAMAVH01. The sequence continues at coordinate 4,151 of DASTMO010000013.1, forward strand.
CCTGCTCGCCAGCCACAAGGGCAAGTGCATCCGCTTCCCGGTGAGCGACATCCGCGTCTTCGCCAGCCGCAATTCGACCGGCAACCGCGGCATCAAGCTCGACGATGGCGATGAAGTCATCTCCATGTCGATCCTGCATCACATGGACGCTTCGAGCGAGGAGCGCCTGGCTTATATCCGCCAGGCCAACGCGCTGCGCCGCGGCGGCGACGAGGAGCCGGAAGTCGCCGATGCCGTCGCCGAGGAAGAAGCCGAAGGCGCGGTCGCGGCAGTCACGCTCAGCGACGACCGCTTCGCCCAGCTGGCCGCCGGCGAGCAGTTCATCCTCACCATCTCGGACCAGGGCTACGGCAAGCGCAGCTCGGCCTACGAATACCGCATCACGCGGCGCGGCGGTAAAGGCATCGACCTGATGGGCCTCGGCAAGGGCAAGGCCGCCCTGGCGCAAGTCGCCGCGGCATTCCCGGTGCAGGATGCCGACCAGATCATGCTGGTCACCAACGGCGGCAAGCTGATCCGTTGCCCGGTGGGCGACGTGCGCATCGCCGGACGCAACACGCGCGGCGTGACGCTGTTCCGCATCGACGAAGGCGAGCGCGTGGTCTCGGTGGCGCATCTCGGCGACGTCGGCGGCAACAACGGCGAGGCCGAAGTTGACGTCGAGGATATCGCCGGCGACGTGCCGCTCGAGCATCCGCCGGAGAGCGAAGGCGGCGGCGAGGGGGCTCAGGAATGAGCGAACAGACTCGCGTCGGGGTCTATCCCGGCACATTCGATCCGATCACCCACGGCCATCTCGACATCATCCTGCGCGCGACGCGGCTGCTCGACAGGCTGATCATCGCGGTGGCAGCCAACGACGGCAAAAATCCGCAGTTCGGACTCGGCGAGCGCGTCGACATGGTCCGCCGCGAGATCGACCGTTTGCCCAACGGCGCCGGGCAGAAGATCGAAGTGCGCTCGTTCGACAACCTGCTGGTCAATTTCGCCGAGAGCGTCGGCGCCTCGGTCATCGTGCGCGGCCTGCGCGCCGTCACCGACTTCGAATATGAATTCCAGATGGCCGGCATGAACGTGAAGCTCAAGCCGGAGCTGGAGACCATCTTCCTGATGGCCTCAGAGCGCCATCAATTCATCTCCTCGCGCTTCGTGAAGGAGATCTGCCGGCTCGGCGGCGATATCTCGCAATTCGTGCCGCCCAGCGTCGCCGACCGACTCAATACCAGCTTCCGTAAAAACTGAGCCGCCCCGCGATGCCGTCCTCCTGGCCGCGCATCATCCTCGGGTTTCTGATCGCGCCGCTGCTGGTGCCGGCGACATACTTGGCGACGGCCTGGATCTTCGGCGGTTTTCTCTCCTTCGATCTTGCGTTCGGTATGGCCGAGTTCGCCTATGCGGCAGCCGTCATCGCCGTGCCGGCACTTCTGTTGGTCGCGCGCATCGGCTGGGCATCGCTGCACGATTACATCGTGTTCGGATTCCTCACCGGCTTTATCGGCGGTAGCTTCAGCGTGGAAAAGCCGCTCGCCCTGTCGCAAATGCCGCTGCTGGGCTTTTACGGCATCGCCGCCGCCGTGGCCGGGGCCGGCCTGTGGCTGATCGTGCGCCCGCGCGCGGCGCAGCAATGAGCCTCACGTTTTCGCGAGGCCGTTTCCTTTTTCTCCCGGCTGCGAACAAAATGGCAGCATCAACAAGGGAGGCCGCCATGCGCGTCCTGAAAAGCCTGCTGTTCGCCGTCGCCGCGTTCTTCGCCATATCAGCCGCCGCCTCGGCCGCCGACTGGCAAAGCTACAGCCCGGAAAGCTTCGCCGCCGCGCAGGCGAGCGGCAAGCCGGTGATCGTCCACATCCATGCCGTCTGGTGCCCGACCTGCAAGGCGCAAATGCCGACGCTCGATGAACTGCGCCAGGACGGCGCGCTCAAAGACGCGGTTTTCATGCGCGTCGATTTCGACAGCCAGAAGGACTTCCTGCGCACCCATCGTGTGTCCAGCCAGTCCACCATCCTGATCTTCAAAGGCGAGAAGGAAGCGGCGCGCAGCGTGGCCGAAACCAACCGCGACCGGTTGCGCGCCATGGTGCTCGGCAACGCGCAAAGCTGAGGCGGCGCGCCGCAGATGTCTCAACTGCCGCTGGCATATCTGGCGGGGCTCGTCGTCCTGCTCAATCCTTGCGTCCTGCCGATCTTGCCGATCCTGATCGGCTCGGCGCTCGGCGAAAGCCGCTATGGCCCCGCAGCGCTGGCTGGCGGGCTGGCGCTATCCTTCAGCCTGTTCGGCTTCTTGATCTTGGCCGTCGGCTTCCAGATCGGCCTCGACGGCGATACGGCGCGAACCGGCGCGGCCATCGCCATGCTGGTGCTCGGCCTGTTGCTGCTCTCGCCGCGCGCGCAATCCGCTTTCGCATCCCTGGCCGGACCGCTGGCGAACTTCGGCAATCGCCGGCTCGCGCGGATGACGGGGCGGGGCGTCGGCGGGCAATTCGCCATTGGCCTGCTGCTCGGATTGGTTTGGTCGCCCTGCGTCGGCCCGGTGCTCGGCGTCGCCATCGCTTCGGCCGGGCAGGGCGAAAACCTCGCCGGCGCCTTCGCCACCTTCATCGCCTTCAGCGCAGGCGTCGCGACGGTGATGCTCGCCTTGGCCTATGCCGCTCGGCGGGCGGTGAATGTGCGCGGTGGCGCGCTCGATCGGATCGCGCGCCACAGCAAGACAGCCCTCGGCATCATGCTGCTGATCATCGCGGCCTTGATCTTGAGCGGATTGGACAAACGCTTGGAGGCCGAACTGCTGGCCGCGATGCCCGACTGGCTGATCGCCTTGACAGTGCGTTTCTAAAGACGCCTAGCGGCGGCCGCTCATCGCCCGCATGTCGGCGACGGCCTGCTTCATCTCGTCAAGCTCCATCACGCCCGGCACCAGCGTGCCGCCGATGATGAAGGCCGGCGTACCGTTGATCCCGAGGCGCTGCGCCAGATCGTGATTGGCGGCGATGATCTGCTCGATCTCCGGGCGGCGCATCTCGACCTGCAAGGCGGAGACATTGATCCCGACATTGCCGGCGATCTTAAGCACGGCTTCTTCGGTCAGCGGACTCGGCGCGGTCATCAGCGCATCGTGGAAGGCGACATAATAGGCGCTGTTGCGCGCGGCGACGGCGGCGCGCGCAGCGATCATCGATTCCGGCCCGAGGATCGGGAATTCCTTGTAGACGAAGCGGATGTTCGGGTCGGACTTGAGCAGCTCGTTGACGCTGGCCTGGGCCTGCTTGCAGTAGGGGCAGCGATAATCGAAAAACTCGACGATGGTCACATCGCCGTCGCGATTGCCGCCGACGTGGGATTCGCCGTCGCGCTCGATCGCCATGCGATTGGCGAGAACCGCCTGCTGGCTCATCTGCTGCTGCATCTGCGTCTGGCGCGCCTGCATGGCTTGCAGCGCCTCGACGATCATTTCGGGATTGGTGCGGATCGCCTCGGAGACCGCGGCCGAGACGCGCAGCTTATCGGCCAAGGGGTCGTTGGCGCGGGGCGTCGGCCACAAGAGCACGATCAGCAGCAGCAGAACGGCGGCGCCGGCCAGGCTGTAAGCGATGCGGGGAGAATCCAGCAGACTTTTCAAGCTCATGGCTTGGTCTCCTCGACGCCGGCCTCACTCATGACGGTGCGGCGCCATTGATAGATCAGCAGGCCGATCATGACGATGATTTCGAGAATGACCGGGCCGAGGGTGAGGGCGGCGCTGAAGTCCGGACGCGCCCAAAAGGCGGAGGTGAGGAATTCGAGGCCGAGCGCGGAGAGCACCACCGGGATGATGGTGTAGGACAACAGCAGATAGAGGAAGGCGTTCATGTCGGCGCGTGGCGTCGGCTTGCGCAGGTTCATGACGAAAATGAACATCAGGTCGCGCAGGAAGAACAGGAACACGGCGATGACGACAAGCTGGAAGTTCAGCGTCCAGTCGAGGATCTGGAAGGTCGGTTCGGAGGTGCGCAGCACCAGGATCGTCGCCAGCAGGAAGAGCGCCGCGGTCGGCAGGCAGCGCGGCACGGCGGCGAGGAAGGCCGACCATTCGCCGAGCGCGGCATGGCGGCGCAGGCGGCGGAACAGGATGCGGTTCTTCGGCTCAGCGAAGGCGACGATATAGGCGAGCAGCCACAGCACCACATAGCCGTGGAACATTTTCACCGATACGTCCGGCATGCCGGGATTCATCTCGGGCGGCAGGAGACGGATGCCCGAGACGAACAGCGCCGCGAACAAGCAGAAGGCCAGCCAGGTCCAGGGCTGGTTGGCCATCTGCAATTCGGCTCGCATAAGGCGATAGAGGCCGACGAGCGCCCAGATCGCGAAGACGGCGATGCCGGCGAGGGTGAAGTCGATCAGGTTGAAGGTGCGGTCGTACCACAGCATGTAGCTGGTGGCGCCGTCCTCGGCGATGCCGGAGAGGCCGATATAGAGCAGCGGCGCGGCGACCAGCAGACCGAGGAATTGATAGAAGGTCACCTGGATGCGGCCGAACTCGCGGCGCTTCTGAATCGCCAGCATGCTCACCAGCATGCCGATGGCATGGGCGATGATTCCGACGCCGACGTAAAGCAGCACCAGCTTGACGACATAGAACAGCGGCAGATGGCTGAGCCAGGACAAGGCGTAAAGCCCCATGCAGATCAGGCCGCCGTACCAGACATAGACCGTGCTGCCGAACAGCTTGCCGATCGCCAACTGCCAAGGGCCGAGCGCCGACATGCGCTGCGTGTCCCAGGTCTTGTTGTTGATCTCCTGCACCACGGCTTCGGAGGCGACGCGTGTGCCCCAGACCAGCACGACGGCGCAATACATGACGGCGGCGACCAGAGCGGTGCCGCTGTCGAGCGTCTTGCCGCCCGAGAGGTAGATCAGCAGGAACAGGATGCCGAGCACCGCCGGCATGACGATGAGGCGGTGCAGGCCCATTTCGAGCCAGACGTTGCGGATGAATTCGGGATTGCCGCGCATGTAAATCAACCTTCGCGCGGGAAGGCGGGCTGCGCGGCCGGCGCAGCCCCCTGATTGCGCAAGTGAGCGAGATAGACGTCCTGCAGGCCGAGCTTGTCCTCGCCGAAGGCGGTGACAGGCACGCCCAGAGTCATCAGGCGCTTGAGGAGGGCATGCTGCGCCTGCAGATCGCCGGCGAAGACGAAGCCGGCCGACAGGCCGTCGAGCTTCACCTCGGCGACGCCGGGCAGGGCGGCAAGCTGCTGTTCCAGGCTTGGGAAGCTGTGCGCCAGCTCGATCTTCAGGCGCTTGGCGCCGCCGGCCACTTCCGAGACGCCGAGGCCGCGCTCGCCGCTGATGCGCCCGTCGCGCATGATCAGCATGTCGGTGCAGTAGGATTCGAGCTCCGCCAGGATGTGCGAGGAGACCAGCAAGGTCATGCCCGAATCGCGCAGGCCGATGAGTAGGTTCGACAAAGAATGGCGCGCCTCGGGATCGAGGCCGGAGGCCGGCTCGTCGAGCACCAGGAATTTCGGGCCGTGGATGATCGCCTGAGCGATGGCGAGGCGCTGGCGCAGGCCGCGCGACAGCTCGCCGGCCTTCTGGTTCAGGCGGTCTTCGATGGCGAGACGTTCGGCGGCGGTCTTGACCGCGCTCGGCACGATCTTGTCTTCGACGCCGTAGGCGCGCGCCGTATAGGTGAGGCATTGGCGCACGGTCAGGCCGTCATAGACGCCGAAGAAATCCGACAGATAGGCCATGCGGCGGTGGCATTCGCGCGGGTAGCGATGCACGTCCATGCCGTCGAGCGTGACGCTGCCCGAGAAAGGCGCATGCAGGCCGACGATGCAGCGGATCAGCGTCGTCTTGCCGGCGCCGTTCGGGCCGACCAGGGCGGTGATGCTGCCGGCTTTGATCTCGCAGGTGATGTCGTGGAGCGCCCGCTTGGTCGGGTATTCGAAGACCAAGTTCTTGATGTCGATCATGCGCGGGCAAGCCAGTAAAAGGGCCGGAAAATCAGGGCCGGCGGGGGCTCAGATATAGCCGCAAAAAAGGCCGCCGGGAAGCGCCGGCGGCCTTTCTCGTCGTCGGAACCTGCCGCGGTTAGCGCGGGATTTGCCGCAAAAGCTGCAGGTTGTTCAGGTAGTCGTTGTTCACGTTGGCCACCGGGATGGTGATCTCCGGCGTCGCCTGCTCCTTGGCCACCGAGTCGACGGTGCCGGGGATCTGCGACTGACGGGCCGTGATGCGATCGCGCGACATCAGCAGCGCTGCCTTGGCGAACGGATCGGTCGTCTGCTGCTCGCCGGCGAGCGCCGTCTGCGGCGTGATGCTGGCGGGCAGGTTCTTGGCCGACGGGCTGGCGGCGAGATTGTTCACCACAGCGGCGCGAGCCTGAGCGACCTGCGGCTGGACCGGAGCGGCGGCGCCCGTGGCGCGAGCGCCCGGAGCGGCAGCCGGCGTCGGCGCCTTGGCCTTGGCTTCGTCGTTCGCCAGTTCGCGGGCGAAGGCGGCGCGCACGGCCGGCGGCAGGTTCATCAGCGGCTTGGGCTGGAACTGCACGACCGGAGCGGGGTTGCCGCCCTGCAGACCCTGAGCCGTCGCGGCACGCTGCGTGGCCGGAGCCGGCACGGCGCGAGCGCCCGGGCTGTTCGGCGGCGCGACGAGCTGCGGCGTCGGCACGGTGCCGGGCGCCACGAACGGGCGCGGCGGCACAGCCTGCTGCGTGGTGTTGACCTTCGCCAGAGCCGCCGCCTTCTGGGCGCCGACCTGAGCGTTGGCCGCCAGCTGCTGCTTCTGCTGCGGGTTGGCCGTCTCTTGCAGCGACTTGATCTGGTCGAGACGCTGATTGACCTTGCCGCTGTCGGCGGCGGTCTTGTCGGCCTGGGCCTTGTACTGCTGGATCTTCTGCACGAAGGCCACAGCCTGCTGCTTCTTCGCCTCGGCAGCGATGGCTTGCGCCTGCTGCTGCTGGGTCTGAGACAGCGCCAGAGCGGCAGCCGCCGCTTCGGCCGAGAAGGCGGTCGCCTGGTTCGCCGCTTCGGCGGCCTGAGCGTCCGTCACGGCCGGGCCGACGGCGCGCGCGCCGGGGATCCCGCCTTTGAGGATGTTCTGGATCGCCTGCTGCTGCGCCAGGATGGCCTGCTGCACCTGAGCCACGGCGGCATTGATCGCCTTGGCCTGGTTGACCGGGGCCGGTGCCGCCGGCGGCTGCACGTTGGCCTGCTGCGCGGCTTTGCCGCACGGGCTGGCCGGATTGGCCTTCAGACGCTCGAGCGTGGCGATCGTCGCCGCCAGATCGCGATCCTGCGCCGCCAGGAAGGTCGGGTTCAGGTTCGCATCCTGGCTCGAGGGACGGCCGACATAATCGCGCATCTGAGTCGCGATCGGATCCTGCGGGATCTGACCGAGCACCGCGCTCATGTTGTTGAGCACGGCGCGCAGCGTGTTGACGCGGTCCGTCGTGAAGTCGCGGGTCGCGGTCGCCTGCTTGCCGCTGTTGTAGTTGGCGACGAGCTGGCTGTAGGCCGCAGCCTGCTGCGGCGACAGAGCGGCGCCGGAGAGCAGCACTTCGTAGTTGCGGGCTTCGATCTCGCGGCCGCCGTAACCGAAGTTGCAGTTGGCGGCGACGAGCTTGCCCGGATGGATGCCGCCGTTGTACTGCGCGCGGCAGACGGGCAGCTGACGACCGGGCTCCTGACCGCCGATAAAGGCGCCCTGGGGCACGGAGCCATTGGCGCCGCCGGCCCAACGCGCGCCGGAGCCGACGAGCACCTGGAACTGGCCGACCTGAATTTCCTTGCCGCCGTAGCTGATGTTGCAGCGACCGTCGACAAGCTTGCCCGGATGCGTGCCGTTGTTGTAATTGGCGCGGCAAATCGGCAGCTGACGGCCCGGTTCCTGGCCGCCGATGACCATCGGCTGCGCGCCGGGGTTCGCCCAGCTGAGGGCGCCGCCGCCGCCAGGATTGGCTTTCACTGCATTGAACGCCGGGCTGGCATCGGCCGCGAGCAGCATCGCGTAGACGTCCGCGTTGAGACGGAAGTTCGCGATCTTCGCCTGTTCCGACTTCAGATCGGCGATCTGCTTGTCGATGGCGTAGGGATCCTTGACGCAGACCTGCGGATCGAACGGCACCGTGACGGCGCGCAACGTGCCTTCGTTCAGCAGCGCGTTGGAGATGTCGCGGGCCGGCTGCGTGGTCGAGGGCGCGTAAGAGTACTTGGCCTCGACGACGACCGGCGCGGGCGAACCCGAACTGCCCGGCTTAAAGACCTTCACGATGTCGTCGACGGGGATGCGGAAGTCCCAGCCGACCGACTTCAGGTATTCCTTGCTCAAGAGCGTGTACTGGATGCCCAGTTCGCCCTTCTGCTGGCCTTGCAGGATCGCGAGCTGGCCCTGCATCCAGACCTTGTCGATGTCGAACACGCTGGCGACGGCTTCGAGCGCCTTGCCGGCGAGCTTCGCGGCGACGTCGAGCGCCTTAGTGAAGGTGACGGCGGCCTTGCCGAGCGCCTGGCTGGCGACGTCGATGGCGGTGCCAAGCGAGTTGATTGTGGCGTTCAGGCCGTCGACGATCTTGCTCAGCGCGGCGCCGGTGCCCTGCAGGAAGCCGTCGACAGCCTTCTGCGCGATGGTGAGGACGCCCTTGGCGGTCTGCAAGGCGACCCAGATGCCGCCCGCGGCCACGCAATGGTGCCAGTTCCACGGCCAGCCGTTGCAACTGCCGTTCTCCGAGTCATAAGAGCGCTGCAGGCTGTTGACGTCGTTCTTGGCCTTCTCGAAGGCGGCATTGGCGCTGCGGCGGGCCGATTCGAGATCGGTGACGGCCTTGGACTTGTCGATCTTCGTCTGAGCCAGCTTCTGCGAGAAGGTGTGGATCTCGCCATTCATCGCTGAGACGACGCTTTCCGTGCCTTTCACCAAGTCCGCCGTGGCGGTGGTCAGGCCGTCGGCCAGCTTGTTGAACCAGTCGCCCTCGATGATGCCGGTGGCGGTGAAGTTCGGGTTGCTGATGTTGGTCGTGTTGCTTTCGACGATCAGCGTCGCCTGGAACATCTTGAAGGGCGTGGCGCCCTCCATGATGCCGATCTGCTTGTTCTTGTTGATGTTGATTTCCATGGCGCCCGACGAGCCGAGAATCTCGTTGGTCTGGCCGCGGAAGCGCACGCGCGGATCGGAGAGGTTGTCGGCGGTGAGCGCGACATCCACTTCGGCATTCGGCATGGTGATCGGGCCGATCGACTGGCCGCTGCTCTTGGCCTTCACTTCGATGCCGTGGGTCGGCTTGATGACCGCCTTTTCCACTTCGGCGATCGACTTGCCGAAGACGACGAGATTGCCCGCCGCTTCGAGGCCGAAATCCAGGCCGAGGTCGAGGGTGGCATCGACGAACGGACCTTCGCCCGCGCGCATGCCGGAGATCTTCACGAACTCGTCGGGCAGGGCCGGCATGTTGAGGTTCTGGCCAGCGATGGTCGAGGTCAAGTCGACGAAGGCGCGACCGAGGTCGGACAGCGACAGCGAGGCGATGCTGCTCGGGTTGTCCGGCGTGACCATGAACTTGATCTTCTGCGGGATCGGCACGCCAGCGGTCGAGGCGCGCACCTGCGCCGAGCCGAAGGTCTCGATCTTCTTGTCGTAGAACTTGCCGCTGGCGCCGACGCCGATGGCGATGGCGTCAGCCGACTGCTCGAAGTTCACGATGTAGTTTTCCATCGTGATGAAGGGGATGCCGAACGCTTTGACGAACGGCGTGTCCTTGAACATCGTCGCGTTGACGGCGAAGGTCGGCACCGGGCTGTCGAGGCCCTGCTCGAACGACACTTCCAGACCCATCTTGGTGCGGGCGGTGTCAATGCGCTTGGTCGCGATGTTGGGATAGGCGAAGGGGAAATCCGTCTCGGCGACGTAGCCCATCTTCACGCTGGTCGGCGACAGCTCGCTCTGCAAGCCGAAGGTGAAGTCGACGGGCAGGGTGACCTTGCCGCCGATGGTCGGGCGGATGGTCGGCAGCGCCGCGGCCATCTGCAGGCTCGGCACCGGCTTCTCCTTCTTGGAGAGCGAGCCGAGGATGTTGAAGGCCATGGCGGCGCGCAGGCGCACGACCGAGGACTGGCCGCCGATGAACTGGATGGCGTCGCGCAGCGGCGCGACCTTGCCGAGATCGAGGGCGGCATACATCGTCATGCCCTGGGCGAACTTCACGTCGAGCGTAGCGTTGCCGAAGTAGGGCTGGAAGAAGGCGCGGGCCTCGGCCGGCAGGCCGTCAGCCTTCAGGTCGCTTTCCTTCGCCGCGAAAACGATGACCTGGCGGTCGAACTGCATGACGTCGACGAGCGACATGCCGGGGACGGACGAGAACATCTCGGAGAACTTGAAGGTGCGGCGCGGCTCCATGGCGATGAAGCTGTCGGTGCCGGCGGTGCCCGCCTTGAAGAGCAGGAAGTTCCAGTCCAGGCCGATCATGTTGACCGTGCCAGCGATGGTGTTCGACGTCACCGTCGCGCTGGCGATCTCGGTATTGGCGAAGTCGCCGGCGCCGATCGAATTGAGGAAGCCGCCGAGCGAAGGGATGTCGCTGAGCTTGAGAGAGGAGCGGTTGCCCGCCTCGGTCTGGAAGTTTTGCGCTTGGGCCGGCGTGGCGGCCGCGAAGGCGAGGCTCAGAGCGGCGACGCTGGCGAAAGCGGTCGCGCGCAGGTTGAACCCGCGGAAAAAGTGCGGAAAGCGCATGGATGTCCCCCGATTGCTTTCGGGGGGAGAGGCGCGTTGTTTTGGAATTCCCCCCGAAATTCTTAGTGCCCCTAGATGTAGTGTTTAGCCGGTAACCGGCTTCATCCGCAAGAGAACGATTCGCGACAAGTGACTCAAATATCTCGCAATTTGTCGATTGTTGGCGGATTTCTCTCCTATCCAGCGTAAGACGCTGATTCTTGATGGATTCAAGCTTCTATGTGCGTCGCGGCAAGCCGGTTGACCCTACGACATGTGGTGCTTATGGTGCGCGCCGCCGCGCCCACAGGGGCATATTGATGAGCGGCAGACTTCCTCATGTGATCCGGTAGCTCAGCCGGTAGAGCATCTGACTTTTAATCAGAGGGTCCCGGGTTCGAATCCCGGCCGGATCACCACTGCGCCAAAGCGCACAAGAAAAAGGCCCGCTCGAGAGCGGGCCTTTTCTTCTTCCCAGACGCGGCATTCGTCGTCGGTTTACATCATCCGCTGATAGCTGACACGCTGGTAGGTGCCGCTGTTGCTGTCGTTCGGATTGGCCGGACGGCGCGAGATCATCGGCGCCGGCGCCGCCTTCTTGCGGCGGGTCACGCCCATTTCCGGCGAGATATCTTCCATCGTCAGGCCTTCGATCATGCTCATGACGGCATGGCGGGCGCGCGAGAGACGCGAACGCACGGTGCCGACCGGCACGCCGGTGACTTTGGCCGCTTCCTCATAGCTCATGTCTTCGAGGGCGACGAGGATCAGGGTGATGCGCTGCTCTTCCGGCAGGCGAGCCATGGCTTCCTCAAGCTCGCCGATCTGCAGCGCCGCCATCTGGTTCGGGCTGGTGAAGAGACCGCTCATGCGCTCCTCGGCCATCTCGTTGGCTTCGCGCTCACGCTTCAGCTTGCGGGTGCCGTCGATGAAGACGTTATGGACGATGGTGAGGAGCCAAGCGCGCAGATTGGTGCCTTCCTCGAAGCGGTCGAAGTTGGCGACCGCGCGCATCAGCGCGTTCTGCACCAAGTCATCCGCGTCAGCGGCGTTGCGCGTCAAGGCGCGAGCGTAACGGCGCAGATAGGGAATTTCCGGAACGAGGAGATTGGTGTCCTTGACCGACTTCTTGTTCTCGACCTGCTGATCCATGACTTTGCCCCTTGGCGTCGTGTTGTTCGATGACCAAAGGATGCCCAAGACAGCGCGTCCAAGCTTGTGTTCAAAGACGGAATTCCTGTGGCAAAGCTGGGACGAAATTCATGGATGCGTTCCCTTTGCGAGCGCTGCGGTCCGCTAGGAAAAATTGCAGAAAGGCCCAGAAAATAAAGGCGTTCTGCGCTGGAACTTCCGCTCTGGGCTGCGGGGGCAAAAAGCGGCATGGGCCGCATCCCACATCTGTCACAGCTTAATCTAGGTTAAACGGCCGGTTTTTCGCGGCTTCAAACCAGCGCCGGCGCGAGCACGCTTTCGTCGTCGTTGCGGAAATTGCCCACGGCGGGGCCGATGCGGTAGGCGTCCATGATGAAGGTCGGGCAGGGACGCAGCAGGTCGGCGACGGGGCGCTCAAGCCAAGCCGCCGCGGACTCCTCGTCGGGGAAAATCACCGGCATGCGGTCATGCACCGGCGCGACGAGGTCGTTGGCCGATGTGGTGACGATGGTGAAGCTCTCGAGCGCCGGGCCTTGCGGCGGCTGCCAGACGTCCCACAGGCCGGCCATGGCGAAGGCCTCGCCGTCCTGGCGCAGGAAGCGCCAGGGCAGCTTCTCTTTTCCCAGCTTCTGCCATTCGTAAAAGCCGTCAGCCAGCACCAGGCAGCGCCGCCGCTCGAAGCCCTGCTTGAAGCTGGCCTTCTCGGCGAGGGTCTCGGAGCGGGCGTTTATCAGCGGGGCGCCGGCGATCTCCATGGCCCAGCTTGGCACCAGCCCCCAGCGCAGCAGCGAGATCTCGCGCCCGCCGTCCTCGGCCAGGCGCAAAACCGGCGCCTCCTGGGTCGGGGCGATGTTGTAGCGCGGCTGAAGGTTGCTTTTGGGCTGGCGGGCCTTGAAGCGTTTGGCCAGCTCGGCCGGCGCTTTGGTCTGGGAATAGCGGCTGCACATGAGAACATTATGAGAACAAATGGGCCGCAAGGTCAAGAAAGCGGCGGCGTCTGCCCATTCCGTTTTCCAATAACCCTATAAGCATTTTCCAGGTTTCGCTCAGGTCTTCTATCAGATAGGCCTATGCCGCGCCGCAACGGCGTCTCTTTCTCATTCTCGCCAGACGTATGGCCCGCCGCGCGAGCGTCCGCTTAAGGATTCCCCATGGAGTATGACTTCGCTTCCCTGATCACGCCGGTGATCGCCCTCGTGGTTGCCGGCGCCTTCGCCGGATTCGTCTCAGGCCTGCTTGGCGTCGGCGGCGGCATCGTCACTGTGCCGGTGATGTTCGAGTTGTTCCACGTCCTCAAGATCAACCCCGACATCGGCATGCATGTGGCCGTCGCCACCTCGCTTGCCACCATCATCCCGACCTCGATCATGTCCGGCCGCGCGCATCACAAGCGCGGCGCGGTCGATTTCGACCTGATGAAGCGTATGGCGCCGGCCGCCTTCGTCGGCGTGATCATCGCCGCCATCGCCGGCGGCATCTTCAAGGGCGTGGTGCTGTCGGCCATCTTCGGCACCGTCGCGGTCATCGTCGCGCTCTACATGTTCTTCCGCCGCGACAGCTGGCGCGTCGCCCAGGACTATCCGCGCGGCGTGGCGGGGGCGGGCGTGAGCGGCGGCATCGGCTTCATTTCGGCGCTGATGGGCATCGGCGGCGGCACGCTCGGCGTGCCGATCATGAGCCTGTGCAACGTTCCCGTGCACCGCGCCGTCGGAACGGCCTCGGCGCTCGGCCTCGTCATCGGCATTCCCGGCGCAATCGGCTACATCATTACCGGCTGGGGCCATCCGGATCTGCCGCCGTTCAGCCTCGGCTACGTCAATCTGCTGGCGGCGGCGCTGATGCTGCCGACCATTTTGGCCGTCGTGCCCTATGGCGCGAAGGTCGCCCACAGCATCAGCAAGGTCGCCTTGCAGCGCGCCTTCGGCGTGTTCCTGCTGATCACCGGCAGCCGCATGCTGAGCACGCTGTTCCACTAAGCGCCGCGCGCGGCGAGAAAAATGGCCCGGCTCCCGGATAGGGACGCCGGGCCATTTGCATTCCGGCGCTCGCTTCTTACAATGCCACTTCACCGTAGGGAGTTCGCCGCGTGACCATCGAGCCGGAAGACCTGACACCGCCGCCCGTGAGCCCGCAGAGCGCCATTCAGCAGATGCATGCCAATAGCAAGCCGGGGTTCTTCGGCCGGCTGCGCACCTGGATGTTCGCCGGCGTCCTCGTCACCGCGCCCATCGTCATCACCTTCTACCTGATCTGGTGGGTGATCCATTTCATCGACGGCATCGTCACGCCGCTCATCCCGCCGGCCTATCAGCCGGAGAACATGCTGCAGTTCGGCATCCCCGGCCTCGGCGTCGTCCTCGTGCTGGTCGCGCTGACGCTGATCGGCGCGCTCACCACCAGCCTGCTCGGCCGCTTTTTCCTCAACCTGTCGGATCGGGTGATGGCGCGCATGCCTGTCGTGCGCGGCATCTACGGCGCGACCAAGCAGGTGTTCGAGACGATCTTCTCCAGCCAGGGCAACGCCTTTCGCAGCGTCGTGCTCGTCGAGTTTCCGCGCACAGGCGCCTGGTGTCTCGGCTTCATCACCGCGACCACAACGGGGGAGATCGCCAATCATGCGGCGGCGCCGCTGGTGAACGTCTTCGTGCCGACGACGCCGAACCCGACATCCGGCTATCTACTGTTCGTGCCGAAGAAGGACGTCATCGAGCTGCAGATGACGGTCGAGGAGGGGATCAAGATGATCGTCTCCGGCGGCATCGTCACGCCGGCCGACCGCAGCGCGCTCGCCAACAAGCGCGATTGGCGCTGATCGCTTAAATACCGACGCTTATATGCCTAAGCTGGGCGGGTGGCTGCGCAATGGCTGCTGGCCGGGCGTCTGCAGATCGTCGAGCATCAGGCGGCGCAGCTGCGCCAGATCGCTGTTGAGGTTGAGCACGAAACGGCGCGAGCCGTCGCTGCGCGTCACCACGGCGCAGCCGAAATAGATCGGCTCAATGCCGTTCGACCAGGCTTCGATGCTGGTGAAGACGTTGCGCGCATAAGGCGCGGCCACTTCGGCGGCGCGCTTCAATTCGCGATCGCCGCTGGCGGCCTGAACCATAGAGACGAACAGCGAGGCGAAGGCTTCGACATCGCTCGCAGACGCATCGGCGGCGACGCGCACGACATTGCTCAAAGAGCCGGCATTCTTGGTGGCGGCAGCGACGAAGACATCCTGGCAATAGCCGCGAAAATTGCCGCCGGCCCATTTGCCCGCTGGGCTTTCATCGCCCATGCGAATGGTGCAGGCACCAAGCAGCAGCGGCGCGAGCAAAATCAGCAGACGCTTCATCCGGCCTTCGCCGTCATCACCGCGGCGTCCCGTTCGAACAGATAGAGCAAAACCCGCAAAGCTTCGCCGCGCGGCCCCTGCAGATGCGGATCGGTCGCCATGATCAACGCCGCGTCGTCGCGGGCGGCGGCGAGCAGCTCGCCATGCACCGACAGATCGGCGAGGCGGAAGCGTGGCAGGCCGCTCTGCTTGGTGCCGAGCAGCTCGCCGGCGCCGCGCAGGCGCAGGTCTTCCTCGGCGATGACGAAACCATCATCGGTCTCGCGCAGGATGTTCAGCCGCGACTTGGCGGTCTGCGTCAGTGGCTTGGCGTAAAGCAGCAGGCAGCTCGCCGGCTTGTCGCCGCGCCCGACGCGGCCGCGCAACTGATGCAGCTGGGCCAGGCCGAAGCGCTCGGCATGTTCGATCACCATGATGGTGGCGGCGGGCACGTCGACGCCAACCTCGATCACCGTGGTGGCAACGAGCAATTGCGTGCGGCCTTCGATGAAGGCCTGCATGGCGGCATCCTTCTCGGCGGCCTTCATGCGGCCATGTACCAGGCCGACGCGCTCGCCGAAGATTTCCGAGAGCGCCTTGTGGCGATCCTCGGCGGCAGCCATATCGGACAGTTCGGACTCCTCGACCAGCGGGCAGACCCAGAAGACCTGCTCGCCGGCGTCTAACGCGCGGCGCACACCGACGATCACTTCGTCCAGCCGGTCGAGGGCGACGACGCGCGTATCGACCGGCTTGCGGCCGGCCGGCTTCTCGGTCAGGCGCGAGATGTCGAGATCGCCGTAGGCGGTGAGGGTGAGGGTGCGCGGGATCGGCGTCGCCGACATGACCAGCACGTCCGTCGCCTTGCCCTTAGAGGTCAGCGCCAGGCGCTGCTCGACGCCGAAGCGGTGCTGCTCGTCGACCACGACAAAGGCGAGATCGCGGAATTTCACGTCGTCCTGGATCAGCGCATGGGTGCCGACGACGACATCGACGCGGCCTTCGGCGAGATCGGCAAGCAATTGCGCGCGCGGCGCGCCCTTGTCGCGTCCCGTCAGCAACCGCACCTGGATGCCGGCCGCTTTGGCGAGCGGCTCGATGGTCGCGAAATGCTGGCGCGCCAAAATTTCAGTCGGCGCCAGCAATGCCGATTGCGCGCCGGCCTCGACCGCCGCCGCCATGGCGAGGAAGGCGACGACCGTCTTGCCGCTGCCGACATCGCCCTGCAACAGTCGCAGCATGCGCGAGGGCGCCGCCATGTCGGCGGTGATCTCGGAGAGCGCCTGCTCCTGCGACTTGGTCAGCTTGAACGGCAGGGCGGCGAGGATTTTGCGGCGCAATTCACCGTTGCCTTGCGCCCCGGTGGCGCGGCCGCGCTGGCGGCGCATATGGGCGCGCGAGATGGCGAGCGCGAGCTGATTGGCAAGAAGTTCGTCATAGGCCAAGCGGGCGCGCACTTTGGTGTCGGCCTTCAAGTCCATGGCGCGTTCGGGCGAATGGACGGCGAGCAGCGAATCCTTCCAGCTCATCCAGCCGTTCTTCTTCTGCCAGGCGGGATCGTGCCATTCGGGCAGGTTCGGCACGCGCGCAAGGGCCGCCTTGGTCGCTTTGGCCAGCACCTTGGGCGTCACGCCGGCCGTCAGCGGATAGACCGGCTCGACCGCTTCGAGCTCATCCTTGTTCTCCAGTGTCGTCACATGGTCGGGATGGCTCATCTGCGCTTCGCCGCGGAAGCGCTCGACCTTACCGCTGACGATGCGCACCGCGCCGATAGGCAGCATTTTCTCCAGCCAGTCGGGCCGGGCGTGGAAAAAGACCAGGGTGATCTCGCCGGTTTCGTCCGAACAGAGCACACGATAAGGCAGCCGCTTGATGCGCGGCGGGAAATGCTTGTCGACCCGCAAGGTCAGTGTGGCGATGCCGCCTTCCGGCGCTTCGGCGATCTTGGGGGCGAAGCGGCGGTCGATCAGACCGCTCGGCAGGTGCCAGCAGAGATCGACGACATGGCGCCCGGCGAGTTTTTCCACCAGCTTGCCCAGGCGCGGGCCGAGGCCGGGCAGGGCAGTTACGTCGGCGAACAGCGGGTTGAGGACGTCCGGGCGCATCAGGCTTTGTGCGTCAAAGGGTTAGCGGGATGCTGACAGCGCCCCAGGAACGACTTATATCCTAGCACCCATCCTAGCAATCTCCCGCCTGTCCGTCAGACCCTGTCCGCACGGCCGGCGGGCGTCCCGATTCGTGCCCCAAGGTTCCAGATGCCCGAAACTCTCGAGATCCGCCGCAAACGGCTGCTCTACCTCAGCCAGCACCGCGGCATGAAAGAGGCCGATATCCTGATCGGCGGCTTCGCGGCGAGCCATCTGGCCGGCATGGATGGCGAACAGCTCGACCGCTACGAGCGTTTGCTGGAGGAAGAAGACGCCGACATCCTCGACTGGCTGATGGGGCGCCGCCCGATCCCCGAAGACGTCGCCGGCAACGACGCCTTCAACCTCCTAAAGCAGTTTAAGTTAACCTAGTTATTCCATTGAAAAATTTAATTGAATTACTCAAGTCACCCGGTCCGGTGACGGTCGGCGGCGCGCCTCAGGGCGCCGACGCCCTGTTGCTCGCCAATATCCTGCCTGGCCTCAGCGTCCATACCGCCCATGCCGCGGCCGACCTGATCCATGTCGCCACCGACGACGCCGCCATGGCTCGCATGGCCGAGGCGCTCACCTTCTTCCTGCCGCGCGTCGAGATCATCGGCCTGCCGGCCTGGGACTGCCTGCCGTACGACCGCGTCTCGCCCAACAGCCAGATCGTCAGCCGCCGCATCGACAGCCTGATCCGGCTGGCCGAACCCCGAACCGGCTCGGCCCCGCGCGTCGTCATCACCACGGTCAACGCGCTGCTGCAGCGCGTGCCGGTGCCGGGCCTGCTGCAAGGCGCGCGCTTCGCCGCCAAGACCGGCGATTCCATCGATCTCGACAAGTTGACGGCGTTCCTCGAGGCCAACGGCTACGGCCGCACCGACACGGTGATGGAGCCGGGCGAATACGCCTTCCGCGGCGGCATCATCGACGTCTATCCCGCCGGCAACCGCGAGCCGCTGCGCCTCGACCTGTTCGGCGATACGGTGGAGCGCATCCGCAGCTTCGACCCCATGAGCCAACGCTCCACCGGCAGCCTGGAGGCCTTCGACCTCAAGCCGGTCAGCGAAGTTCTGCTCAACCCCGAATCGATTGCGCGCTTCCGCACCGGCTATCGCGAGACCTTCGGCACCGCCGGCGACGACGATCCTCTATACGAAGCCGTGAGCGCGGGCCGGCGCCATGTCGGCATGGAGCATTGGCTGCCGCTCTTCCAGACCGAGCTGGCGACGATCTTCGATTACGTCCCCGGCGTGCCGGTGACGCTCGATCCGCGCGCGCTAGAAGCGCGCGACACGCGCCTCGAGCAGATTCGTGAATTCCACGAAGCGCGCCGCGACATGAAGAAGCCCCGTCAAGGCGGCGAGCAGACACATGGCGAGATCTACAATCCGATGCCGCCGGACGCGCTCTATCTCACGGCCGAGCAATGGGATACGGGATTAGGCCCACGCGCCGTCGCGCAGTTCTCGCCCTTCGCCGCGCCCTCAGGCGAACGCAGCCTCGATGCCGGCGGCCGTGTCGGCGTGAATTTCTCCGCCGCGCGCCATCAGATGGGCGGCGACGTCTTCGCCACGCTCAATGCCGCCATCCAGCAGGCGCGCGAAGGCAAGCGCCGCATCATGTTCGCCGCCTACAGCAAGGGCTCTCGCGAACGCATGGCGCATCTCTTCGCCGACCGCAGCATCCATAGCCTGCACGCCGTGGAAAGCTGGACCGAGGTGGGCGATCTGCCGCCCGAGACGGCGGCCATGGCTGTGCTCGGCATCGAGAACGGCTTTTCGCTGCCGGATCTGATGGTCATCAGCGAGCAGGACGTGTTCGGCGAGCGCCTGTCGCGACCGCCCCGCCGCACCAGCCGCCGCTCCGACGCCTTCCTGCGCGAGGTCACCAGCATCGAGGAGGGCGATCTCGTCGTCCATGTCGATCACGGCATCGGTCGCTATGACGGCCTGATCACGCTGGAGATCGCCGGCGCGCCGCACGACTGCCTGCGCATTCTCTATGAAGGCAGCGATAAGCTGTTCGTGCCGGTCGAGAACATCGACGTGCTTAGCCGTTACGGCGAAGACCAGGGCACGATGTCGCTCGACAAGCTCGGCGGCGCGGCCTGGCAGGCGCGCAAGGCCAAGCTGAAGAAGCGCATCCGCGACATGGCGGAGCAACTGATGAAGGTCGCGGCGCAGCGCCTGCTGAGCCGCGCCATGCCGATGCCGGCGCCGGAAGGCATGTACGAGGAATTCGCCGCGCGCTTCCCCTATACGGAGACGGACGATCAGGCCAACGCCATCGAGGATTCGCTGAAGGATTTGGCGAACGACAAGCCGATGGACCGCCTGATCTGCGGCGATGTCGGCTTCGGCAAGACCGAGGTGGCGCTGCGCGCCGCTTTCGCCGCCGCCATGAACGGCGTGCAGGTCGCCGTCGTGGTGCCGACGACGCTGCTGGCGCGCCAACATTACGAAAGCTTCCGCAAGCGCTTCGAGGGCTATCCCATCCGCGTCATGCCGCTGTCGCGCCTGGTCAGCCCGAAGGACGCGACGCTGATCAAGAAGGAGCTGGCGGAAGGCGGCATCAACGTCATCGTCGGCACTCATGCGCTGCTGGCCAAGAGCATCAAGTTCCACAATCTCGGCCTCCTGATCATCGACGAAGAGCAGCATTTCGGCGTCACGCACAAAGAGCGCCTGAAAACGCTCAAGTCGAACATCCATGTGCTGACGCTGACCGCCACGCCGATCCCGCGCACGCTGCAATTGGCGCTGACTGGCGTCAAAGAGCTGAGCATCATCGCGACGCCGCCGGTGGACCGCTTGGCGGTGCGCACCTTCGTCCTGCCGACCGACCCAGTGGTGCTCCGCGAGGCCTTGCTGCGCGAACGCTTCCGCGGCGGCCAGACCTTCTACGTCTGCCCGCGCGTCGCCGATCTGGAAGTCGTGCGCCAGCAGATTCTCGACATGCTGCCGGACGCGCGCTGCGTCGCCGTGCACGGCCAGATGACGCCGACCCAGCTCGAAGACGCCATGCAAGCGTTCTATGCCGGCACCTTCGAAATCCTGCTGTCGACCAACATCATCGAGTCGGGCCTCGACATGCCCAACGTCAACACGATGATTATCCACCGGGCAGACATGTTCGGCCTGGCGCAGCTCTATCAGCTGCGCGGCCGCGTCGGGCGCGGCAAGCTTCGCGCTTATGCCTACTTAACGCTGCCGCCGGGCCGCAAGCTGACCAAGACCGCCGAGAAGCGCCTGCAGGTGATGCAGACCCTCGACAACCTCGGGGCTGGCTTCACGCTCGCCAGCCACGATCTCGATATCCGCGGCGCCGGCAACCTGCTCGGCGACGAGCAGTCAGGCCATATCCGCGAAGTCGGCATCGAGCTTTATCAGCAGATGCTGGAAGAGGCGGTGGCCAACATCAAGGAAGGCGGCACGGCGGAAGAGGCGAGTTGGTCGCCGCAGATCGGCGTCGGCATCCCCATCCTGATCCCGGAGACCTACGTCTCCGATCTCGGCCTGCGCCTCGGCCTCTATCGCCGCATTGCCGCTATCGCCGATCAGGTCGAGGTGGACGCGCTGGCCGCCGAGATCGTCGACCGCTTCGGGCCGCTGCCCGAAGAAGTCGACAATCTGCTCAAGGTCGTCGCGCTCAAGCCTCTCTGCCGCGCCGCCGGCGTGGACAAAATAGATGCCGGCCCGAAAGGGGCCGTCGTCGGCTTCCACGCCAACACCTTCAGCAATCCGCAGGGGTTGGTGGAATATATCGCCGGCCAGGCGGGCAGCGTGAAGCTGCGCCCGGACCATAAGCTGGTCATTCGCCGCAATTGGGAAGACACCAAGGCGCGCATGGTCGGCTTGCAGAAGCTGGCGGCGGAGCTGTCGGCGATCGCCGGCAGGAACAAAGCCGCTTAAGCGGCTTTGCGCAGCTCCATCAGCACGAACCAGGCTTGCCAACGCAAGCCTGGAATGGACAAGAGAATCTTGTCCAGCCCCTGGGCCAAGGCATAGCCAGCGGCGAAGACCGGGGTAGCGCGTAGCGGCGTCATACCCAAAGTCGTGAAGCCATCGAAGCGCAGCTTGACATCGCCGAAATACCGGCGCGCCAAAGCGATGTCGCGGCGCAGGATCGGATGCTCGTCGGGCGTGCGCGCTTGCGGCGTTTTGCTGCGATACCAATTGATCAGCCAATTATGGCCGAGCGGCTCCCACATCACAGCGCGTCCCCCGGGCCGCAGCACGCGCGCGATCTCGCTGTAGGCGCGCTCCAAATCCAGGTGGTGCAGGATGCCGCTGCCGAACACCAGATCGAAGCTCGCATCCGGTAAGGTCATGGCCTCGGCGTTCATGACCTGGAAATCGCAATTGGCAATGCCGCGCTCGGCGGCGAGTTCATCCGCTTGACCGATGCCGACTTCGGAAATGTCGATGCCGACCACGGATTTGGCGCGCGGCGCCAGCGCGACCGAGCGCTGCCCCTTGGCGCAGCCATATTCGAGAACATCCGCGCCAATCGCCAATTCGGCGACGCGCGCATTGTAGGCGGCGAAGGCGTGCTGGATCGTCGCGTAGAACTTGCCCTGGGCTTCGCGCACTTCCTCGGTGAAGCGCGCGTTGTGGAAGTCCTGCTCGCGAGCGATGCGGTCCTGGCTATCGGGCGCGCTCATGGGTTTTCCGGCTTGCGGGTGGAAGCCGGCGGCGTCCAGGTCTGGAAACGCTTGCCCTGCAGCGAATTGAACACGCCGAGGCTGGCGGCGATGAGCGAGAAGAAGATCTCGCCGACCATGCGCATCGGCCGATGGCCCGACGCGTAAATCGCTGTCGCGACGATCATGGTGACGATCAGCAGGCCGAGCGTGATCCAAAAGCCGATCAAGCTGGCCAGCAGCAGCCAGGCGAAGACGGCAGCGATCAGCAGGTTAAGTCCGCTGAACCAGCGCAGCAGCTTATGCGAGACGTATTTGTAGATCGTCACGGCATCGAGCTTGCGCAGCCGCCGCCACAGCAATCGATGGGCGTTGAAAGCGCGCGCCGAGATGCGGATTTTTCGGCGAAACTCTTCGTCGCTGCGCGTGGTCGGCGGCTCGAAGGCGCGAAACTCCTCGCCACGCACCACGCGATAGCCGTCGCACAGGATGCTCAGTGAGGTGAACATGTCATCGATCACGTCGGCCCGCACGGGCCGGTAAAGCTCACGGCGGATGGCGAACAGCGCGCCATCGGCGCCCATGACCGAACCGGTCTCGCTCTCAAACCGCTTGATGCGCTCTTCCAGGCGCCAATAGGCCGAGCCGACTTCGGCTGTCTGGGAAAAGCCTTCGACGTCGCTGTAGATCAGATGGCCGCAGACGCAGCCGACGGCGGGATCGTCGAACATCGCGCCAAGGCTGGCGACGCCCTCTGGATCGATCATGGCGTTGGCGTCGCTGAAGACGATGATATCGGCTTTGGTGCGCGCGAGCAGAGCATTCATGCCGGCCGATTTGCCGCTGCGCTGGGCCGACACGACCACATCGATGTCCGGCGCGAATTCAGCGAGGATTTTCGCCGTATCGTCGGTCGCGCCGTCGACATAGACCAAAAGATCGACGGCGCCGAGCTTCTGGCGCAGGGCGATCATGTTTTCCGCCTTGCGACGGATCACCGCCGCTTCGTTGTAGGCGGCGACGCAGATGGCGTAGCGATAGCTTTTCGCCTCCGCCAGCAGCAATGGGCGAGGGCGGACGGCTCTCAGCAGCACGAGGGACAGCGGATAGGTCGTGAAAGGATGGGCCGCCAAGAACAGGAACAGCAGGCCGCCCATCAGCCAAAAGCTCGTCATGCACCCTCCCGGCGGCAACGCCAGAGGACATCGGCATCGACCAGCCCTTCGTGACGGCGCAAATCGTCCGGCAGGTCGACAGCGGCGATACGCTCGATCGCGAATCCGGCGGCGCGCAAACGCTCGGCCACGTCCTCGCCATATTGGCGGACATGATCCCATTGGCCGAAACGGCGCTCGCGTTCGCGGCGCGTCATCTCCGGCGTGCTTTCCTCGGTCGGAAGATCGTGCAGCGGCACGATGATCCAAGCTTCGCCGCTCGGCGCCAGATGGGCGCGAATCTCGCGCATGGCCTGCATGTCGTCGGGAATATGCTCCAGAACATGCGAGGCGTAGATCAGATCGTAAGGCGGCTCGCCTTCGGGAAAGGCGCACAGATCGAGCCGGCGCACCGGCTGATCCTTGTAGGCCTCGGGAAACAGGTCGGCGCGCACATAATCGCAGCTCGCCGTTTCGAACAAAGCCACCAGCGATTTTTCCGACGGCGCGACATGGAGAATACGGCTTCCAGGGGCGGGCAGACGAAGCCGGCCCGAGGCGACGATATGGCCGACGAACCGCTCGCGCGGCGAAGAGCCGCAAGCCGGGCAGCCCCAATCTTCGGTCGGGCCGTAAGAAAAGAAACCGACGATGTCGGCGCCGCACGCGGCGCAATGGCGCGTGCGCTCGCTGCGCAGCGCCGCGCGCAACCGCACGGCCTGACGGCTGAAGCGGCCGCGCAATCCGCGAGCGATACGCTTGGCGCTGATCATTAGTAGGCGTTCTTTCCGCCGAGGATCTTCACGACGGTCAGCGCGAGAATCCAGTAGTCGAGCAGGGGCGACCAATGATCGATGTAATAAAGATCATGCTCGACGCGCTTTTGGATTTTCTCGACCGTGTCGGTCTCGCCGCGCCAGCCGTTGACCTGCGCCCAACCGGTGATGCCGGGCTTCACGCGGTGGCGCTCGGCATATTCAGCGACGGCAACGTCATAAAGCTGATCGTCTGCCTTGGCGCTCAAGGCATGAGGCCGCGGACCGACCAGCGACATATCGCCTTTCAGCACGTTCCACAGCTGCGGCAGCTCGTCGATGCTGGTCCGGCGCAGGAAGCGGCCGAGCTTGGTGACGCGCTCGTCGTCTTTGGTCACCAAGCGCGAGGCCGTATGGTCGGTCGCTTCCTGGCGCATGGTGCGGAATTTGTAGATGCCGAACAGGTTGTGGTTGAAGCCGTGGCGGCTCTGGCGGAAGAACACCGGCCCAGGGCTGTCGAGCTTGATCAGCAGCGCCACGACGGCGAGCGGCAGGGCCAGAACCAAGAGCCCGAGCGCCGACAGCAGCATGTCGTTGGCGCGCTTGAACACGAAATTCCAGCCAGTCATCGGCTTGTCGGCGATATTGATCGCCGGAATTCCCGCCCAGTAGGACACCGAGCGATTGGCCAGATTGAAGCCGACCGCGTCGCTCAGCAGCCGGATGTCGACCGGCAGGGATCGCAGCTGGCGCGTGAACTGCATGACGCGATCCTCGGCGGATAGCGGCATGGCGATCACCACGAGATCGATCTCGCCGAAACGCACATGATTGATCAGATCGCCGATCGAGCCGATCACCGGCACGCCGGCGACGACGGGCGGCACGCGCGAACGGCGGTCGTCGAACATGCCGACGACATGCAAGCCGAGGCTACGGTCGGCCTGGATCGTCTCGACGAAGCGTTGGCCCAGCGGGCCGGCTCCGACCACGGCGACTGCGCGGAAATAGCGGCCGTTGTCGGTCCAGCGCTTGAGCCGATGCGCAATGACGAAGCGCGAGGCAACAAGCAAGGCCGCGCTGCTGGCGTACCAAAGCGTGAACCAAACGCGCGAGAAGGAGTCCGACACCTTGAACAGAAAGGCCGCGACGACGAGCAGAATGATGACGCCTGTCCAAGCCCATAGCGTGCGCTTGACCTGCAGCTTGACGTTGCGCAGCGTCTCCAACGTGTAGATGCGGGCGGCCGAAAAGCGCTGGCTAGCCACAAGCACGGCGATCGCGACCGCCGACAGATAGGCCACCGTGTCGTGGTCCTTCTGGGCCATGAAGCCTTCGAGATAGATCTCGTAAGTGAGAACGCCTGTCAGGGCGATCAGCACGGCGTCGATGACGGCCACGAGATTGCCGAGAGTCTCTTCAGAGACCGCGGTGCGGCTGGTGGCGGCAGTCGACTCCGGACGCCATCCCGCCGCGGAGGGGGTATCGGCGCGCTCGCTACTCTCGGTCATGACCGTGCGACGGAACGGTGTTGGCGATGGCGCGGATTTTATCAGCATTGCCTTTGGCGGCAAGAATTCTTGTAGATGAAGCACTTAGGGTTAATTGCTCATCTTTTCAGGCGAAAGCTTAGCAATCTCAACGCCCGACAAATAAAAGCCGCGCGGCATCGGTCAAGCGGTCGCGCGCGAAGGGCTGGAAGCGCCACACCACCGTGTGCTCGCCCGTCGGCAAAGCGACGGCCCGAAAGAGCCGGTTCGCCCGCAATATAGGCAAGTCCCGTCCGTCGACGCTCGCTTGCCAGGCCGGATGCGCAAGCTCATTCAGCACAAGATAGCCGGGGCGCCCCATCTCGACGACGATGCGCCACTCGTCGCGAGTGCGGCTGAGAATGCGCGCCACGCCGGCCGGTCCCGCCTCGCCGCGCGGGGCGCTTAAGCCGGGGATCAGAACGCGGTCCTCCGGATCGTTCGGCAACGCCTGGCCCTCATCCGGCTCGGCGCGTCCGACGACCATGACACGCGGCAAGGCAGAGGGGTTTTCATAAAGGAAGGCGTCGCCGGCCTTACCTATGAAGCGCAAGGAGCCGCGCGCATCGGGCGCCAGGATGTCCTCGATAGGGCGGCCCGTGGCGACCACCGCGATGCCGAGAAGACGCGCAAGCGGCGAATCATAACCTGTAAAAAGCTCGCCGAGACGCCGGACGGCCTGATGATTGTTCTGATATGCGCCGCTCGCGGCGACGTAGTCGGCGCGGCGCAGCGGATCATAGCCAAGGGTCTGCTCGATGCCGTAAACCATCGGCGCGTTCTGCCAATCGCCGCCGAGGCCGAATATTTCGGCGCGATAAGGCGCGTCATCAGAACCGAGCCGCTCTTTGATCGCCTGGGCAAGACGCGCGCCTTCTGCCGAATAGGCGGGATATTTAGCCGCCGGGTAAGCGTTGAAGGGAGCCGCGGCGTTGCGCGCGATCAAGTCCGTCGCCGCGAGCAGGCACAGGAGCGGCAAGGCTTGGCGCCAGCGCAATAGCGCGAAAGCCACCGCCAAAGCGACCAATCCGCCGAGCAGCGGCGTCTCCGACCATCGGTCGAAGCGTGTCATCAACCAGATCGCGGCGCTGAAGGCGAGAGTCAGCGCCGCGCCCGCCAGAAGCATGCGGCGGCGTGATAGGTCTCGCGGGATTTGCAGCCACCTTTGCGTCGCCGCGCCAACCAGCAACGCCAGCATGGCGTTGAGCAGGAAAGCCGCGTCATTGGGCCGGCGATAGAGCGACACGCCGGGCAGCCAATCGTAGAACAGCCGAAAGGCCGGCGTGAAAGCGCCGAGCGCATAGAGCAGCGCGAACAACGCGCCGGCGGCGAACAAACCGGATCCTTGGGGCCAAGGCCCGCGCCGCACGACGGCCATGATCAGCAAGGCCAAGGGCAGCGCGCCGATATAGAGGTAGTTTGTGGTCTCGTCTGTCCAGTCATTGCCGAAAGGCGCAAGCGCCATCCAGGGCAATTGCCCCGGCCCCCAATAGGCGCCGGAGAGATTGCCGAACATGTCCGGCGCGAGAAGCGTCAGCAGGGAGGCCGGCTGTTGCGAGCCGTAAGCCGCCAGCTCGTAACCGATATCGGGGCGCGTGCTGCCGGCCAGGGCATCGAGCGTCAGTAGGATCGGCAAGGTGAGCAGGGCCGCGCCGATGAGCGCCGCCGGCAGCAACAGCGCCGCGCGGGACCAGTTTCCGCGCAGCCACCAAAGCGCCGCGCCGATCAGCAGCCAGCAATTGAGGAAGGCTGTCTGGTCGCGGTCGAGCGCCATGACCCCGCCGATCACGCCGAACGCGGCGGAAGCCCATAGGCGCTGACGCAGCGATTCGCCGCGCAGCGCGTTATGCAGCAGCCAGAGCGCCCAAGGCAGATAGGCGTAGCTCACCGTCATGAGGCTGTGCTGCAGGCGGCTGGCGGCGACGCCGCCGAACATAAAAACCAGCGCCGCCAGCAATCCCGAAGCCGGAGCGAGCCCGAACCTTCGCAGCAGCAGCAGAACGCCGCAGCCCCCGGCGAGGAGATGCAACAACTGCACCTGATCGACCAGCATCATGCTCGGCGCGCCGTTCAGTTCTGCGAGCAGGCGAAAGCCCGGTACGAAAAGCCAGGATTGCGGATCGGCCACGAGGTCATGGCCGCTGTAAAGAAACGGCGTCCAGAAGCCGCTGTCGCCGTCGGCGCGCGCGGCGGCGAGGGCGCGCAGCATGGGATAGTAGAAATCTTTCGCGTCCCATGGGATGACCGCGCCCACAAGCGGCCAATGCAGGGCGTAGACGAGCCAGGCCAGCAGCATGAATCCGGCCGCCCAGCGCCAGCCCCCGTCGCGTTCGCCGGCCAGAGCGGCTGTCATCGATGTCATCGTCGCGCGCATGGCGCGAGACTATCACGCGCCCGCAAAAGCGATATGGGCGGATGCGCTAGTGCGAGAGACGATAGCCTGCCCGCGAACCGAGCGCGGCATGGCGCGGCCTGATATGGCGCTTGCTCCAATCGAGCGCATGGGCAAGGGCGACCAGCGACAAGAACCCCGCGCAGACGATGAGAAGATCGAGCAGGGCATGGCTGCCGTACTGATCGCGCAGGATGAGGCCAACCATGCTCAGGAGCGATCCGGCGCAGAACACCGGGAGGGCATTTCGGCCCATGACGACGAAGGGATTGTCCGGCTTCAAGGCGCGGGCGAAGCGTGCCGCGCCCGGCATGTAAGCCGCCGCATAGGCCAGCGCCAAGATATGCAGCAGCCGCGGCAAGGGCAGGTCGCTTTTGTCGAGCGACCAAAGAAAAGCCGGAAGGCCGTTCCAATGTGGCCATGCGGGCTTGTACCAGACCGCGATCGCCAAGCTCGCCGCAAGATAAGCCAGCGCAACGCCGTAGGCGATCCGGCTGTAAGGGATCGCGAGACCGGAGCGCACGATGCAGCCGATACAGAATGCCGTCACGAACAGCAGCTGCCAAGCGAAGGGGTTGAAGAACCAGACGCCTTCGTTGGGATAACTTGGAAGATTCCAACTGAACAATTGCGCCGCGATATAAAGGCCCAGCGAGGCGAACAGCGGCAAGGCGATGTCGATTCGTGCCAGCAGCATGATCAGCGGCACGCCCGCCACCAACAGCACATAGAGCGGCAGGATGTTGAAATAGCCGACCTGATGACCGAGCGTGGCGATGCCGAGGAATCCCGTGAGCGGATCGTCCATCACCGGTCCGATGTTGATCATCCGCATGAAACTGACATCGCCGAAACTTTCGGCGGCGACGGCGAACAGGGCGATGGCGGCGATCAGCGAGACGATATGGGCGATATAGAGTGTGACGGCGCGCATCATGCAGCGCCAGCTCTGGCGTATAGCATCGCCGGCAACGAACTTGGGGAAATAGGCGAGGGCGGCGGAGAATCCGGCAAGGAAGACGAACAATTCGGCGGAATCCGAGAGGCCGAAATTGCGGTGCGTCAGCGGCTCGAAGATATTGCCGGGCACATGATTGATGAAGATGGTGAGAAGCGCGACGCCGCGCCAGAAATCGATGCGCAGATCGCGGTGCTTCGGCGCAATGTCCGAAACTTCATGGCCTTGGGAATTTAGGCCCAAGCTCTTCATACCGCACCGCGTTTGCTGATCGTCCTAAAGGACAAACGCGTTTATCGGCGAAAGCTTGCCTTCACTGTTGTGTGAAAGTTGAGACCTTCAACTCGCGGCTTTGATCGGCTGGCCGACCAAAGACTTGGTCTGATGCACGAGGGCCGGCAAATGCAGCGGCGCGAGCGCTGCCGGCGGCGCGGTCTCTTCGGGAATGCGGCCGACGCCAAAACGCGCGCAGGTAAGGCCGAGGCCGGGCAATGCGCTGATCATGGCGAAAGGCACCGCCAGGATGAGGCTGACGAGGATCGGCGAGGCCCACAGCACGGCGGCGAGGGAGATCTGGCCGAACAGATAGGTCGCGACGATGCCGCAGAGCGTCTGCGCCCACAGGCGGTTGCAGGCGGCGGAGAAGGGGACTGCGTGATCGTCGCGCAGCTGGCTCGTCCAGCCGATGCTTTTGCCGAGCGCGAGGCCGGAGAGGAAGATCGTCTGCGTCACCGCCATGATCGGCGCGAGCAGCGAGGTGAAGATCGTCTCCAGCAGCAGATTGCCGATGAAGCGCAAGCCGCCGCCGAAGGCGCGGCGCTCCGTGGGGTGCAGCAGCACGCGGATCGAACTGGCGATCTTCGGCGCGAAGATCATCACCATCATGAGGATCAGCGACCATTGCGCCGCTTCGGGGCGGAACAGCGGATGGGCGGTGCCGACGATCAAGTCGCGCACCGAGAACAGCCCGACGAGCACCATCCAGGCCGGCGCGCCAACGAACATGAGAATGGCGAAGACCAGTTGGAAGCGGCTGACACCGACGAGGCCCGGCATGTTCAGCAGCCGCCAATATTGCATGTTGCCTTCGCACCAGCGCAGATCGCGGCGCATGAATTCCAGCAGCGTCGGCGGATTTTCCTCCCAGGTGCCGTCCTCGAGCGGCAGCACACGCACTTCATAGCCGGCGCGGCGCATCAGCACCGCCTCGACCTGATCGTGGCTCAGGATCGGCTTGCCGCTCGCCAGCTTTGGCAGGTGGCAATGTTCGATAAAGGGCGTGAGGCGAATGATCGCGTTATGGCCCCAATAGGGGCCGCAATCGCCCTGCCAGAAGGCGGCGCCGAGCGTGTAGCTGCGCATGCCGAGGCGCATGCCGAACTGGAAGACGCGGGCGAAGGGGCTGGCGCTCGGCATGCCGACGGTGAGGCTCTGGGCGATGCCGAGATCGTCCTTGGCCTGCATGACACGGATCATGCGCACCATGGCGGCAGCGCTCATGTAGCTGTCGGCATCGAGCACGATGAGGAAATCGTAATCCGCTCCCCAACGGTCGCAGAAATCGCGGATGTTGCCAGCCTTAAAATCGGTGTTCACGGCGCGGCGACGATATTTCACCGCTATGCGGCCGCCGTAGGAGGCGGCGAGATCGTCTGCCACTTCTTCCTCACCGGCGGCGATCTCGGGCTTGTTGGTATCGCTCAACACGAAGCAGGCGACATGGCTGAGCGCGGCGCTGCCCTCCAAATCGGCGAGCATGGCCGCGAGATTGCGGCGCAGGCGCGACGGCTCTTCGTTGCGCACGCAGATAGCGATCGCGGTCTTGGTGGTGATCGGCGAATCATTGTCGCCGAGGCGCGAGATCGGCGAGGCGGCCAATTCCGGATCGCGGCGGAACAGCATCAGGCTCAAGCCGAGGGCGGCGTTCCATAAACCGAGCGTCGGCCAGGGCAAGGTGAGGGCATAGGCCGCGAGGATCAGTCCGTCGACCCAATCGATGCCGCCGTCCGACAGCGAATAGGCCATGAGGCCGAACATCCCGGCGATCGTCAGGCTGACCAGAGTGAAGAACAGGACGCGGCGGGCGGCGATATGCAAGGTGAGGCCTGAGACGGTTTGGCGTGAAGAGCGTTACGGCTTATTGTTCGGCGCGCGGCCAACGCCGGATCAACCGGCGGCCGTTCGGAGCGTAATAAAGCGGTATGGCGGAACAGGGGCAAGCGGCGGCGCTATGGTATGTGGCGCCCGGCAAAGCGGAATGGCGGAATGAAACGTTGGCTCCGCCCAGCGCTGACAGACTGCGCGTGCGAGCGCTCTTCAGCGCCTTGAGCCGCGGGACGGAAAGCCTTGTTTTCCATGGAAAAGTGCCGGAAAGCGAGCGCCAGCGCATGCGCGCGCCGCTGATGGCCGGCGACTTCCCCTTTCCGGTGAAATACGGCTACGCCATGGTCGGCCTCGTCGAGAGCGGTCCCGCAAATGTGATCGGCCGGAACGTCTTTGCGTTGCATCCGCACCAAAACCTCTTCGATCTCGCACCGGAGCAAGCGACTGTGCTGCCGGACGGCCTGCCGGCGCAGCGCGCCGTCCTCGCCGCGAACATGGAAACCGCGCTCAACACCCTCTGGGATTCGGGCACGACCGCGGGGCAGCGCATTGCCGTGATCGGCGGCGGAGTGGTCGGGCTGTTGGTCGGCTCCCTGGCAGCGAGATTGCCTGGCGCGGAGGTGACGCTGGTCGATCTTGAGCCGAAACGCGGCGCCCTGGCATCGAAGCTCGGCATGGGCTTTGCAGCGCCCGAGGCCGCGCCGCAGGATTGCGATGTCGTGTTCCATGCCAGCGGCGTCGGCGCCGGCCTCAACACCGCCATCGCCTGCGCCGGCGATGAAGCCACGGTCGTCGAGATGAGCTGGTACGGCGAGGGGCAGATTCCCGTCGCGCTCGGCGGAGCATTCCACAGCCGCCGGCTGATCCTCAAATCCAGCCAGGTCGGCAAAGTCGCGCCCAATCAACGCAGCCGCTGGAGCTACGGCCGCCGTCTGGCCAAAGCGCTTGAACTGCTGCGCGACGATGCGCGCCTCGACGCGCTCTTTGAAACGCCGATCCCCGCCGAAACCCTGCCGGCGCGGCTGGCGGACATCCTCAAGCCCGGCGGCGGCGTATTGTGCCAGCCGATCGTTTACTCCGCGTCCTAACCCCCATCGAGGTTTTCATGTTTTACGTCGAAGTGCGCGACCACATCATGGTCGCCCATAGCTTTCAGGGCGAAGTCTTCGGCCCGGCTCAGAAGCTGCACGGCGCGACCTTCGTCGTCGATGCCGCCTTCTACACGAAGGATCTGGATGCCGCCGGCCTGGTGGTCGATATCGGCCTCGCCTTCAAAGTCCTGAGCGAAACTCTCAAGCCGCTCAATTACTGCAACCTCGACGACGTGCCGGAGTTCAAAGGCAAGAACACGACAACGGAATTCCTCTGCAAGGCGCTGTTCGACCGCCTAGCGCTGCGCGCCAAGGCCGGCGACCTCGGCCGTCCGGGCAAGGACATCGCCGCGATTCGCGTCCTGATCGGCGAATCGCATACGGCGCGCGCCGCCTATGAGGCGCCGCTCAGCTAACCCATGGACTTGACGCCATGAAATTAACGGTCGTCGTTCCCGGCAGTCTGGAAACGCCGACCGGCGGCTATCGCTACGATCGGCAGGTTGTCGTCGGTTTGCGCGCCGCCGGGCATGGCGTGACGGTACTCACGCTCGGCGAAAGCTACCCGCAACCCGATGCCGCCACATTGCAGGCGAGCTATCGCGCCTTGTCGCGCTTGAGCGGACCGGTGGTAATCGACGGGCTGGCGCTCGGCGCTATGCCTGACATTGCCGACCATCTGCCGGCTCATGCGCCGCTGATCGCCTTGGTGCATCATCCGCTGGCGCTCGAAAGCGGGCTCGATCCGGCGCTGGCGGAAAAGCTGCGCCAAAGCGAACGTGAAGCTCTCGCTCATGCTCGCCATGTCATCGTCACCAGCCCGCCGACCGGCAAAATTCTGGCAGCGGATTACGGCGTGCCGCGCGAGCGCATCAGCGTCGCGCTACCCGGCGTCGGCGAAGCGCCTCTGGCTCAAGGCAGCGGCGGCCAGACCATTCAATTGCTCAGCGTCGGATCGGTCATCGCCCGCAAGGGTCACGATCTGCTGATCGAAGCCCTGGCGCCGCTGGCCGATCTGCCCTGGCGACTGACCATCGTCGGCGATGCGACGCGCGACGAGACCGCCGCTCAGACCTTACGCACTGTGATCAACAAGTCCCAATTGCAGGATCGCGTGACGCTGACCGGCGCGCTCTCCGAAGAGGACTTGGCGCGGTGCTACCACGCCGCCGACCTATTCGTGCTGGCATCGCACTATGAAGGCTATGGCATGGTGTTCAGTGAAGCGCTGGCCCATGGCCTGCCGATCGTGGCCACGGCGGTGGGCGAGGCGGCAACATTGCTGCCGCAAACGGCGGGCAAGCTGGTCGCGCCGGGCGATACGAAGGGCTTGAGCGAAGCTTTGCGCGGCTTCATCATGGATGGCGATCGGCGCGCCGCAGCGCGGCGGGGGGCGCAAGCCGCCCGCGACAGGCTGCCGCGCTGGGCCGATTGCGTTACGGTCTTCGAGAAGGTGTTGAGGAGCGTATGAGCTTTTCCAGCGAATGGCTCGCCTTGCGCGAGCCGGCCGATCATGCGGCCCGCAACAAGGATGTCCTGGCCGCCGTCGCCGCTCACTTCGCCGGCAAGGGCGACCTCTCGATCACCGACCTGGCGAGCGGGCAGGGCTCGACCTTGCGCGCCGTGGCGCCGCATCTGCCGCCGGGACAGACCTGGACCCTGGTCGATTACGATGAGGACTTGCTCGACGCCGCGAAGAGCCTGCCGGCGCCGAGCGGGGCCGAGATCACGACGCAGCGCGCCGATCTCAACGACGACCTCGATGGCGTTTTCG
Source organism: Alphaproteobacteria bacterium (assembly GCA_035714115.1). Lineage (GTDB taxonomy): Bacteria > Pseudomonadota > Alphaproteobacteria > SMXQ01 > SMXQ01 > CAMAVH01. The sequence goes on from DASTMO010000013.1 coordinate 37,838, forward strand.
CCTTGCCGGCGGATCTTATGACGACATCGGCCTTCTTCGATCTCGTCTCCAAAAATTGGCTCGCTCATTTCGTCAAGGAAGCGGCCCGTCACAAGCTGCCGATCTATGCCGCCCTTACCTATGACGGGCGCATGAGCTGTGCGCCGCACGACGAGCATGATGCGGCGGCTGTCGCCGCCTTCAACCGTCATCAACGGCATGATAAAGGCTTCGGCCCGGCGCTCGGCCCGACAGCTGCCGAAACCGCGCAGCGGCTGTTCGAATCCGCAGGCTACAAGGTCGTGATCGGCGCGTCGGATTGGCGGCTCGGGCCGGCGGATGCCGAACTGCAGCGCCAATTGATCCAAGGCTGGCACGGCGCGGTCGCTGAACTGAAGGAAATTCCGGGGCCGGCGCTCGCTGCCTGGCTCAAAGCGCGCATGGCGGCAATCGACGGCGGCAAGGCCGAACTGCTCGTCGGCCATGTCGATCTGTTCGCGGTGCCACGCTAACCAGATTATTCAAGCCTCAAGCGCTCAAGCTTTCAGAGCGCAATCGAACAACAGATCATCGCCCAAGCGATAGATCGCGGTGTGCGGCCGCCGCGCGGCATCGAGCTTGTCGATGGCCGGCAGACTGATCCCGCTCGGTCCCGATCCGATCAATAGCGGCGCCACCATCACATGCAGGCGATCAAAGACGTCCGCCGCGATAAAGGCGGAAACGGTCGCTGCGCCACCTTCGATCAAAATTCGCCGGAACCCCAGACTGCCGAGCGCTGTTAGGACATCGTCCGGCGCAAACTTGCCGTCCGGCCCGACGCGAATTGGAACGATTTCAATATCTTTGGAGACATCCAGTCGCATACCCGGCTGCGTAATGATGCAACGACGGCTGTCGTTCCCCGTTAACGATTTGGCGGTGAGCGGCAGACGTCCGGTCGGATCGATGATCACGCGCGCCGGATTTTGTCCCTCGATATGACGAACCGTGAGCATGGGGTCATCCGCGACGACAGTTCCGACGCCGACCACGACCGCATCGACCAAGGCCCGCAGCCGGTGCAGATGCGTAATGGCTTTCGGGCCATTGATGTAATGCGAATGACCCGTTGGCGTGGCAATCCGGCCATCGAGAGACTGGCCTAACTGGCCAATGACGAAGGCCGATTGGCAGAAGGGCGCGAAAAGCTCGCGCCAGGGAGGCGCGATACGATCGGCCGCACGGGCGCGGACCGCCAAACGGATGGCAGCCCAATCGGCGACGGACATATCGGCAGCATCGAGAAGCGCGGCAGAGGACATGGTTACGTCAGAGAAACAGCTTCAAGGCTTTGTGAATAGTGATCAATTCGGGCCAGATGGCCAATATTCCTACTTCAATGATAACCTGGAGCGGTCGCTTGGCCATGCATAACGGCTTCGTCCGGATTCAGCTCTTTCCGACATCAAGTCAGCAATAACGACGTCGCGCAATCGCGACAGGAAGGCTTTCGCGTGCTCGATCAATTTTCCGGCGACAATGCCGCGCTTATCGTCCATCGGGTTCTCGCCGATTTTCGCGCCGGCGCCCCCGTCTTGCTGCGCGACGGCGCGCAGGCCGACATCGCCCTGACTGTGGAAGGCCTCGACGAGAGAGCTCTGGCGGCTTTGCGCGCCGCGCGGCAGCCGATCAGCCTCGCCGTGACCGCGACTCGCGCCGCCAGCCTCGGCGCGCCGGCAAATGGCGCGATGATGATGCCGCTCGCCGAAGACATCACGGCCGCGCGCATCCAGGAACTAGCCGGCGCGCCCGCCACCAAGCTGGCGGCGCCGCTCCATCCCGCCGCGCCCACTGCGACCGCCGCGCTCGAATTGGCCAAGCTGGCGCAGATGCTGCCGGCGGCGTTGATCGTGCCGGAACCGGCTCGCGCCATCCTTCCGGCAAGCGGCGAGGCCGAAGCCGCCGACGTGATGCATTTCCGCGCCGCCGCGACCCGTTCGATGCGCTTGGTGTCGCGCGCCCGCGTGCCGCTGCACAAGAACCTCTCCACCGAATTCGTCATCTTCCGCGACATGCTCGGCCGCAACATGACGGCCGTCGTCGTCGGCACGCCCGATTTCACCAAGGCGGTGCCGGTGCGCCTGCATTCCTGCTGCCTCACCGGCGACGTCTTCGCCTCGCGCCGCTGCGATTGCGGCGACCAGTTGCAAATGTCGATGGAGATTCTCTCGGACAAGGGCGGCGGCGTGCTGCTCTATCTCGACCAGGAAGGCTGCGGCATCGGCCTGGCCAACAAGATGCGCGCTTACGGCCTGCAGGACCGCGGCCTGGACACCATCGACGCCAACACCACCCTCGGCTTCGCCACCGACGAGCGGCGCTATGATGGCGCGGCCCGCATGCTCGAGCTGCTCGGCATCGGCCGCGTCCAACTGCTGACCAACAATCCGGCTAAGCTGTCTGGCCTTGCCGACTATGGCATCGAGATCGCCGGCCGCATTCCTTTGATCGCGCCGGTCAACGCCACCAACCGGCGCTATCTCGACGCCAAGGCCAAGCGCGCCGGCCATATGCTCGAAGACTTGAACGAGCCAGCCCTCAAGGTGCATTCTCGCGCATAGCCGCCGATCCACGAGCGGCAGAGGGGGAGAAGAGGGATGACCAGCAGCGCTCGCGCGCCCGGCGCCGCCTATTCGCATGGCGCCATCGGCTTTCATTGGCTCACCGCCGCGATCGTGTTGACGCTCATTCCGCTCGGCATCGCCATGAACCGGGTGGCGCCCGGTCCGACAATGGACAATCTTTATACCCTGCACGAATCGCTCGGCCTGATCGTCTGGCCGCTCGTCGTGGCGCGCCTGATCTACCGCTTCAACAATCCGCCGCCGCCGATGCAGGACGACATTCCGGCGCTGATGAAGCTGGCCGCCGAACTGACCCATTGGGCGCTCTACGGCGGGCTGCTCGTCAATCCGATCCTCGGCTACCTCGGCGTCTCCGCCTTCGGCGCGACGGTGAATTTCTTCTGGCTGTTCGAGATCCCCGGCGTCCTCGCCAAGAACGAGGCTCTATCGAAGCAGATCCTGAGCATCCATGCGCTCATCGGCATCCTGATGGCGCTGGCGCTCTGCGCCCATATCGGCGGCGCGCTGTTCCATCATTTCATCCGCAAGGACCGAACCTTGCTGCGAATGATGGGGCGTTAGGAGCGATCCTTGAGATTGGCGAGCGGATAGGCGGAGATTTCCGCGATCAGTACCGCCAGCTTGCCGGCCATGTGATCGAGAATCGCCTTGCCGGCTTCGGCCGAAGCGAGGCGGGCATCGCCGCAAGCGCCCGAAGCATTCAAATCCTGCGTCATCCAGCCGACCTGCACGGCCTCGCTTTCGAGCCGCAGCAATTCATGACTCTTCTCGACATTGATAGCCGCCGAGCGGAAATCGGCGATCTTATCGCGGCGCACCGCGCCGGGCTTGAGATGCAGCATCAGCGACGTCTCGACCGCGCCGCCATGAATGCCGTGGCGCAGCTCTTCGTCCGGAAACAATCCATCCGGCAAACCGAGCGCGAAGCTGGCCGCCGTCGTCACCATCATGCCCCAGGCGCGCAACTCGCGCGCAACGATGCCCGCCACCTGCGGTTGGCCGCCATGCGAATTGAGGATCAGAAGCTTGCGCAAGCCCGCTTGACGCACGGACAGGCCGATCTCGATCCAGGCGCGACGCAGCGTCTCCGGGTCGTGGCTGAGCGTGCCGGGGAAGGCCGTATGCTCCAAGCTGAAGCCGACGATCTGCGGCGGCAGCACGAAGGCCGGCGCCTGGCTCGACACGGCTGCCAAGAGGCCGGCATTGATGTCCGCGTCCACCGACAAGGGCAGATGCGGGCCGTGCTGCTCGACGGCGGCGACCGGCAGGATGGCGAGGGCGTGCGCCGGATCGAGCGCGTCGATCTCAGGCCAGGTCAGGTCTTGCCAAAAACGTAAAGGGCTCATGCCGCCACCTTAAAGGCTATTCGCCATAAGCCCAAGATCGCGCTATAGATTCCGGCCATGAAATTTGTCCACATCTACCGCCGCGTGCTCGGCCTGCTGAAGCCCGAGCGCAACCTGGCGATTTTCCTCGCGTTCGCCGACGTCGCGCTCGCCGGCCTGCAATTCCTCGAACCGGTACTGTTCGGCAAGGTGGTCGACACCTTGGCCGGAGCCGCCGGCAAGCCGCCCGAGGAGGTCTGGAGCGCCAGCCTGCAGCTGCTGGTCTTCTGGGGCGCCGTGGGCGTCGGCGGCATCGTCGCCAATATTCTCGTCGCGCTTCATTCCGACCGCATGGCCCATCGCCGCCGCCTCGCGGCCCTGGCGAGCTATTTCGAACATGTGCTATCGCTGCCGTTGTCCTTCCATGCCGGCACCCATTCAGGCCGCCTGCTCAAAGTGATGCTGGAAGGCGCCGACAACCTGTTCGGCATCTGGCTGGCCTTCTTCCGCGAGCACCTCTCGACCTTCGTCATCCTGATCGTGCTGCTGCCTCTCACGCTGTTCATGAATTGGCGTCTGGCGCTGCTGCTGATCCTGCTGATGGTCTTTTTCTCGATCATGTCGGTGATCGTCATCAACAAGACCGAGAAGGCGCAGTCGAACGTTCAGGAATTCCATTCGGAACTGGCCGAACGCGCCGGCGACGCGCTGGGCAACATCAATCTTATCCAAAGCTTCGTGCGCCTCGCTCTCGAGGTGCAGCAGCTCGGCGAGCTCACCAACCGCGTGCTGCGCGCGCAATTCCCGGTGCTGACCTGGTGGGCGGTGGTGACGGTGCTGACGCGCGCCTCCTCGACGCTGACCGTCATCGCCATTTTCATGCTCGGCACCTGGCTGTTCCTGCACGGCCTGACCACGGTCGGCGAGATCGTCGCCTTCATGGGCTTCGCCACGCTGTTGATCGGCCGCCTGGAGCAGGCCATGAGCTTCGCCGGCAAACTGTTCTTCCAGATGCATTCGCTCGAGGAATATTTCGGCGTGCTTGACGCACGATCCTCGGTCATCGAGAAGCCGAACGCGATGGAATTGACCGCCGTGAAGGGCGACGTCGCGTTCGACCATGTGGCGCTGTCCTATGACGGCGTGCGCGACACGCTGGCCGACCTGACCTTCGACGTGAAGGCCGGCCAGATGGTCGCCATCGTCGGCCCGACCGGCGCCGGCAAGAGCTCCGCCATGGGCCTGCTGCATCGCCTGTGGGATCCGCGCACCGGCCGCATCACGGTCGACGGCCATGATATTCGCGACATCACGCTGACCTCGCTGCGCCGAAACATCGGCGTCGTGTTCCAGGAAAGCACGCTGTTCTACCGCTCCATCGCCACCAACCTGCGCGTCGGTAAACCGGACGCGACGGACGAGGAGCTGATCGCCGCCGCCAAGCTGGCCCAGGCGCATGACTTCATCATGGCGCAGCCGAACGGCTATCAGACCCTGGTCGGCGAGCGCGGCCGCTCGCTGTCAGGCGGCGAACGCCAGCGCATCGCCATCGCCCGCGCGCTGCTGAAAGATCCGCCGATCCTGATCCTCGACGAGGCGACCAGCGCCCTCGACACGGTGACGGAAGCCAAGGTGCAACAGGCGCTCGACGCCCTGATGCAGGGCCGCACGACCTTCGTCATCGCGCATCGCCTCTCGACCATCCGCCGCGCCGATCAGGTCATCGTCATGGAGAACGGCCGCATCGTCGAACGCGGCGGCTACACTGAACTGATGGCCAAGAACGGCGCCTTCGCGCAGTTGGTGCAGGCTCAATCGCTCGCCAGCGACCGCCCTGGCATCGCCCAGAGCTAGAAACTCGAGCCCGGCTGTTTCAAGAACTCGATCTCTTCGGGGGTCGAGACGCGCCCGAGGATCGCGTTGCGGTGCGGAAAGCGGCCGAAGCGCTTGATCACGTCATAATGGCGCTTGGCGTAATCCTTCGGCTCATCATGCTCGGGCGCGGCGGGCAAGGCCGCGAACAGGGCGACGCTGCGCTCCTGGTCCGCCAGGCTCTCGCTATGTTCGAAGGGCAAATAGACGAACCAGCGCCAGACCGGCGGCAAGAGTTGGTCAAAACCGCGCGGCACCGTGATGCCGGCAATCTCGCGGGCGCGGGCATCCGTGGCGAAGGCTTGCGGCGTGCCGCGATAGAGATTGCGCGGCAACTGGTCGAGCAGAAGAAGAAGCGCGACCGTGCCTTCCGGGTTATTGGTCCAGGCGTCATATTCGCCGGCAGCGGCGCGCCGCTGATCCGCCAAAAAGCTATCGCGCAGCAGCTCGTCGTAGGCCGCACCGCCTTTGAACCAGACCTCGCGCGGCCTTTCGCGCTCGGGCGAACCGGCCGAACCGAACCAGAAGTCCAGAATCCCATCGGGGTTTGTCATCGCAGCAGGTTCTCCTCGCGCCGACGCAAAGCCTCGAAGACATGCACCATGACGGCGGCGACGATCGCCGGCATAAACCAGCCAACGATGGGAATGCTGAACAGGCCCGCCGCCAGTAAGCCCGCGATGAAAAGCCCGCCGGAATGGCGCTTGCGCATCACCTTGGCCTCCTCGGCGGACATGCGGCGCAGGGCAACCAACTCGAAATATTCGCGGCCGTAGAGATAGCCGTTGAGCGCGTAGAACACGATCAGGTTCAGCAGCGGAATAAAGTAGAGCGGCAAGACCAGCAGGTTGAGCAGCACGGTGGCGATGCCGAGGCGCAGGGACGACCAGACCGAGGCCGCGAAGGTCGGCGCGGCAGCCGACACATGCGGGTAATGGCGCTTCTCGACCGCCTCGGCGGCATCGTCGAGCAACATGCTCTGCACCGCGATCATAGCGCCGGGAAAGAGCAGCACGGCCAAGGCGGTCGCGGCCAATCCGCCGAACACGGTCACCAGCGTGTCGGCCCAGCCGATGCCGAAGAAGGTGAGGGCCGAAAGCCCCCACCAGGACAGCGCCACTAGAATGCCGAAGAGCACGGCAGAATAGCCGACGCCGCGCCACATGACGCGGCGGAACGCCGGGTCGTCGAGTTGGCCGAAGGCCTTGAACAGAGCGGGGATGAGAACGAACACGATACCGTCACCAAATAGGAGTGGCCGCCATCATCGGGAGCGGCCGGCCTCTCGTCAACGCCGGGGCGGCCCGGACGTTTCGCAACTACGGCTGGCGCGGCGCGGCGACTTGCGCTGAAATGCGCAAAACAAAGCCGTTGGGGAGAGAGACATGGGCGAATATGCCTTGGGCCAGAGCGTCCCGCGATCGGAAGATCCGCGCCTGTTGCGCGGCGGCGGCCGCTATGTCGGCGACATCGTCCTGCCGCGCATGGCCCATGCCGTCTTCGTCCGCTCGCCCCATGCCCATGCCAAGATCCTGTCCATCGACACGGCGCCGGCTCTGGCGCTGCCCGGCGTGGTCGCGGTCCTGACCCATGCGGACTGGGCCGCGTCCGGCTTTCGCGACATCCCCGGCGGCGGCAATTACAAACGCCCGGACGGTTCGCCGCAGTTCGCCACGCCGTCTCCGGCGCTGGCCAAGGACCGCGTGCGGCGCGTCGGCGATCCGGTCGCCTTCGTCATCGCCGAGACCTTGACCCAAGCGCTCGACGCCGCCGAGGCCGTTGTCGTGGATTATCAGCCGATCGCCGCCGTCACCGACACCGCCGCTTCCGCCGAGCCGGGCGCGCCGCTGGTGTGGGACGATTGCGCCGGCAATGTCTGCTTCGTCCATGAGATCGGCGACAAAGCCGCCGTCGACGACGGCTTCGCCAAGGCTAAACATGTCGTGTCCGAGCGCTTCGTTATCAACCGCGTCGCGCCAAGCAGCATGGAGCCGCGCGGCTGCGTCGCCGCCTGGGACGCGCAGGACGAAGCCTATACCGTCCACACCCCGGTGCAGGGCGCGCATCCCTATCGCGCGCAGCTCGCCAAGCTGGTGAAGGTGAACGAAGGCCAGGTGCGCGTCGTCGCTGGCGATGTCGGCGGCAGCTTCGGCATGAAGTCGGCGGTCTATCCGGAAATTCCGCTCTGCATGCTCGCCGCCAAGTTGACGGGCCGCCCGGTCAAATGGATGAGCAACCGCGCCGAAGCCTTCATGTCCGACTCGCACGGGCGCGACAATGTCATCGACATCTCGCTGGCGCTCGACGACGACGGCAAATTTCTCGCGCTCAAGCTCAAGAGCCTGGCCAATCTCGGCAGCCATCTGATGCAGGGCACCACCAATCCGCCGGTGAACAATATCGGCTCGGTGGCCGGCGTCTATACGACCCCGGCGATTCATGTCCATGTCGTCGGCCTGTTCAGCAACACCAACCCGACGCGGCCTTATCGCGGCGCCGGACGCCCTGAAGCGGCCTACATGATCGAGCGCATTGTCGATCTCGCCGCCGACAAGCTGGCCATGGACCCGGCCGAGCTGCGCCGCAAGAACACGATTCCGCCCTCGGCCATGCCCTACAAGACCGGCTTGACCTTCAAATACGATTCCGGCGAATTCCAGAAGAACATGACCATGGCGCTGGAATTGGCCGACGCGAATGGCTTCGCCAAGCGCCGGGCCGAATCGAAAGCGCGCGGCAAGCTGCGCGGCTTCGGCTTCTCCAACACCATCGAGAAGGCCGCGAACAACGGCGTCGAAGGCGCCGAGCTGCGATTCGACCGGTCGGGCGGCGCGACGATCTACGCAGGCTCGGTCGGCGCCGGGCAGGGGCATGAGACCGTGTTCAAGCAGATCGTCTGCGACAAGCTTGGCCTCGCCATGAGCGACGTGCGCTACATCTCCGGCGACACCGACAAAGTCGCTTTCGGCCATGGCTCGGGCGGCTCACGCTCGGCCACGCTCGGCGGCGGCGCGGTGCTGCAAGCCACCGATAAGGTCATCGCCAAAGCGACCGTCATCGCCGCCCATGCGCTGGAGACGACGCCCGATCAGATCAAGTTCGTCGATGGCGTGTTCTCCGCCGCCGGCAGCAATCGCAGCCTGACGATCAAGGAAATCGCCAAGATCGCCCTCAATCCCAAGGAATTGCCCAAGGGCATGGAGCCGGGTCTGATCGAGCAGGCGGTCTATGTGGCCAATGCCGCCAACTATCCGAACGGCTGCCATGTCTGCGAGCTGGAGATTGACGAGGAGACCGGCGAGGTCGATGTGCTCGCCTACAAGGTCGTCGACGATGTCGGCACGGTGATGAATCCGCTGCTGCTGCATGGCCAGATTCACGGCGGCATCGCCCAAGGGCTCGGCCAGATCCTGATGGAAGACGTGCGCTACGACGCCGATGGCCAGCTGACGACCGCCAGCTTCCTCGATTACGGCATGCCGCGCGCCGCGCATATGTGCCATATCGACGTGGTCTGCAATCCGGTGCCGACCAAGACCAACCCGCTCGGCGTGAAGGGCGCTGGCGAGGCGGGCACCGTCGGCTCCATGCCCGCCGTCGCCAATGCCGTGGTCGACGCGCTATCGGTCCATGGCGTCACCCACATCGACATGCCGGCGACGCCCGAGAAAATCTGGCGCGCGCTACAGGCGGCCAAAGCGAAGGGCCGCGCTGCCTGATCAAGCAGACAGGCTTCCTCCGCCCATATTCCGCTCGTTTGCATCATTGCTACGCATTGGTATAGCCCGCGACGATGATGACATTGGACAGCGCTATGCGATGACGCCGCCGTGCCTTGAAACCGTGCGATTACCAGTTTGAAACCGTTTTCAATCGGTCGCTAAAACTGCGCAGGTTTTGAGATTTCTCCCAGGGATACCGCAATGCAGCATCGAATCCGCGTTGCGAGCGATTTTCCACCCGGCTAGTGTGAAAAAGCTGCGGACGCATACCGCAGGATAAGCGGGGGCGCCGCGGCCAGAAAAAAGAACTCTGACCGGAGGCTTTACCTATGTCTGTTGCGAGCTCTGCGGCTATGTCCGCACCCGCGACTCGTGCCGAAGAACGAAAAGTCATTTTCGCTTCTTCGCTCGGCACGGTGTTCGAGTGGTACGACTTCTACCTCTATGCGACGTTGGCGCCGTTCTTTGCGGCGCTTTTTTTTCCGCCGGGCAATGACACGGCGGCGCTGCTCTCCGCTTTCGCCACTTACGCGGCGGGCTTCCTGGTCAGGCCGTTCGGCGCGCTCGTGTTCGGCCGCATCGGCGATCTCGTCGGCCGCAAATACACCTTCCTGGTGACCATCCTCGTGATGGGCGCCTCGACGGCGGCTGTCGGCTTCCTGCCGACTTATGCCTCGATCGGCATCGCGGCTCCCATCATCCTCGTGACCTTGCGTCTGCTGCAGGGTCTCGCGCTTGGCGGCGAATACGGCGGCGCGGCGACCTACGTCGCCGAACATGCCGCCGACGACCGTCGCGGCTACGCGACGAGCTGGATCCAGACCACCGCGACGATGGGCTTCTTCCTGTCGCTGCTGGTGATCGGCGTCAGCCGCGTCAGCATGGACACGGCGACCTTCGCGAGCTGGGGCTGGCGCATTCCGTTCCTGCTCTCGATCGTCCTGCTGATCTTCTCGGTCTACATCCGGCTCAAGCTGAACGAATCGCCGGTGTTCCAGCGCATGAAGGCGGAAGGCAAAGGCTCCAAGTCGCCGCTGACCGACAGCTTCCTGCGCTACCCGAACAACAAGTACGTCCTGCTCGCTCTGCTCGGCGCCACCGCCGGCCAGGGCGTCGTCTGGTACACGGGTCAGTTCTACGCCCTGTTCTTCCTGACGATCACGCTGAAAGTGGACTACCTGACGGCCTACATGCTGATCGGCGCTTCGCTGCTCATCGGCACGCCGTTCTTCGTCATCTTCGGCCGGCTGTCCGACAAGATCGGCCGCCTGAAGATCATCCTGGCGGGCTGCGCCATCGCGGCGCTGACCTACTTCCCGCTGTTCCAGGCCTTGACGCACTATGCCAACCCGGCTCTGGAAGCCTATCAGCAGAAGACGAAGATCAGCGTTGCGGCGAACGACTGCAACTTCCACATCTTCGTGCTGCCTGGCACCAAGTTCACCGATTGCGACCGCGCGAAGGACTTCCTGACCAAGTCGGGCTTGTCGTTCGACTCGGTTCCGGGGGTTCCGGGCCAAGCTGTGGTGACGAAGATCGGCGACACGACGCTGAACGGCTGGAACGCTCAGGCTTACGCCGAAGCGCTGAAGGCCAGCGGCTATCCGGCCACGGCTGACAAGTCGAAGATCAACTACCCGATGACGCTGCTCATCCTCGTCATCATGGTGCTCTACGTGACCATGGTGTACGGGCCGATCGCGGCGTTCCTCGTCGAGATGTTCCCGACAAAGATCCGCTACACATCCATGTCGCTGCCGTACCACATCGGCAACGGCTGGTTCGGCGGCATGCTGCCTCTGTTGGCGACGGCCATCGTCGCCACCTCGGGCAACATCTACCAAGGCCTGTGGTATCCGATCGGCATCGCGGTGATGACTCTCGTCATCGGCGTGCTGTTCCTGAAGGAAACCCGGCACCGCTCGATCCATCAGGATTGAGCTTCCGGCTGAGGGGCTAGAGAAGGGCGCGGCGCGAGCCGCGCCCTTTTCGTTTGGCCGGCCTCTCTCGACGCTGCGCCGGCCCTATGGCAAGGTGCCGCTCATGTCCGACACAGCCAGCCTTTCCATCAGCCGGGAGATTCTGCCGCGCATCGATCACCTCGCGCGCTGGAGCGATCTGCCCGGCGGCCTGACCTGCGGCTATCTGACCCCGGCCCATCGCGCCGTGGCGAAGCAACTGCGTCAATGGATGGCCGCCGCCGGCCTCAAGGCCCGCGTCGACGCGCTGAACACTGTCGTCGGACGCTGGGCGAGCGATGATCCCGACGCCAAGACGCTGATCCTCGGCTCCCATTATGACACCACGCGCGATTCTGGCCGCTACGCCGGCAGGCTCGGCGCGCTCCTCGCCATCGCCATCGCCGCGCGGCTTAAGGCGGAAGGGCGCAAGCTGCCGTTCCATCTCGAAATCGCGGCTTTCGCCGATAAGAAGGGGCTGCGCTTCGGCACCCATTATCTGGCCAGCAGCGCGTTGGCGCGGCGGTTCGACAATGCCGCTCTGCAAGCGCGCGACAAGGACGGCGTGGCGCTGGCGGATGCCTTGCGCGATGCCGGGCTGCCGGCCGATGAAATCCCCGATGCCGCGCGCGATCCGCAGTCTTTGCTCGGCTATCTCGAAATCGACGTCGAACCGGGCCCGGTTCTGCACAACAGCGTCTCGCCCCTCGGCGTCGTCACCGCCATCGCCGGCACGGTGCGCCGCCAGTTGATCGTGACAGGCGAGACGGCGGACGGTGCTTCCGTGCCCATGGGCTATCGCAAGGACGCCGCGGCGGCAGCGGCGGAGATCCTTCTTGCCGTCGAAAAGATCTGCTCTCACATGCCCGCCGTTTCCGGCACCGTCGGCCGGATCGTCGTGCCGGACGGCATGGCCCATATCGTGCCGGGCCGTTGCGAACTGGCGTTCGAAGTGCGCGGCAGCAGCGACGCCGAACGGGACGCGGCGCTCGAAGAGATCGACGGCGAGATCGCCGCCATCGCCGCGCGGCGCGCAATTTCCGTCGCGCAATCGGAGATGCTGCGCCTGCCGGCCGTCGGCTGCGCGCCGCGCATGACGCGGCGCATCGCCGATGCGGTGGTCAAGACCGGCGTCGCGGTCCATAGCTTGCCAAGCGGCGGCCAGCACGACGCGGTCATGTTCGGCAGCATGACCGACGTCGGATTGCTGCTCGTTCGCTGCGCGGACAGCGGCAGCCCGCGCGAATCCGCCGCGCCGCAGGACATCGAACTGGCCTCGCAAGCGCTGCGCGCGATCCTGCTGGACTGGGGCGCCTGATCGCTCCCGGCAACAATCCGTAACGGTTCCGCGGCGGCCCGAGGGCTGGCCGCGTCCGCCGGATCGGCTATGATGCGCCTCAACGAGACATAAAATCCCCAGGAGGCGAAGATGGCGACCGAGATGACCGGCAAGACATTCAACGTTGGCGGCGTGCTGCTTGAGCGGCCGTTCAAGATCCGCCGGCTCGGCCATTTCGGCATCAATGTCATCGATATGGAGAAGGGCAAGCGGTTCTATAAGGACCTGCTGGGTTTTCGCATCGTCGACGTGCGCGATCCGCTCGGCGGCAAGCCCAAGCCGGACGCGATCAAGGACTTCGGCGATCATCACGGCTACTTCTTCCGCTACCAGTCCGATCATCACGCCTTCGTGCTCTACAATCACCGTGTGCGCGGCGCGATGGATCGGCTCGGCCGCTGGCGCAATGACGTCAACGTCAACCAGATCACTTGGCAGGTGCAGAGCCTCGAAGAGGTCGTCGGCGCCGACAAATGGCTAACCGAGAACGGCAACAACATGGTGCGGCGCGGCCGCGACATGCCGGGATCGAACTGGCACACCTACCTCATGGATCCGGACTGGTTCCAGAACGAGCTGTTTTACGGCATCGAGCAGATCGGCTGGGACGGTTACTCCAAGCCGCATTCCATGCATGACGGCGAATACCACGAATTTCCGGCGCTACCGCATAAGTCGGAATATGCCGAAGTGAGCGAGGCCATCGCCAAAGGCATGGACCCGCGCACCGGCTATCGCCACACGGAGACGCTGCCCGAGAAATATGACGTGCAAGGCATCCTCTTGGCGCGCCCGTTCAAGATCACGCGCATCGGGCCGGTGCGCCTGTTCTGCAGCGATCTCGAAGCGTCGCTGAAATTCTATCGCGACATGCTCGGCTTCATCGTGACCGAGGAAACGACCTGCAAGGGCCATCGCTGCGTCTTCCTGCGCAACAACACCGAACATCATTCCTTGGCGCTCTATCCCGTCGAGCTGCGCAAGGACATCGGCCTGTCGGAGAACAGCAAGCTGATGAGCTTCGGCGTGCAGGTCGCCAATTACAAGCAGCTGCGCGACGCAAAAGCCTTCCTGCAAGAGCAGGGTGTCCAGATCAAGGAGCTGCCCGGCGAGCTTTACCCCGGCATCGACTACAGCTTCTTCGCGCTCGACGGCGACAACCAGGCGATCCAGTTCTACTCCTCGATGGAGCAGATCGGCTGGGACGGCAAGCCGCGCCAGGCATCGCAGCGCCGTCAGGTGAAGCCCGGCGTCTGGCCCGAGACCATCGAGGGCATGAGCGACACCTATGCCGGCGAAACGCTGCTCGGCCCCTGGAATTGACGAAAGGATAAGCGCCGGATGAGCTCGTTCACCCCCATATCCGCCTTGATCGGCGGCGGGATGATCGGGCTCGCCGCCGCGCTTCTGCTGCTGCTCAACGGTCGCATCGCCGGCGTCAGCGGCATTCTCGGCGGCCTGCTCGATGGCCAAGCCGGGAGCGAGAAGGGCGAACGCATCGCCTTCTTCGTCGGCCTGCTCGGCGGGCCGCTGCTGGTCGGTCTGATCTGGCGCTGGCCGCAAGCGACCGTCGCTGCATCCATCCCATTGCTGATCGCCGCCGGACTACTCGTCGGCTTCGGCACGCGGCTCGGCAGCGGCTGCACCAGCGGCCACGGCATTTGCGGCGTGGCGCGTCTGTCGCCTCGTTCGCTCGCCGCGACCGTTCTGTTCATCCTTGCCGGGATGGCCGCCGCCTATGCCGCGCGCCATCTCTTCGCATGACGCCCCGTCCCATGACCACACGCCATCTCGCCGCCTTGCTCGCCGGTCTGCTGTTCGGAGCGGGTCTCGCGGTCTCGCAGATGATCGACCCGGCCAAAGTGCTTGGATTTCTCGACATCGCCGGCGATTGGGATCCCAGCCTGATCCTGGTGATGGTCGGCGCGCTGATCGTCGCCGCGCCGGCTTTCTGGATCGCCGATCGTCGCATCCGCCCGGTCTGCGGCGAACGCTTCGACATTCCCGCTCGGCGCGACATCGACAAGCGCCTCGTGCTGGGCGCGATCGTCTTCGGCATCGGCTGGGGATTGGCCGGCTATTGCCCCGGACCGGCGATCGCGGGATTGACGCTCGGGCTGTGGCAGACGTGGCTCTTCGTCGCCGCCATGCTCGCCGGCATGGTGCTGCATCGGTTCGCCTTGAACCGTTAGCGAATCAGGAAGGGCAGGTTGCCGGTCGCCGCCGCGCCTTTGCCGTCGTGCAGCACGACGAACAGCCGATAGGCGCCCGGCGCCAAGCCGCCGACATCGACGCGCCATTCGCCGGCGCCGCCGCGCGCGGCGCGCAGCGCTTCGGGATGATCCGGCGGCACATTTTCCAGATCGCCGGCTTTGCGCAGATCGCGGCTCTCCTGCATCACGCGCCATTCGACGCGGATGGCGTCGCCGTCGGGATCGAGGCCGTTGACGCGCGCCGTCATCTTGGCGTTCGCCGCAAAACTGTCTGCGCCCATGGTGTTGTTGGGCGTCTCGAAGGCGAGGGCGGCGATGCGCGGCGCGTGGTTCTTCAAGCCTGCGCCCCAGAACTCGCCCATCACGTCGGCCGCTTCGATCAGCTCGCCGCTCGGCAGGAATAGGCTATGCCAGGTCGGCGTCACTTCTTGCTTCTGGCCCCAGTAGAACAAAATCTGGCCTGCGGTCTTGGGCGTCAGGCTGTGCAGATATTGGCGCAGCCGCGCCGCCTTGTCGGTGCTGGTCAGTTCGACCGCCGCGCCCCACGATTTGACCGGCGCCTGCCATTGTCCCTCGGCGCCGAGCTCGGTGACGATCATCGGGCCGCGCCAGCCTTGCGCGCGTACGCGCTCAGGCAGATCGAGCAGCGCGCCGCCATAGGAATTGACGCCGAGCAGATCGATGTCGGGCGCCTGGCGCATGATCTTGGCGATCTTGTCGTTGCCGGCCTCGGCGATCACGGCCATGCGCGGGTGATCGGGATCGAGCGATTTGACCAGCTTGGCCGCTTCGCCGATGGCGGGCCAGACGATGGAATCGTCCTCCAGCTCGGACTCGACCTCGTTGCCGAGTCCCCAGGCGAGCAATGCCGGGCTGTTGCGGTATTTCAGAACGGTCTCGCGCAGTTGCGCGAGCTGCCGCTCGGCTTGCGCGCGGTCGGCATAATTGAAACCGCGACGCGGATGTTCGAGCCAGAAGCCGTAAATGACCTTGAGGCCGAGCTTCTCGGCCTCGGCGATCACAGCCGGACCTTCCTCGCCGTAGGTGCGCACCACGTTGGCGCCGAGCGCCTTCAGTTCGGCGAGGCGGGTATGGCCGGAGGCGCCCTTGGCGACGAACGGCTTGCCGTCGACCAGCAGACCGTCGCCCTGCACGCGGACATCGGCGAACGCCGGCGCGCCGATAGCGGCAGTGAGAAACGCGGCGATGAGAACGAAACGTCTCACGCCGGCGTCAGAGTCCCGTCGGTGAGAGCCTGCGTCAGATGCTCCACGCATTGCTCGACGCGCGGCGGCATCGATTCGTTGCGGCGGATCAGCAGCAGGGCGACGCGGCGGCGCGGGCGCAAGGGCAGGGCGAGCAACTCGCCGGCAGCGATCTCGCGCTCCGCCGCGATTTGCGGCGCAATGGCGAGGCCGGCACCCGACTTCACCATCATTTTGAGCGATTCGAGATTGTCGCAATCGGCCATGATGGTGGGCGACAGGCCCTGCGCCGCGAACATGGCCATCACCAGGCGGCCGTAGCCAACGCGCGTCTCATTGGCGATGAGCGGATGCTCGCTGATGGCCGCGAGATCAACCGGACGCGCCGCCGCCGCGATGGCATGACCCGGCGCGGCAAGCAGGACGAGATCGGTTTCCGACAGGCGTGTGACCTTCAGCTCATGCGGCAGGCTTTTCGGATCGCCTTCCAGGAACAGTCCGACATCGAGGCGCTGCAGTTCGACGAAGCGGTGGATGCGGCGGGTCGTAGTCGTGACCAGATCGAGACGGATCGAGGCGCTGAACGCCTTCAGAACCTGGGCGATCTGCGGCACCATCGTGTTGGCGATGCCCGAGCAGATGCCGATGCGGATGGTGGAGCCGGGGCTGCCGCGCAGTTCGCGCGCCAGATCCTTCAAAGCCGACATGCCCATCACGACGTCGTCGGCGTTCTGCAGGAAGGTGCGGCCGTTGATGCTGGCCTCGACGCCGCGGCTCGAACGATCGAACAGGCTGAAGCCAAGCTCATCTTCTAGAAGACGGACTTGTTCGCTCAAGGAGGGCTGCGACACGCCGAGCTTTTCGGCGGCGCGACTGAAGCTGCGCTCTCGCCAAACGGCAATGGCATATCGGAGTTGCCGATCATTCATGGGACGCTAATCCTTGTCTTAATGATTCCAGGAGCATAACCATTCTGGGTATAGGTGTCACCTATGGAGCAATCCTGAAATACTCTTAGTCTTCGGTTTTCCTGACATCTAGCGTTTCCTTGTCATAGTCAGACGATAGGTTGTTACCGGGTGCATTGCCTAAATTGCCATCGACTGAGTTAGTCGATCAAAAAATAGGCATCAGCGAGTTAAGAGCCAGCGTTCGCTTTAGGATGAAGTGAGCAGCGGTTAACCTGTCGTCGATCGGTTGTTCAGCGGCCCGGCCTGTCCGGCGCCGTCGCTTGAGGGGGAGTCGACCATGTCCGTGTATGAGCTGAACCGCGCTATCCACCATGTCTATGTCGATCGCGACAAGACCATGGCCTTCCGCGATGGCGACATGTCGGTGCTCGACGAGTTCGATCTGACCCCCGAGGAGCGCACCGCGCTCGAGGGACGCGACTTCCCGAAGCTCTGGGCGCTGCACACCCATCCGGTTCTGCTGTTCCATCTCTCGGCGGTCTTGAACCCGCGCGAATGGTACATCGAGCACGTCGTGCCGAAGATCCAGGGGGTGCCGAACGTCTGGTACGACTACTACCCCCACACCGACGCCACCACCCCGGCCTAAGGAGAGCGCGATGAGCAACACGGGGGGCACTCATCCGCTTCCGCAGCGCCGGCCGCATCTCGGCCCGCGCCTCAGCCATGTGAACATCAACGTCTGGCGCCTGCTGGCCTTCGGCATCTTCCTGCTCGTCTGGTGGGCCGTCGCCAAGCTGGTCGGCCAGAACTTCGTGCCGACGCCCTGGCAGACCTGGCAAGCCGCCGTGCAGACGTTCGGCGACGGCAGCGTGCCGCGCGCCGCGGCAGACAGCATCATGGTCTGCTTCGCGGGCTACATCGTCGCCGCCATCGTCGCCATTCCGGTCGGCCTGCTGATGGGCGGATTCCGGGTTCTCGGCTCGACGCTGGAAATCTACGTCGATGCGCTCGCCGCCACGCCGCGCGTCTCCTTCATTCCGCTGATCATCGTCTTCCTCGGCCTCGGCTACGAAGCCAAGATCGTCGTCGTGTTCCTCGGCGCGGTGATGCCGATCCTCATCAACACCTACGCCGGCGTGCTCAACAGCGACGGCGAGTTGATCGAGATGGCCCGCTCGGCCGGCGCCAGCGAGACGCAGATCTTCCGCACCATCATGCTGCCGGGCGCGTTGCCCTACATCACTGCTGGCCTACGCGTCGGCGCGTCGCTCGCGCTGATCAACACCGTCGTCGCCGAACTTTATACGGCGGTGAAGGGGCTGGGGGGCCTGCTGTCGATCTACGGCAACACCTTCCGCATGGCGCCTTACTTCGTGGTCGTCTTCTGCCTCGCCATCATCGGCGTTTGCATGATGCAGAGCCTGAAGCTTCTGGAAAAGCGCATGGCCCGCTGGCGCTACAACAGCGACCGCTCGTAATCCGCAATTCGCCGATCATTCATCGGAGTACTGACTATGGCTGAAATCGTTTCCGTCGTCGCATCAACCCACAATCCGCGCATCTTCTGGAACCGCGACCAGGCGGACAAGGCCGATCTCGACACGCTCTATGCTGCCTTCGCCGACGTGCGCAAGATGCTGGCCGAGACCAAGCCCGACATGATCGTCGCGGTGGCGAACGACCACGTCGATAACTTCTTCCTCGACAATATGCCGACCTTCGCCGTCGGCATCGCGCCGACGGCCGAAGGGCCGTTCTGGTACGAATCCGAAATCATGCACCTGCCGAGCTACAAAACGAAGGTGCATGAGGATTTCGCCGGCTACCTCCTGCGCGAGGGCGTCGAGCAGGGTATCCAGTTCTCCCAGGTCCGCGAGTTCAAGATCGACCACGCCTTCACCGTGCCGCTGTCCTTCGTCCGCCCGGAAGAAGATCTGCCGGTGGTGCCGGTGATGACCAATGCGTTCGGTTATCCGATCGCGACGAACCAGCGCTGGTACGAGCTCGGCCAGTTCATCCGCCGCTCGATCGAAGCTTGGCCCGGCAAGGAGCGAGTCGCCGTCATCGGTTCGTTCAACCTCACCGTGGAAGTCGGCGGCCCGAAGATGGGCAAGTACAACATGGACTTCACGCGCTGGATGATCGAGCAGATGAAGAACGGCCAGCGCGACGAGATTCTCAAGACCCTGACCGTCCCGCGCCTCATCGAAGAGGGCAACTCGACGGCCGAATTCTTGAATTACGTGACGGTGCTCGGCGTCGTCGAAGACGCCAAGCCGACCTTCATTCAGCATAAGCCCGTCAAGGGCGTCGGCATGTGCCCGGTCGTTTTCTGGGACATGCAGCAATAAGAAACTAGGCCTGCGCCTCCGCTCGCCCCCCAGATCGGCGGCATCATTTCGTCGGAAACCTGCAACAGGAGAGAAGAGTTATGATCGGATCGAAACTGGGCAAGCTGGGCATCGCCGCGGCGTTGCTCGCCGGCGCGGCTTTTTTGAGCGCTCCCGCGAGCGCTGCGCCGTTCAAGATCATCGTCACCCACCTCGAGCCGCCTTTGGTGCCGAATTCGGTGATCGATATGGCGCTCGAGCTCGGCTACTACAAAAAGGAAGGCGTCGACGTTGAGATCGTCCGCGTCCAGCAGACGCCGTCGGCCGTCGCCGCGCTGCGCTCCGGCCAGGGCGACATGGCCAACATCGGCTTCGACGTCGCCGTGCAGCTCGTCGCGCGCGAGCAGATGAACATCAAAGGCGTAGTGTCGCCCGACAAGGCGCTGCCCTTCATCATCGCCGCCAAGAAAAGCATCACGTCGCCCAAGCAGCTCGAAGGCAAGACCTTCGGCGTCAGCCGCGTCGGCGCCGTCGACTATTCGCTGACCCGCACCGTGCTCTCCTCGCTCGGCGTCGACGTCAGCAAGATCGACTATCTCGCCGTCGGCCAGCCGCCGGTGCGCGCCACCTCACTGGCGGCCGGCAAGGTCGACGCCACGACGATCTCGATCGGCGTGTGGACCAGCCTGCCTGACAAGAGCGCGCTCGGCATCCTGGTCACCCAGGCCGACTACTACAAGGGCGCGCCGCTGATCTCCAAGCTGAACGTGGTTAGCGCCGACACCGCCAAGAACAAGGCCAAAGAGGTCGAAGCCGTGGTCCGCGCGACCATGAAGGCCTCGCGCGATTTCGCCAAGAACCCGAAGCTGTGGGTTGACGCCATGGCCAAGGCTTTGCCGAACACTGATCGCGCCGCGCTCGAATTCCTCGGCGATGCCTACAAAGAGAACTGGGACGTCAACGGCGGCCTGAACCTGGCCGAAGCCAAGGCGACGACCGATGATCTCTACGCCAACAACGACGACTTCAAAGGTCTGAAGCGCGTCGAGCCGGCGGCTTGGATCGACACGTCGTTCATCGACAACGTGATTAAGAGCGAAGGCGCCTATCCGGGCATCGACCCGACGGGTCGTTAATCAACAAAGCCCGACGGGTCGTTAATCAAAAAAGCCCGACGGGCCGCTAATCAACAAAGAGTGCCTGGCGCGGCGCCGG
>DASTMO010000014.1:0-12120 GCA_035714115.1 Alphaproteobacteria bacterium
CCCGAGGGATACCACTCCGCACACTCTATCCAGTTGAGCTACGTACGCCCACGCAACGCCTCGCTCCGTCACGAGCGGGGCGTTTGCATTCTGGCACGCGGCATCGAAGAGTCTACGAGATTTTGCGGTTCTCCCAGGACTACCACCCACAGGTTGTGTATAGCGGGGATACAACCTTACCGCCGGTCCGCCGGCGGCTCTCTTAGCACAGGTAGCTCGCGCGCTTTGAGCGCCGCGTCGGTGGGCGCAAGGGACGCGTCCCATTCCTTCGCCACGTAACGTCCGCCGGTGAAGCCGTCCGAGAGATTCGAGGCGAGCCACAGGATCGGCGGCACCATCACCTCCGGCTCCAACAAAGGTCCGCGTGCGTTGAACACCATGTCGGTGCGCGCCGCGCTGCCCGGGATCAGCGTGTTCACCGTCACGCCGCTGCCGTCCAATTCCTGCGCCCAGATCAGCGTCGCCGCTTCCATGCCCGCCTTGGTCACGCCGTAGGGCGAGTTGAGCTTGCGCTGCATGGTGCCGAGGCTCGTCGTGACATTGACGATGCGGCCCCAGCCTTGCGCGATCATCGTCGGCGCGACGGCCCGCGCCATCTGAAAGCCGCCGGTGATGTTGACGTCGATCGCCTCGCGCCAGCGCGCCGGATCGGCCTCCCAGAATTTCGTCGATTTGGAATTGGGCGAATCGCCGACATAGCGCTGGCCGAGCGCGGCATTGTTCACCAGCACGTCGATTTTGCCGAAAGCGTCCAACGCGGCTTGCGCCAAGGCATCGCAGTCGGCGCGTTCGCGCACGTCGCAGCGCTGCCCGAGCAGGTTGGATGCGCCGAACTGGGCGGCGGCCTCCTCGGCGGTCTGGGCGATGCGCCCAGCGTCCTGGCCGGCCAGCGCCACTTTCGCGCCATGGGCGAGCAGCCCCCAGGCCATCGCTTTCCCGAGGCCGCGGCTGCCGCCGGTGACGATGACGACGCGGCCGGTTAAGTCGAAGGCGTCCATGACGGTTCCTCAAAGCTGGATGATGCCCGGCAGGATAGCGCGTTTTCGCATATGCGGCAGGGCTTTAGGCCCATCGCGCCGGCCCGGCGGCCATGTTAAGTTGCTTTTAAAGCAAGCCCCGCTTTAGTCAGGGCACTTCACTCGCCGCTCTCCTTGCCCATCTAAGTCATATGACCGCTGACGCCGCCCATATTCTCGAAGAGGTGACGATTCCCGAGCCGCCCGCCAAGGGCCGCGCGCGCACGCCTGCCTCGGCGGCGGTGGCCAAGCTCGCGACTCATCTGGCGGCGCTGGCGGCGGAGGCCAAGCCGAGCGAGCTGCGGCCCCAGGCGCTGAAACTTCTGCGCGAGACCATGGAGGCCGGCCGCGCCGACGTGCGCCGTCGCTTCTATGAGGATTCGGCGAGCGGCGCGGACATCGTCGCCGCCAATGCCAAGCTGATGGATGGCATCATCGCCGCCATCCTCGCTTTTGCTGCAAGGGTGATCTATCCGGTCGCCAATCCGACCAAGGGCGAGAAGCTCGCGGTCTGCGCCGTCGGCGGCTACGGCCGCGGCGAGTTGGCGCCGCAGTCCGACATCGATCTGCTGTTTTTGGTGCCTTACAAGAAGACGCCGCACGGCGAGCAGGTCATCGAATATGCGCTCTACCTTCTGTGGGATCTCGGCCTGAAGGTCGGCCAGGCGATCCGCTCGGTCGACGAATGCATGCGCCAGGCCAAGGCCGACATCACCATCCGCACCGCGCTCTTGGAAGCGCGCCATCTGTGGGGCGACGCCGCGCTGTCGGAAGAATTGCGCAAACGCTTCCGCAAGGAAGTGGTCGCCGGCAGCGAGGCCGATTTCGTCGAGGCCAAATTGGCCGAGCGCGACGCGCGCCATCAGCGCGTCGGCGATTCGCGCTATGTGCTCGAGCCGAACGTGAAAGAAGGCAAGGGCGGCCTGCGCGATCTGCACACGCTGTTCTGGCTGATCAAATATATCTACGGCACCGACGACATCGCCACCATCGTCAAGCGCGGCATCTTGTCTGCGCGCGAGGCGCAGCGCTTTCAGCGCGCGCAGAACTTCCTCTGGACTGTGCGCTGCCATCTGCACTATCTGACCAATCGCCCGGAAGAGCGCCTCACCTTCGACATGCAGGGCGAGATCGGCCGCCTGATGGGCTATCGCGACCATGCCGGCGCGCGCGGCGTCGAGCGCTTCATGAAGCATTACTTCCTGGTGGCGAAGGAGGTCGGCGATCTGACGCGCATCGTCTGCGCCAATCTGGAAGACAACCATAAGCGCAAGCCGCGCTCTTTCCTGCCGTTCTGGGGCGGGAAAGGCGAGAGCGCCGAAATGCTCGAAGGCTTCAAGGTGCTCGGCGGGCGCATCGATGTCGCCAATGACGAGGCCTTCGCCGAGGACCCGACGCGCCTGATCGGCCTGTTCCACACGGCGCAGCGCCACAAGCTCGACATCCATCCCCATGCGCTGCAATTGATCACGCGCAGCCTGCCGTTAATCGACGACGAGCTGCGCAACGACGCCGAAGCGAATCGCCTGTTCATGGAGATTCTCGCCGCGCCGGACAATTCGGAATTCATGCTGCGCCGGATGAACGAGGCCGGCGTGTTCGGCCGTTTCGTGCCGGATTTCGGCCGCGTCGTCGCGCAGATGCAGCACGACATGTATCATGTCTACACGGTCGACGAGCACACCATCTTCGCCATCGGCATGATGCATCGCATCGAGATGGGCGAGCTGAAAGACGAGCTGCCGCTCGCCACCGAAGTGTTCCATCGCGTCCAGTCGCGCCGCGCGCTTTATCTCTCGATCCTGCTGCACGACATCGCCAAGGGCCGCGGCGGCGATCATTCCGAGCTCGGGGCGGACATCGCGCTCAAGCTCGGCCCGCGTCTCGGCCTCGATGAGGAGGAGACGGAGACGGTCGCCTGGCTGGTGCGCTTCCATCTCGCCATGAGCAAGGTCGCCTTCAAGCGCGACATCAACGATCCGTCGGCGATTCGCGCCTTCGTCGACGTCGTGCAGTCGCCCGAGCGCCTGCGCCTCTTGCTGCTGCTCACTGTCGTCGATATTCGCGCCGTTGGCCCGTCGGTGTGGAACGGCTGGAAGGCCGCGCTGCTGCGCGATCTGTTCTATAACGCGCGCGAGATGATGTCGGGCGGCCTGATGACCGAGGGCCGCGCCGCACGCGTCGCCGCCGCGAAAGACGCCCTGCGCGCCGCCTTGCCCGATTGGAGCGAAGAGGAATTCGCCGAGCATATCGCGCGCGGCTATCCGTCCTATTGGCTCGCCTTCGACGACAAAGGCCATGCCCATCACGCCCGCCTGATCCGCGAGGCCGAGCTGGAGGAGACGCCGCTCGCCATCGATGTTGTCGCCGATTCCTATCGCGCCGTCACCGAAGTGACGATTTACACCGCCGACCATCCGGGCCTGTTTGCGCGTATCGCCGGCGCCATGGCGATGAGCGGCGCCAACATCGTCGATGCCCGCGTCTTCACCTTGGCCAACGGCATGGCGCTCGACTCCTTCTGGATTCAGGACGTCGAGGGCGGCGCTTTCGAGAAGGCCGACCGCGTGCGCAAATTGCGCGCCACCATCGAAGGCGTGCTGGCCGGCAAGATCCGTCCGGGCCGTGAGCTGGCGGGCAAGCGCAGCGGCCCGACCCGCGCGCGCGCCTTCCAGGTGCTGCCGCGCGTGCTGATCGACAATGCCGCCTCGGCGACCCATACGGTGATCGAGCTGAACGGCCGCGACCGCCCGGGCTTTCTGTTCGATGTGACGACCGCCATCGCCGACATGGCCTTGCAGATTTCCAGCGCCAAGATCTCGACCTACGGCGCGCGCGCGGTCGACGTCTTCTACGTCAAAGACCTGTTCGGCCTGAAAGTGACCCACGAGGCCAAGCTCGCCCAGCTCCGCGAGCGCCTGTTCGCGGCTGTTCGCGACCCGGACGAAGCCCTGGCGGCCGCACCAACGGCAAAAGCTTAAGTCACTGAAATATCAGGATAAGCGCGCCGGCGATTTTCTGCTATGATCGCCCTCCCTTTCACTGCCCGGAGCACCCCACCCCCATGATGGCCGTCGAGCTGACGCTCGTCATCTTGCTGATTCTATTGAACGGCTTCCTGGCCATGTCCGAATTGGCCGTCGTGTCTTCCCGCCCGGCGCGCCTGCGCGCTCTCGAATCGGCCGGCGTGCGCGGCGCCGCCACGGCGATCCGCCTCGCCGAAGATCCCAGCAAGTTCCTCTCCACCGTCCAGATCGGCATCACGCTCGTCGGCGTGCTGGCCGGCGCCTTTTCCGGCGCCACCCTCGCCGAACGCCTGTCCGATTGGTTGACCGTGCAAGGCGTCAGCGAAAGCTGGGCCGATGCGGTCGGCCTGGTCGCGGTCGTCACGTTGGTCACCTATCTCTCGCTGATCGCCGGCGAACTGGTGCCCAAGCAGATCGCGCTTGCCAATCCCGAGCGCGTCGCCGCCTTCGTCGCCCGGCCGCTGCTCATCATCGGCAAGGTCTTCGCCCCGGCGGTGATGCTGCTCGACGTCTCCTCGCGCCTGGTGCTCAAGCTGCTTGGCCGCGAAGGCAAGTCGAAGGATGCGGTGACGGAAGACGAGATCAAGATGCTCGTCGCCGAAGCGGAAAGCGCCGGCGTGCTCGAGCCGGCCGAAAAGCAGATGATCAGCGGCGTGTTGCGCTTCGGCGATCGTCCGGTCAGCGCGCTGATGACGCCGCGCCACGAGGTCGACTGGGTCGATCTCGAAGACAAACAGTCGGAGATCCGCCAGAAGCTCGCGGCCAGCCGCCATTCGCGCCTGCCGGTGTGCAAGGGCAGCATCGACGAGGTGGTCGGCATCGTGCAGGCGAAAGACCTGCTCAACGCCTATCTCGCCGGCGCGCAGGTCGATATCCGCGGCCATGTGAAGGACGCGCCGATCGTGCATGAGAGCGCCGACGCGCTGGAAATGCTCGAAGTGCTGAAAAAGGCCACCGTTCACATGGCGCTGGTGGTGGACGAATACGGCACGTTCCAGGGCGTGGTGACGAGCGGCGACATTTTAGAGGCCATCGCCGGCGCGTTCCGCGAACAGGGCGAAGACAGCGATCAGGCGACCCGCCGCGAAGACGGCTCCTGGCTGCTCGACGGCTCGATGATGCGCGACGAACTGTCGGACCTCTTGATGCTGCCGCTGCCGGCCGACCAGAGTTTCCACACGCTCGCCGGCTTCATCCTGCATCACCTCAAGCGCCTGCCGAAATGCGGCGATGCCATCGTCGTCGGCAGCTGGCGCTTCGAAGTGATCGACATGGACGGACGCCGCGTCGACAAAGTGCTCGCCAGCCGTGTCGGCGGCGAGAGCGAAGAAGGAAACTGGTAGCCCCGTCATGGTAGTTCCGTCATGGCGTTGATGCGAGCCATCACCACGGTGGGGGGCTTCACGCTCGTGAGCCGCCTGCTCGGCTTCGTGCGCGACATGTTGCTCGCCGCGCTGCTCGGCGCCGGCCCAGCGGCGGACGCCTTCGTCGTCGCTTTCAAGCTGCCCAACCTGTTCCGCCGCCTATTCGCCGAAGGCGCGTTCAGCGCCGCCTTCGTGCCGATGTTCGCGCGCACCTTGGCGGGCGAAGGCAAAGCGGCGGCGCGCGCTTTCGCCGAACAGGCGCAAGCGGCGCTGTTTCTGGCGCTGCTGATCTTCACCGTGATCGCCGAACTCACGATGCCCTGGGCGCTGACGATCATCGCGCCCGGCTTCGGCGGCGATCCGGCAAAATATGCGCTCGCTGTCGAGCTGACGCGCATCACCTTCCCCTATCTGCTGTTCGTCTCGCTCGTCAGTCTGGTCGGCGGCGTGCTCAACGGTCTCGAGCGTTTCGCCGCCACCTCGGCGACGCCAGTGTTCCTCAATCTCGTGATGATCGCCGGCCTGGTCTTCTGGGATTGGTACGCGCCGACCGCCGCCCATGGCGCGGCCTGGGGCGTCACCGCCGCGGGCCTGGCGCAGATGATCTGGCTCTATATCGTGATGCATCAAGCCGGCTTCGGCTTGAAACTGCGCTGGCCGCGCATCACGCCGCAAGTGAAGCGTCTGCTCACTTTGATGCTGCCGGTCGCGCTCGGCGCCGGCATCTATCAGATCAACGTGGTGATCGATGTCGCCATCGCCTCGTTCCTGCCGTCCGGCTCGGTGTCTTATCTCTATTACGCCGACCGGCTGAACCAACTGCCGCTCGGCGTCGTCGGCATCGCCATCGGCACCGCGCTCTTGCCGATCCTGGCGCGCCAGATTCGCTCGGGCGAAGCGGACGCCGCGCAGCACAACCAGAACCGCGCCCTCGAAGTGGCGCTGCTGCTTACCCTGCCGGCTGCCGTGGCGCTCGCCATGCTGGCCCATCCGATCATCCAGGTGCTGTTCGAGCGCGGCGAGTTCGGCATGGTCGAGGTCGGCGCCACCGCCGCCGCGCTCGCGGCCTATGCGCTCGGCCTGCCCGCCCATGTGCTGGTGAAGGTTTTCACGCCGGGCTATTTCGCGCGCGAGGACACGGCTTCGCCGGTGCGCATCGCGGTCGGCTGCATGATCGGCAATGCCGCGCTCGCTGTCGCTTTTATGCTCGCGCTCAAGCGCTACGATCTCGGCCATCTCGGCATCGCGCTGGCCACCAGCATCACCGGCTGGGTGAATGCCTTGCTGCTGGCGCGCGGCCTCAAGCAGCGCGGCCATTTCCGGCTCGATGCGCGCGCCAAGCGGCGCATCTGGCCGATGCTCGCCGCCAGCCTCGTGATGGGCGCGGCGCTGTTGGGTCTCGCCGGGCTGCTCGAAGAATGGATCGGCGGTCCGGAACATCTGCGCATCGCCGCGCTGGCCATCATCGTCGTCGCCGGCCTGACGCTCTATCTCGTCGCCGCGCAGATCATGGGCGCGATGGATCTGCGCGAACTCAAGACGATGCTACGCCGCCCGGTGAAGACGCCGCCGGTCGAGCCGGCCGGCGGTCCTGACACGAACTAAAATCATGGCAGATATTTTCAATCATCTGGGCCAGCCGGTCGGCGCGCCTGTGGAAGACTGGTCGGCGCGACCGCGCCCGCCGGCCTCGCCGATGTTCGGCCGCTTCTGCCGGCTCGAACGTCTCGATCCCGATCGCCATGTCGCCGAACTGCATGCGGCGCATCGCACCGCGCGCGATGCGAGCAACTGGACCTATCTGCCGGTCGGCCCGTTCAAGACCCAAGCCGCCTATGAGGCTTTCCTGCGCGCCGAGGCGGCCAAGACCGACCCGTTCCACCATGTGGTGATCGATGCGGGGAGCGGCAAAGCTGTCGGCATGGCGGCGTTCATGCGCATCGATCCGGGCAACGGCGTGATCGAGATCGGCCATGTCGCCTTCTCACCTCTGCTGCAGCAGACTTCGGCCGCGACCGAGACGATCTATCTGCTGCTGCGCCGCGCCTTCGACGAACTGGGCTATCGCCGCGTCGAATGGAAGTGCGACAGCCTCAATTCGGCTTCGCGCCGGGCCGCCGAGCGTTTCGGCTTCCATCACGAGGGCGTTTTCCGCCAGGCCGTGGTCTACAAAGGCCGCACCCGCGACACCGCCTGGTTCGGCATGATCGATCGCGACTGGCCGGCGATGCGGACGGCCTTCCAGCGCTGGCTGTCGCCGGACAATATCGGCGCCGACGGGGTCCAGCGCCGCACCCTGATGGATATCCGCGCGCATCCTTGAGCGCCCTGGCTTGACCATTCGGAGGCAGGGGGCGATAACAGCGGCCCTCCTTCGATTTGGCGTTTTGGCCTCATGAACCGCATCTTTTCGGGCGTCCAGCCCACGGGCAACCTGCATCTCGGCAATTACCTGGGCGCGATCCGCAACTGGGTGAAGCTGCAAAAGGACTACGAATGCATCTTCTGCATCGTCGACCTGCACGCCCTGACCCTGCCGCAGAACCCGGACGAGCTGCGCAAGCACACGCGCGAAGTGACCGCGGCCTATATCGCCGCCGGCATCGACCCGGAGGCCTGCACGATCTTCAATCAGTCGACCGTGCCCGGCCATTCCGAGCTCGCCTGGCTGCTCGGCACCCTGACACCGCTCGGCTGGCTCAACCGCATGACCCAGTTCAAGGAGAAGGCGGGCAAGCAGAAGGACAATGCCGGTCTCGGTCTCTACGCCTATCCGGTGCTGATGGCCGCCGACATCCTGCTCTATAAGGCGACCCATGTGCCGGTTGGCGAAGACCAGAAGCAGCATCTGGAGCT
Organism: Alphaproteobacteria bacterium; assembly: GCA_035714115.1. Classification (GTDB taxonomy): domain Bacteria; phylum Pseudomonadota; class Alphaproteobacteria; order SMXQ01; family SMXQ01; genus CAMAVH01. The sequence continues at coordinate 8,263 of DASTMO010000014.1, forward strand.
GGCGCGCGACATCGCCGGCGCCTTCAATCGCCGTTTCGAGCGCGAATATTTTCCGCTGCCCGAGCCGCAGATCCTTGGCGAAGCGACGCGCGTCATGAGCTTGCGCGACGGCACGAAGAAGATGAGCAAGTCCGACGAGTCGGATTATTCGCGCCTCAACATGACCGATGATGCCGACACCATCGCCCAGAAGGTGCGCAAGGCGCGCACCGATCCGGAGCCGCTGCCCTCCGCCGTCGAAGGGCTCGAAGGGCGCGCCGAAGCCGACAATCTCGTCACTATCTTCGCCACTTTGGCGGGCAAGAGCCGCGCCGAGGTGCTGAACGAGTTCGGCGGCAAGATGTTCTCCGAGTTCAAGGGCGCGCTGGTCGATCTGGCCGTGTCCGTCCTCGGCCCGATCGGTGACGAGATGCGCCGCCTGACCGCCGACACCTCCTATGTCGACGCCGTTCTCAAGCGCGGCGCCGAGCGCGCTGGCGAAATCGGCGCGCGCCATATGAACGAGGTGAAGGACATCATGGGCCTGCTGCGGCCCTGATTTTCTTCGTCCGATCCTCGATTTTTGAACGACGATCCGGATCGTGGCGCGTATAGTCGCCTGATCGCGCGTTGAGCAAACCTCAAGATTCCGCCGCCTATTTTTGGCGAGCGGAGCGGATCAGGCCTATGGACATCTATCTGCCGATCGCCGAGATCTCGGAGAACGTCTTCGTTCTCCTGCTGCTCGGCGGCGGCGTTGGGTTCCTCTCGGGCCTGTTCGGCGTCGGCGGCGGCTTCCTCACCACGCCCTTGCTCATTTTCATCGGCATTCCCCCGGCCGTCGCGGTCGCCACCGGCGCGAACCAGACGCTGGCGGCGTCGGTCTCAGGCACCATCGCCCATTGGCGGCGCGGCAATGTCGATTTCAAGATGGGCGGCATCCTGGTGGCCGGCGGCATCGTCGGCTCGGTGTTCGGCGTCTGGCTGTTCGGCCTGTTGCGCAAGCTCGGCCAGCTCGAACTGGCGATCTCTTTCACCTACGTGATCCTGCTCGGCAGCCTCGGGCCGCTGATGATCGTCGAGAGCTGGCGCGCCATGCGCCGCAAAGGCGCGATCGGCCTGCCGCAACGCAAGCTGCATCAGCACACCTGGCTGCATGGCCTGCCGTGGAAGCTGCGCTTTCCGAAATCGCGCCTCTATGTCAGCGCGCTTTTGCCGCTCGGCCTCGGCGCGGCGGTCGGCATCCTCTCGGCCATCATGGGCGTCGGCGGCGGCTTCATCATGGTGCCGGCGATGATCTATCTCATCGGCATGCCGACGCTCGTCGTCATCGGCACCTCGCTGTTCCAGATCATCTTCGTGACCGCTAACGTCACCTTTCTGCAGGCGGCGCAAAACCAGACGGTCGATGTGCTGCTGGCCTTGATCCTGCTCGCCGGCGCGGTGGTCGGCGCGGAATTCGGTACGCGCTTTTCGGCGCGCCTGCGCGGCGAGCAGCTGCGCGCGCTCCTCGGCATCATCATTCTGGCGGTCGGCGTGAAGATGCTGGTCGATCTCTTCCTGCCGCCCTACGACCTCTACAGCCTGGCTTTCGCGCCATGAGCAAGTTGCGGCATAGGGCCTTCGGCCTGCTGGCGCTGCTGGCCGTTGTCTTGGCCGGCGGGCAGGCGCGCGCCCAAGCGCTGGTCGCCGATCTGTCGGACCATTTCATCGCCATCACCACCGGCTTCATCGGCACGGACGTGCTGCTGTTCGGCGCCATCGAAGGCGAAGGCGACGTGATCGTCGTGCTGCGTGGGCCGTCGGGCAAGGAACTGGTGCGGCGCAAGAGCCGTATCGCCGGCATCTTCATCAACGACAAGGATATGACCTTCGTCAATGTGCCGAGCTTCTACAGCGTGTCGTCGAACCGGCCGCTGAACGAAATCCTCGCTCCGGCGGCGCGCCTGCGCCACGAGATCGGCTTCGACACGTTGCGGCTCGCGCCCGAAAAGCCCGCCGAAATGGCCAATCCTGCAATGGTCGAGGAGTTCCGCGCGGCGCTGATCCGCAACAAGAAGAACGCCGAGCTTTATCTCGAAGACCCCGGCAAGGTGAACTTTCTCGGCAGCCGGCTGTTCCGCACACGCGTCTACTTCCCGTCCAATCTCGCGACCGGCAGCTACACGGCGGACGTCTATCTCGTGCGCGACGGCGCGGTGGTGAGCGCGCAATCGACCCCGCTGTTCGTCAGCAAGGTCGGCTTCAGCGCCGAGATTTACGACTTCGCCTATCAATGGCCCATGGCCTATGGCGTCATCGCCGTGCTGCTGGCGCTGCTCGCCGGCTGGGCTGCCGCCCTCGTCTTCCGCCGCACCTGATGTTCCCCCCTCAGATGGAGATGCGCTCATGACCGATGACAGCACTGGCGCAATGCCCGCGCCGTCCGCGCCCGCGGCCACGATCGAACGCGTCTTCCTCGTCGTCGTCGACAAGAGCGAGGAGCATAAGGTGGCGCTGCGTTACGCCGCCCTGCGCGCCAAGCGCACCGGCGGCCGGGTCGCGCTGCTTTACGTGATCGCGCCGACCGACTTTCAGGCCTTCGGTTCGGTCGAGAGCCTGATGCGCGAGGAGCAGCGCCAGGAGGCCGAGACCGTTTTGCAGGGCTTGTCCGCCGAGGTGCAGGGCATCTGCGGCAAGACCCCGGTCTTCCATATCCGCGAAGGCAATGTCGCCGACGAGCTCTTGGCTTTGATCGACGAGGACAAGGGCATTTCGGTCCTTGTTCTCGCCTCCGCCGCGCGCGGCAAGAACGCCGGCCCGCTCATCACCGCCCTCGCCGGCAAGATGTGGACCAAGCTTCATATCCCGATGACGATCGTTCCCGGCGATCTCGATACCGAGGCGCTCGACCGCCTAGCCTGAATTGCCCGCCGAGCCGCGACGGCGCTACGGAACCGCTCACCCCGCCGCCCGTTCCTTCCCTGGAACGGGCGAAACTTTTTTGTGAGGCGGTTATTTGTAAGCGTTGCTTACCTAGGCCTGTGGAAAAACCCAGCCCCATTCCGCCAACGATATCCTTGTCTTAGCCCGTTCATGCACAGGCTTTGTGCGTTAACCATATGGAATTGTTAGGGAAAATTATGTTGATTTTGATCCTTTGCCCAACCATTTGTTAACGGCTTTTTAAGACCTCATTCCTGCCACCACGACGGTTGACCCCTCCGCGATGTTCATCCAGACCGAGCAGACACCCAATCCGGCGACCCTGAAGTTTCTTCCGGGCCGCGATGTGATGGCCTCGGGCAATACCGCCGACTTCCACAACGCCGAAGATGCCGCCCGCTCGCCGCTGGCCAGCGCGCTCTTCGCCGTGGACGGCGTGCGCGGGGTGTTTTTCGGCGGCGACTTCGTCACCGTCACCAAGGCCGAGGACCGCGACTGGCAGTTTCTCAAGCCGTCGATCCTCGCCGCTATCATGGAACATTTCACGGCCGGCCAGCCGGCCGTGACTGACGCCGCTTCGCCCGCCGCCGACGTCTCGGCGGACGACGGCGAGATCGTCACGCAGATCAAAGAACTTCTGGCCACCCGCGTCCGTCCAGCGGTGGCTCAGGACGGGGGCGACATCACCTTCCAGTCGTTCGAAGACGGTGTCGTCACCTTGCATCTTCAGGGGTCGTGCTCGGGTTGCCCGAGCTCGACGGCCACCCTGAAGCAGGGGATCGAGAACCTCCTCCGGCACTACATCCCCGAAGTACGGGAGGTGAGGGCGGCCCAGTAGCACGGGCCGTTCAGCCGCCAAGCGCTCCATTGGGGGAACGCTCGGCGTGCGCCTTCCGCGACCGACCGCGTAACGAATTAAAAAAACGGGGGAGGGAGCGCGAGACTATGAAAGGA
>DASTMO010000015.1:0-36920 GCA_035714115.1 Alphaproteobacteria bacterium
TGCTCGGCGTCGCACCAGTCGAGGAGATGCGCTGATGTCGCGCTACGACGATGACGACGACACCTTCGATCGGCCCTCGGGCGGCGGCGAACGCCGCGTGGGGCCGAGCTCCATCGCTTATGAAAGCCCGCGCCGCAAGCCGGGCCGCCGACGCCTGATCACATCGCTCGTCGTGCTGCTCGCCCTTGGCGGCTTCATCGGCATCGTCTGGCACGCTTACAACCAGGGCAAGTCGGGCGGCGCCGATGGCGTCGTGCCGGTGCTGAAGGCCGAGGACGGCCCGACGCGCGTGCGCCCCGACCAGCCCGGCGGCATGGATGTGCCCAATCAAGACAAGCTGATCTACGACCGGCTCGCGCCCGGCGGCCAGATCGGCGCGCCGCAGATCGAGCGGCTGCTGCCGCCGGCCGAAGCGCCGGTCGCCCGACCTCAAGCTCCCGTCGCGCCGCCTCAGGTGCCCGCGCCGCAGGCTCCGGTGGCGACAGCCCCCACTGATCTTCAGCCGCCGCCGCTCGGCGAGCGCCAGGTGACGACCGCGCCGACACCTCAGGCTGTGCCGAACCAGCCGCCGATCCCCGTCGCGCCGCCGGCGCCGTCGCAGGCCGTGCCGCCGTCACAAGCGGCGCAGGCCACACGCCCGACGCCGGCCGCACCCGCGCCAGCTCAGCAGGCCGCGATTCCCGCCCAACCCATTCCGGCGGGCGCCGCGCGCATCCAGCTCGCGGCGGTGCGTACCGTCGATGCCGCGCAGAAGGAATGGGCGCGCATCCAGAACGCCAATCGCGACATCCTCGGCGGCATGAGCATGAACGTGGTGACCGCCGATCTCGGCGAACGCGGCATCTATTATCGCATCCAGGCCGGTCCCGCCGCCGACGCCAACGATGTTTGCGCCAAGCTGAAAGCCCGCAACGTGGGCTGCATCGTTGTCCGCTAAACCTTTAGCGGCTGTTCTCGGTTGCGCTGGTGCGCGTCTGTCCGATGAGGAGCGGGCCTTCTTCAAGGCCGCCGATCCTTACGGCTTCATCCTGTTCGCGCGCAATGTCGAGACGCCGGACCAAGTCCGCGCCTTGGTCAACGACCTGCGCGATTGCGTCGGCCGCACAGCGCCGGTGCTGATCGATCAGGAAGGCGGGCGCGTGCAGCGCTTGAAGCCGCCGCAGTGGCGCGCTGCGCCGCCGGGCCGCCGCTTCGGCGAGGTCTGGGCGCGCGATGCCAAGCGCGCGGAGCAGGGGGCCGCGAGCAATGCGCGCCTCATCGCCGCCGAGCTGATGGATCTCGGCATCGATGTCGACTGTCTGCCGCTGCTCGACGTGCCGGTGCCGGGCGCGCACGACATCATCGGCGATCGTGCCTTCGGCGAGACGCCGGACGTGGTGACGGCCTTGGGCCGCGCCGTCTGCCAAGGCCTGCGCGCCGGCGGCGTCATGCCGATCGTCAAGCACATTCCCGGCCACGGCCGCGCGCGCTCCGACAGCCATCTTGAGTTGCCCGTGGTGGATGCCTCGCATGCCGAACTGAGCCGCACCGACTTCGCCACCTTCAAAGCGCTGGCGGGTGAGGCGGCTTGGGCGATGACGGCCCATGTCGTCTATAGCGCCATCGACGCGTCCGCGCCGGCGACGCTCTCGGCAAAGATGATTGGCGAGGTCATCCGCGGCGAGATCGGCTTCGACGGTCCGTTGATCTCCGACGATCTCTCCATGAAGGCGCTATCCGGCGACTTCGCATCGCGCACGCGCGGCGCGTTGGCGGCAGGTTGCGATCTCGTCCTGCATTGCAACGGCGACATGGCCGAGATGAAGCCGGTGGTCGAGGCCTGCGATGCCCTAACCGACAAGGCAGCGCAACGGCTGGAAAAAGCGGCGAGGGCGCTCGCCGAGCCTGTCCAGATCGATCACAAGGCGTTGCTCGCCGAGTTCGATGGTCTTCTCCGAAGCGCTGCCAGTTCCTAAATATCCGTCATGAACATCGATTTCGAAGCCATCCTCTACGGCATCTCGGTCTGGGCGTTGCCGGCGATCCTGGCCATCACCCTGCACGAAGCGGCGCACGGCTATGCCGCCTTGCGCTTCGGCGACGACACGGCGGCGCGCATGGGCCGGCTGTCGCTCAACCCGCTGCGCCATATCGACCGCTTCGGCACCATTCTCCTGCCGGCTTTCCTGCTGCTGATTCGCGCGCCCTTCCTGTTCGGCTACGCCAAGCCGGTGCCGGTCAATTTCGGCCGCCTGAACAAGCCCAAGCGCGACATGATCTGGGTCGCCGCCGCCGGCCCGGCGACCAATGTCGTCCTGGGGATAATTTCGGCGCTGCTGCTCTATCCGGCATCGATCTTGCCGCCCTCGGTCGCGCCCTGGGCTGTGGAAAACCTGCAGAACTCGGTGCAGATCAACGCCGTGTTGGCGGTTTTCAACATGATCCCGCTGCCGCCGCTCGATGGCGGGCGCGTCGCCGTCGGGCTGCTGCCCATGCCGCTCGCCTGGCGCTACGCCCGGCTGGAACGCTGGGGCATGTTCATCCTGATCGGCGTGCTGTTCATCCTGCCGATGGTGGGCAATCAGTTGGGGATAAATCTCGATATTTTTTCCTGGCTGATCGGTCCTCCGGTAGACTATCTCATCAGGTTCATCGCCTTCATCACGGGCCTATCTCCGTGATCTCCTTGACAGTTTGGACGCCGACACGCGCCCCATGATCGATTCCGCAGAAACCGAAGCGCCGCCGGCGACCGAGCAGCCCATCGAGGCCCATCAACAGGCCGTGGACGCGCTCGTCACCGAGAGCCAGTTGCTCGTCGATCTCGACGGCTTCGAAGGCCCGATCGACGTGCTGTTGGCGCTGGCGCGCGACCAGAAGGTCGATCTCACCAAGATCTCGATCCTTCAGCTCGCCGATCAATATCTCGCCTTCGTCGCGCGGGCGCGCAGCGTCCGCCTCGAACTTGCCGCCGACTATCTCGTTATGGCGGCCTGGCTCGCCTACCTCAAATCGCGCCTGCTGCTGCCCGTCTCCGAAGTGCCTGACGAAGAGCCGACCGGCGCCGAGATGGCCGCCGCGCTCGCGTTCCAGCTGCGCCGCCTCGAATCCATGCAGGATGCCGGCACACGCTTGTTCGCTCGCTCGCTGCTCGGGCGCGACGTTTTCGCGCGCGGCGCGCCGGAGAAGGTCGAAGTCGTCTCCGACATCCATTACGAGACCAAGCTCTACGAACTGCTGCGCGCCTATGGCGACATCCGCAACAAGTCCGACGCCGCCGCGCCGCTTGAGATCGCGCAGGCCGAACTCTATTCGGTCGAAGTGGCGCTGGAGCGGCTGCGCGATCACCTCGGGCGCATTCCCGATTGGCAGACCCTGTTGTCCTTCCTGCCGCCCGGCCTGCAGGACAGCTTGGTGATGCGCTCCGCCGTCGCCGCGACCTTCGTCGCCAGCCTTGAGATGGTGCGCGAGGGCAAATTGCAGATCCGCCAGTCCGGCCATTTCCAGGAAATTTTCCTGCGTCAGGCCGATGCCAATACTCAGGCTCCGGCTGCCGAAGCCCCAGGCGAGGCTGCGGCCAGCGAAAACAGCGAATCCGAACAGTCCGTCAGCGAACAAGAAGACAAGTCCCATGAGTGACACTGATCCCCAGGCTCCTGACAACGTCGAAGACGCCGTCGACGAGACCGCTGCGGAAACGACAAGCGCCGAGGCGACCACCATCGTGCGCCCTGAGGGCTTCCCCCAGGCCGGCGATCCGCAGGTCGCGCGTCTGCTTGAAGCCATTCTGTTCGCCGCTGCCGAACCGCTCGATGAGGCGACGATCGCTGCCCGCCTGCCGGACGGCGCGGATGTGCCGGCGCTGATCGCCGAAGTCGCCGAGATTTACGCCAACCGCGGCGTGAACCTCGTGGAAGCGGGCGGCAAGTGGTTCTTCCGCACCGCCGAAGATCTCGCGCCGATGATGCGCGTCTATTCGCAGCAGGCCCGCAAGCTGTCGCGCGCCGCCATCGAGACGCTGGCGATCTGCGCTTACCATCAGCCGATCACGCGCGCCGAGATGGAAGAGATTCGCGGCGTCGGCCTGTCGAAGGGCACGATCGACATGCTATTCGAGCAGGGCTGGATCATGCCGCGCGGCCGCCGCCAGACGCCGGGCAAGCCGGTCACTTGGGGCACCACCGAGAAATTCCTCGTCGATTTCGGCCTGACCAGCCTCGAGGCGCTACCGGGCGTCGACGAGCTAAAGGCCGCCGGTCTGCTCGACAAGCGTCCGGCGATCCAGATCACCGACGCCGCGCTGCCGCTCGAGAACGACGAGCCGATGCAGGGCGAAAGCGGCGAGGGCAATCCGCTCGCCGAGGACGACCGCCTCATGGTCGATGCCGCCGCCGACTTCGACAACGGCGCCCCGGCTATGGCGCGCGCCGAGCAGAACTCGGGCGGCGACGCCGAAGATGAAGATGAGGGCGGCGACGACGAGGACGATGAGGACGAGGATTTCGACGACGAATCCGATGATGAGGATTCGGAGGATGAAGACTCGGACGATGAAGATTCGGACGATGATGACGAAGACGACTCGGACGATGACGAGTCGGATGACGATGAAGATGACGACGACTTCGACGATGATGACGGCGACGAAGACGATGATGACGGCGACGAAGACGATGATGACGACGACAAGGGCAAGCGCCGCGACGCTTGATCCGCTCGCGCGGCTATAGCGAAACGGTCACGCGGCTAGACATCATCGGTTGGCCGCGACGTGATAATCGGCCATTTCGCGCTTTGTCCGGCTGCCGGACGGTGGGATATTGCGATTAGTTCGCAAATTGCCGTTTGTACCGTCCGGAGTATCCCCCATGGCTTCCTCCCGCAGGTCGCACCTCAAACGCTCGCTCGGATTGGCCGTCGTCACGGCTCTGACTTTCGCTTGGTCGGGCGCCGGAGCCGCCACGCTCAATCTCTATACCGCGCGCCATTACGACAGCGATCAGACGCTCTACAACGCCTTCACCAAACAGACCGGCATCCAGATCAATGTGGTGCAGGCGGGCGGCAACGAGCTGATCCAGCGCGTCATGCGCGAAGGGCAGAACAGCCCGGCCGACATCCTGATGGCAGCGGATGCAGCGGTGATCGGCCGCGCCGAAACGCGCGGTCTGTTCCAGAGCGTCAAATCTCCCGCTCTCGAAAAGGCGATCCCGGAAAACCTGCGCCAGCCGGACGGCCACTGGTTCAGCTTCACCATGCGCGCCCGCGTCATCATGTACGACAAGACAAAGGTGAAGCCCGAGCAGCTCTCGACCTACGAGGATCTCGCCGATCCGAAATGGAAGGGCCGCATCCTCGTGAACTCCTCGAACGTCAGCTACAACCAGTCGCTCGTCGCCTCGATGGTGGCGCAGCACGGCGCCGCCTGGACGGAAACCTGGGCGCGCGGCCTGGTCGCCAACATGGCGCGCCCGCCGAAGGGCGCCGACACGGACCTGATCAACGCGGTCTATGCCGGCGAGGCCGACATGGCGTTAGCCAACACCTACTATCTCGGCAACCTGATCCGCGACAATCCGGGCAAGGACATCCTCGCCCGCGTCGGCGTGTTCTTCCCCAACCAGACGGGCGAGGGGGCGGACGGCCGCGGCGCTCATGTGAACATCAGCGGCGCCGGCGTGCTGAAATACGCGCCGAACAAGGAAGCCGCCGTCAAATTCCTCGAATTCCTCGCGACGCCGGAGGCGCAGCGCGATTTCGCCGACGGCAATTCGGAATATCCGACCGTGGCCGGCGTCGAGCCGGCGGCCCGCGTGAAGGCCTTCGGCAGCTTCAAGATGGACCGGCTGAACGTTGCCCTGGTCGGCCAGAACAACATCGCCGCCGTCCAACTGATGGACCGCGCCGGCTGGCAATAAGTCCCCCGAGTTGACCTGAGTCAGAGCGCCGAGCACTGATCGGCGCTCTTCTCATATCCGAACGATCTAGCTGCTGGCACGAAGCTGTTTCGAGCTAGCGCATTTTTGCTTTGCCCGCCTTGCAGCGACGGGTTAAACGGAACGCACCGCTAAACTGCGACGCATTCGCACTCGCGAGACGTCAAAAAGACCAACCAATGCAAAGGGATGCCGATGACCGTAACCCGTAATTTCCTCGCTGCCAGCCTGTTGGGCGCGAGCCTTTTCGCCGCCGCCGGCGCCTCGGCGCAGGGCGTCGTCAATCTCTATTCCGGCCGCCATTACGAAGCCGACAAGCAGCTCTACGAGCAGTTCACCAAGCAGACGGGCATCAAAGTGAACGTCGTGCAGGCGAGCGGCAACGAGCTGATCACCCGCATCGAGCGCGAAGGCGCCAACAGCCCGGGCGATCTGTTCTTCGCCGAAGACGCCGGCGTCGTCGGCCGCGTGAAGGACAAGGGTCTGTTCCAGCCGATCAAGTCCGCCACGCTCGAGCAGAACATCCCGGCCAACCTGCGCGAGCCGCAGGGCCATTGGTTCGGCCTCAGCACCCGCGCGCGCGTGATCATGTACCACATGGACCGCGTGAAGCCCGAGCAACTCTCGACCTACGAAGACCTGGCCGATCCGAAGTGGAAGGGCAAGATCCTCGTGCGCTCCTCGACCAACGTTTACAATCAGTCGCTGATGGTCGGCATGATGCAGGCCAACGGCGAGGACAAGGCGCTGGCCTGGGCCAAGGGCATCGTCGCCAACATGGCGCGCGACCCCAAGGGCGGCGACCGCGACCAGATCGCCGCCGTGATGGCGGGCGAGGGCGACGTCGCCATCTCGAACACCTACTACCTCGGCCATCTGATCGCCGCCGGCAAGCCAGGCGAGTTCGACAAGCTCGGCGTGTTCTTCCCGAATCAGAAGGGCTCTGGCGTTGAAGGCCGGGGCACGCAGGTGAACATCAGCGGCATCGGCGTGCTCAAGCATGCGCCAAACAAGGACAATGCCGTGAAGTTCGTCGAATTCCTCACCACGCCGGAAGCGCAGAAGGTCTTCGCTGCCGCCAACTACGAATATCCGGCGCGTCCGGGCGTCGAAATTTCGCCGGTCATCGCCAAGTACGGCACCTTCAAGGCCGACGCGCTGCCGGTCTCGGTGCTCGCCGAAAAGAACGCCGAGGCGGTCAAATTGCTCGACCGCGCTGGTTGGAAGTGAGTTGAAGGGGGCGGTGCGCCGCCCCCTTTGGCCCTATCTCGCGGATGTGCGGGCGGGGCTTAAGCTGTAAGTAAACGCTCTACCTGTTCGCTAAATTCGGTTGTTTCTCAAGGGCAGCCTGACAGGTACAAATCTCAAGACAGCAATTGCGAGGCACTCGCAAAATGTTCTATCCAGCAGGAAGCGGATGGAACGCAGCAGTCGGTGGCTGGCTCGGCGTGGCGTTTCCCTGTGGCTCTCTCTCCAGTGGACATGCTCCTGATCGCCGTTGGGTGGCCGGTTACCGATGCGAGGGGAGCGCCAGAAGGCGCTCCCCTCATTTTGCATTGCCGGACAAACGCTGCCGCAGTCGCGCCAAGCCGCCGCCAGGTGCCATCGTTTAAATGACCAGCCGCATCGATCCCGCTTCTCCCGCCGCGACCATATCGTCGGCGCGCCGCTTCAACGGCTGGACAGCTTTCACCTTCTTGATCGCCGCGCTGATCGCGCTGCCCATTCTCGTGGTGCTGGCTTACGTCTTCGTGCCGAGCCACGGCATCTGGCAGCATCTCGCCTCGACCGTGCTGCCCGGCTATATCACCACATCGCTCTGGCTGATGGTCGGCGTCGGCATCGGCGCCAGCGTCATCGGCGTCGGCACTGCCTGGCTCGTCACCTTGACGGAGTTTCCGGGCCGCCGCTTTTTCGAATGGGCGCTGCTGCTGCCGTTGGCGATCCCGGCCTATGTCATTGCCTACACCTACACCGGCCTGTTGGACTATGCCGGCCCGGCGCAAACTCTGCTGCGCGAGTTGACCGGCTGGAGTCGCGGCGATTATTGGGCGCCCGACGTGCGCAGCCTGCCGGGCGCCATCGCGATGCTGACGCTGGTGCTTTACCCCTACGTCTATCTGCTGTCGCGCGCGGCTTTCCTCGAACAGTCGGTCTGCGTGCTTGAAGTCAGCCGCACGCTCGGCTGCGGCCCCTGGCGCTGCTTCTTCAACGTCGCCCTGCCGCTGGCGCGCCCGGCGGTGGCCGCCGGCGTGACGCTGGTGCTGATGGAGACGCTCAACGACTTCGGCACCGTGCAATATTTCGGCGTCAGCAGTTTCACCGCCGGCATCTACCGCACCTGGATGGGCATGGGCGAGCCGGCTGCCGCGGCGCAGCTCGCCGCCGTGCTGACGCTGTTCATCGCGCTTCTCGTGCTGCTCGAGCGTTTCACGCGCGGGCGCGGCAAAGTGCATCACACCACCAGCAAATATCGCCAGCTGCCGCGCTACCGTCTCGGCGGCATCCACGCCGCGCTCGGCTTTCTTGCCGCCGGCTTGCCGGTGCTGCTCGGCTTCATCCTGCCGGCGCTGGTGCTGGCCAACTGGGCCGTCGTCACCGCGCCGCGCATCGTCGATGCGCGCTTCTTCGCCGAAGCGGCCAACAGCTTCATCCTGGCCAGCCTGGCCGCAGTGCTCGCCGTCGTCATCGCCATGATCATGGCCTACGGGCTGCGTCTGCGCCGCTCGCGCGCGACCACCTATGCCGCGCGCATCGCCGCCATGGGCTACGGCGTGCCGGGCGCGGTGATCGCTGTCGGCGTGCTGATCCCGCTGTCGCAGATCGACACCTGGATCAACGATTTCACCGTCGCCCATTGGAATATCCGCGTCGGCCTGGTGCTGAGCGGCACCATCGTCGCCGTGCTCTTCGCCTATATGGTCCGCTTCCTCGCCGTTTCCTTCAACGCCATCGAAGCCAGCCTCGGCAAGGTCACCCGCCATATGGACGACGCCGCCCGCACTTTGGGGCAGAAGCCGATGGGCGCGCTCTTGCGCGTGCATCTGCCGATCACCCGGGGCAGCCTGCTGACCGCCGCCATCCTGGTCTTCGTCGACGTCATGAAAGAACTGCCGGCGACGTTGCTGCTGCGCCCGTTCAATTTTGACACTTTGGCCATTCGCGCCTATCAAATGGCCTCCGACGAACGCCTGGCCGATGCGGCGGCGCCGTCGCTGGCCATCGTGCTGGTCGGCATCGTGCCGGTCGTCATGCTGTCGCTGGCGATCGCCAAATCGCGGCCGGGCTACGAGGCAAGCCGCGAAGAGCGTATGGCTGAAGCGGCGCTCGACAAGCAAGCGGCGGAGCGCGCCTGATGCGCGGCGAGAGTGAGCAGGGACGGGACGTGAGCGTGGACGGCGAAGTAGTTCTGAAGCTCGACAGCGTGAGCCATTCGTTTGGTTCGACGCGCGTGCTCGATGCCGTCACCATCGACGCCAAAGCCGGCGAGCTTCTCTGCCTGCTCGGCCCTTCTGGCTGCGGCAAGACCACGGCTCTCAGGCTGGCCGCCGGCATCGAGGAATTGCAGCAGGGCCGCATCGTCCTGGCGGGCCAGACCGTCGCCGCGCCCGGCGCGCAAGTGCCGCCCGAGCGCCGCAGCGTCGGCATGGTCTTTCAGGACTACGCGCTGTTTCCCCATCTGTCGGTGCTGCGCAACGTGCAGTTCGGGCTTGTTGGCGCCGAATGGGCCGACCTCGATGGCGATGCCAAGCGCAAGCGCGCCATGGAAGCCCTCGATCAGGTCGGCATGGCGAATTACGCCGAAAGCTATCCGCACATGCTGTCAGGCGGCCAGCAGCAGCGCGTCGCGCTCGCCCGCGCGCTCGCGCCCAAGCCGCGCGTGCTGCTGCTCGACGAGCCGTTCTCCGGCCTCGATTCGAATCTGCGTGCCCATATCCGCGACGAGACGCTGCATGTGGTGAAGGACAGCGGCACGACGACGCTGATCGTCACCCACGATCCGGAAGAGGCCATGTATATGGCCGACCGCATCGTCGTGATGAACGCCGGCCGCGTCGAGCAGATCGATCGTCCGGACGCGCTCTATCGCGCGCCCGCCAATGCTTTCGTCGCCAGCTTCTTCAGCTCGATCAACCGGCTCGAAGGCGTCGTGCGCGGCGGCGCGGTGGCGACGCCGTTCGGCAATCTGCCGACGCCGATCGCCGACGGCACACGCGTCGAGATCCTGATCCGTCCCGAGGCACTGCGCGTCGCGCTGCCGACCGGGCCGCTCGGCCCCTGGCAGGCCGAGGCCCATGTGCTGGACGCCCGCATGCTGCGCCGCGCCAGCTTCATCCATCTCTGCTTCGGCGAGTTCGAAGGGCAGCATCTGCACTTCCATTCGCGCGAGCCGGCGCGCCTGATGCCCGGCATCGGCGTTCACGTCTCTGTCACATTGGACCGGGCGCAGACCTTCGTCTTCCCCGTCGCGCCGAAAAACCCGTAAATTCAAGGCGTTCTCTGGCCGGAACGGCGGTTGACGTGATTGCGGCAAGGGCCGCCATCTGCCATCATGCGCGCCACGCTGCCGGGCTCGTTCCGGCAGGCCAACGGAACGCGGCGCGATGAATTTGGGCATTTTCGAAATCGTCCTGATCCTGCTGGTCGGCGTCATCATCTTCGGCGCCAACAAGATCCCAGCCGTCATGGGCGACTTCGGCAAAGGCATCCGCAACTTCAAGCAAGGTCTGCGCGGCCCCGCCGATGCGGACAACAGCTCGGACGGATCCGCGCCGCCGAAGGCTTAAGCGATCGATTTTAACCGGAGTGGTGTTTCATGGGCCTGAGCATTTGGCACATTCTCGTCGTCCTCGTCGTCGTGGTGATCCTGTTCGGCGCCGGCAAGCTGCCGCGCGTGCTGGGCGATCTCGGCAAGGGCATTAAGAACTTCAAGGAAGGCATCAAGGACGAGGATGCCGCCGCGACGCCGCCCAAGCCCGTCGAGCAGAAGACCGACAAGGACGCCGGGCCCAAAGCCTGATCCGCGTCGGCGAACCCATCGTCTCGGGTCGCGAGTAGCTCATGTTCGATATTGGCTGGATGGAAATGCTGCTGATCGCCGTCGTGGCGATCGTGGTCATTGGCCCCAAGGATCTGCCGAAGGTGCTGCACACTGTCGGCCAATGGATGGGCCGTGCCCGCGCCGTCGCGCGCAACTTCCAGGACCAGATGGAAGAGATGGCGCGCCAGTCCGGCGTCGATGACGTGCGCCAGCAGATCCAGAACAGCATGAGCGGCGTCGATCCGGCCGAGCGCATCCGCAAGGCGATCGATCCGACCGGCGAGATGGACGCGCAGATGAAGGCGATGACCGATCTCGGCCGCCTCGACGATCCGACTCCGGCGCCCGCCAAAGGCGTGGCGACGGCGGAGGAGGTTGAAACCGCTGTCGAGGCGCAGGCCGGCGTGCCGGAGGCGGTGGAGCATCCGCACAAGCTGCCCGATGACCTGATCGCCGAAGACAAAAAACCTCAAGCGATCATCGAGCCGGACGACACGGCCTACAAAGGGCCACGGCCATGAGCGACAGCGATAATCCAGACGACAACAAGATGCCGCTGCTCGAGCATCTGGTCGAGCTGCGCAACCGGCTGATGTGGTCGATCGGCGCGCTGCTGGTCGCCTTCGTGATCTGCTATTTCTTCGCCCAGGACATCTTCGGCTTCCTGATCAAGCCGCTGGCGCAGGCCTACGGCAACCAGGAAGGCGCGCGGCTGATCTACACCAGCCTGCCGGAGACCTTCTTCACCTACGTGAAAATTGCGCTATGGGCGGGCTTCTGCCTGGCCTTCCCGGTGATCGCGACGCAAATCTACATGTTCGTCGCGCCCGGCCTTTATAAGCACGAGAAGAAAGCTTTCTTGCCGTTCCTCGTCGCCACCCCTGTGCTGTTCTTCGCCGGCGCGGCGCTGGTCTATTACCTGATCTTTCCGCTGGCCTGGCATTTCTTCATCAGCTTCCAGACCAGCGGCGCGGAGACCGCGCTGCCCATTCAGTTGGAAGCCAAGGTCTCGGAATATCTGTCGCTGGTCATGGGCTTCATCTTCGCCTTCGGCCTGTCGTTCCAGCTGCCGGTGATCCTGACGCTGTTGGCGCGCATCGGCATCGTCGATTCCAAGATGCTGGCGAGCAAGCGCAAATACGCCTTCCTCATCATTCTGATCGTCGCCGCCGTCATCACCCCGCCCGACGTGCTGAGCCAGATGTCGCTGACCATCCCGGTCTATCTGCTCTATGAAATCTCGATCCTGGTTACAAAAGGAATCGAGCGCGACCGCGCCGCCCGCGAGGCTGCCGAAGAGGCCGAATACGGCTCTTAGGGCAAGGTGGTCGAGGGCGACTCTTTACGGCGATTCGCGCGAAGCCTATAAGGGACGGGCCTGTTTTCCAGCCGAGCGCCCGTCATGCATGACATTAAACTGATCCGCGACAATCCGGCCGCCTTCGACGCGGCCCTCGGCCGGCGCGGTCTCGCGCCGCTGTCGGACAAGCTGCTGGCGCTCGACGCCGCGCGCCGCGAGACGCTGACCTCGGCGCAGAACATCCAGACCGAGCGCAACCGCCTCTCCAAAGAGATCGGCGTACGCAAGTCGAAGGGCGAGGACGCCAGCGACATTCTGGCCGCCGTCGCCCAGAGCAAGGACGCCCAGGCCGCCGCCGAGGCCAAGGCCGCCGAACAGCAGGCCGCCCTCGACGTCGAACTCGCGACCATTCCGAACCTGCCGGCCGACGACGTGCCGCAAGGCAAGGACGAGAACGACAACGTCGAGCGCCACAAGCAAGGCGAACCGACCAAGTTCGATTTCAAGGCCAAAGAGCATGCCGATCTCGGCATCGCCCTCGGCATGATGGATTTCGACGGCGCGGCTAAGATCTCCGGCTCGCGCTTCGTCGTGCTCTCCGGCCAGCTGGCGCGCCTGGAGCGCGCGCTCGGCCAGTTCATGCTCGACCTGCAGACCGGCGAAAACGGCTATCGCGAAATGCGCCCGCCAGTGCTGGTGCGCGACCACGCCCTGTTCGGCACCGGTCAGTTGCCGAAGTTCGCCGAGGACCTGTTCAAGACCAACGCCGATCTCTGGTTGATCCCGACCGCCGAGGTGCCGCTGACCAATCTGGTACGCGAGCAGATTCTCGACGAGGAGAAGCTGCCGCTGCGCGTCACCGCGCTGACGCCGTGCTTTCGCGCCGAAGCCGGCGCGGCGGGCAAGGACACCACCGGCATGATCCGCCAGCACCAGTTCGATAAGGTCGAGTTGGTCAGCATCACCACGCCCGAGCAGTCGGCGGCGGAGCACGAACGCATGCTCGGTTGCGCCGAGGAGGTGCTCAAGCGCCTGGGCCTGCCGTATCGCGTGATCACGCTCTGCACCGGCGACATGGGTTTCGGCGCGCGCAAGACCTACGATATCGAGGTGTGGCTTCCCGGCCAGGCGCGCTATCGCGAAATTTCGTCCTGCTCGAACTGCGGCGATTTTCAGGCCCGCCGCATGGATGCGCGCTTCAAGGCCAAGGGCGAGAAGGGCACGCGCTTCGTGCATACGCTCAATGGTTCCGGCCTCGCGGTCGGCCGCACGCTGATCGCCGTGATGGAGAACTACCAGCAGGCCGACGGCACGATCCGCGTTCCCGAGGCGTTGAAACCCTATATGGGCGGCATCGAGATCATCAAAGCCGCCTCCTGATAGGGAACGCAAAATGGTTCGTAAAGCGGCAAAGAAGAAGGCTTCAGGGACGAAGTCCCTGCGCATCCTGATCGCCAACGACGACGGCATCCAGTCGGCCGGCATCAAGGCCCTGACCCGCGTCGCCCAGACCATCACCGACGACGTCTGGGTCGTCGCGCCCGAGGTGGAGCAGAGCGCCGCCAGCCACTCGCTGACCGTGCGCCGGCCGCTGCGCGTGAAGAAGCTGGCGCCGCGCCGCTTCGCCGTCGACGGGACGCCGACCGATTGCGTCATGCTCGCGGTGCTGCAAATCCTCGAGGATAAGGCGCCGGACCTGGTGCTGTCGGGCTTCAACAACGGCAGCAATCTGGCCGAGGACATCGCTCATTCCGGCACGGTCGCCGCGGCCTCGATGGGCGCGGTGCTCGGCATCCGCTCCATGGCGCTCAGCCAGGTCACCACGCTCGGCCAAAAGACCAAATGGTCGACCTCCGAGACGCTCGCTCCTGACCTGATCCGCAAACTGCTCAAGGCCGATTGGGCGCGCGACAGCCTGATCAACATCAATTTCCCGGATCTCGTCACCGCCTCGGTCAAGGGCATCTGGGTGACCTGCCAGGGCCGCCGCCGCGTGCGCGAGACCATCACTGAATCGTCCGATCCGTTCGGCCGGCCCTATTTCTGGATCGGCGGGCCGCGCACGGAGAAAAGCACCAGCAAGGTCAGCGACATCACCGCCATCAACGAAGGGGCCGTGTCGGTGACCCCATTGCGTCTCGACCTGACCCAGGAGAAGATGCTGTCCGGTCTGCGTAAGGTTCTCGGATGATCCGTCAGCGTCGGTCAGCGTCATGAATGGTCGGGCTCCCGCGGGGGGCGAGCCCCGAGTGATCCGGCTCCTGATGGAGCTGCGCCGCCTCGGCGTCACCGACGCCGCCGTGCTCGGCGCCATCGAGCGCGTGCCGCGCGAGAAGTTCGTACTGCCGCAGTTCCTCGACCAGGCCTATGAGAACATCGCCCTGCCGATCGGCGAGGGCCAGACGATCAGCCAGCCCATCGTCGTCGGCATGATGACCCAGGCGCTCGAACTCAACGACCGCTGCAAGGTGCTCGAAGTCGGCACCGGCTCAGGCTATCAGACCGCGGTGCTCGCACCCTTGTGCCGGCGCATCTATTCCATCGAGCGTCACAAGATCCTGCTCAAGGAGACGGAAAAGCGTTTCCGCGAGCTGCGCCTGACCAATGTCACCGCCATCGCCGGCGACGGCTCACGCGGCTGGCCGGAACAGGCGCCGTTCGACCGCATTATGGTCACCTGCGCCGGCAAGACGCTGCCCGAAATACTGATCGCCCAATTGGCGGTCGGCGGCGTGATGATCGTGCCGGTCGGCAGCCGCAGCTCGGATCAGGAGGTGCTGCGCGTGCGCCGCACCGCCGAGGGCTACACCACGGAATCGCTGTTCCCGGTGCGCTTCGTGCCGCTGGTCAGCGACGCCGAAGAAAAGCGCGCTTAAGCGCGCGGCTTGCCGCGATGGGCGGCCATGCCCTAGACTCTTCGGCCATGACGGCTTATCGCCCCCATATCGCCTGCGTGCTGCTGCTGACGGTCCTCACGGCCTGCCAGCGCACGGGCGGACCGGCGCCGCTCGACGACCGCAGCGCCATGTTCTTCGGGCGCGGCACCGCCGTGCCGGTGGCCCGGCCGGCTTCCGAGCGCCCGCCGGTCGCCAAGGCCGCGCCGCAGTTCACCACGGCGGGCAATGTCATCGTCCAGTCGGGCGACACGCTCTACGGCATCTCGCGCCGGACCAACGTGCCGATCCGCGCCATCATCAATGGCAACAATATCGCGCCGCCCTATGTGCTGCGGGTCGGGCAGAATCTCACGCTGCCGCGCCAGGCCTACCATCAAGTCGCGCCGGGCGATTCGGTCGCGAGCATCGCGCGCGCCTATGGCGTGTCGGCGCAGGAGCTGGTGCGCCTCAACGACATCGAAGCGCCCTACATGATCTATGTGGGCCAGCCGGTGCTGCTGCCAACGACCACGAGCGGCCAGACCGTCGCGACCAATGCCGTCGTCACCGGCAATCTGCCGTCTGTGCCGGCGCAGCCGCAAGGCGGGCAGGGCGGCACATCGAGCGGATCGAGCACGACGACATCCGTCTCGCCCAATTCCCCCGGCGCGCCGCAGCCACCGACCCAGGCCGTGCTGCCGAACGTGGGACAGAGTTCAGCGCCGCCAGCCGCGCCGCAGGATGTCGCCTCGCTGCCGCAGGCGGTTGCACCGCCGCCCGAAGCGCCGATCGCCGCGCCGCCCGCCACGGCCAGCGGCGCCGCCTTCACCTGGCCGGTCCAGGGCAACGTCATTTCCGGTTTCGGCCCGAAGGCCGGCGGCCTTTACAACGAAGGCATCAACATCGCCGTGCCGCAAGGCACGCCAGTGCGGGCGGCGCAGGACGGCGAGGTGGTCTATGTCGGCAACGAGCTGCGCGGCTACGGCAATCTCTTGCTGCTGCGCCATCCGAACGGCTGGGTGACGGCTTACGCCCACAACGAAGCGCTGCTGGTGCAGCGCGGCGACAAGGTGCGGCGCGGCCAGGCTATCGCGCGGGCCGGCTCGACCGGCAGCGTGGATTCTCCGCAGCTGCATTTCGAATTGCGCCAAGGCACACGCTCGGTCGATCCGACGCGCTATCTGGCAGGGCAAGTTTAATTAGCGCGGCTTGAGCCGCACTTCGCCATTCTCGATCAGCAGCGGCACTTTCATCAGGCAGCCGTCCGGCAAGGCTGGGCCGGAGACGACCGCGCCGCTCGCCATGTCGAACGACGCGCCATGGACTTGGCAGAAGATGCGCTGCTTGTCCAAGCTGAGGAAGGAGCCGCCTTCCCATTGCAGCGGCATCTCCTCATGCGGGCATTGGTTGACGTAGGCGAAAATATCGCCGCCGCGTCGCACGGCGAAGCATTCGACCTCCTCGCCGTCATCGAAACCGATGTTGAACGGTACCGACGAGGGATCCGCCATGTCGTCGATCCGGCAGAGCATCTCGCCGGGACGGACGACGATCGTTTTGTTGCTCACGATATCTGTCCTTCTCTGCCGCGCTTCAGGCGCGTTTTAGCATGCGCTGCGCCAGCGCCTACATCCTGTCGAGAATAACAGCTATCTCGACAGCCCGTCAGCGCGCGATGGGGATGGCGGCTACGAAACTGGCCTGTTCGTAATCGCTGACCAGGGCGTCGATGCGCAGCCGCCAAGCGCCGGGCAGGGCGAATTCCGGTCCGCTCAGGCGGTAATGGCCGACGTCCACTCTCTCGAGCGGTCGGGAAAGCCCTTCGATGCCGGCCAATTCGTTGCTCATCAGCACTTTGGCTTCTAAGGGGGAGAAGGCGCGGCCATCGGCGGCGAGGAAACGCACGTCGAGCTGGTTGCGTCCCGCCGTCGCCGGATCGACATTGATCAGAGCCATGCGTCCGCCTGGCCCGGTCGCCACGGTGGTATAGCCGCGCAAGGTTTCGCCATGCTCGTGAACCGCATGATCGCCGAGCGAACGAGGCGGCACGGTTTGCGACAGCAGCGCGGTGGCGGCGAGCACGGCGAGGCCGAGCGCGATCTCGCAGCGGATGGCCCGCGCCAGACGCGGGCCAGCGCCGATCTCGCCGCGCTTAAGCGCGGGGGTCAAACGCAATTTGTTGTGCGCCGCCAGCATCAGCAGAAGCCCGACGAACAGCAGCTTGAGCGTGAGGATCGCGCCGTAGCGGCTCGACCCCAGTGCGCTCCAGGCTTGCAATTGCACGATGCAGAGCGCCACGCCGCAGAGCGCCAGCAGCGGCAGAGCCCAACTCATCGTGCGCGAGAAAGCGGCGATGCGCGGCAGGCTGCCCTTGTTGAAATGGGTCGTGGCGCGCAGCAGCGGCAGCAGCGAACCAAGCCACAGTCCGGCGACAGCGACATGAAGCGCCATAGCCGGCGCGGTGAGCCATCGCGGTTGCGCCGTCGCCGCATGGCCGGACACGATGAAGGACAGCAACGCCAGCGCCAGGCCGCCGAGGGACAGCGGCAGGAACAGCGCTTGGCGTTCTTTGCGCGCGCCGCAACACAAAGCGGCGACGAGCGACAGAATCGCGCCAAGAGCGCAGAAGGCGGCTGTGCCGCGCGTGCTGGCGCAACCCAGCAGCCAGATTTTCGCCGTCAGCAGTTCTCGCGGCGCTGCATCGGCGAGCACCGCGCCTTGCAAGCCGATGGCGAGCAGCGCCGTGCTCGCGGCCAACGCGGCGCAAACCGCGAGGCAAGGCGCGAGGGCGCGGCGATCGGCAAGGCGTTCGCCGGGAAACAGCAGCAGGAAAGCCATGCCGCCGGCCAAACCCAGCAGGCCGGCGAGATGAACGGCACGATTGACGGCGCTCGCCGAAGCCCAGAGCGGATTGTCCTGCGCCACGGGCGCAGCACGCCAGGCAGCCGGCTCGCCGCCGACGGCGAACAGGATCGTGCCGGCGACCGGATGGGAATCCTCCGAGGTGATGCGATAGCTGAAAACATAGGCGCCATCGGCCAGCGGCTCGGCCAATGTCAACCGCAGTTCGGCATCATGGGCTTCGAGCGAAGCGTCGGACGCCACCGCCATGCCGCGCTCATCGAGCAGCCGCGCCGAGATCGGCACCACCGGTTCGTTGAAGCGCAGGACGATCGTCCCCGGCGCAACGGCGAGCGTCTCGCGGTCTGCCGGCGTGGTCCCGAGCAATAGGGCATGGGCGTTGACGGGGGCAGCGGCCAGCGTGAGGCCGCAAAGCAGCAGGACGATGAAAAGCGCGCGGGTCATGGCGGGCCAGCGGGGAGAGGCGAACCTCTCCCCGGCGCTCCTTACGGTTTCGGGACGATCTGCAGGCGCGGCGCCGGCATCTTAAGATCGCCGCTGCCTTGCCCGGCCGCCGGAATCTCGATCCAGCGTTCGGCAGCCTTCTCGCATTCTTGTACGGCCGCGAAGTAGATCGTGCCGGCAGTCGCCGGCATAGCGCCACGCAGCACGAACTCGTCGTATTGATCGTCCGGCAGGTTGCCGCCGCTCCAGATCACCTCACGCACCACCTCGGTGATGCTCGCGCCGTGATCGCCGGCCAGCGGCTTGTCGAGCTTGGCCTTGACCGTGCGCAGCTGCCAGCCGGCCTTGGGCATCGGCTTCACGCCGGTGACGCCCTCGGGGATCAGCACTTTGAAGGTGTGCATCGGCGCGCCGTCGCAGCCGTGCGGGACGCGCAAGGTGACTTTGGCGGTCGCGCCGGCGACGGCTTGGCTCTGCTCGATGGTGACATGGGCCTGGGCCGGAACGGCGGCGAAGGCGACGAGGCTCGCGGCGATGGCGAGCATGGGGAAACAATGACGCATGAAAGCGCTCCTATGATTTCGCGTGACTGAAGATGCCGGCGAGAGCCGGCGGATGGTCAGGCGAAAGCCGGAGGGGCGCGGGCGCTTTGCGGGCTGTGGCGGCGGCCGTCCAGGCCGCGCTCGTCGCGATAAGCGACGGAAAGGATCTCGACGCGGCTCGGGCCGGCGGCGAGAACGGCCGGCGGCGTGATCGCCGCATAGGCCTGGAAATAGCCCGGGCAAGCCGGGCAGTAGGGCAGGTGAGAAGTCTGCTCAGGCGTCGGCGGTAGATCGCTGCCGGGCAAATCTGCCAGCGAGACGGTCTTGGGACCGTCGCTGGTGCAAAGGACGATCTGGTCCCACGGAGACGCAACCGCGCTCGGCGCCACGCCGAGCAGCAGCAGCGGGAAGACCGCCTGCAACAGGAGACCGGCCAAACCAAAGCGGGCGGCAAACCGCCGCCATCCGCTCAACCGATATGCTGCCTTGCTCGTCATGCCGGGAAACTACAGGGAAGCCGCGAGCGGCTCAAGGCTAGAGGTCGAGCACCAGTTGCTCGCCGATGCAGCGCGAAACGCAGGACATCATCAATTTGTTCTGCGCCCGCTCCCACGGCACCATGACTTCGTCGAAATGCTCCGGGGTGCCTTCAAGCACGCGCACGCCGCAATTGCCGCAGTAGCCTTCGCGGCAGCGCCAGCCCATCGGCAGGCCGGCCGCGAGCAGCACTTCGAGCAGGGATTTATCTTCCGGCACGTCGAGGGTGATGCCGCTCTGCTTGAGGACGACCTTGAAGGCGCTCATGGCGTCAGGCGGCGTCCGGGCAGACGTGCACTTCGACCGTCACATGACGCAGGCCGAGCGATTTGGGCAGCAGCGCCTTGTAATGCTCAGGATCCTGCGGCGCGTGGGTGACCAGCGACAGAGCGCCGGCATAGATGCCGGGGCCGATCGACCAGACATGAAGATCGGCGAGGCGCGCGTCGCTCTCGCCTTCGATGGCGGCGCGGACCTTTTCGCGCAGGGCTTCGGGGGCGGCGACATCGAGCAGTACCTGGCCGCTGCTGCGGATCAGCCCGCGCGCCCAGACGATGATCACAGCGGCGCCGACGAGGCCCATGACCGGATCGAGCCATACCCAGCCGAGAGTGGCGCCGCCGAGCAGCGCGCCGATGGCGAGGACCGATGTCAAGGCGTCGGCCACCACATGCAGGAAGGCCGAGCGCAGGTTGAGGTCTTCGCTCTCGTGAGCATGGTTGCTGTGATCGTGGCCATGGTCATGTCCGTGGTGATCGTGCCCGTGCCCATGATCGTGATGATCATGCCCGCCGCGCAGCAGGATCAGCGCCGAGGCGGCGTTGATGACGAGGCCGCCGACTGCGACGATCAGCGCCGGGCCGAAATCGATGGCGACCGGCGCGATCAGCTTGCCGACGCTCTCCCAGACCATGATCACAACCGGCACCAAGAGCAGCATCGCGCCGGTATAGCCGCCGAGCGCGGCGATCTTGCCGGTGCCGAAGGTGAAGGCGATGTCGCCGGCGCGCCGGCGCATCAGCACATAGGCGAAGGCGCTGATGCCGAGGGCGAGGGCGTGCGAGCCCATGTGCAGGCCGTCGGCCAGCAGCGCCATCGAGCCGAACGCCCAACCGGCGGCGATTTCGACGAACATGGTGGCCAGTGTGATGGCGACGACCAGCTTGGTGCGGCCCTCGGCCGACTTGCGCCGGTGAAGGCCGAAGCGATGATCGTGCTGCCATTGCACGAGGCGTGTCGATTCGGCATGCATCGCGTCTCTCCAGGAAAAGTCTGTGCCAATGCTAACGCGCCCGTGCCAGAAGGGCGAGGATATGAAAAAAGCCCGCTGACGTAATCAGCGGGCTCTTTCCGAAAGGTTTATTGAGCGCTTAGAGGTCGAGGACCAGCTCGCCCTTGCAGCGCGAGACGCAGGACATCATCAGCTTGTTCTGGGCCTGCTCCCACGGCTGCATCACTTCGTCGTAATGCTCGATGTCGCCCGAGATCACGCGCACGCCGCAAGTGCCGCAGGTACCGGCGCGGCAGCTATAGCCGACGGGAATGTTGTTTTCCTCGAACACCTCGAGAAGGCTCTTCTCCTCGGGGACTTCCAACGTCACGCCGGTCTTGGTGAGGACGACGGTGAATGCGCTCATCGAAACTCCAATCGAATGTCTGCCGACCCGTTTCAGCGGGCGGTCGGTTGATCGTCATGTCGGACTGTCCTACGGCATCGCCGAGGCGGCGGATCAATCCGCGCGCGCGGCGGCCGAACAAACAGATATAGGCGATACATATAACCGGCCGCCGCAGCCGAAAAGAGGGAAACGGCAAAAATTATCCGCGTTTCCCCTGGCTTTATCGTACTTATCGGCGCTTCCGATCAAGCCATCGGATATAGCTGAAACTGAACGCTCTCGATCGCGTCTGCCGATAGAGCCATAGGCCCGTCTCAACCCAGCCTCTTGCCCAGCCGTCCGGCGAGATCCTGGATGAACTGCCAGGCGACGCGGCCCGAACGGCCGCCGCGCGTCATCGACCATTCGATGGCTTCGGCATGCAGCGCGTCGCGGCCGATATCGAGGCCATATTGGTCGGCATAGCCTTCGATCATGGCGAAGAAGGTGTCCTGGTCGCAGGGATGAAAACCGAGCCACAGGCCGAAGCGGTCGGACAGCGACAGCTTCTCCTCCACCGCTTCGCCGGGATTGATCGCCGTGGCGCGTTCATTGTCGATCATGTCGCGCGGCATCAGGTGACGGCGGTTCGAGGTGGCGTAGAACAGCGCATTGTCGGGCCGCCCTTCGACGCCGCCTTCGAGCAGGGCTTTGAGCGATTTGTAGCTGGCGTCGTCATGGTCGAAGGACAGGTCGTCGCAGAACAGGATCACGCGGCGCTCGTTCTCGCGGATCATGGTCAGGAGATGGGGCAGGCTGCCGATGTCCTCGCGGTGGATTTCCACCAGAGCCGGGCCTTTTCCGGTCGGCATCTCCGCCAGCACCGTGCCGTGGGCGGCCTTGACCAGCGAGCTTTTGCCCATGCCGCGCGCGCCCCACAGGAGCGCGTTGTTGGCCGGCAGGCCGCGCGCGAAGCGGCGGGTGTTCTCAAGCAGGGTCTCGCTCTGGCGCTCGATGCCCTTGAGCAGGGCGAGGTCGACGCGGTTGACCTTCGCGATGGGGATCAGACGGCGCTCCTCGGCCGACCAGACGAAAGCGTCGGCCTCCGTCGGGTCGAGCCGGACGGGAGCGGGTGGAGCCATCCGCTCGACCGCTTCGACCAGACGATAAAGCCAGGTTTTCAAAGGAGAATTTGCCGGTTTGTCCATCACAAAATCGTATCAGCTAAGCATTTGCAAACAAGGCTCCGGCGTCTATAGTCCGGCCAGCCAAACCCAAGAGTCTGAATGGGATACTAGGAGAATTTGATGCTGATTTCACCGGCTTACGCGCAAGCTGCTGGCGCGCCTGCTGGCTTCGACATTATGTCGCTGCTGCCCCTCGTTCTGATCTTCGTGGTCTTCTACTTCCTGCTGATCCGCCCGCAGCAAAAGAAGATGAAGATTCACCGTGAAATGCTGAACGCGCTGCGCCGCGGCGACAAGGTCGTCACCAATGGCGGCATCGTCGGCACCATTTCCAAGGTGCTGAGCCCGGAAGAGCTCCAGGTCGAGATCGCCGACGGCGTCCGCGTGAAGGTGATGCGCGGCATGATCGCCAGCGTCGTCTCGCGCACCGAGCCGGCCGAAGGCGCCGAAGAGGCTGCCGACGACGAGAAGTCCAAGTCGTAACACATTGTTCCCACGGGCCGGGGCGTCAGCGCTCCGGCCCGTGCCGTTTTCGCACTCCCGTTCCCGATCGCCTGGCGGCCGCCCATCATGAATCGCATCGCGCGTTGGAAGATTTTCGTCATTTTCGGCATCTGCCTGTTGGGCGGCCTTGTCGCCGCGCCCAACCTGATGACGCGCGAGCAGGTGGCCAAGCTGCCGTCCTGGCTGTCGCATGCCCGTCTCAATCTCGGCCTCGACCTGCAGGGCGGCCTGCACTTCCTCTATGAAGTGAACCTGCAGCCGGTCGTGAACGAGCGCATGGAAGACCTCGTGCAGAGCGTGCGCGAGATCCTGCGCAAGGAACGCATCGGCTACACCCGTCTCGGCATCGCCGGCCAGAACACGCCGAACGTCAATGTCGGCTTCCAGCTGTCGAACGCGGCGGACGTCGCCAAGGTGCGCCAGCTGATCCGCGACGCCGAGCCCGGCTTCGTCATCGACGCGACGGCCGCCGGCCAGTTCACGCTGCGCTATGACGAGGCGACCCTGCGCGAACGCCGCAACCAGGTGCTCGGCCAGTCCATCGAGATCATCCGGCGCCGCGTCGACGAGTTCGGCACCAACGAGCCTTACATCCAGCGCATCGGCGAGAACCGCATTCAGGTGCAGGTGCCGGGCGCGACCGATTCGGAACGCATTAAAAGCGTCATCAGCCAGACGGCCCGCCTGAGCTTCCGCATGGTCGACACGACGCTGACGGCGCAGGAAGCGCGTGCCTCGGGCCGCGTGCCCGCCGGCTCCGAATTGCTGCCCTCGGCCGACAAGAACGACGCGCTGATGGGCCGCCCCACCGAATATCTCATTCAGCGCCGCACGGTCGTCGGCGGCGACAATCTGGTCGACGCCCAAGCCGCCTTCCAGAATGGCGAAGCGGTCGTCAGCTTCCGCTTCGATTCTTCGGGCGCGCGGCGCTTCGCCGACACCACGAAGCAGAACGTCGGTAAACCCTTCGCCATCGTGCTCGACGACAAGGTCATCAGCGCGCCGGTGATTCGCGAGCCGATCCTCGGTGGCTCGGGCATCATCTCGGGCAGCTTCACCACCGAGTCGGCGCGCGACCTGGCGCTGCTGCTGCGCGCCGGCGCCTTGCCCGCGCCGCTGACCGTGCTGGAAGAGCGCACCGTCGGCCCCGATCTCGGCTCGGACTCGATCGATGCCGGCAAGATGGCCTGCATCATCGGCTATTTCCTGATCTTCATCCTGATGGTCGCGCGTTATCGCGCCTTCGGCATGATCGCCAACATAGCCCTGTTCATGAACCTCGTGTTCACCGTCGCGATCATGTCGCTGATGGGCGCGACGCTGACTCTGCCCGGCATCGCCGGCATGGTGCTCGGCCTCGCCATGGCGGTCGACGCCAACGTGCTGATCTATGAGCGCATGCGCGAAGAGACCAAGATGGGCCGCTCCCCCTTGCCGGCGGCGGATCTGGCGCTGCAGCGCGCCTATGTCACCATTCTCGATTCGAACATGACGACTCTGGTCGCCGCGTTCTTCCTCTACATTCTTGGATCCGGCCCGGTGCGCGGCTTCGCCGTCACCCTCGGCATCGGCCTGATCTGCTCGATGTTCACCGCCGTCACGCTGACGCGCCTGCTCATGATCATGTGGATCAGCTTGCGGCGCGTGCAGAAGATCACGATCTAGGAGCGGCTCCCATGCTGATGCGCATTCTTCGGGCCGTCCCGAGCTTCGACTACTTCCGCTTCCACAAGCTTTGCTTTGCGCTATCGATCGCGCTGACTGTCATCAGCGTCGGCTCACTGCTGACTCGCGGTCTCAATTACGGCGTCGATTTTGCCGGCGGCATCCTCATCGAGGTGCGCACGCCGCAGCCGACCGATCTGGCCCAGATGCGCGCCACGCTCAACGCCCTCGATCTCGGCGACACCAACCTGCAGCAGTTCGGCACGCCGAACGACGTGCTGATCCGCGTGCAGCAGCAGCGCAGTTCGACCGAGCAGCAGGAAATGGCCGCGGTCGCCAAGATCCGCGCCGCGCTCGGCAACGAAGTGGAGTACCGCCGCGTCGAAGTCGTCGGCCCGACGGTCGGCGACGAACTGGTGCGCGACGGCATCTACGCCGTCGTCCTGTCGCTGCTTGGCATCTTGATCTATATGGCCTTCCGGTTCGGCATCCACGCGGCTAGCACAGGCGTCATTGCCATCTTGCACGACTGCGTCACCGCGGTCGGCCTCTATTCCGTGACGGGGGTGCAGTTTGACCTGACCTCGGTCGCCGCCATCGTCGCCATCGCCGGCTTCTCGATCAACGACACCGTCGTCATCGACGACCGCATCCGAGAGAACCTGCGAAAATTCAAATCGATGGATTTCCGCGACCTCATCAACAAGAGCGTCAACGAAACCTTCGCCCGTACCTTGATGACCAACGGCTTGCTGCTGCTCGCCGTCATCGCCCTGCTGGCGTTCGGGGGCCCGGTGCTGTTCGGCTTCAGCTTGGCGATGTGCTGGGGCGTGGTGATCGGTACCTATTCGACGATCTACGTCGCCGCGCCGCTCGAATGGTACTTCTCCAAGCGCCACCGCAAGGAGAAGCAGGCCGAGGACGCTGCCGCCGAGGCGACGACTGCCGCTAAGAAGTCCTAAAGCCATGGCGGAGAGCGCCGAGCCGGTCCGCCAGACCATTCAGGGCTACGGCGACGGCGCCTTCACCGTGTCCAACCAACGGCATCTCGGGCCGATCGCCATCCTGCCGTTCCACACGCAGGCCTGGGATGCGCCGGCCAATCCCGCCGAGTTGAGCCAATCCCATCTGCAGCCGATCTTCGACGAGCTCGCCGCCCGCACCGATGGCGTCGAAATCGTTTTACTCGGCTGGGGCAAGGGCGCGCCTTTGCCGCCGGCCGCGCTGGCGCCGCTGCGCGCCAAGCTGAAGGAGCGCGGCGTCACGCTCGACGGCATGGACACCGGCGCGGCCTGCCGCACCTTCAACCTGCTGGTCGGCGAAAGCCGCCGCGTCGCGGCGCTGCTGTTCCCGGCTTAAGCCGCCGTCAGTCTTTTTCGGCCCTTGCGCCATTCCATCGCCAGAAGGCCGAGCGCGGCCGCCTCGATCAGCGCGGCGACGAAGCCGAGCGAGGAGGGCGGCTGATGCGCGACCACCAGGCTGCCGATCGCCGAACCCGCCGCCATCCCGGTGTAGAAGGCCGAGGTGTTGAGCCCGAGCAGCAGGGCCGCGCTTTCCGGCGCCATGGCGATCATCTCCGATTGGCGTGCCGGCCATAGCGAATAGCCGGTCGGCGACCACAGCGCTACGAGCGGCACGGCAATCCAGGCCACCGAAGGGAAGTAAGGCACCAGGCTGAAGGCGAGCAGAACCGGAATGGCCATCAGCAAGGCGTTGCGCATGGTCGGCATAGTGCCGAGCTTGTCGGTGCTCCAGCCGCCGAACAGGTTGCCGACGAAAGCGCTGCAGCCGAACAGCAAGAGCACGCCGGCATAAGCGCCGCCGGAAATGCCGAGATCGGCGAAGTAGCTGGCGAGATAAGCGAACAGCACGAAGATGCCCGTCGACCAGACGACGGTGACCGCCAGGCCGTAGCGCACAATCGGCAAGGTGAGCGGCAGCAGCCGCGCGCGCAAGGATAGAGCCGGCGGCGGAGGAGTGCGCTTGATGCCGACGAAGACGGCGACGAAAGCGATCAGCCCCAGGCCCGCGACCGCGAGGAAGCTCGCGCGCCAGCCGAACATATTGCCGATCTGGGTGCCGAACGGCACGCCGAAGGCCGAGGCGACGGTCAGGCCGGCGGCGATGATCGAGATCGCGCGGCCGCGCTTGTCGGGCGGGGCCAAGGCGTTGCCCAGCGCCATCGCGCTCGGCGCGTAAAGGCAGGCGAAAATCGCCATGCAGACGCGCAGGGCCAGCAGGATCTCGTAGTTGGTGGTGAAGGCCGCCGCCGTGTTCGACAGGGTGAAGACGCCGAGGCTCACGAGCAAAACTTTACGCCGGTCGAAGCGAGCGGTGACGGTGGCCATGATCGGCGCGCCGACCGCATAGGTAATGGCGAAGAAGGTCAGCAGATGCCCGGCGGCGGACAGCGTGATGCCGTATTCGCCGGCAATGGCCGGCAGCAGTCCGGCGACCAGGAGGGATTCGGTGCCCAGGGCGAACATGCCGAAGGCGAGCCAGTAGAGGGTGAGGGGCATATCGTGCCTTTCCGGGCGCGGCTCTATTATTCAAGAAACGTTGAACTATGTAATGGGGGCGCACCATAGGCCGATCAAGGCCTAGTTAAAATATTTTTGAACTCATGGCTGCTATGCGTTAGAGGTGATCCCATGAAGCCCTTGCCCCATCCGCCGCGCGACCAGATCGCTCTGCCGGCCGTGCTCGACGCCCTGTCGGACGAGACCCGCCTCGCCATCGTCGCCCGCCTGGCGGGCGAAGGCGAGTTGGCCTGCGGCGAATTCCTCGCGCTCGGCTCGAAAACCAATCTCAGCTATCACATGGCCAAGCTGCGCGAGGCGGGCGTGGTGCGCACGCGCCAGGACGGAGTCTTTCGCTATATGACCTTGCGCTGGGAAGACCTGGAAGCGCGCTTCCCCGGCCTGTTGCAAAGTCTGCTTGCCGCCATCAAGCGCGACACCGCTTCCGCGCGGCGCAAGACGGCGCGCAAATAAAAACGGCGGAGCTTTTGGCTCCGCCGTTTTTTCTTTGTCGGATCGCAGCCTTTAGCTGTGAACCGCGACCATCGCGTAGCTCATCGGGATCGAGAGCATGGTGTTGGTGCGCGAGAACAGCATGGCCATGCGGGCGGCCTTGGCTTTCTCGGCCGGTTCGGCCGGGACGATACCCAGAGCCTTCTTCTGATTCGGCCAAATCACGAACCAGACATTGAAGGCCATGATCAGGCCGAGCCACATGCCGATGCCGATGCTCATGTTGTACTTGCTGCCGGTCATGAAACCGAGCGCGAGCGCATCATGGATGTAGCCGAGTTGCCACGCCTGGATGAGGCCCCAGATGATCGTGGAGAGCGCGGCCCAGCGGAACCAGAACAGCGCGGCAGGCGCGATGACCTTGGAGATCGCCGGCTTCTGCTCGTCCGGAATCTTGGCCATGTTCGGGATCTGCACGAAGTTGAAGTACCACAGCAGGCCGATCCACATGATGCCGCTGACGACGTGCAACCAGCGAACGAAGAAGACGAGATATGCTTCCATTTCGATAACCCCTCTCTCTTCCCGTTAGCCGTGCACAAGTTTAATGACGACGACCATCAGGATGGTGAGGACAATCCCCAGACCGATGGCGCCTTGGAGCTTCTCCAAAGGATTCTTCATCTCTTGCCCCTCAGTGCTTGCGCGATGATTTTGGTGGTGGGTGTTTAGAAAACCGCCACAAGATATAGCAGCCAGGAATTGCCCGCAACGGGCTTTCCGTTGAGGGTCAAGACCTTAGCGGAAAAATGGTCTTGTTCCCTTGTGGGTAAGTCGGCGTCAGAGCCAGGCGGCGAGGCGGGCCCGCAGCCGATCCCAACCGGTCAGCCGGACCGGCCCGCGCCAAGGATCGCCAGCCGCCAGACGGGCCGCCCAGCGCCGCGTCAGGCCCAAGGCCAGCTGGATGCCATGCGAAGAACGGCTGAGCGGCGCCGCAGCCGCCAGCAATTGCGCCAAAGCGCGCCCGGCATCTTCGCGATAGACCGCGCGCCAAGCTGAAGCGTCGGCAGGCTTTTCCGCCAAATCCTCGGCCTTCGCGCCGCGCTCGCGCAGCCAGCGTTCCGGCAGACAAACCTTGCCGCGCGCGCGCCAATCCTCGGCGGCGTCTTGCAGGCAGAGGCAGAGCAGGAGCGCGCAGGCGAGCGCCTCGGCCGCGGGCACGGCGGCGTCTTCGGCGGCCTGCCTGCCGAAGGGGGCGGCGGCGAAGCGGGCGAACAGCATCCAGTCGGCCCAGTCGCGATAGGCCGGCTTGGCGCAATCCTGCTTCCAGGCTTGCAGCAGATGACGCGCCGCCGTCATGTCGGTGCCGGCCGCCCGCAGGGCCTCGGCAACGTCGCGCGCGGCGGCGGAGAGCGGCAGAGGCAGGGGCACTTCGGGCTTGCGGCCATCGAGCAGCGCCTCAAGGCCATCGAGCATGGCGATGCGTTTGTCGATCGGCAGCGCGGCATCGGCGGCGACGGCTCGCGCGGCAATCGCGAGACGGGCGAGGGCGGCCAGCGCAGCGCGCGCCGGTTCCGGCAGATCGCGCAGCGCCGCTTGCGCGATCTCCGCCAAAGGCGACGCCTGCGAACTCGACACTGCACGCACTCCCAAAACCGCTCGCGACCGGATAGTCTGCCGCATCATGGCCGAAGCCGCCGCGCTTTCCTACTCCGCCAATCAAGTCCGCCAGGGCGATCCCGACCGCTTCCTGACCGCGCTGTTCGCGCCGGCGGAGCGCCGCGAGGCCTTGTTCGCGCTCTATGCCTTCAATCTCGAAGTGGCGCGCATTCCCGAATTGGTGCGCGAAACAATGATGGGGCAGATCCGCCTGCAGTGGTGGCGCGATCGCCTCGGCGAGATCGAGGCGGGCCAGCCGCGCGACGGCGCCGAGACGCCGCAGGCGCTGGCCGCGGCGATCCAAACCGGCGCGCTGCCCTTCGCATCCTTCGAGACGATCCTGACGGCGCGCGAGCGCGACCTCGATCCGACGCCGCCGGCCGATCTCGCCGAGTTTCAGGACTATGCTCAGAACACAGCGGGCGAATTGAGTATGCTCGCGGCGCGCGTTCTCGGCGCGAGCGATGACGCGACGCTTTCGGCCGCGCGCCATATCGGCACCGCCTGGGCGATGATCGGCCATCTGCGCTCGCTCGGCCATCACGCGCGCGCCGGGCGCATGACTTTGCCGCGCGCCACAATGGGGGTGACGACAGCGGCCGATGTGGTGCATGGTCGCGCGCGCGAGGCCATCGTCGCCACGGCGCGGAGCGTCGGCGCGGAAGCGGCGGCATTGCTCAGTGTCGCCCGCGCCCTGCGCCGCGACATCGACAAACGCGCGCTGCCGGCGCTGCTGCTCGCACCGCTCGCCGACCTGCATTTGCGCAAACTGCGCAGCCGGCATTTCAACCCGCTGCGGCCCGACATCGAGATCGCTCGTCCGCGCAAGCAAGCGGCGCTGTTTCTCGCCGCGACATTGGGCCGCTACTAGCGCTTTGATCCGCGAAATATGCGGTGGCACAGCGATTGCTTCGATGACGCCACGGGCCAGTGACCAGCCCGCGTTTCATCCAAAGGTTTCGTCATGTTCCTTCGTACTGGCCTTCTGGCGGGCATCGCTGCCGGTATTTTCAGCATAGCCGTTCCGGCCGCCGCGCAATCTGTCGCCGATTTCTACAAGGGCAAGCAGCTCTCGATCTATGTCGGATCGACCACCGGCGGCGGCTACGACTCCTACGCCCGCCATGTCGCGCGTCATATCGTCCGCCTGCTGCCAGGCGAGCCTAAAGCGGTCGTGCAGAACATGCCGGGCGGCGGCGGCTTGAAGGTCGCCAACTTCCTTTATGCCGTGGCGCCGAAAGACGGCACCGCGTTCGGCACCCTGCAGCGCAATTTGCTGACCGCGCCCTTGCTGGAAACGCGCACCGAGAACGCCGGCTACGATCCGTCGAAGTTCAACTGGCTGGGCAGCCTCAATACCGAGACCGGCGTCATCATCGCCTCGACCAAGGCGAAGGTGCAGACGATGGACGACCTGTTTAAGACAGAGCTGATCGTCGGCTCGTCGGGACCGTCGACCGACTTCCTGCCGCTGTTCCTCAACAACGTCATCGGCACCAAATTCAAGATCGTGCAGGGCTACGCCGGATCGGTCGAAGCCTATCTGGCGATGGAGCGCGGCGAAGTGGAAGGCCGTGTCTCGGGCGGCTGGACGAGCGACCGTCAGATCGTCGAGCCCTGGTTCGCCAAGGGCCAGGTGCGCTATCTCGCCGTCGTGTCGCTCAAGGACAGCCCCTATTTCCCCGGCGTGCCGCTGATCATGGACTACGCCAAGAGCGACGAGCAGAAGCAGGTGATGCAGCTCATCTTGTCGAGCCAGTTGTGGGGCCGGCCGTTCACGCTGCCGCCGGGCGTGCCGGAGGCGCGCGTCGAGGCCATGCGCAAGGCGTTCTACGGCCTGGTAAAGGACAAGGAGTTCGTCGCCGAAGCGAAGAAGCTGAAGCTGGATCTCGAACTGGTGAGCGGCGAGGAGATCGAGACGATCATGCAGAAGGTCTATGCCACGCCGACGCAATATGTCGAAGCGGCGCGCAAGGCAATCAGCGAGTAGGCGTCACATCTCTTAAATTCGTCATGGCCGGGCTTGTCCCGGCCATCCACGACTTTTTTGCTGCAATACCGCAAGGCGTGGATGCCCGGAATAAATCCGGGGATGACGATTGTTATTCCGCCGCCGCCTTCGTGCCCAACCACGCGGCGAGATCGGCGAGCGCGCGAGCGGAAAGTGCCTTCTTGCGGTCGTTGCCGCGCAAAGATGGGCGGCCGCGCTTATCCGTGCCGCCGATCGGCGGGAACAGGCCGAAGTTGACGTTCATCGGCTGGAAGCTGCCGCTGTCGCCTTGAATCTTATCGGCGTTCAGATGCCCGCCGGTGATGTGATTGAGCAGCGCGCCGAGCGCGGTGGTTGCCGGCGGCGAGGCGAGCGCCGTGCCGTGCGCTTGCGCGGCGGCGAAGCGGCCGGCGAGCAGGCCCATGGCCGCCGATTCGACATAGCCTTCCACGCCCGTCACTTGGCCGGCGAAACGCAGGCGCGGATCGGCCTTCAGGCGCAGCTCGACATCGAGCAATTTCGGGCTGTTCAAGAAGGTGTTGCGGTGGATGCCACCGAGACGCGCGAACTCGGCCTTCTCGAGGCCGGGGATCATGCGGAAGACGCGCGTCTGCTCGGCGTATTTCAGCTTCGTCTGGAAGCCGACGATGTTGTAGAGCGTGCCGAGCGCATTATCCTGGCGCAGCTGCACGACGGCGAAGGGCCGTTCGTTCTTGTGCGGATCGAGCAGGCCGACCGGCTTCATCGGGCCATAGGCCAGCGTCATCGGACCGCGCTCGGCCATCACCTCGATGGGCAGGCAGCCCTCGAAATAGGGCGTGTCCTTTTCCCAATCCTTGAACTTGGTCTTCTCGGCGGCATTGAGCGCGGCGATGAAGGCGTCGTATTGCGCCTTGCTCATCGGGCAATTGACATAGGCGGCCGTGTCTCCCGCCGGACCGGCCTTGTCGTAGCGCGACTGCATCCAGGCGATATCGAAATCGATGCTGTCTTTATGCACGATAGGCGCGATGGCGTCGAAGAAGGCGAGCGATTCTTCGCCGCTCTTGGCGCGGATCGCCGCGGCCAGATCGGGCGAGGTGAGAGGGCCGGTGGCGACCACGACATTGCTCCAAGCCGCGTCGGGCCAGCCGGCGATCTCCTCGCGCGCGATGGTGACAAGCGGATGACCCGATAGCGCCGCTGTCACGGCGGCGGAGAAGCCCTCGCGATCGACCGCGAGCGCGCCGCCAGCCGGCACCTGATGCTTGTCGGCGGAAGCCAGAATGAGAGAGCCGCAGCGGCGCATCTCCTCATGCAGCAGGCCGACCGCGTTGGTCTCGACATCGTCCGAGCGCAGCGAGTTCGAGCAGACCAGCTCGGCGAGCCCGTCGGTGGCGTGCGCTTCGGTGGCGCGCACCGGACGCATCTCATGCAGCACAACCGGGCAGCCGGCCTGGGCGATCTGCCACGCCGCCTCCGATCCGGCGAGGCCGCCGCCGATGACATGGATGGGGGCGAGGGGAGCAGCGGTCTTGTCGGTCATCTTATCCGTTTGGACTCATACTTTCGGGCATTGGACAGGCCGCCCCGCGACACCGCAAATGGCTTTGGCGCCGGGGGAGCCGCAATGGACGAGTTTTCCACTTTCAGCGTGTTGGCCGAAACATACCGGGTTCTCGGCCGCTCGTTCGGAGCTTTTTTGCGCCGCGCGGCCGCGCCGATCCTGATCATGGCCGCCGCGATCTTCCTGGCGTTCCAAAGCGGCCCGCAAACGGCATCGGCGGAGATCGTCGCCATCGCCGCGACAGCGGTCTTCGCGATCCTGTCGCTGGCCCATTTCGCCGTCGGCTGGCACCGCTATGTGCTGCGCCCGCAGATCGAGCCAGCCGCAGGCGCCGCGCGCTTGGCCCTCAGTCTGGCCTATCTGGCGACCGGCCTCAGCATCATCGTCGGCTTTCTCATCCCCTTGATCGGCGCCGCCCTCATCGTGGTGATGCTCGGCGCGACGGCCATCGCCCCATCGCTCACTGCGGCCGGTTTCCTCTGCTTGGCGATCAGCGGCAAGCTGGCCCTCGCTTTGCCGGCCGCCGCCATCGGCAGGCGTCATCCGCTACGCCTCGGACGCAGCCTGTCCTCCGGTCTCGCGCCACAGCTGCTGCTCTTGCTGCTGCTGACAGCGGCGCCATTCCTCCTGGGGGCGGGCGCGCTGGCGCTCTTGGCCGCGGCCATCGATCCGCCGCCAATCCTCATGGCGATCCTGACCGGCGGCATGGCGCTGCTGATCCTGGCCGGAGCGGCGACGGCAGCCGCCGGACTATCCTTCGCCTTTCGCTGGCGCGCCAAGCTGCAAGACAGCAGCTGGTGGCGGCACCATTAAAGCCCTGGACAAAGTCCCGCACCCCGTATAGAACAAAACAAGAACATACGGGCGGTCAAAGCGACCGCAGGAAACAGCGGAAGGGGCGAACATGTCCATCTCTGATCTCGGCTTCGGCGCTATCGGTCGTCACGGCTTCGCTGGCCTGAGTGATATTCATGTCGCTAAAGCAAAGGTTTATAGCGCAATCCTCGGATTCAGTCTGATCGTCCTGGCAACGCCCTTGGCCTTGGTTCTCGGCCTCAAGGCGCTGCTCGACCTGCCGCAGCCGTTGTTCCTGCCACTCGGCGTCGGCATCCTCGCCGCCGATCTTTATCTGGCCGCCTGGATGAGCCGCCTGTTCGCCGCCGCGCCGCGCAGCCTGCGTCTGCCGCGTCCCGCCGCCTGGCGTCTGCCCGCCGGCATAGGCTGGAAACTGGCGGTGATCCTGCTGGTCGCGCCCTGGCCGTTCGACGCCGCCCTGGCGCTGCTCGGCGACCATCCGGCGATCTACGCCCAGCTCGCCGTCTTCCTGCTCGCCGCGGCGGTCGCCCTGGCCTCCATCGCCGTGCTCCTCGCGGTTCTCGCCGAGGCCTGGAAACTGGCCCAACCGAAAGCCTGAGCCCGAACAGGCCTAGAGGTTCCGGCAACGAAGGGCGGCGCGCCTCGTTCTCAGGAGAGAACCATCCCTGAGACAGAGGAGCCTGCCATGTCCGTTGTGCGCATGATCTATGTGAAGGTGAAGCCGGAAGCCTGCGACGAGGCCGAGCGCGTCTGGAAGGAAGACTGCGCGCCCTTGATGATCAAGCAGCCCGGCTGCCTGTCGGAAAAGCTGCTCAAATGCAACGACGAGCCGGGCGAATATATCTCCTACTCGGAGTGGGAGAGCGAAGCGGCCATCGAGACCTTCCGCCAGAGCAAAGATCACGACGTAATCGTGAAACACTCCAAGCTGCCCGGCGCCGAATCCGAAGTGAAGAACTACGCGATCACGGGTTGATCGGATTCGCGGACCTGTAATGTTCTAAAGCCGACTTCAAGACGGCTTCCGGAACTCTCAGAACGTTAGACTTATAGCCGAACAGCATGGCGCTCTTAGCGCCACGAATATCGTAACAAATATCCGATGATACTTGGCGCAGGTCGTAGCCGGGAAGTGGTGTGCCGTGTATGGCACCACGACCCGCTCGGCCATTAATATTCAAGAAAATGTAATAGGTGAATGGAGGCTTTTCAGGGAGAGATTGGGTGCCACTCAGAAGTCTTTGCGTGATCTCTTGCCCCCTAAAATAGATTCCCCAACCGTCAATGCGGGATAGCTCCCGATCAAGTTTGGAATCGCATATCCAAGCGCTTCCTCCCATGGAGGTCGTGTTCTCTTCACGATATTTGACTAAGTCGATATCACTTGTGAATTCCACCTTTAAATTGAGATACGGCGTTTCAGGACGAATTACCTTTCGATCGGCAAGCTCAGGTTGCTGATCCTCTCGAACGATGCTAGCCGATTTAAAGGATAAATCAGAAATCGTCGTCGAAACGCAGCCTGCGTTAACGCATAGAAGCAGAACCGCTGAAAAACGAATCGCCGACACTGAGAATCACGCCCGCTTCTTCGCCGGAGCCGGCAGAGCCTTCGCCGCAGTCTTGAGATAGGGCTTGAGATACTGGCCGGTGTAGCTCTCGGCCACCTTCGCAACATCCTCGGGCGTGCCTTGCGCGACGACGCGGCCGCCTTTGCCGCCGCCTTCGGGGCCGAGGTCGATGATCCAGTCGGCCGTCTTGATCACTTCGAGATTGTGCTCGATGACCACGATGGTGTTGCCGGCATCCACCAGGGCGTGCAGCACTTCCAGGAGCTTCTTCACATCGTCGAAATGCAGACCGGTGGTCGGCTCGTCGAGGATGTAGAGCGTGCGGCCCGTCGAGCGCCGCGCCAATTCCTTCGATAGCTTGACGCGCTGCGCTTCGCCGCCCGATAGCGTGGTGGCGGCCTGGCCGACATGGACATAGCCGAGGCCGACGCGCTGCAAGGTCTCCATCTTGTCGCGGATCACCGGCACCGCCTTGAAGAAGTCGGCGGCTTCGTCGACCGTCATATCGAGCACGTCGGCGATGGTCTTGCCCTTGAACAGGATCTCGAGCGTCTCGCGGTTGTAGCGCTTGCCGTGGCACTCGTCGCATTCGACATAGACGTCGGGCAGGAAGTGCATCTCGATCTTGATGACGCCGTCGCCCTGGCAGGCCTCGCAGCGGCCGCCCTTGACGTTGAAGGAGAAGCGGCCCGGCTTGTAGCCGCGCGCCTTCGATTCCGGCAAACCGGCGAACCAATCGCGGATCGGGCCGAAGGCGCCGGTGTAGGTCGCCGGATTGGAGCGCGGCGTGCGGCCGATGGGCGACTGATCGATGTCGATGATCTTGTCGATGAACTCCAGCCCTTCGAGCGCGTCGTGCGCGCCGGGATGGACGCGCGAACCGTTGATGCGCTTGGCGCAGGCCTTATAAAGCGTCTCGATCACGAGCGTCGACTTGCCGCCGCCCGACACGCCGGTGACGGCGGTCATGGTGCCGAGCGGAATATCGACGCTGACGTTCTTCAGATTGTTCGCGCGCGCGCCCTTGAGACGAATCTTCTCTTTGCCGCGGCCGGGACGGCGCTCGGCGGGCAGGGCGATATGTTTCGCGCCGGTGAGATACTGCGCCGTGAGGCTTTCCGGCACCTCCTGCACTTCGGCGGGCGTGCCGGCGGCGACGACATTGCCGCCATGAACGCCGGCGCGCGGCCCCATGTCGATCAGATAATCGGCCTGGCGGATGGCGTCCTCGTCATGCTCGACGACCAGCACGGTGTTGCCGAGATCGCGCAGGCGTTTCAGGGTTTCGAGCAAACGCGCGTTGTCGCGCTGATGCAGGCCGATGGACGGCTCGTCGAGCACATAGAGCACGCCGGTGAGCCCTGAGCCGATCTGCGACGCCAGGCGGATGCGCTGGCTTTCGCCGCCCGACAAGGTGCCGGAGGCGCGCGATAGGGTGAGGTACTCCAGGCCGACATTGACCAGGAAGCCGAGGCGGTCGTTGATCTCTTTGAGGATGCGGCGCGCGATTTCGCGGCGCTGCGGCGTCAGCTTCGTATCGAGCGCGCCGAACCAGCGCGCCGCCTCGTCGATGGCCAGGTCGGTGACCTCGCCGATATGGCGACCGTCGATCTTCACCGCGAGCGATTCGGGCTTCAGGCGATAGCCTTTGCAGTCCTCGCAGGGTTTGGAGGCGAGGAAGCGCGACAGCTCTTCCTGGATCCAGGCCGAATCGGTCTCTTCATAGCGGCGATCAAGATTGGGGATGACGCCTTCAAACGGCTTGTCGACCGTGTAAGCCTTCGAGCCATCGTCGTATTTCATCTTGATCGATTCGCCGCCCGAGCCGTGCAGGATGGCGTTCTGCACCTTCTTCGGCAGATCCTTGAACGGCACCTGGGTCGAGACCTTGTAGT
>DASTMO010000016.1:0-52550 GCA_035714115.1 Alphaproteobacteria bacterium
GCGACCAGGATGAGATGGGCGCCCTCGGCGGCGATCGCGGCGGCGGCCGCAGCGCCGAACCCGCGGGAGGCGCCGGTGACGACGGCGACGCGCCCCGCCAGGCGGCGGGGGCTGGCAGCTTCGGACATGAAGGTCAGGCGATCTCGGCGAGGAGGGACAGTTGCGACGGCGCGGCCGAGGACGAATAGTCGGCGAGCGCCGTCGGATAATCTCCGGTGAAGCAGGCGTCGCAGAATTGCGGCTGGTCCGGGTTGCGGCCGGCGTGGCCCATGGCGCGGTAGAGGCCATCGATCGAGATGAAGGCCAGCGAATCGACGCCGATGAACTGGGCCATCTCCTGGATCGAATAGCGCGCGGCGAGCAGCTTGTCGCGTTCCGGCGTGTCGACGCCGTAGAAGCAGGGGTTGGTCGTCGGCGGGCTGGCGATCCGCATGTGCACTTCAGTCGCGCCTGCGGCGCGCATCATGTCGACGATCTTCTTCGAGGTCGTGCCGCGCACGATCGAATCGTCCACCAGCACGATGCGCTTGCCCTGCACATAGGCGCGGTTGGCGTTGTGCTTCAGCTTCACGCCGAGGTGGCGGATCTGGTCGGTCGGCTCGATGAAGGTGCGGCCGACATAATGGTTGCGGATGATACCGAGCTCGAACGGGATTCCCGATTCGTTGGCGTAGCCGATGGCCGCGGGCACGCCGGAGTCGGGTACCGGGATGATCATGTCGGCGGGCACGCCGCTTTCCTTGGCCAGCTCGACGCCGATGCGCTTGCGCGCGTCATAGACCGAGACGCCTTCCATCACCGAATCGGGACGGGCGAAGTAGATGTATTCGAAGATGCAGGGGCGCTTGGCGCTGGCGACGAAGGGCTTGAGGCTCTGCACTCCCTTTTCGTCGATCACGACCATCTCGCCGGCGTCGATGTCGCGCACGTAATCCGCGCCGATGATGTCGAGCGCGCAGGTTTCCGAGGCGAGGACATAGGCGTCGTCGAGCTTGCCGAGCACCAGCGGGCGCACGCCGAACGGGTCGCGTACGCCGATCAGCGCCTCTTTGTAGAGCCCGACCAGCGAATAGGCGCCTTCGACATGGCGCAAGGCGTCGATCATGCGGTCGACCACCGTCTCGTAGCTGCTGGTCGCCATCAGATGGATGACGACTTCGGTATCGGTGGTGGACTGGAACAGGCTGCCTTTGCGCACCAGTTCCTGGCGCAGCGTCACGGCGTTGGTCAGGTTGCCGTTATGGCCGATGGCGAAGCCGCCGGACTGGAAGTCGGCGAACAGCGGCTGGATGTTGCGCTCGACCGTCTCGCCGCTGGTGGAGTAGCGGTTATGACCGATGGCGGAGCGGCCGGGCAGGCGGCGCATGGTCGCTTCACTGGAGAAGATGTCGCCGACATGGCCGAGGCCGCGGTGGCTGTTGAAGCGCGCGCCGTCGTAAACGACCATGCCGGTCGCTTCCTGGCCGCGATGCTGTAGGGCGTGCAGGCCGAGCGCGGTCAGCGCCGCGGCGTCTTCATGGCCCCAGATGCCGAAGATGGCGCATTCTTCGTGCAGATGGTCGTCGTCGAACGGGTTGGTGGTCAGCATGGGCTACTGCGTTCCTTCGATGAGGCGGTCCATCTCGCGGCGCTCGTCGGGCTTATATCCCGGGCCTTGATTGGGCGCGGCGGGCGCGGTGGGATTGGCGGAAGACTGGGCCGGCGCGGCGGCAGGGCGCGTGCCGTTGGCGCTGCGCTCGAAATTGGGGCGCGAGCCGCCGTTGCGGATATGGGCCGGCGCCAGCGAATAGAGGAAGTCGGCGCCCTTGGCCATCAGCGGCGCGCTGCGCGCTTCCTGCAGCCAGGCCGGCTGCTCCTTGGGCGGGATCATGAAGCTGAGCGCGAGATAGACGATGCAGACGAGCACCGCGCCGCGCGCCAGGCCGAAAACGAATCCGAGGGTGCGGTCGACCGAGCCGGCGGCGGTGCCGCGCACCGCGCCGGAGATCGCGCCGGCGATCAGCGACAGCACGAACAGCACGATCAGGAAGATGCCGGCGCCGGTGACGATGTTGGCGATCAACGGGTCGCCGATCAGGCGCTGGGTATAGGAATTGACCAGCTCGTAGCCGTAGAAGGTGGCGAAGGCCGCGCCGACCCAGGAGAAGATCGCCAGCACTTCGCGCACCAGGCCGCGCGCCAGGGCGAAAATGCCCGAGAGCAGCACGACGCCGAGGA
This sequence comes from Alphaproteobacteria bacterium, assembly GCA_035714115.1. Taxonomy (GTDB): domain Bacteria; phylum Pseudomonadota; class Alphaproteobacteria; order SMXQ01; family SMXQ01; genus CAMAVH01. The sequence goes on from DASTMO010000016.1 coordinate 2,218, forward strand.
CGATGAGATCGATGAGGTAAAAGCCGAGAACCTGCATGACTTAGCGCATCCTCACTCGAACGGGTCGGGTTCAGCAGCCTTCTGGCGTTTTCCGGCTCCGCCTTTGGGGGCTTGGCCGGGGGTGACGCTGAACAGGCGCAGCAGGTCGTTCAAGTGGCCGATCTCCGTCGCGTTGATGCCGCCGCTCGCGGCTTCACGCTTTCCTTTATCACGTTTCGACGGCGCCGCCTTGGGGGCAAATGCCTGGGCGAAACCGAGCTTGGCCGCCTCTTTTAGGCGGGAATCGCGCTGGCCGACCGGGCGAACCTCACCGGAAAGGCCGATTTCGCCGAAAACCACGGTTTCCGGCGGGGTGGGCGTGTCCGCCAGCGAGGAGATCAGCGCCGCCGCGACCGCCAGGTCGGCGGCGGGCTCGGAGATCTTCAGGCCGCCGGCGACGTTCAAATAGATATCCAAGCCGCCCAAAGCAAGCCCGCAGCGCGCATCGAGCACGGCGGTGATCATGGCGAGGCGGCCGCTGTCCCAGCCGACCACGGCGCGGCGCGGCGAGGCGAGCGAGGAGGGGGCCACCAGCGCCTGGATTTCGACCAGGATCGGGCGGGTGCCTTCCATGCCGGCGAAGACGCAGGAGCCCGACACGCGGCCCTCGCGTTCGCCCAGAAACAGGGCGGAGGGGTTGGCGACCTCGCGCAAGCCGCCGTCGGTCATTTCGAACACGCCGATCTCGTCGGTCGGCCCGAAGCGGTTCTTCACGGCGCGCAGAATGCGGAACTGATGGCCGCGCTCGCCTTCGAAATAGAGCACCGTGTCGACCATGTGCTCGAGCACGCGCGGGCCGGCGATCTGGCCTTCCTTGGTGACGTGGCCGACCATGATGACGCTGACGCCTTTGCTCTTGGCCAAGCGGATCAGCGCCTGGGCGGCGGCGCGCACCTGGGCGACCGTGCCGGGAGCCGATTCGAGGCTGTCGAGATACATGGTCTGGATCGAATCGACGATCACGGCGCGCGGCGCGTCGGGCTGCTCCATGGTCGCCAGGATGTCGGCGACATCGGTGGCGGCGGCGAGCCTGACCGGCGCGGAAGAGAGGCCGAGGCGGCTGGCGCGCAGGCGCACCTGATCGAGCGCCTCTTCACCGGAGATGTAGGCGGCGCCGCCTTCGCTGCTGGCCAGCGCCGCCGCGGCTTGGGTCATGAGCGTGGATTTGCCGATGCCGGGATCGCCGGCCACCAGGATGGTCGAGCCGGCGACCAGGCCGCCGCCGAGCACGCGGTCGAGCTCGGCGATGCCGGTGAGGCGGCGCGCTTCGGGCAAGGTGCGCCCGGTGAGGGATTGGAATTCGATGCGGCGGCCGAGCGCCTTGCCGCCCTTCATGGCGCTTTTCAGCGCGCCGGGCGGCGCCTTGTCGGCGGCTTCCTCGACGATGCTGTTCCACGCGCCGCAATTGTCGCAGCGGCCTGCCCAGCGGCTGGTGACGGCGCCGCACTCCTGACAAACGTAGCGGGCCGGCGCGCGCGCCACCTAGCGCTGGCCTCCGACTGGACCGACATCCACTTTGATCGGTCCTTCGGCGCGGCCGTGGATGAACTGATCGACGTAAGGGTTGCCGGTGTAGTCGATCTTGGAGACGGGGCCGGACCAGATGATCTGGCCGTTGTAGATCATGGCGATGCGGTGGGCGATCTTGCGCGCGCTGGCCAGATCATGGGTGATCGACAGCGTGCTCGCGCCCAGTTCTTTGACGCAATCGACGATCAGGTCGTTGATCACGTCGCTCATGATCGGGTCGAGGCCGGTGGTCGGCTCGTCGAAGAAGATGATGTCCGGCTCGGTGGCGATGGCGCGCGCCAGCGCCACGCGCTTCTGCATGCCGCCGGACAGTTCGGCCGGGAACAGCTCGCCGACTTCCGCGCTGAGGCCGACGGCGGCGAGTTTGCGCACGGCGATGTCCTTCGCCGCCAGGCGCTCCATGCCGCGTGCCTGGACCAGGCCGAAGGCGACGTTTTCCCAGACGCGCAGGCTGTCGAACAGCGCGCCGCCCTGGAACAGCATGCCGAACTTGGCCATGACGCGTTCGCGCTCGCGCGACGACATGCGCGTGACTTCCTCGCCGTCGATCTCGATCGAGCCGGCGTCAGGCTGGATGATGCCGAGAATGCATTTGAGCAGCACCGACTTGCCGGTGCCCGAGCCGCCGATGATGACGACCGATTCGCCGGGCATGACGTCGAGATCGAGGCCGTCGAGCACGACCTTCGGCCCGAAGCGCTTCTTCAGGCCGCGCACCTTGATCTTCGGCATTTGCAAATTCGTGCTCATCGCGAGAAGAACAGCTCGGTGATCATGTAGTTGAAGACGAGGATCAGGATCAGCGCCGAGACGACGGCGTTGATCGTCGCCGTGCCGACGCCCTGGGCGCCGCGCTGCGAATTGTAGCCGTGATAGCAGCCCATCAAAGTGATGATGAAGCCGAACACCGCGGCCTTCACCAGGCCGGAGAACACGTCGCGGAATTCCAGATACTGGAAGGTGTTCTTCAGATAAGCGGCCGGATTGAATCCGAGCTTGCTGACGCTGATCATGTAGCCGCCGAACACGCCGATGATGTCGGCGATCAGCACCAGCACGGGCATCATGGTCAGGCCGGCGAGCAGGCGCGGGGCGACGAGGTATTTGTACGGGTTGGTCGAGAGCGTGGTCAGCGCGTCGATCTGCTCGGTCACGCGCATGGTGCCGATCTCGGCGGCCATCGAGGCGCCGATGCGGCCGGCGACCATCAGGGCGGCAAGCACCGGGCCGAGCTCGCGGGTGATCGAGATGACGACCACGGTGGCGACAGCGCTTTCGGCCGAGAAGCGGGCGAAGCCGGAATAGCTTTGCAGCGCCAGCACCATGCCGGTGAAGATCGCGGTCAGGCCGACGACCGGTAGCGAGTAGTAGCCGATGTCGATCATCTGGCGGGCGATCAAGCGCGGATAGTAGGGCGGCCGCAGGCTGTGGAAGATCGCCAGGAAGGTGAACATGGAAATGCGGCCGACAGCTTCGATGAAGCTGAGGAACAGCCGGCCGATGGCGGCAACGAAGTTCATGCCCGATTTTCCTGGGCGGGCGTGTAAACGCGCGCGAAGCGGCGGCCGAGGCCGGTGAGGATTTCGTAGCCGATGGTGTTGGCCTCAAGGGCCAGATCGTCGGGGCCGTGCTTGGGGCCGAGAAGATCGACGAACGCGCCGGGGACCGCCAGTGCGGCGGGCGCCTGCGAGACGTCGAGAGCGATCAAATCCATCGAGACTCGTCCCACAACAGGCACTCGCATATCGCCGAGATAGGCGTGGCCGCGATTGGTCAGGCTTTGGCGATAACCGTCGGCATAACCCACGCCGACAGTGGCGATCCGGGCCTTGCCGGTCACGCGATGCGCCGCACCATATCCAACGGTCATAGGGGTGTCAACGTCGCGCACCTGCAGGATTTTCCCTTGCAGTCGAACCACTTGGCCCATGGGATTGGGCCGGGAATTATGCGGCCTGAGGCCGTAAAGCGCCGCTCCTGGCCGGGCCAGATCGAAGTGGTAATCAGGACCGAGGAAGATGCCCGCCGAATTGGCGAAGGAGGCCCGCGCCGCCCCGAGGGCGGCGACCTGCGACCGCGCCGCCTTGAAGCGGGCGAGCTGCTCGGCGCTCATCGGATGGTCCGGCTCGTCGGCGCAGGCGAGATGGCTGAGACAGAAGCGGAGGTCGAGGCCGGCGAGCAAGGCGGCGTCCGCGGCCAGCGCGGCCAGCTCGCGCGCCTCCAGCCCGAGGCGGTTCATGCCGGTATCGACATGGATATCGGCGGCGACGGCCTGCCCGCTGGCCTTGGCGCGCGCCGTGGCGGCGGCGATCTGGTCCAGGCTGTTGAGCACCGGGATCAGCCGGTGGTGGAGCATCTCGCCGAGGCTCGCCTCGGTCGCGCCGGCGAAAACGTGGATCTCGGCCTCCGCAAGGGCGGCGCGCAGCGCGATGCCCTCCTCGGGCAGGGCGACGAAGAAGGTTCGGCAGCCGGCGGCATGGAGCGCGGTCGCGACCGGGACCATGCCGAGGCCGTAGGCGTCGGCCTTGACCACGGCGGCGCAGGTCGCGCCCGACGGCGCGACCTTGCCGCCGAGCAGCCGCCAGTTGGCGACGATCGCGCCAAGGTCGATGCGCAGGATGCCGCCCGACAGATCGGCGGAGGGGGACGTCGCGCTGGGCATCGGGCTCAATGGATGTCGGGGATGCGGTTGTCGGAGATGAGATCCGAGAACTTGGTGAATCGGCCCTCGAATTGCAACTTCGCCGTGCCGATCGGGCCGTGGCGCTGCTTGCCGATGATCACTTCGGCGACGTTATGCACGTCTTCCATCTGCTGCTGCCATTCAAGATGCTTGTCGGTGCCGGCGTCCGGCTCCTTACGCGCCAGGTAATATTCGGCGCGATAGATGAACATCACGACGTCGGCGTCCTGCTCGATGGAGCCCGATTCGCGCAAGTCCGCCAGCTGCGGGCGCGGCGGGTCGCGCTGCTCGACGGCGCGGCTGAGCTGCGACAGGGCGATGACCGGCAGGTTCAGCTCCTTGGCGAGCGCCTTCAGGCCGCGGGTGATTTCCGAGATTTCCTGCACGCGGTTTTCCGCGCCGCGGCCGCCCGGGCCGGACGATCCGCGCAGCAATTGCAGGTAATCGACGACGATCATCGACAGATCGTGCTGGCGCTGCAGGCGGCGGGCGCGCGTGCGCAGCGCGGCGATGCTGAGGGCCGGCGTGTCGTCGATGTAGAAGGGCGCCTGCGCCAGCTGACGGCTCGCCTGCACGACGCGGTTGAAATCCTCATTGCTCATCTCGCCCTTGCGGATGCGGTCGGAATCGACCTCGGCCGCCTCGGCGAGCATACGAGTCGCCAATTGCTCGGATGCCATTTCGAGCGAGAAGAAGCCGACCACCGCGCCGTCGATCGAGTGGGTCTTGCCGTTGACCACCTTGGTGCGGCCTTCGGCCAGACCGCGCTGATAGGCGCGTGCGGCGTTGAAGGCGATGTTGGTGGCGAGCGCCGTCTTGCCCATCGAAGGGCGCGCCGCGAGGATGATCAGGTCGGACGGCTGCAGGCCGCCGAGCAGCTTGTCGAGATCGATGAGCCCGGTGGAGACGCCGGTCAGCGCGCCTTCGCGCTGGTAGGCGGCTTCGGCCATGTCCACGGCCTTGACCAGGATGTCCTTGAAGGAGCGGAATCCGCTTTCGGCCTGGCCGGTGGTGGCGAGATCGAACAGGCGCTGTTCGGCCATCTCGATCTGGCCGGTGGCGGTCTGCTCGGGGTCATGGTCGAAGGCTTCGTTGACCACGCTCTCGCCGATGTCGATGAGCTGGCGGCGCAGATGCAGGTCGAACACCATGCGGCCATAGTCGCCGGCGTTGATGACCGTGGTCGCCGAGGCGGCGAGACGGGCGAGATATTGCGCGCCGCCGATCGATTCGAGATCGGCGTCTTGGTCGAACAGGTTTTTGAGCGTCGTGGCGTTGGCGACCTGGCCCTTTTCGATCAGCCGGGTCGCGGCGTCGAAGATGCGGCCGTGCGCCGGATGGGCGAAATGCTCGGGGCGCAGGAATTCGGAGACGCGCCCATAGGCCAGATTGTTGGTCAGGATGGCGCCGAGCAGCGCCTGTTCCGCTTCGTAATTGTGCGGCGGCTCGCGCAGCGGCGCTTCGGCCACAGCGAGCCCGGAGCCGGACATGTCGTCGGCCGCGCGCAGCGGCGTCACCTTAGGGTTGCTCGTCTCGGCCATGCGCCCCGGAACTCCAGACAGAACGTGATGATGTGGGGGGCGAACCTAACGCGACGCGGGCGTCGGATTCACCCCTCCATCATAGTCCAACCGGGGCGTCCCAGGGAAACTTACTCACAGCCTGTGAACAGCGGGGGCAGATGGCCGCCGCGGCCTTAGGGGCGCATATGCGCGTCTTTGCCGGGAATGTCGTAGCCGGTGCCTTTGCTGTCCGGCGTGAAGCGGATCACAACATCGATGACGCGGCCGCACAGATAGACCGCCCAGGTCTCTTCCCACGGGCGCGAGGTCGGGCCTGACAAGGCGTCGGGCACCGGCGCCCCCGTCCAGCCGTTGAAGGCTGTATCGGCGAAGACGGGGCGCTGCTTGCAATCGGGGTCTTTGCGGGTCGCCATGGCGACGCCGACGACGCCGGGCAGGATGTCGAGCTGCAAGCGCGTGTTGGCGACGCTGGAGCCGGGCAGGAGCGGGATCACGCGCGTCGGCTGCCCCGGCGTGACGCTCATCGCGAAGTTGGCGCGCGTCGTGTATTTGCAGCCGACGACCTCGTGGCGCTCCAGCCAGGAGCCGGACTGCACTTTGCCATCCTGATCGAGCGCGATGTCGCTCAGCAGCGTGATGTCGGTGCGCCGCATCTGCACCGACGGAGCGCAGGTTTCGCCCCAGGTCGTGATCACGCGCTGCTGTTGTTCGCGGCGCAGGGCGGCGAATTCGGCGCTGTCGGAAAAGGCGATCAGGCTGCGCTGGATCTCCGGCGTGGCGACCGGCGTCTGCGCTTGAGCGCTGCTTGCGAAAAGCGCGGCGAGAGCCGCCGCGGCGAATGTCCCCCGGCGCATGGCTATTCCGCCGCCGCCGAGCGCAGCTTGGCGAGCTGGGCGCGCTCCCAATCGACGATATAATCGCGCGTCAGCGGCGCGGCGCTCTGCTCGCGCGTGATCTGGATCTGGAACACCATCTGCTTGAGATGGCGGAAGGCCATCTCGCAGCCGACCAGATAGAACTCCCACATGCGGCAGAAACGCTCGTCGTAGATGCGCGCGACCTGCTCGCGGTTGGCGGTGAAATTCTCCAGCCAGGCCTTCAGCGTCTCGGCGTAATGCAAGCGCAGGATCTCGATGTCCGTCACCCACAGGCCGGCCTTCTCGATCACCGGCAGCACTTCGGAGAGCGCCGGCACGTAGCCGCCCGGGAAGATGTATTTGCGGATCCAGGGATCGGTGATGCCGGGGCCGTCCATGCGGCCGATGGCGTGGAGCAGCGCCACGCCGTCCGGCTTCAAGAGCTCGCGCATCTTGCGAAAGAAGGTCGGGAATTGCGGCACGCCGACATGCTCGAACATGCCGACCGAGACGATGCGGTCGTATTGCGCCTGCTCCAGGCGGTAGTCCTGCAGCTTGAAGCGCACGGACTGATCGAGGCCGGCTGCCGCGGCGCGCTCGGCGGCGACCTTGGCCTGTTCGGTGGAGAGCGTGATGCCGGTCACGTCGGCATACGCCGCCTGGGCGAGATAGAGCGCCATGCCGCCCCAGCCGCAGCCGATGTCGAGCACCTTGAGATCGGGCTTGTCGAGCAGCAGCTTGGCGGCGATATGCACCTTCTTGTTGTGTTGCGCGGCCTCCAGGCTGTCGTCCGGCTTGGCGAAATAGGCGCAGGAATATTGGCGGTCGCGGTCGAGGAAGAGGTCGTAGAGCGCGCCGGACAGATCGTAATGATGGGCGACGTTCTGGCGCGACTTGCCGATCGGGTTGTACTGCTGGAACAGGCGCACGCCGAGGCCGAGCAGGCGGGCGACGCGGCGCATCGGCGATTCGTAGAGATTGTCGAAGCTACGCGTGGCGAGGTCGAGGAATTGGGTGAGGGTGCCTTCCTCGATGGTCAGATCGCCGTCCATATAGGCTTCGCCGGTGGCGAGCGACGGATTGATCGCCATGCTGGTGTGCAGCTTGCGGTCATGCAGGCGGATGGTCACCTTGGGCAGCGTGCCATCGCCGAAGCGATGCTGGCGCCCATCGGCGTCGATCATGGTCAGCGAACCGGTCCGTATCAGCCGGTCGAGCATTCTGGTCAGCAGCATCATCCCCAACCCGGCCCCCTCTCACCATGAACGCAGCGGAGGCCTCTATGTCTTCGGCGGTCGCTTCAGCCTTTCGCCGCCTTCACCTGCCGTAATCCAAGCACAAATCCCAACTGTAGAAAAAGGTCATTTTTTACATGACCTTTTGGCTGATTTTTGAGCGGGTCCAGTCTTTCCTTAAAGTAACCAGGGCAATAAAGCTTTGCCGGGCGGCTCAGGAGACGATCTTGAGCCCGATGATTCCGGCCACGATCAGCAGGATGAAGAGGATACGCAAGGCATCGCGCGGTTCGCCGAACAGGACCATGCCGGCGATGGCGACGCCGACCGCGCCGATGCCGGTCCAGATGGCGTAGCCGGTACCGATCGGGATATGGCGCAGGGCGAGCGACAGGAAGCCGATGCTGACCGCCATGCCGGCCAGCGTGATGGCCGAGGGCACCAGGCGGGTGAAGCCGTCGGTGTATTTCAGGCCGATGGCCCAGACGATCTCGAACAGCCCGGCGAGGAGGAGGAAGGCCCAGGCGAGAAGCGGTGTGGCGGGGGACATGGAATTTCTCCGCTAGTGGATAGAATAGACAACGCGGACAAACAAAAAAGGCGGAGCCGCGAGGCTCCGCCTTTTGATCTTGCGATCTGCGTGAAGGCTTACTCGGCCTTCTCCTCGGCGGCGGCTTCCTCGCCCTCGGCTTCCGGGGCGGCGCCTTCCTCGAACACGTCGGTGAGGGCGGCCTGATCGGCTTCGGCCTCGGCGGCGGCGAGCATCGCCGGGGTCTTGCCCTCGGCCTGCAGCTTCGCCTCTTCCTGCGAGCGCGCCACGTTCACGGCGACGGTGATCGCCACTTCCGGATGCAGGTTCACGCGCAGCTTGTGAATGCCCAGCGTCTTGATCGGAATGTCGAGCTTCACCTGGGTGATGTCGATCGTCATGCCCTGGGCCGTCACGGCCTCGGAGACGTCGCGCGGACGGACAGAGCCGAACAGCTGGCCGTTCTCGCTCGCCTGGCGGAGCAGGACGATGCTGACGTCGCCGGCCTTGGCGGCGACGGCTTCGGCTTCGCTCTTGCGCTTCAGGTTGGCGGCCTCGAGCTGCGCGCGCTGCGACTCGAAGTAGCTCAGGTTCTGCTTGGTGGCGCGCAGCGCCTTCTTGCGCGGCAGCAAGAAGTTGCGGGCGAAGCCCGGCTTCACTCGCACTTTGTCGCCCATCTGGCCCAGGCGCTCGACGCGCTCGAGCAGGATCACTTCCATCATCGCTCTTCCTCCTGGCCGGTCCCGCCGGCGCCACGCCGACGAATGAGCAGCCATTGCTCCATGAAGCCCAATCCGGCGACCAGCAGAGCCGGCCAGCCGAACAACAACAGCACGAAATAGCAACCCGTGAGGATCGCCATCCGGGCGGGCCAGCGGCGGCTCCAGACATGGATGACCGCAAGTCCCACCAAAAAGAACGGCACCAGCATCGCCAGGGCCGCGTTGCGCGCCGCGAACGTCGGCGCGCCCAAATCCAGCCACGGCGCGATCAGCGCCAGCGCGGCCATCGCCGCCGTCGCACCGGCGTACCAGTGCGGCAGCTCGACCGCCGAATAGCGCGGCTTCGGCCGGATCGCGCGACCGGCTTTCGCCAGCAGCGCTTCGGCGATGGCGGCGTTGGCGATCACCATGATCGACCAGGAGAAGAGCAGGATGGCCGGGAAATATCCCGTCACCGCCTGCGTCAGCTCCGCCACCTTCGGGTTGGCCATCGCGCCGGGGGGCAGCATGTCCGCCACCGCCTGCTCGATGTCGCCCGAGATCGCCGCGATCTCGCTTTCGCCGCCGGCCAGGGCCAGCACGGCGAAGAGGCCGCAACCGTAGATCACCAGCCAGGCCAGCAGATGGCCGGGCGGATACCACGCCGTCTCGTCGTCGCCGCCTTGCCGCAGCAGCGCCTGACGGATCAGGCCGGCTGCCGGCAGGGCGTAAACCAAGGCGAACACGACGCCGAACAGCGGCGAGCTCGCCAGTCCCACCAGGATCGTCGCGGTCGCGGCGGCCACGAGGCCGGCGACGGCGCCGAAACTGAATCCCGCCGCGAACAGCGGCAGCAAAGCCAGATAGGCGAGAAACATGCCGACCGGGCTGCCGAGGAAGGTGGCGAGGTAGAGGATCGCTGCGGCGGCTCCGCCGCCGATCGCGATCCCGATCTCCTTCGCCATGTAGCGCCTTCCTCTCGAAGTCACTCCCGCGGCTTGCGCCGCGCGTACCGTTTACTTCACCGAAGCGGCGTGAGCCGCGTCTGGCTTACTTCAAAAGATACGGCAGCAGGGCGATGGCGCGGGCGCGCTTGATCGCCTGGGCGAGTTCGCGCTGCTTGGGCGCGGACACGGCCGTGATGCGGCTCGGGACGATCTTGCCGCGCTCCGAGATGAAGCGCTGCAGCAAGCGGATGTCCTTGTAGTCGATCTTCGGCGCGTTGGCGCCCGAGAACGGGCAGCTCTTGCGACGGCGGAAGAACGGACGACGGCCGCCCGCGGCCTTGCCGCCGGCAGCGGCGCCGCCTTCGGCGCGTTCAGTGCGTTCGGCGCTCATGCCTGTTCTCCTTGATTGCTCGGGGCGTCGTCACGACGCGGACGGTCACCGAAGCCGCCTTCACGACCCGGACCATCGCGACGCGGGCCACGCGGACGGTCGCCGCCGAAGCGGTCGCCGCCGAAGCCGCCGCGACCGCGCGGACGCTCGTCTTCCTGGCCGCGGCTGCGGACGATTGCCGACGGGCCTTCTTCCAGCTCGTCGACGCGGACCGTCATGTAACGGATGATGTCTTCGTGGATGCGCAGGTTACGCTCCAGCTCGGCGATGGCCGGGCCGCTGGCTTCCACATTCATCAGAATGTAGTGGCCCTTGCGGTTCTTCTTGATCTTGTAGGTGAGGTTGCGCAGGCCCCAGTATTCGCGCTTGGAAACCTTGCCGCCCTGGGCTTCGAGAAGCGCCTGGAAGGTTTCGCCGAGGGCTTCCGCCTGCGGCGCGGCGAGGTCTTGGCGTGCGATCAGCACGCTCTCATAGAGAGGCATAAACAGCGGCTCCTTCTGGCTGTTCGTGGCCCGGCGCCCCGATCCCCTATGGACCAACGGCCGCCCGGACCTAGCCGACCCCCGAAAAGGCCGGCAAGGAGTTATGAAGGCGCGGAATATACACGAAGGTCTCCCTCGCGCAAGCGCTCGAATGCCCGCTTTTCCCGGCAGATTTCAGGGGAAAACCCAAGGATTCCGGCCCCTTTTCCTTGACTTGATGAGGGGGCGGGGTATGTCTTTCGCCGGTCAAATCACGGGGTTCATATGGATCAAGTCTTTGTTTTTCCTGGGCAAGGTTCGCAGGCTGTCGGCATGGGCAAGGAGCTCGCCGGAGCTTTCGCCAGCGCCCGGGAGGTCTTCGAGGAGGTCGACGAGGCGCTGCAACAGCCGCTCTCGCGCCTGATGTTCGAAGGCCCGATCGAGGATCTGACCCTGACGGAAAACGCTCAGCCGGCCCTGATGGCAGTCAGTTTGGCGGTCATTCGGGTGCTGGACCGCGACGGCGGGGTGAAGCTGGCCGACAAGGCCCGCTTCGTCGCCGGCCACTCGCTCGGCGAATATTCCGCCCTCGCGGCGGCCGGCGCGCTCTCGATCACCGACACGGCGCGCCTGTTGAAGCTGCGCGGTCAGTCGATGCAGAAGGCCGTGCCGGTCGGCGTCGGCGCCATGGCGGCGCTGCTCGGCGCCGATCTGGAAAAAGCGCAGAAGATCGCCGCCGAAGCCGCGCAAGGCGAGGTCTGCGCCGCGGCCAACGACAACGGCGGCGACCAGGTCGTCATTTCCGGCCATAAGGCCGCCATCGAGCGCGCCATCAAGATCGCCACCGACGCCGGCGTGAAGCGCGCCATTCTTCTTCCCGTCAGCGCCCCGTTCCATTGCGCGCTGATGGCGCCTGCCGCCGACGCCATGGCCGAGGCGCTCGATCGCGCCACCGTCACCGCGCCGGTCGTGCCGGTGATCAGCAACGTCAAGGCCGCGCCGGTCACCGAGCCGGACGATATCCGCAAGCTGCTCGTCGAACAGGTCACCGGCATGGTGCGCTGGCGCGAGAGCATGATCGCGGCGAAGGCGCTCGGCGTCGGCCGCGTCGTCGAATGCGGCGCGGGCAAGGTGCTCGCCGGCCTCGCCAAGCGCATCGACAAGGAGTTCGAGTCCGTGTCGCTGCAAGGCCCGGCCGACATCGAGACGTTCTTGAAGGGCTGATCAGGCCCATTCCATAAAGACTTTCACGAGCTAGGAGCGAACATGTTCGATCTCACCGGCAAGACGGCGCTGGTCACGGGTGCCTCGGGCGGCATCGGCGGGGCCATCGCGCGCGCGCTGCACGGCGCGGGCGCCACGGTCATGCTGTCGGGCACGCGCGCCGACGCGCTCGATGCGCTGGCCAATGAACTGAAAGACCGTGTGCATGTGCAGACGGCCAACCTCGGCGACGCGGCGAGCCTCGATGCGCTGGCGAAAGCCTCCGACGAGAAGATGGGCAAGACCGACATTCTCGTGAACAACGCTGGCCTGACGCGCGACACCTTGATGATGCGCATGAAGGACGAGGACTGGCAGACGGTGCTCGACGTCAATCTCACCGCCGCCTTCCGCCTGTCGCGCGCGCTGCTGCGCGGCATGATGAAGAACCGCTGGGGCCGCATGATCAACATCACCTCGATCGTTGGCGTCACCGGCAATGCGGGGCAGGTGAACTATGCTGCCTCGAAGGCCGGCATGATCGGCATGTCGAAATCCATGGCCGCCGAAGTGGCGAGCCGCAACATCACCGTCAATTGCATCGCGCCGGGCTTCATCGCCACGCCGATGACCGACGTGCTGAGCGACGATCAGAAGACCAAGCTGCTCGGCGGCATTCCCGCCGGCCGCCTGGGAACCTCCGAGGACATCGCCGCCGCCGCGCTTTATCTCGCCAGCGAGGAGGCCGCCTACGTCACGGGGCAGACCTTGCATGTGAATGGCGGCATGGCCATGATATAGGCCGCAGGACGCGGCTTGAGACCCAGCCGGAACCGGTAAAGCCCGCAGGATTAGTGGGTTATCGGCTCTGGCAATACCAGGGGAAGTGTGTTACTTAACCGCACTTTTTCGCCGGGAGGCTCTAGCCCGACTGGGCCGCCGGTTCGACAAGACAAGCAAGACCAAGCGCTATAAACCTAGCGACCAAATCATCAGCCGAGGACTTGAAGAATGAGCGACGTTGCCGACCGCGTGTCCAAGATTGTTGTCGAGCACCTGGGTGTCGACGCTGCCAAGGTGACGCCGAACGCGAGCTTCATCGACGATCTGGGCGCCGACAGCCTCGACACGGTCGAGCTGGTCATGGCCTTCGAGGAAGAATTCGGGTGCGAGATTCCCGATGACGCCGCCGAGAAGATCCTGACCGTGAAGGACGCGATCGATTACATCCAGGCGCACAGCGCCTAAGCGTCCGCTGCAAAAGCGAGCCTGAGCCCATGAGACGAGTTGTCGTTACCGGCCTCGGTCTCGTCACGCCGCTCGGGTGCGGCGTCGAGGCCACCTGGGACCGCCTGATTAAAGGCGAGTCCGGCCTGCGCTCCATCCAGAATTTCGACGTTTCAGACATCCCCGCGAAGATCGCCGGCCAAGTGCCGGTCGGCGATACCGCCGCGGGTTTGTTCAACGTCGACGACTGGGTGGACACCAAAGACCGCAAGAAGATGGACCAGTTCATCATCTATGCGTTGGCCGCGGCCACGCAGGCGGTCGAGGATTCCGGCTGGAAGCCCGAAGCGGAAGAAGATCGCGACCGTACCGGCGTGATGATCGGCTCCGGCATCGGCGGCCTGCCGTCGATCGCCGAAGGCGCGATGACCATTCACGAGAAGGGTCCGCGTCGTCTCAGCCCGTTCTTCATTCCGGCGGCGCTGATCAATTTGGCCTCCGGTCATGTGTCGATCAAATACGGCTTCCGCGGCCCCAATCACGCCGTCGTCACGGCTTGCTCGACCGGCGCGCACGCCATCGGCGATGCCGCCCGTCTGATCCAGCTCGAAGATGCCGACGTGATGGTTGCCGGCGGCACCGAAGCGGCGGTCTGCCGCATCGGCCTCGCCGGCTTCGCCGCCGCGCGCGCTCTCTCCACCGGCTTCAACGACACGCCGGAACGCGGCTCGCGCCCGTGGGACAAGGACCGTGACGGTTTTGTCATGGGCGAAGGCGCCGGCGTCGTCGTGCTCGAAGAGCTCGAGCACGCCAAGAAGCGCGGCGCCAAGATTTACGGTGAGATCGTCGGCTACGGCATGTCGGGCGATGCTTATCACCTGACCGCGCCGACGCCGGACGGCAACGGCGGCTATCGCGCCATGCAGGCGGCGATGAAGCGCGCCAAGCTCACGCCCGAGCAGATCGGCTACGTCAACGCGCACGGCACATCCACGCCGCTCGGCGACGAGATCGAACTCGGCGCGGTGAAGCGCCTGTTCGGCGATCACGCCACCTCAGGCCTGTCGATGTCTTCGACCAAGTCGGCTATCGGCCATTTGCTCGGCGCCGCCGGCAGCGTCGAGGCGATTTTCTCGCTGCTGGCGATCCAGCGCGGCATTCTGCCGCCGACCCTCAACCTCGAGAACCCGTCGCCGGGTTGCGAGGTGGTCGATCTGGTGCCGCTCAAGGCCAAAGAGAAGAAGGTGAAGTACGCCCTGTCGAACTCCTTCGGCTTCGGCGGCACCAACGCTTCGCTGATCTTCGGCGAGGCTCCGTAAGGTGAAGCTGCGACGCATCGCCGTCGCGGCTCTCCTTCTCGTCGGCGCAATCTCATCGGTCCTGGCCGGGTTCGCCGTCTATCTCTACGCCGCCTATCAACGTCCTTACGACGCCGGCCCCGCGGTCACCTTGGTGATCCCGCGCGGCGCCGGCGTCGACGACATCGCCAAGCTGCTGGCCGAGGCGCGCGTCATTGAAGACGCGCTGCCGTTCCACTTCGGCCTGCGCGTCTCGGGCGACAACCGGCCGCTGCGCGCCGGCGAATATGCTTTCCCCGCCGCCATCAGCCCGCGCGCCGCCGCCGAGCAGATCATGAGCGGGCGCACCGTCGTCCATCGTCTCACCATTCCCGAAGGCCTGACCACCGCGCAGGCGCTCAAAATCGTCCTGGATGCCGAGCCGCTGTTCGGCGAGATCTCGCGCAAGCCCGACGAAGGCGCGCTCTTGCCCGAGACCTACAATTATTCGCGCGGGGATCTGCGCGACGCCATGGTCGGGCGCATGGAGAAGGCGATGCAGGCGGCCATCGACGCCGCCTGGGCCGAGCGTCCGGCGGACTTCCCGTTGAAGACTCCGCGCGAGCTGGCGATCCTCGCCTCCATCGTCGAGAAGGAGACCGGCGTGCCGAGCGAGCGGCCGATGGTCGCCGCCGTGTTCCTCAATCGCTTGGCGCGGGGCATGAAGCTGCAGACTGATCCGACCGTGGCCTATGGCGTCGCCAAGCGCGACGGGCGGCCCGGCGACTGGCTCGACCGGCCTTTGACGCGCGCCGATCTCGCCGCGCCGACGCCTTACAATTCCTATTTGAACGATGGCCTGCCGCCGACGCCGATCGCCAATTTCGGCCGCGCCGCGCTGGCGGCGGTGATCAAGCCGGCGAGCACCGACGCGCTCTATTTCGTCGCCGACGGTTCGGGCGGCCATGCCTTCGCGCGCACGCTCGATGAGCACAACCGCAATGTAGCGAAATGGCGCGCGCTCAACCGCAATAAGCCCGAGCCCGGCCGCGCGTCGCCGGATGCGGCGGCGCCTTAGCGATCGGAAGGCTTGCCCGGCAGCTTGGTCAGGAAGCGGTCGGTGAAGCCGGGCGACAGCGCCGCCAGCAGCCAGACCAGCGCATAGAGCCGGAACGGGAAAGCGATGCGCGCTTTGTTGGCGCGCAATCCCTTGGCGATGATCTCGGCCGCCGGCTGCGGGTCCATCAGGAAGGGCATGGGGAAGGGGTTCACCGCCGTCATCGGCGTGCGGATGAAGCCCGGGCAGATCACCGACAGCTCGATATGCTCGGCCGCCAGCGTGCCGCGCAGGCCTTCGCCCCAGGAGCGCACCGCCGCTTTGCTGGCGCAGTAGGCTGGCGCGCCGGGCATGCCGCGAAAGCTCGCCAGCGAGCTCATCACGGCGATCTGGCCGCGGCTCCATTTGCCGCGCCCTTGCGCGCGCTGCGGATGGGCGCGCATCAGATCGATGGCCGGCAGCACGGTGTTGGCGACGCCGCTGACGTTGACGCGGAAGATGCGGCGCGCCTGCTGGGCGCTTTCGATCTTGGCCGCTCCGAGGGTGCCGCCATCGGTCGAGCCGTCGCCGCCGCTGCCGCCGGAAATGCCGGCGTTGGCGATCACCAGATCGAGCGGCGCGCGCGCGTCCGAGCGGGCGATCCAGTCGGCCATGGCGGCGCGGCTGGCGACATCGATCAGCGCCGTGTCGACCATGGCGCCTTTGGCGCGGCAGGCTTCGGCGATGTTGTCGAGGCGCGGGCGGTGGCGGCCGCCGAGGAACAGGGTGATGCCCGGGGCGGCGTAATGGTCTGCCAGGGCGGCGCCGAGGCCGCTGGAGGCGCCGGTGATCAGGATGCTCTTGGGGGACTGCATGGCCTTAAGGTAGGGGCTGCGGCGGTTCCCGGCCAGTCCAATGGCGGGTTGTTCGGCCCCCGGCCGCCGCGTTATATTGCGGCCCGCGTTTTTTCGGCCACTAAATGCAGGGGCCGATACGAGTTTTCTGGGGTTTAGGGGGCATTTTGAGCGTTGCCAGCATGACCGGGTTCGCCCGGAGCGCCGGGCAGATGGACGACATCGGCTGGCAGTGGGAGGTCAAGAGCGTCAATGGGCGCGGCCTCGACCTGCGCGTGCGCCTCGCCCCCGGCACCGAAGGCCTCGAAGTCGCGACCCGCGCCGCCTTGGCCGAGAAGTTCAGCCGCGGCAGTTTCAGCGTGAACCTGTCGACGGTCCGCTCCGCCAGCGCTGGGCGTTTCCTGCTCAACCGCGATTTGCTGGATCATCTCGTCGGCGTCATGGCCGACGTGAAGAAGCGCATCCCCGATGCCGCCGCGCCGCAGATCGACGGTCTCTTGCGCGTGAAGGGCGTGCTCGAAGAAGTCGAGCCGGCCGACAGCGATGAGGCCAAGGCCGCCCGCGAGAAGGCCATGCTCAAAAGCCTCGCCGAGGTGCTGGCCGCCGTCGCCAAGGCGCGCGCCGAAGAGGGCGCCAAGCTCGCCGCCGTGCTCGAAGGCCATGTCGCCAAAATCGAGGCGCTTGCCAAGCAGGCCGCAAGCATCGCCGGGGCGCAGCCGGCAGCCATCAAGGCGCGTCTGGTCGCCAAGCTCAAAGAGCTGCTCGGCGAAGCCGGCCTCAGCGAAGAGCGCCTGATCCAGGAAGCGGCACTGCTCGCCGCCAAGGCCGACGTGCGCGAGGAGCTGGATCGTTTGACCGCTCACGTCTCCCAGGCGCGCGAGCTGCTCGCCGCTAAGGAGCCGGTTGGCCGCCGTCTCGATTTCCTGTCGCAGGAATTCAACCGCGAGGCCAACACGCTCTGCTCCAAGGCCGAAGATCTGGAGCTGACGCGCGTCGGCCTGGAATTGAAGGCGACCATCGAGCAATTCCGCGAGCAGGTGCAGAATGTCGAGTAATCCCCGCGCCGCCGCGCCCGAGGAGCATGATCCGCTGGCCATCCATCGGCGCGGCCTGATGCTGGTGCTGTCGTCGCCGTCGGGCGCCGGCAAGACGACCATCTCGCGCGCTTTGCTCGATCGCGAGCCGAACCTCACCATGTCGATCTCGGCGACGACGCGCGCCAAGCGGCCGGGCGAGACGGCCGGCGTCGATTACATCTTCGTCGATCCGACCGAATTCAACCTGATGGTGAACCGCCAGGAATTGCTCGAACATGCCCGCGTGTTCGAGAATTACTACGGCACGCCGAAAGCGCCGGTCGAGAAGGCGCTCGCCGCCGGCAAGGACGTGCTGTTCGACATCGATTGGCAGGGCACGCAGCAGCTCAGCGAAAACGCGCGCGAGGATCTCGTCACCGTCTTCATCCTGCCGCCTTCGACGCAGGAGCTGGAGCGCCGCTTGAACACGCGCGCGCAGGATCCCGCCGATGTCGTCGCCAAGCGCATGGCGCGCGCCGCCGACGAGATGAGCCATTATCCCGAATATCAATATGTGATCGTCAATCACGACATCGAGGAGAGCGTGCGGCGCGTGCAGGCGATCCTCACCGCCGAGCGCCTCAAGCGCGACCGTCAGGTCGGCCTCGGTGATTTCGTCAAAGCCCTGCGCGAAGGCCAGTAGGCCTTAAGGCATCGCCTTGCTATAGGCGTTGGCCAGGCGGCAGAAGGCCGCCACGTCGAGCTCTTCGGCGCGCGCGGTCGGCTCGATGCCGGCCGCTTCCAAAAGCGGCGCGAAATCCATCCCCAAGGCTTTCAGGCTGGCGCGCAGCATTTTGCGGCGCTGGCCGAAGGCCGCCTTGGTCACGGCTTCGAGCGCGGCGCGATCGGCTTTGTGCAGCGGCGCTCGCCGTGGGATCAGGTTGACCACGGTGGACGTCACCTGGGGCGGCGGCGTGAAGGCGCGCGGGCCGATGTCGAAGGCCAAATCCACCTCGCACAGCCATTGCGCCAGCACCGAGAGACGTCCGTAGGCTTTGCTGCGCGGTGGCGCCGCGAGCCGTTCGGCGACTTCCTTTTGCACCAGCACGGTGATGGCGGCGAGCTCGGCGGGGCGCTCCAACCAGTTCAGGATCAGCGCCGTGCCGACATTATAGGGCAGGTTGGCGACGACCTTGATCGGGCCGGTCCAGCCTTGCTCGCGCAGGCGCGCCACGGCGTCGGTCTTCAGCGCGTCGGCCTCGACCATCTCCATGCGGCCGGCGCTGGCCTCGATCAGCGGCTGCAAAGCGGCGATGCAGCGTTCGTCGCGCTCGATGGCGATCAGCCGCGCCGCATCGGCCTCTAGAATCGCGCGCGTCAATCCGCCGGGCCCGGGGCCGACCTCGATCACGGCGCAGTCTTTCAGGCCGCCGGCGGCACGGGCGATCTTGGCCGTGAGATTGAGGTCGAGCAGGAAATGTTGGCCGAGGCCTTTGATCGCCGACAGGCCATGCGCGGCGATGACGTCGCGCAGCGGCGGCAGAGCGGCAATGTTGTCGTTCATGCGGCCTTGGCGCGGTTCATGGGTTGGGCTCGCCTTTGGCGCGCCGGGCCGCCATGTCGGCCGCGAGCCGCAGCGCGGCGATCAGGCTGTCGGCGCTGGCGACGCCTTTGCCGGCGATGTCGAACGCCGTTCCATGATCGGGCGAAGTGCGCACGATCGGCAGGCCGAGCGTGACATCGACGCCCTGCTCGAAGCCGAGAGTCTTGAGCGGGATCAGCCCCTGGTCGTGATACATGCAGAGCGCCGTGTCGTAGCGCGCCCGCGCGGCGGCGTGGAACATGGTGTCGGCCGGCAGCGGGCCGACCGCGTCGATGCCCTCGGCGCGCAGCTTGGCGACGGCGGGGGCGACGATCTCGATATCCTCGCGGCCTAATGCGCCGTCTTCGCCCGCATGCGGATTGAGCCCGGCCACCGCGAGGCGAGGCTTGGGGATGCCGAAATCGCGCTTCAGGGCGGCGGCGGTGATGCGCCCGGCGGCGACGATACCTTCGGTGGTGAGAGCGGCCAGGGCGTCGCGCAGCGATAGATGGATCGTTACCGGCACCACGCGCAGCATGTCGCTCGCCAGCATCATCACCGGCAGCGGCGCGCCCGTGAGCTCGGCGAGATATTCGGTATGGCCGGGATGCTGGAAGCCGGCATCGTAGAGCAGCTTCTTGTTGATCGGATTGGTCACCACGGCGGCGGCATGGCCGCTCTGCGCCAGTTCGACGGCACGACGGATCGCTTCGAGCACGGCGGGCGCGGCTTTGGCGCTGGGCGCGCCCGGCAACACGGCGCAGCCCTCTTTCAGGGGCAAGACGGGCACGGCGGTGGAAAAGGCGGCGGCGGCCTCGCCGGGCGCGGCGATTGGCGCAATCGGCACGGTCCAGCCGAGGCGCGTGGCCAGCGCGGCCAGGCGCGCGGGATCGTCGATCAGGAAGAAGGGCGGCAAGGCTTCACGTGCTGCCAGCCAAGCCTTCAGCGCGATCTCGCCGCCGATGCCGGCAGGCTCGCCCATGGTGAGGGCGAGGGGGTGGAGGGCTGACGGGATGGCCATGGCGCGCCCCCCAATCTTTCTGTTTACGCGCGGATGTCGACGAAGGCGCTTTGGCGCAGGTCGCGCATGAAGCGGCGCGATTGCAGTTCCATCTTCTGCTCGCCGAGCTGGCGCTGCACTTCGTTGCGGCTCGGCAGGTCCGCCACCGGCTCTTCGCGCTGGCAGACCATGAGCACGCGCAAGCCACCATCGACCGCGAAGGGCTGGCTCGGCTTGCCGACAGGCAGGTTGCTGACGACTTTGCGCAGCTCCTCGGACAGATCGCCGATGCGGAAACTGCCCATGTCGCCGGAGTCGCGCGACTGCATTTCCTTGGCGACTGCATCCATGTCGGCGCAGCCGCTGACCGTGTCGGTGATCGTCTGGGCCAGCTCGCGCTGGCTCGCCATTTCGTCGGCGCCGGCGCCCGGGGCGATGGGCAAGAAAATCTGGTTGAGCAAGACTTTCAGATCCTGCATGGCGGTGACGCGCGGCTCGCGGCGCTGGCGCAGGCCGACGATATAGTAGCCCTCGGCGGCGCGGATCGGGCGGGAGATGGAGCCGACAGGCATATCGGCGAGCACCTGGTCGACTTCAGGCGGCATCTGCCCGGCCTGGACCCAGCCGACATCGCCGCCGTTGCCGGAGGTCGCGTCCTGCGAGAATTGCTGGGCGAGGGCGGCGAAGGGCACGCCGGAGATGATCTGATCGTAAAGGCGCTCGATATTGCCCCGCACTTCAGCTTCGTCCTGGGGCGAATCGACCGACAGGAAAATCTGCGACACGAGATGGCTCGGCTTATCGGCGCTTTCCTTGAAACGTTCGATCGCTTCGTCGATCTCATCGTCGTTGACGATGACGAGGCGGGCGGCGCGGCGGCGCACGACCTTGGGCCAGACGATGGCCGCTCGGGCCTGCACTTGGAAGCTGGCGTAACTCAGCCCCTCGGCCTTGAAGACCTCTTCCAGCTTGCCGACGGGAATATTGTTTTGGCGCTCGATGCGGGCGCTGGCATCGGCCAACTCTTCTGGGTCGACATCGATTCCCAGGCGTTTCGCTTCCTGCAGCTGCAGGCGCTCTTCGATCATGGCGCGCAGCACTTGGCTGGTCAGGCGGCGCAGTTGATCGGCATTGGGCCGGGCCGCGTTGGGCCCGACGATCAGGCGGATGCGCTGTTCGACGTCATAAGCGGTGATCGATTCGTCGTTCACCACGGCGACGATGCGCTGTCCACCCTGCTGGGCTTGTGCGGGTGCGATCTGAGCGGCCAACGCAAGGCCGAGCAGCGCGGCGGCGAGCAGAACGGCGCGGCTGCCGCGATGGTGGCGGGCCAGGGATTTGCGCGGGACGCGGAGCTTGGGAGAAACGATCATTGCGCAAGTTATATAAGGAAGGGACGTTTGCCACAACAGGGGCAAAGGCTCCCCAACGGGGCCGGTTCCGAGGGGAAACCCTTAGAAGCCAGAGGTTTGGAAGTCGCCCAGGTTCTTGAAGACGAACTGGAAGAGCAGCGTCGTCGAGGGCTCGACGTCGCGGTCGCGGGTGAAGCGGCGCGCCAGGCTGGTTTGGAAGATAAAGCACTCATCCATATAGCGCAGGCCGCCGCCCAGGGCGATGAAGCCGCCATCGTCGGTCAGGTCATTGCGCGTGAAGGCGAAGGCGCTCCAATACTGCGACAGGCCGCCCTGCAGCGAGGCCGCGATTTCCTCGCGATCGCCGAACGGATCGCTGGCTTCGGCGTCGATGAAGAAGTAGCTGAGGTCGAGGCGCAGCTTGCGAGCGTTGCCGAGGCCGAGTTTGACTTCGTTGCGGCGGGCGTCGAGGTCTTCGGCATTGGCGCGGAAGCGGTACATGACGTCGAGGTTGTTGCTCGGCGAAATGGTCAGGCGGCCGACGACATCGGAGAGTTGGTCGTTCAGGCCGGTGCCGGGCGCAAATTCACTGTCCTCGTTCAGGCGATAGCTCTGGCCGAGGAAGGCCGTGGTCGAGCCGCCGCCCTCGCCATAGAGACCGCCGCGCAAGCCGTAGATCACCCGCTGGCCGCCTTCGACGCGGTCGACGCCGGTGAAGCGGCTGTCGGCGAACAGGTTGGTGTCGTCGAACTCGATGTCCTGGCTGTCTTCGTTCGGCAGCTTGGCCGGGTTGCCGCCGCGCGGGCTGATGACCAAGCCGGCGATCGGCTCAATCAGCTGCGTCACCGTGCCGCTTTGCTTGCTGAAGGGGTAGCGGTAGTCGAGCTTGAGCTGCGGAAACAGACGGCCGGTGTAGCCATCGTCCTGCGCGCCGTAGACCGGATCGACAACGTCGGTCGCGTGATAAGCGTCGGCCTGCAAGCTGGCGGTGATGCCGTAAATTTCGCCGGTCGAGGCGATGTAGGGCAGATTCCACGAGGTCTTGGTCGACAGACGGTTGCTGCTGGTGCCTTCGTCGCGCGTCAGCGACAAGAGGTTGGCGTCCAAATTCCAGCGTGCGCCGGAGGTGTCCGGCGTGCCGCGGAAGTTATATTCGCCCAAAGGCAGAATCAGCGGCGTCTTGCCTGGATCATCTGTGACGCGCAGCCCTTGGAACGACATCGCCTGCAAGCGGGCGTAGTTGCGGCCGTTGAAGCCCTCTACAAAGGCGTCGGATGTCAGCGAGCGGTTGTTGCTGGCGAAGCCGTAGCGCCGCAAATAGGTGTCGTCGGTGGAGCGGTCGATGTTGAACCCGCTGCGCCAGGTGTCGTCGAGGTCGAAGCGGCCACGGCTGCGGATGTGACCGCGCGATTCGACCCCGGCCGGCGGATCGGTCGGCTCGGTGTAGCTGCCGGAGATGTCGAATTGGCCGTTGTTGAAGCGCTGGCGGTACTCGCTGGCCCAGACCATGCCTTGATCGGTCGTGTAGGTCGGCGAGAAGGTCAGGTCTTTGTCGTCGGAGATCGCCCAAAAGTACGGGACGCGCACGAAGGTGCCCAGATCTGTGGAACTGCCATAGCTCGGAAACAGGAAGCCGCTCTGACGCTTTACGCTCGGATCGGGATGCGAGAAGTAGGGCATGTAGAGGACCGGCAGGCCGAACATCTCGAGCGTGGCGTCCTGGTATTCGATATCTTTCGCGACGGCGTCATGCGTGACTTTGACAGCCTTGAGCTGCCACAGCGGCGCGCGATTCGGATCATTCGAGCACAGCTCGCAGGGCGAATAAACCGCCTTGGTCATTTCGGTGGTGACGCCGCCCAGGCGACGGCCGCCATTGGCCGCCAGGCGCGAATTGTCGGTCATCAGCATCTTGATGCTGTTGACGGTGCCGGTCTTCATGTCGTCGCTGAATTCGACGTAGTCGGAGAAGATGACGTCGCCGCTCGGCTCCAGCAGGCTGACGTTGCCCGACGCCGTCATGATGTCGGTCTTCTGGTTGTACGTGACCGTATCGGCCATCAGCACGCGCGGACCTTGAGAAATCTCGACGTTGCCGCGCGCCACCACGAGGCCAAGGCTCTCGTCGAAATCCATCTCGTCGGCTTTGAGGAGATAGCCGCCCTGTTGGACCGCGCTGGTGTCGCCCGGCGGCGGCGCCGGGCGCGCGTTCGGGAAGCGCGGCAGGGGCGGCACGGCGCCGAGCGTCGTGGCACCGATCACGTTGTCGCCTTGGGAGCCGAAGATCGTGCTGGTCTGGCCGTAGGCAGGGACGAGCGCCAGCGTCCAGACGGCGCATAGCGTCGCCGTCAGCGCCCCAAGCTCTCTGTACCCCCTCAGCATGACCTCAGCCCCTCGCCATGCCGATTAGCCGTCTTCTAGATGGAGCATGGCCGCCAAGCCGAGCGCCAGGCTGAAGCCGGCGGGCGTCCAGGCGGCGAGAATGGCGGGGATCGAGGCCGAAAGGCCGAGCGCCAGCACCACGTCCGACATGAAGAACAGCAAGAAGCCGAACAGTACGCCGCCGCCGACCAGCGCCATGGTGCCGCCGCGGCGTGAAGAGCGCATCGAGAAACTGGCGGCGATCAGCACCATCGCGGCCAGCATGGCCGGGACGGACAGCAGGGAATGCCAATAGAGACGATGCCGGTTGGCCGAGAAGCCGGCGTTGTCGAGCAGCCGGATGAAGCCCGGCAGATCCCAGAACGACATGGTCTCCGGCGCGGCGAAGCTGTCCTGAATCTTCTCGAGGGTCCAATCGGTCTTCACTTCGTAGCTCGGCAGGCTCTGGGACTGCTGGCCGGGCGCGGTCAGCAGCACGTCCGTGAGCAGCCATTTGCCGTTGCCGAGGCGGGCTTGCGCCGCGTCGATGCGGTTGATGAATTTATCGCTGCCTTCGTACATGAAAATCACGACGCCGCGCAGCACTAAATCGGGCTGCGTGACGCTGGCGGCGTGAATCACGGCTTGGCCGACATCGTCCGCTTGGCGCAGCCACAGGCCGGTTCGCGACATGGTGAGCAGGTTGGTCTGGCCGAGAACGTATTTCTCCTCCAGCGTCTCGTAGCGCGACAGCATGGCCGAGGCGAGGGGGTTAAACACGGTCACGTTGAACACGCCGATCAGCATCATCGCGCCGACGGCGGGCAGCAGGAATTGCCAGGCCGAGATGCCGGCCGAGCGCAGCACGACCAATTCCTGAAAGCGCGTCAGGCGCCAGAAGCTGTGCATGCCGCCGAACAGGGTGGCGAAAGGCACGATCTTTTGCGCCATGTAGGGCAGCTTGAGCACCGCCATTTGCAGCAGCAGCAGCACCGAGACGTCGCCGCGCGCGCTGGTGCGGCGCATCAGCTCGATCGTGTCGATCAGAAAGATGATGGTGCAGAGGCCGAGCAGCACGACGGCGAAGCTGATGAGGAATCGCCGCGCGATGTAGAGCGACAGGGTCGGGGACATGTTGGTGACGCCGGACATGATCAGACCCGCGCCAGACTGTCGCCCGCCGTGCGGCGGACCGGATGATGCAGCAGCCCGTAGAGCCCCGCCGCCGCCGCGATCACCGGGATGGCGTACATCAGCAGGATGGCCGGCGGAACCCGCGCGGCCAGATTGAAGGCACCGAGATAGGCGAGCTGTGCCACCGCAACGGCGCTGGTCGCCCACAGGACGCGGCGCACCTGCCCGCGGCGGTTGAACTCGCCGGCCAGCAGCGCGGCCAGGGCGATCAGGGCGAAGGAGAGGGTGAGGAGCGGCGAGGACAGGCGCTGGTGGCCTTCGGCGCGCAGCGAGGCCGCCTGGCGGATGTCGTCGGCGGTCTCGCCCGGCCAGAACAGCTCGTCGATGTAGCGTTCGCGCGCTTCGCGCCAACGCACGCCGCCGGTCTGCGCCGCGGTGTCGAAATCCAGCGTGTACTGGTCGAAATAGAGGATCGCGAGCTGCTGCTCGCGGCCCTTCTCGATGGCCTGGCGGTTGCCGTTGACCATGACCACGCGCGGGCCGGTCGGCGTCTGCACCAGCGCGCCGCGCTCGGCCATCATGGTCACGGGCTTGTCCGGCTGGCGCTCGTCATGCACCAGGATGCCGAGCAGCTCGCCGTCGGTCTTGCGCTCGCGCACATAGACGGTGACGCCCTCGACCACGTTGTTGAAGGTGCCTTCCTGCAGCAGCACCGACGAATAGTCGTTGCGGATCGAGAACTGCAGATCCTTGAACTCGCGATAGGCCAGCGGCATGAAGTATAGGTTCACCGCGTAGCAGACCAGCGCCACCAGCACGGCCATGCTGATCGCCGGCTTGGCCAGCGTGCCTTGGCTCATGCCGCAGGCGCGCAGCACCACCAACTCGCTGTCCATCGTCATCTTGCTGTAGGTGAAGATCACAGCGATGAACAGCGCCACCGGCAGCAGCACCGACATGACCATCGGCAGGATCAGGATGGCGAGATAGAAAAAGGTATGCGCCGGCAGGCCGCGATTCAGGATCAAATCGACGAAACGCAGGGACTGGGTCAGCCAGATCACGCCGGCCATGGCTACCGTGATGAACAGGAGCGGCCAGAACAGCAGGCGCATGATGTAACGGTAGCTGCAGCTCATGGCGCGGCATTATAGCCATCGGCGCGCCATAGGCTACTGAAAGGGGGGCTTTTCGGGCCTCCAGGCGGGGCGAATTTTCCTGACGGTACCGTGACTTGGCACCCCCGGGTGGCTGTTGGCTTCCGCCTGCGCCGGGGCTAGACTTCGAGACCCGCTTTCCGCGCGCACAGGCATTCGAGCGCCCCTCGCGCGCCCCTTCTCGGAGATCCCACGACATGAAGATCGGCTTCGCCGTTCCGGCTGCGTCCTCTCTCGCCAAGGCGACTGGCATTCTCGTCGCCGCCGCCTTCGAAGGCAAAGTGCTCGGCCCGGCGGCCAAGGAGCTGGACGGATTGACCGGCGGCGCCGTCGCCAAGGCGGTGAAGAACGCGCGGTTTGACGGCAAGAAGGGCGAGATTTTCGGTTTTCCGGCGCCGAACGGCCTGGCGGCCAACCATGTGCTGCTGTTCGGCCTCGGCGCGCCCGACAAGCTCGACGAGGCGGCGGCCGAGGAGGCCGGCGGCTCGGTGATGGGTCGGTTGCAGCAAATCCGTGAAAAGAGCGCGATGGTGCTGGCGGCGCTGCCCGGCAACGCCAAGCTCAAGCCCGGCAATTTTGCGGCGCATTTCGCCTTCGGCGCGCATCTGCGCTCCTACCGCTTCGACAAGTACCGCACCAAGGAAAAGCCGGAAGACAAGCCGCTGATCGCCGACGTCAGCATCGTCTTGAAGGCCGCCGACGACGCCAAGAAGCGCTTCGCGCCGCTGGCGGGCGTCGCTGAAGGCATTTTCCTGACTCGAGACGTCGTCTCCGAGCCGCCCAACATCATCTATCCCGACAGCCTGGCGCAGCGCGCCAAGACCCTGGCCAAGGATGGCGTGAAGGTCGAGGTGCTCGATGTCGCGGCCATGAAGAAGCTCGGCATGGGCGCGCTCCTGGGCGTTGCCCAGGGCAGCGTGCGCGATGCGCGCCTCGTGGTGATGCAGTGGAATGGCGGCAAGAAGGGCGTGGCCCCCGTGGCCTTCATCGGCAAGGGCGTGACCTTCGACACCGGCGGCATCTCGATCAAGCCCTCCAAGGGCATGGAAGACATGAAGTGGGACATGGCCGGCGCCGGCACGGTGATCGGCCTGATGAAGGCGCTCGCCAAACGCAAGGCCAAGGTGAACGCCGTCGGCGTCGTCGGTTTGGTCGAGAACATGCCGGACGGCAATGCCCAGCGCCCCGGCGACGTGGTCACGACCATGTCGGGCCAGACGGTCGAGGTGCTCAACACCGATGCCGAAGGACGCCTCGTGCTGGCCGACGCCATGTGGTATTGCCAGGACCGCTTCAAGCCCAAGTTCATGGTCGATCTGGCGACGCTCACTGGCGCGATCATCGTCTCGCTTGGCGTGCATCGCGCCGGCCTGTTCTCGAACAACGACAAGCTGGCCGAAAATTTGAAGGACGCCGGCAGCGCGACCGGCGAGAAGCTGTGGCGCATGCCGCTCGGCCCCGAGTACGACAAGCAGCTCGCCTCGCAGATCGCAGACATGGCGAACATCGGCGACGGCGGCGCGGGCAGCGTCACCGCGGCGCAGTTCCTGCAGCGCTTCGTCAACGATGTGCCCTGGGCGCATCTCGATATCGCCGGCACCGCCTGGTCGAAGCGCGACACGGCGACGGTGCCGAAAGGCGCCACGGCGTTCGGTGTGCGTTTGCTCGACCGCATGGTCGCCGATCATTACGAAGGCCGCTGATCGCTGGCTCGTGAGTCGGGTATGACCGAGATCGGCTTCTATCACCTCGTCGCCACGCCGCTGGAAAAAGCCCTTCCCAAATTGCTGGAGAAGGTGCTCGGCAGCGGCGCGCGCGCCGTGGTGCTGGCCGGCTCGCCCGAGCGCGTCGAAGCGCTCAACGGCCTGCTCTGGACCTATGCGCCGAACGGCTTTTTGCCGCACGGCAGCGCCAAGGACGGCAAGGCCGAGCGCCAGCCGATCTGGCTTACGGCGCAGGATGAGAACCCCAACGGCGCGAGCATTCTGGTGCTGACCGACGGGGCGACGGCGGCAAGCCTGCCGTCCTATGCCCGTTGCCTCGACGTGTTCGACGGGGCTGACGAGACGGCGGTGGCGGACGCCCGCCAGCGCTGGAAGACCTACAAGGACGCCGGCCATGTGCTGACCTATTGGCAGCAGACGGAAAGTGGCGGCTGGGAACGTAAAAACTAGGCCTGAACGGGCAAAAAAGCCTCTTCCAGCAGGTTTTTGCGGCGCAACAGCAGGGTTGCCGCCTGGGCGTGATGCCTATATAAGGCCGCAGCTTTTGCCCCAGCCCCTTTTGGGCTGTTTTCAAGCCCCCAGGAGCTTTTCATGGCCATCGAACGCACTCTGTCCATCCTCAAGCCGGATGCGACCCGCCGCAACCTCACCGGCAAGATCAACGCCCGCTTTGAAGATGTCGGCCTGCGCATCGTCGCGCAGAAGCGCCTGCAGCTGAGCGAAGCTCAGGCCGGCGCGTTCTACGCCGTTCACAAAGAACGTCCGTTCTTCGGCGAACTGGTGGCCTTCATGATTTCCGGCCCGGTCGTCGTGCAGGTTCTCGAAGGCGAGAACGCCGTCGCCAAGAACCGCGAGATCATGGGCGCGACCAACCCGGCCAACGCCGCCGCCGGCACCATCCGCAAGGACTTCGCCGAATCGATCGAAGCCAACTCGGTGCACGGTTCGGACAGCCTCGAGAACGCCAAGAACGAGATCGCGTTCTTCTTCTCGGGTCTCGAGATCGTCGCCTAAGCTTCGCGCTTTCGCGCAAAGAAAAAGCCCGGCCGAACGGCCGGGCTTTTTTGTTGTCCGCATCCTGCGTCAGAGCAGGAAGATCGCCATCAGGATCAGCAGGATCGCCATTCCGACGCATCCGTAGGTCGTCATGCGGGTGAAGATGTGCCACATCTCGGTGTGCGGCGTGATGTCGTGCTGTTCAGCCATAAGTGTCCCCATGATGATCCGGCTGTTTCGCCGGTTGGGAACAGTATGGCCGAGCGCGGGGCGGCTGAAAAGTCTTGGCGACGCTCGGGCGGGGCGATTAGCGGGCGGGGCTGATGAGCTGGGCCGCCAGCGCTTCCTCGTCGGTCAGGCCGTCGATGAAGGCCTTGTCGCCGGCGATGCGCACGCGCTGCTCGGCGATCAGCTTGAGGGCGAGGGGATAGATCTTGTGCTCGGCGGCGAGCACGCGCGCCGCCAGGCTGGCGGCGTCGTCGGTGTCGAGCACCGGCACGGCGGCCTGCACCAGGATCGGGCCGGAATCGACCTCGGGGCGCACGATATGCACCGTGCAGCCGGCCAGCTTCACGCCGGCGTCGATCGCCTGCTCGTGCGCGTTCAGGCCGCGAAAGGCCGGCAGCAGCGACGGGTGGATGTTGATGATGCGGTCCTGCCAGCGGGCGATGAAGCGGGCGGTGAGCAGACGCATATAGCCGGCGAGGCAGATGAACTCGACGCCGGCGATGCGCAGTGCTTCGTGCAGAGCGTCGTCGAAGGCTTCGCGGCTGTCGTAGGCTTTGTGGTCGAGCGCGATGGCCGGCACACCGAGCGCTTCGGCATGTTTGAGGCCGGCAGCATCGGGCCGGTTGGAGACGACGGCGACGACTTCGGCCGGAAAGCCCGGCGTGAAGCAGGTGTCGAGCAGCGCCTTGAGATTGCTGCCGCGCCCGGAAATCAGGACGCCGACCCTGAGCTTAGCCATTTAAGCGTTCTTCAGCGCGGCGTCGAGACCGGCCACCGTGCTGCGCTCGGCGCCGCTCGCCTTCACCGTCTTGCCGATGCGGAAGACCGTTTCGCCGCCTGTGGTCAGCGCGGCGGTGACCGCCGCTTCCTTGGCCGGATCGACGATCAGCACCATGCCGATGCCGCAGTTGAAGGTGCGGGCCATTTCTTCCGAAGCGACTTTGCCTTCGCGCGCCAGCCAGCCGAACACCGGCGGCATTTTCCAGGCATTGGCGTCGAGAGAAACGCCGATGCCGTCGGGCAGCACGCGCGGGATATTCTCGATCAGGCCGCCGCCGGTGATGTGGGCGAGGCCTTCGACGCCGCCGGCTTTGATCGCTGCGAGGCAGCTTTTGACATAGATGCGCGTCGGCGCGAGCAGCGCTTCGCCGAGCGTCTTGCCGGCGGCGAACGGCGCCGGCGCGTCGTAGGAGGATTTGGTGTCGGCGACGACGCGGCGCACCAGCGAGAAGCCGTTGGAATGCACGCCGGTGGAAGAGAGGCCGAGGACGACGTCGCCTTCGACGATGCTCTGGCCGGTGATCGCCTGCGTGCGCTCGACCGCGCCGACCGAGAAGCCGGCGAGATCGTAGTCGCCCTTGCCGTACATGCCGGGCATTTCGGCGGTCTCGCCGCCGACCAGCGCGCAGCCGGCCTGGCTGCAACCTTCGGCGATGCCGGCGATCACGTCGCGCGCCGCGGCGACGTCGAGCTTGCCGGTGGCGAAGTAGTCGAGGAAGAACAACGGCTCGGCGCCCTGGACCACGAGATCGTTGACGCACATGGCGACCAGATCGATGCCGACCGTGTCGTGGCGGTTGGCGTCGATGGCGACTTTCAGCTTGGTGCCGACGCCGTCGGTGGTGGCGACGAGCAGCGGATCCTTGAACCCGGCGGCTTTGGGGTCGAAGAAGGCGCCAAACCCGCCGAGCGAGGCGTCCGAGCCCGAGCGCGCGGTGGCGCGCGCCAGGGGCGCGATGGCTTTGACGAGGGCATTGCCGGCGTCGATGTCGACGCCTGCGTCCTTGTAAGTGCTAATGGGAACCCGCCCGTGGTGGCTGTTGCGGTTAAATGCTAAGGTCTTGGCGAAGAACGGGAACCGGCGAGGCGCGCCGCTCGTTTCGCTAGAAGAATCGCCGCGAACATAGCCGATCCAGAACGGTTTGCAATGCTCCCCAGCCTCCCCATTAGCGGTCTCCGCCGTTTGATTTTCGCCAGCCTTTTCCTGGCCTTGCCGCTGATTGCCGGCGTTTCCGCCGCTCAGGCCCAGGACGCCGGAAACGGGAATGTCTTCACCGTCGAGGATGTGGCGGTGGACGCCACCGCGCAGAGCGCCGCCCAGGCCCGCGAGGCCGCCCTGGCGCGCGGCCAGGCCGAGGCCTTCAACCGCCTGCTGGCCCGCCTGACCCTGCGGGCCGACGCCCAGCGCTTGCCGCGCCTTTCGGCGGCGCAGATCGCCGATCTGGTGCGCGGTTTCGAAGTGCAGAGCGAGCGCGCCTCCGCCGTGCGCTATATCGCCAGCCTGCGCGTGCGCTTCCGCGACGACGCCGTGCGCAATCTGCTGCGCCAGAACGGCATCCCCTTCGCCGAGACGCGCAGCAAGCCGATGCTCGTCCTGCCGCTGCTCGACGACGAGGGCGGCCGCGTACTCTGGGAGCGGGACACCGATTGGCGCGCGGCCTGGGCCGTCGCGCCGCGCAGCGAAGGCCTCGTGCCGCTCATCGTGCCGGTCGGCGATCTCGATGACTTGCGCGACATTTCCTCCGAGCAGGCGCTCGGCGGCGACACGACGCGCCTGAACGCCATCGCCCAGCGCTACGGCGCGGGGGATGTTATCGTCGCCGTCGCCAAGCCGTCCGGTTCGTCGGTCCAGGTGTCGGTCAATCGCTTCAGCGCTATCGGCCAGGACGAAACGCTGATCGAAAACTACGAGGGCCAGGATGTTTGGACCAAGGCCGCTGCGGGCGTTGCCGCCAATCTGGAAGAGGCCTGGAAGCGCAGCGCGCTGATCCGCTACGACAGCCAGAAGTCGCTCACCGCCACCGTGGCGCTTGCCGGCATCGACGAACTGGTCGATATCCGTCGCCGCCTCGCGCGCGTCGCCATCCTGCGCAATGCGGACTTGGTGTTTCTCGCGCGCAACGAAGCGCAATTCCGCTTCGATTATTTCGGCGACGAGCGCCAGCTCGCCACCGCCTTCGCGCAGAACGATCTGATCCTGGAGCAGGGCGGAGCCGGCTGGCGCTTCCGTCCGCGCTCCGCGCCCGGCGCGGCGAGCGGACGCCTCGGCACCATGCCCGGCGCGACGGCACCCGGCAACGCCGGTTCCCTGCCGGCGCTGCAGCAGCCCGACGGCAGCGCCATGCCCGACGGCCCGGCGCCTGAGATGCCGGACGAGCCAATCATCGTCCAATAGCCGCCGGCTCATCGTGCCGTGAATATCCCCAATCTCATCAGCCTCGCCCGGCTCATCGCGGTTCCCGCGATCATCTGGGCGATTCTGGCCGAGGAGATGGACGCGGCCTTCTGGATCTTCGTCGCGGCCGGCGTGTCGGACGCGATCGACGGCTTCATCGCCCGGCATTTCCGCCAGCAGACCACGCTCGGCGGCTATCTCGATCCGCTGGCCGACAAGGCGCTGCTGGTCAGCGTCTACATCGCCTGCGGCCATGAGCACTATCTGCCCTACTGGCTGGTGATCCTGGTGGTGTTCCGCGACATCCTGATCGTCGGCGGCGTCATCCTGCTATATACCTTGACGCACCGGATGCCCCATATGTCGCCGCTGTGGATCAGCAAGCTGAACACGGCGCTGCAGATCGTGCTGGCGGCGCTGGTGCTGGCCGGCGGCGCCTACGACATCCCGCCCGACCGGGTGATCGGCGCGCTGATCTGGATCGTCGGCGCCACCACGGCTTTGTCGGGCATCGGCTATTTGATCAAATGCGGCCAGGAACTGGCCCATATGGAGGACAAGAGATGACGACCGATAGCCGCGATGGCTGGCGCCCGTTCTGGTTTTGGACAGGCGGCGCGGTCGTCTTCGTCGCGTTGCTCTATCTCTTCGAGTCGGTGCTGCTGCCCTTCGTCGCCGGCATGTTGCTCGGCTATCTGCTCGATCCGCCGGTCAACCGGCTGACGCGCCTCGGGCTGGGGCGCGGCTGGGCGACCCTCGCCGTGCTGTGCGGCTTCTTGATCTTGCTCGTCGGCGTCGTACTGCTTGTGGTGCCGATGCTGCAGCAGCAAGTCAGCGACATGATCACCAAGCTGCCGGACTTGATCGCGGCGCTGCAGGACAAGATCACGTCGTTGGTGGCCAGCCTGCGCACGCGCGTGTCGGCGCAGGACATGGCGAAGATC
Organism: Alphaproteobacteria bacterium; assembly: GCA_035714115.1. GTDB lineage: Bacteria > Pseudomonadota > Alphaproteobacteria > SMXQ01 > SMXQ01 > CAMAVH01. Next base: position 35,380 of record DASTMO010000016.1, read on the forward strand.
CAGGATGCCGTCGGCGGCAAGGCGGGCGAGGCGCTCGGCATGATCCCGACGCTGATCACGGCCTTGCTGACGCGCGGCCTGGCTTTCTTCAACGTGCTGTCGCTGATTTTCATCACGCCGATCGTCGCCTTCTACATGATGCGCGACTGGCCCTTGATCGTCGCGGCGGTGGACGGCTGGCTGCCCAAGCGCCAGGCGCCGACGATCCGCCGGCTGTTCGTCGAGATCGACCAAAAGCTGTCGGGCTATATCCGCGGCGTCTCGATGATCTGCATCATCCTTGCCGTGTTCTACGGCACGGCGCTGAGCGCCGTCGGGCTCGACTTCGGCTTGGTCGTCGGCTTGATCGCCGGACTGCTGGCCTTCATTCCCTTCGTCGGCGCGATCTTCGGCTTCGTCGCCGCGGTCGGCCTCGCCATCGCGCAGTTCAGCGAATGGACGTCGGTCGCCTTGGTCGCGGGCATCTTCCTGATCGGCCAAGCCATCGAGGGCAACGTGCTGCAGCCGTTGCTGGTCGGTCGCCAGGTCAACCTGCATGCCGTCTGGATCATCTTCGCCCTGCTCGCCGGCGGCGCGGTGTTCGGCTTCCTCGGCGTGCTGCTCGCGGTGCCGCTGGCGGTCGTCATCGCCGTGCTGGTGCGCTTCGGCATCGAGCAATATCGCGAGAGCCCGCTTTACCTCGGCGAACCGCCGAAATGAGTCCGGCGGACTCGATAGGACGCCAGCTCGCCTTCGATTTCGGCCATCGCCCGAGTCTCGGCGGCGAGGATTTCCTCGTCGCGCCGTGCAACGAGGCGGCGGTCGCCTGGATCGACGCCTGGCCGAACTGGCCGGCGCCGGCCTTGGTCATTCACGGGCCGCCGGGCGGCGGCAAGACACATCTGGCCGGCGTGTGGCGGGCGCGCGCCCACGCCATCGAAATTCCCGCATCGTCCGTCAACGCTTTCGACGCCGCTGCGGCGCTCGGCGACGCGCAGGCGGCCGTCGTCGAGGATGCCGACAGCCATGCCGCTGAAGGGCCGTTCGCGCGCGGCCTATTCCATCTCTACAACCTGCTGGCGGAGCGGCGCGGCCATCTTCTGCTCACCGCGCGCGCGCCTGTCGCGCAATGGCCGCTCACGCTTGCCGATCTGCGCTCGCGCCTGCAGGCGGCGCCCGCCGCCGCCATCGAACTGCCCGACGAAGGGCTGACGGCGGCGCTGCTGGTGAAATTGTTCGCCGACCGCCAGCTGAAAGTCGGCGACGACGTGCTGGCCTATTTGTTGGCGCGCATGGAGCGCAGCTTCGACGCCGCGCATCGATTGGTCGCCGCCATCGACGCTGCCGCGCTCGATGCCAAACGCAATGTCAGCGTGCCGCTCGCCGGCGAAGTGCTGGCCAAGCTGGGCCCGTCCGGGCACGGTTCATCGCAACAGGAGTGACGACATGGATTTCGGCATCGCCGGACGCAAGGCGCTGGTCTGCGGCGCGAGCAAAGGCCTGGGGCGCGGCTGCGCCGAAGCTTTGGCGCGCGAAGGGGCCATCGTCTATATCAATTCCCGCACCGAAGAGACCTTGAAGCGCACTGCTGACGAGATCGCCAAAGCGACCGGCGCCAGCGTTATCGCGCTCGCCGCCGACATCACCACCGAAGCCGGCCGCGCCAAGGTGCTTGCGGAAATCGCCGAGCCGGACATCCTCATCACCAATGCAGGCGGCCCGCCGACCGGCGATTTTCGCGATTGGGACCGTGAGGCCTGGATCAAGGCGCTCGACGCCAACATGCTGACGCCCATCGCGCTGATCAAGGCCACCGTCGACGGCATGATCGCGCGCAAGTTCGGGCGCATCGTCAACATCACTTCGAGCGCGGTGAAAGCGCCGATCGACATGCTCGGTCTGTCGAACGGCGCGCGCTCCGGTCTTACGGGTTTCGTCTCGGGCCTGGCGCGCAAGACCGTGCGTCACAACGTGACGATCAACAATCTGCTGCCCGGCATCTTCGCGACCGATCGCCTGCTGAACAATTTCGCCGCCATGGCGAAGAAGGCGAACATGACGCCGGAAGCCTACGCCAAGCAGCGCGAGGACGCCCTGCCGGCGGGCCGTCTCGGCAACGCCGAGGAGTTTGGCCAGCTCTGCGCCTATATCTGCTCGGCGCAGGCGAGCTACATCACGGCGCAGAATTTCCTGATCGACGGCGGCGCCTATCCCGGCACGTTCTAGCGCCTGATTTCAGGCGAGCAATTTGCCGATGGGGAAAATGATCGTGACCGCCAAGCCTGCCGGCCGCCAATCGTAATCGAGGCTGCCGGCAAGCTGGCCGGCGATCATCATGCGCATGAGCTGGCTGCCGAAGCCGTCGGTGACGGGCGCCACCGGAACCGCCGGCCCGCCAGCCTCGCTCCAATGCAGCGTGACGAACTCCGTATCGATCGTCCAACGCACTTCGACTTGGCCGTCGTCGGTCGACAGCGCGCCGTATTTGGCGGCGTTGGTGGCGAGTTCATGCAGCGTGAGGGCGAGGGCGTTGATCGCGCGCTCGCCGCAAGCGATGTCTGGTCCGCCAATGATGTAGCGCGATGCCGCGCGCTCGTGCGGGGCGAGAATGGTCTTCACCAATTCGCCGAGGTCGGGCGATTGCGCCGCCGTATGAGGAGCCGCATGGCTGCCTCGGTTCGCGAGCGCGTGGGCGCGCGCCAGCGATTGAAGCCGGCCGCTCAGCATGCGGCTCATCTCGAGCGGGGTAGCCGTTTCCTTCGCCGTCAGGCGGATCATGCCGTCCGTCATGGCAAATAGGTTCTTGACGCGGTGATCCATCTCCTTGGTCAGCGTCGACTGCTCTTCGAGCGACTGCTTGAGTTGCTGCTCGCTGTGCAACATCTTGAGGGCGATGCTGACGAAACTGGCGAGATCGGTCAGCGCGCGAGCGTGGCCGCTGTCGAAATGCCCCTCGACGTCCGATACGATCCATAAAGTGCCCATCGGCCGTTCGCCGTCAAAATGCAGCGGCACCAACAGCACTTCTGGCACGACGATGTTGGCGTCGGCGATCCAGTCGTAAAAACGCTCGGGATGAATTGAAAGCGTCGGCGCATTGCGATCGAGCGTGATGCCGCAGGGGCTGAAGTCGCGCGGCGTGGTGGCGTCATTGAAGGGCGCGAGCGCGCCGCGCAGATAGCGCCAGCGAAACACGCCGGGCGCCGGGTTCTCTTCATAGAGGCTGATGCCGGCCGAGCTACCGCCGGCGATCTCCATGGCGAGATCCACGAAACGCGGCAGCATGTCCTCAGGCTTGTCGGCCATGCGGCTCGCCAACTCATGCAGCGCGTTTTTCTCGCGCAGATAGTCAGGCAGCTTCTGCGGACGCAGCGCGAGCTGCTCGTTGATGTAAACGGTCGCGAGGGACATGCTGATGAAATTCCTAGGAGAACTTGACCGTAGCCGAGTTCGCTCTGATCAGCATTTCAATAAGTTAATTTAGTTAAGCTATTAAATTATGGAACGGATGATTAAAGCGCGATTCAACCCAATTGCTTTGGGGTCACGAAGTCTTCCAACCAGCCATCGCCCCAGCCGATCTCGCGCCAGCTGGCGGCCTTGGGAAAGTCGAAGACCGTAAGCGCGCAAGTCGGATAGCCGGCGCGCAACCGGTCGCGCATGTCGATATTGGCTTCGCTGATCTCGCCGGCCATGCGCAGGGCGAAGTCGTGGATGCCGGGGTTGTGGCCGACCATGAGCAGGCTGTCGGCTTCGGCTGGGGCCAGGCGCAGCCGGGCGAGCAGGGCGGCCGGTTCGGCCAGATAGAGGCCGCGGTCGCGCAGGATCGGCGCCTGTTTCAGCCCGGCGGCTTGGCGCAGGATCGCCAGGGTCTCGACCACCCGCCGGGCGGTGGAGGCCAGAATCGCTTGGGGAGGCTGCTCCCAGCCCGCCAAATGCCGTCCCATGGCCGCCGCGGCATCCTGGCCGCGCTGATTTAGGGGCCGTTCATGGTCGGCCAGGTCCGGGCTGCCCCAGCTGGATTTGGCGTGGCGCAGAAGATATAGTCTTTTCATGGTCTTCCGGTGAAATGGCCGGGCGTCGCGGGCGGCAGGGGCAGCACGCGACGGGATCAGCCTTCGAGCCGCCGTCACGCGCCTGTCATGGGCATGTCATCGGCCCGACGATAGGACAGAGGCGGCCGCGTCGCGGCCAACCGCCCTCGGGTCGAAAGGATGCGACCCTAGGGGATGGTCCGGTTCATGGAAAGGCCCGCGGTTGCGAAATCGCGCGGTCCACAGAAGGAAGTTATTCCGTGTCCAGCAACCTCACAGCTCCGGCGTCCGCCCCGCGCCCTGACGATGAATCCGCTTTCGCGATTGCTGCCGATTCGCCGGCGCGTTTCATCAATCGCGAGGTGTCTTGGCTCGCATTCAACCATCGTGTGCTGGAAGAGGCGGGCAACCTCAATCATCCGCTGCTCGAGCGCGTGCGATTCCTGTCGATCTCGGCAAGCAACCTGAACGAATTCTTCATGGTGCGCGTCGCCGGCCTTAAAGCGCAGTCGCGCGCCGGCCTGATCGAAGTGAGCGACGACGGTCTCTCGACCGAACAGCAGATTTCGCACATCACTCAGGAAGTCACTCAGGTGCTTCGCGAGCAGCAAGCGCGTTGGCGCGAACTGACCGACAGCTTGACGGCGGGCGGCATCGGCATCATCACCGCCAAGGACGTCACCGCCGAGGATCGCGGCTGGCTCGAGACCTACTTCCTCGAACATATTTTCCCGGTGCTGACGCCGCTGGCCATCGATCCGGCGCATCCGTTCCCTTTCATCCCCAATCTCGGCTTCACCATGGTGCTGGCGCTGCACCGCCCGAGCGACGGCGAACATCTCAAGGCGCTGGTGCCGATGCCGGGCCAGGTGCGCCGCTTTATCCGTCTGCCCGGCAAGACCATCCGTTTCATCCTGCTCGAATGCGTCATCGAGCTCTTCCTCGACAAATTGTTCCCCGGTTTCGAAGTCGAGGGACGCGGCAGCTTCCGCTTGCTGCGCGACACCGAGGTCGAGCTTGAGGAAGAGGCCGAAGATCTCGTGCGCGTCATCTCCTCGGCGCTCAAGCGCCGCCGGCGCGGCGTCGTCATCCGCTTGACCTTCAGCAAGGATATTCCCGACGGCCTGCGCCGCTTCGTCATCGATGAACTGCATGTCGCCGAAAATGACGTGTTCGACGTCGACGGCCTGCTCGGCCTGGCGGACGTCAAGCAGGTGATCGTCGATGACCGGCCCGACCTGCTGTTCAAGCCGCTCAACTCGCGCTTCCCCGAGCGGGTCAACGATTTCGGCGGCGATTGCTTCGCCGCCATCGCCGCCAAGGATTTCGTCGTCCATCATCCGTACGAAAGCTTCGACGTGGTGGTGCAATTCCTGCGTCAGGCGGCGCGCGATCCCAACGTCGTCTCGATCAAGCAGACGCTCTATCGCACGTCCGACGACAGTCCCATCGTCAAGGCGCTGATCGAGGCGGCCGAGTCGGGCAAGTCGGTCACCGCCATGGTCGAGCTGAAGGCGCGCTTCGACGAGGAAGCCAACATCCGCTGGGCGCGCGATCTGGAGCGCGCCGGGGCGCAGGTGGTCTACGGCTTCATCCATCTGAAGACCCACGCCAAGGTCTCGTTGGTCACGCGCCGCGAAGGCACCGGCCTGCGCAGCTATGTCCATTTCGGCACCGGCAACTACCATCCGATCACCGCGCGCGTCTATACCGACCTGTCGCTGTTCACCTGCGATCCGGGGCTCTGCCGCGACGCCGCCAAGCTGTTCAATTTCATGACCGGCTATGCGCGACCCGACAGCTTCGAAAAGCTGGCGGCCTCGCCGATCAATCTGCGTGCCGCTTTGACGCAGCATATCGAAAACGAGATCGCCAATGCTCAAGCCGGCAAGCCGGCGGCGATCTGGGCCAAGATGAACTCGGTGGTCGATCCCGACATCATCGACGCGCTCTATAAGGCCTCGCAGGCCGGCGTGAAGGTCGACCTCGTCGTGCGCGGCATCTGTTGCCTGCGGCCCGGGGTGCCGGGCCTGTCGGACAATATCCGCGTGAAAAGCATCGTCGGCCGGTTCCTCGAGCATTCGCGCATCGTCTGCTTCGCCAACGGCAAGGACATGCCGTCGACCGACGCCAAGGTCTTCATCTCCTCGGCCGACTGGATGACGCGCAATCTCGATTGGCGCGTCGAGACTTTGGTTCCTGTGGAAAACCCCACCGTGCATCAGCAGGTGTTGGAACAGATCATGGAAGCCAATCTGCGCGATGATGTGCAAAGCTGGACGTTGGGCCCGGACGGCGTTTATCATCGCGTCGTTCCCGATTCCTCTCAGCCGTTCAGCGTCCATCAGTACTTCATGACCAACCCGAGTCTGTCCGGGCGCGGCAGCGCCCTCAAGACCTCGCGGCCGCTGCTCAAACGGTTCTTCCCCAAAGCGTGACGTCGTTGCCGAAAGCGAAACCCGGAAAGCGCAAGCCCAGCACCGCCGCTCCCGACGGGTTGCCGCGCGTCGGCGTCATCGACATCGGCTCGAACTCGGTGCGTCTCGTCGTCTATGACGGCATGGGCCGCGCGCCCTTGCCGATCTTCAACGAGCGCTCGCTCTGCGGCCTGGGACGCGGCCTGTCGGAAACGGGCAAGCTGAACCGCGACGGCGTCAAGATGGCGCTCGACAACATGGCGCGCTTCGTCTCGGCTGCCGAGGCGATGGGCGTGGCGCGGCTCGACGCGGTGGCGACCGAAGCGGTGCGCGCCGCCAAGGACGGACCTGAGTTCGTCAAAACCCTGAAAGAACGCTTCGGCGTCGATGCCAAGGTGCTCAAGGGCACGGCGGAGGCCAGTTCCTCGGCCTATGGCGTGCTCTCCGGCATTCCCGGTGCGCGCGGCGCCATGGGCGATCTCGGCGGCGCCAGCCTCGAATTGGTCGCGGTGGGCAAGGGCGAGGCGGGGCGCGGCGTCAGCCTGCCGATCGGGCCGTTCCGCCTCATGCGGCAATGGTCGAAGGACCGCAAGAAGACGCAGCGCGCCGTCCAGAAGATGCTGGAGGAGCTGCGCTGGTTCTCCGGCGAGCGCTTGGGGCGCGTGTTTTATCCGGTCGGCGGCGCTTGGCGCGCGCTGGCCAACATCCACATGCAGCAGGAGGAATATCCGCTGCATGTGATTCACGAATATGAAGTGCCGGCCAAGGCGATGCGCCAGCTGCTCCAGTTGGTGATGAACATGAGCCCGTCGTCGCTGGCGCGCATCGAAGGCGTGCCGAAAAAGCGCCTGGAGACTTTGCCGCTCGCCGCCATGGTGCTCGATTGCGTGATCGAGCGGCTCGATCCGGAAAAGCTGGTGTTTTCGGCGCAAGGCCTGCGCGAAGGCATTCTCTTCAACAAGCTCACCGCCGCCCAGCGCAAGAAGGATCCGCTGCTGACCGCCTGCGCCGACATCGGCAGCCGCTCGCGCCGCTTCGATCTGACCGGCGACGATCTGTTCAATTGGATGACGCCGCTGTTCGGCAAGGAGACGGCGGAGCAAAAACGCCTGCGCCGCGCGGCCTGCCTGCTCGGCGACATCGCCTGGAACGAGCATCCCGATTACCGCGCCGATCAGGCGTTCTGGCGCATCCTGCGCATGCCGGTGACCGGTATCGACCATCCCGGCCGCGTGTTTCTCGCCACCGCCGTCGGTGCGCGTTACGGCAGCGATTACGGCAAGATCGCCGGCGGCGAGACGGGCGCGCGCGTCGCCTCGCTGATTAGCGAAGAGGATAGGGAGCGGGCGGAGATGATCGGGCGTGCCTTGCGTCTGGCTTTCACGCTTTCGGCGGGCAATCGGCGCGTGCTCGGCGCGGCGTCGCTCAAGCTTGATCGAAAATATCTGACGATGAAGCTGCCCAAGCGCAAAGGCGGCAACATGCTCGGCGATATGGTGATCCGCCGGCTGGAGGGCGTCGCCAAGGCGCTCGACCGCAAGCCGCGCATCAGCGGCCCGGCGATCAAGCTGGACGGGCCTTAGCCGTTCGCAGCTTTCTTGCCGCTCTGTTCCAACGACACCAGGCTGACGTTCTTGCCCTTGATGGCGAGCGCCAGCTTGCCATGCTTGAGCGCCAGGGCGTCGTCGCCGAACAGTTCGCGGCGCCATCCGTTGAGCGCCGCCACGTCGGCGTTGTCGTCGGCGGCGATCAGTTCGAGATCGGCGCTGCCGGCGATCAGGCGCTGGGCGACGTCGCTGCTCTCGCTCTTCATCTTCAAGAGCACCTTCAGCAGGTCGACAACCGGGGCGAGGCCGCGCGGCAGTTCGGTCTTTTCTTCCAGCAAGGCGACGCATTCGGCTTCGCGCTCGCGGCCTTTGGCGACGGCGGCGAGGATGCCGTCTTTCATTGACGGGCTGAAACCGTTGCGCCCCAGGCCGCGCGTGTTGAACAGCTCGTCTTCGGTCTTGGGCGCGTGGGCGGCGATGTTCAGCAGGGCGTCGTCGCGCAGAATGCGGTTGCGCGGCACGTCCTTGTCTTGGGCGGCGAGGTCGCGCCAGGCGGCGAGCTCGCGCAGCACGGAGAGGAATTTCGCGTTGGTGCTGCGCACCTTCAGGCGGCGCCAGGCCTCATAGGGATCGGGCTGGTAGGTGGCCGGATTGGTCAGCACCGCCATTTCTTCCTCGACCCAGCGCGTGCGGCCGCTCTTGTCGAGCATCTCCTGCAGCTTTTCGTAGGCGACGCGCAGATGGGTCACGTCGGAGAGCGCGTAATGCAGCTGCTTTTCGCTCAAGGGGCGGTGCGACCAGTCGGTAAAGCGCATCGACTTGTCGATGCGGGCGCGGGCCAGCTTGGTCGCCAGGGTCTCGTAGCCGACCGAATCGCCGAAGCCGCAAACCATGGCCGCGACCTGGGTGTCGAACAGCGGGGCGGGAATCTTGCCGCTCAAGTGGAAGAAAATCTCGATGTCCTGGCGGGCGGCGTGGAAGACCTTCAGCACCTTGGGATCGGCCATCAGGGCCATGAGGGGGGCGAGGTCGATACCGGGCGCCTGGGCGTCGATCACGGCGGCTTCGTCCGGGCCGGCGAGCTGGACCAGACACAGGATCGGCCAGTACGTCTTCTCCCGCATGAATTCGGTGTCGACGGTGATGTAGGGGGCTTGCGCCAGGCGGTCGCAGAAGCCGACGAGGGCGTCGGTCTCGGTGATGAGCAGCATCGTTCTGCTATAGCGAAAAACCGGGGTGGTAGGAAGCGCCGCCAAGGCCGTCGGCGACGCTTTCCGCCTGGGGGCGGCCCGGCGGACGCCCGGGGGGACCGTTTCGGCCCCTCCGGCTTGACAAATCGGGCTTATCCGTGCGTTTTGGCGCGGGATTCTCCCCTTTTTCGGGCCGTCCGGCCCGATCTTCCTGCCGTTCCGAGAGGCGTTCCTCGATGCATCCCTATCGCACCCAGACCTGCGGCGAACTGCGCGCGGCCCATGTCGGCCAGACGGCGCGGCTCGCGGGCTGGATCCACCGCAAGCGCGACCATGGCAACCTGCTGTTCGTCGACCTGCGCGACCATTACGGCCTGACCCAGGTGGTCGCCACCTCCGGCACGCCGGCCTTCGCGCTGCTCGAAGGCCTGCGCCTGGAAAGCGTCGTCTCGGTCAGCGGCAAGGTGCTGAAGCGCTCCGCCGAGACGATCAACGCCGATCTGCCGTCGGGCGAGATCGAGCTCGGCGCCGAAGCCGTCGAGCTGCTGTCCAAGCCGCACGACAGCCTGCCGCTGCAGGTCAATTCCGACACCGACTACGGCGAAGACACCCGCCTGCGCTATCGCTTCCTTGATCTGCGCCGCGAGAAGGTCCATCGCAACATGCTGCTGCGCAGCCAGGTGATCGCCTCGGCGCGCCGGCGCATGATCGAGCAGGGCTTCGTCGAATATCAGACGCCGATCCTGACCTCGTCTTCGCCGGAAGGCGCGCGCGATTATCTCGTGCCGAGCCGCAACCATCCGGGCAAGTTCTACGCTCTGCCGCAGGCGCCGCAGCAGTTCAAACAATTGTTGATGGTCGCCGGGTTCGACAAATACTTCCAGGTCGCGCCGTGCTTCCGCGACGAGGACGCGCGCGCCGACCGCTCGCCGGGCGAGTTCTATCAGCTCGATTTCGAGATGTCGTTCGTCACGCAGGACGACGTCTTCGCCGCCATCGAGCCGGTGCTCGCCGGCCTGTTCGAGGAGTTCTCGAACGGCAAGACGGTGACCAAGCCGCCGTTCGTGCGCATTCCCTTCGACGAGGCGCTGCTCAAGTACGGCTCCGACAAGCCCGATCTGCGCAATCCGCTGATCATCTCGGACGTCACCGAAGCCTTCCGCGATTCCGGCTTCGGCATCTTCGCCAAGGCGATCAACACCGGCGCGGTGGTGCGCGCCATTCCGGCGCCCGGCGCCGGATCGAAGCCGCGCAGCTTCTTCGACAAGCTGAACGAATGGGCGCGCGAGCAGGGCGCCGGCGGTCTCGCTTATATCATCCTGGAGAACGGCGAGGCCAAAGGCCCGATCGCTAAGTTCCTCGATGCGCCGCGCCTCAACATCCTCAAAGCCGCTTCGGGCATCAAGGACGGCGATGCGCTATTCTTCGCCTGCGACAAGGCGCTTAAGGCCGCCAAGCTCGCTGGCGAGGCGCGCAACAAGATCGGCATGGATCTTGAGCTTTACGAGCAGAACGTTTTCAAGTTCTGCTGGATCGTCGATTTCCCGATGTACGAGATGAACGAAGACACCGGCCAAATCGAGTTCAGCCATAACCCGTTCTCCATGCCGCAGGGCGGCCTGGACGCGCTGAACAATCAAGATCCGCTGACGATCAAAGCCTATCAGTACGACATCGTCTGCAACGGCATCGAGCTGTCGTCGGGCGCGATCCGTAACCATCTGCCGGAGATCATGTACAAGGCCTTCGAGATCGCCGGCTATGGCGCGGATGTGCTCGAAGCGCGGTTCGGCGGCATGCTCAATGCCTTCAAGTTCGGCGCGCCGCCGCACGGCGGTTCGGCTCCCGGCATCGACCGTATGGTCATGCTGCTGGCCGACGAGCCGAACATCCGCGAGGTCATCCTCTTCCCGATGAACCAGCAGGCGCAGGATTTGCTGATGCAGGCGCCGGCCGAGGTCGAGGACAAGCGGCTTCGCGAGCTGCATCTGAAGCTCGACCTGCCGAAGAAGCACTGAGAGAGATTTCCTTCGCGTCATGCCCGCACTTGTTGCGGGCATCCACGCCTTGCGCTGCAGATATAAAGAAAAGTCGTGGATGGCCGGAACAAGTCCGGCCATGACATTGGAGATGAAGCAATAAAAAGGGCGGCCTGCATGGCCGCCCTTTTCGTTTGCGCAGATTTTAAAGGGACTATTCCGCAGCGTGCACGAAGCTGACCGAGGCCTTCTTGCGCTTGTTGCAATACATGGCCATGTCGGCGCGGGCGATCAGGTTGCTTTCCTCGTCGTTGCCGCTGAACGGCTCGACGCCGAAGCTGACCTGTACGTCGATCGTCTTGCGGCCGATCTTGAGCGGCGTGCCGTTGATCGCGCGGTTGAGCACCTGGGCGCGCTTGTAGCCGTTGCGCCAGCTCGTCTGGGTCATCAGCACGGCGAATTCGTCGCCGCCGAGGCGCGCGACGGCGTCGGTCTCGCGCACGCTCTCCTTGATGACCTCAGCGATGCGCTGCAGCACGTCGTCGCCGATCCCGTGACCATGCGTGTCGTTGACGGTCTTGAAGTTGTCGAGATCGCAGAACACCAGCACGCCCGAATCGCCATAGCGCCGGGCGTTGGCCAATGCGCGTTTGAGATGTTCGTGGAAGCCGCGACGATTGAGCAGGCCGGTCAGCTCGTCGGTCTGGGTCAGGGTTTCGAGATAGGCGATGCGCGCCTTCTGCTCGGCGATGCGTTCTTCGACCTTGGCGGCGGCGGCGATGGCCTGCTCAAACAGAGGCTGTACGCGCTTGGCGCGCGCCTTGACCGGCTTGGCGGATGGAATCTGCCGCATCAGGCGGTCGGCGAGCTGGCCGATGTCGGCGATGATCGCCGCATCGTTGCCCTGCGACTTGTCGAGGGCGCGGCGCTGGCGCGGGCTGCGCAGGTGTTTGCTGTCTTCACGCTTCATGGCGGACTCGATTCTCGAACGATCCGGCCGGACGGAATCCGGGCGGCGGGTGGATTCTTCGAAGCAAGCCCTATGCCGTAGGAAGGCCTATTGATTTCAATAGGTTGCGGGAAGGCAGCCGGCATCAATTGCCGCTTTCCGAGGAATAAGCGGCAAGTTTCGCCGCTGCCCGGCAATTGCTGCCTGAGCGCGCGCCGCCAATCGCGCTGATGTCATCGCCCGCGAGAGGCGCGCCATTGGCCATGTTGCGGCGCACTGCCATAATGGCGAACCTTCGATCCAGTTTTGGATGCCATGTTTTCCGTTCCGCGCCGTCGCTTATCTCTCTCCCAGTTGATCCCGGCCTGCATATCCGTCGCGGCGGGAGCCGTCGCCGCCGGCGCTTTGGCGCTTCCCTCGGCGCAGGCGGCCTCGCCGGCTGCTGGCGTCGATCTGGTGCCCCATCGCGCGATCTACAGCATGAAATTGGCCGGCAGCCGTTCGGGCAGCAGCGTCGCCGATGCGCGCGGCGCCATGTACGTCGAATGGTCGGAAGCCTGCGATGGCTGGACGATGACGCAGCGCGTGCGCCTCACCTTGGTCACCGGCGAGGGTGACGACAGCGAAACCGATTCCAACTATTCGAGCTGGGAATCGAAGGACGGCCGCAATTACCGCTTCACCGTGCGCAATCTGCGCGACGGCAAGCTGTCGGAAGAACTGCGCGGCGACGCCAGCTTGGCCGACAATGCCGGCGCGGGCGAGGCGCGCTTCACCATGCCGCTCGGCACCAAATTCGATCTGCCCAAGGCGGCGGTGTTCCCGACCGAACATACGGTCCAGCTTATCGAGGCGGCGCGCGCCGGCGGCAATCACCTGTCGCGCGTGCTCTTCGATGGCGCGAGCCTCGATGGACCTTTGGAGGTCAACGCGGTCATCGGCGCCGCGGCGCAGCCGGCCAAATCGCCGGCGGATGCGGCGGGCGAACTGACCGGCGGACGCTCCTGGCGCGTGCGCATGGCGTTTTTCCCGCTCGACAGCCAGGCGGCGGAGCCGGATTACGAGGTCGGGGTGCGCCTGTTCGAGAACGGCGTCGCCGACAGCTTCCTGCTCGATTACGGCGGATACAGCGTTTCCGCCAATCTTGAGCGGATCGAGGCGTTGCCGCGCCCGCGCTGCTAGGTCGAAATGCCGACCAAAGTCTTGAAAAACGGACTATAATCCCATATCGAAATCCCGAAAATTTTATGCAAATTCCCCTCGTCTTGAGAGGCTGTTAACCTTTCCGGCCACATAGTTCGACCCTGCCTTTTGTGGGCGTGGACGGAAAAGACCTGTAACTTCCATCTGGTATAAGACCGCGTAACCGACCCACCGATCTGACTGCTGGCGCGAGGCCGAGGATGTCCAAGACCATCCTGATCGTCGAAGACAACGAGCTGAACATGAAGCTCTTCCATGACCTCCTGGAGGCTCATGGCTATCGCACCTTGCAGACCAAGGACGGAGTCGAAGCGCTGCGCCTGGCGCGCGAGCACCGCCCCAACCTGATCCTCATGGACATCCAGCTGCCGGAAGTCTCCGGCTTGGAAGTGACCAAGTGGATCAAGGAAGACGATTCCCTGAAAGACATTCCGGTCATCGCCGTCACCGCCTTCGCCATGAAGGGCGATGAGGAAAAGATTCGCGAAGGCGGCTGCGAGGCCTATATCGCCAAGCCGATCTCCGTGATGCATTTCATGGAAACGATCCAGAAGACCCTGGCCTAAAAAGGGCGCTCCATGCCGGCCCGCGTACTCGTCGTCGACGACGTTGCCGCCAACGTCAAAATTCTCGAAGCCAAGCTGACCGCCGAATATTTCGAGGTGCTCACCGCTTCGAACGGCCGCGCCGCGCTCGATCTCGCCGATGCCGAACAGCCCGACATCATTCTGCTCGACGTCATGATGCCCGAGATGGACGGCTTCGAGGTCTGCCGCCGCCTGAAGGCCAACACGCGCACCGCGCATATTCCCATCGTCATGGTCACGGCGCTGTCCGACATGGGCGACCGCGTCACCGGCCTCGATGCCGGCGCCGACGATTTCCTGACCAAGCCGGTCAACGACCTGATCCTGCTGTCGCGCGTCAAATCCCTCGTGCGCCTGAAGACCTCGATGGACGAATGGCGCTTGCGCGAGGCGACGTCGGGCCAGCTCGGCGGCGATCTGTCGGCCGGCGCGCCGGTCGCCGACGATCAATTGCGCGGCCGTGTGCTGGTCATCGAAAGCGACCCGTTCGGCGGCGAGAAGATCTGCCATCTCTTGGAGCAAAAAGGCTGCGAGGCGGTGCTGACCGCCACCGGCAAGGAAGGCTCGCAGAAGTGCGCCGCTGAGGATTTCGATCTCGTGATCGTCAGCCTCTATCTCGAGGATGGCGACGGCCTGCGCCTCTGCTCGCATCTGCGTTCGGTCGAGAAGACTCGCCGCCTGCCGATCCTGCTGGTCATCGAGCCCGAGGAGATGGGCGGCCTGGTGAAGGGCTTCGAGATCGGCGTCAACGACTACCTGTTCCGCCCGATCGAAGGCAACGAGCTGTGGGCGCGCGTGCGCACCCAGATGCGCCGCAAGCGCTATCAGGATCTGATGCGCGAGAACTACACGCGCAGCCTGTCGCTGGCGCTGACCGACAGCCTGACCGGTCTTTACAACCGCCGCTATCTCGAAGCGCATCTGCAATCCATGATCGAGCGCGCGCAGACGAGCGGCAAGCCGCTGTCGCTGTTCATGCTCGACATCGACCATTTCAAGAAGGTCAACGACACCTTCGGTCACGCCGGCGGCGACGAAGTGCTGCGCCGGGTCGGCGGGCTGATCTCGCACAATCTGCGCGAGTTCGATCTGACGGCGCGCACCGGCGGCGAAGAATTCGTCGTGGTCATGCCAGACACGCCGGTGGCGGCAGCGCAGATGGTCGCCGACCGCATGCGCGTCACCATCGCCGAAACCGACATGCCGCTGCGCGGCGCCGCTACGGTCGAGCCGCAGCACGTCACCATCAGCATCGGCGTCGCTGCGTTGCGCGCGGGCGAGGGCGGCGAAGAGCTGCTGCGCCGGGCCGACGAAGCGCTCTATGCCGCCAAGAACGGCGGGCGCAACCGCGTCTCGGTCGCTCCGACCGACGACGCCGCTTAATTTTCCAAACTAAATCTACTGACGCGAAAAATTTGGCCTGATGGCTAGGCGCGGTGAGCGTCGTGGGCTAGACGCCCACAAGCGAGACGCAACGACGCCAGCAGGTCAAAGCTTCGCGTCGTCTAGGCATGAAAAAAGCCGCCTCTGTTAGGAGTGCGGCTTTTTCGTGCAGCCAGCAGTCCGAAGACCGCGCGGCGCTGACGCGGCCTTGCGGCCGCGGGGTCTTACTTGATCTTGGCTTCCTTGAACGCCACGTGCTTGCGCGCGACCGGATCATATTTGCGGAATTCGAACTTTTCCGTCTTGGTGCGCGGGTTCTTCTTGGCGACGTAGAAAAAGCCGGTTTCGGCGGTGCTGACCAGCTTAATCAGGACGGTGTTGGACTTCGCCATGGCGAGATTTCCATTCTAAATCAATAGTTTGCGGGGGCGACGCCGAGGCGTCCGCCGCTCTCGCGGGAGCGCGCAACATACAGCGGGGAAAACGCCTGTCAAGGGCGGACAAAGGCCGGAAAAATTGGCTAAAATAGCCTCATGGAACCCGCGCAGACCTCCGACGAAGCCCTGGCCAGCGTCACCGGCTGGCACGCCCACATCTACTACGATCCGGCGGCGACGCGCGATCGCGCCGAACGGCTGCGTACCGAACTGGCCAAGCGCTTCCCCCAGATCTACATCGGCAGCTGGCACGACGAGCCGGTTGGCCCGCACACGCGAGCCATGTTCCTGATCGATTTCCCGCCCGCGCTGTTCGCCGAGATCGTGCCGTTCCTCGCCTTCGCGCGCGACGGCCTGTCGATCCTAGTCCATGGCGACGGCACCGACGATGGGCGCAAGGCCCATACCGAACAAGGGATTTGGCTCGGCGAGTCCGTGCCGCTGCAGTTCAAGCCGCGCGGCACCTCGCCGCTCTGAGCGCCGCCAAA
Organism: Alphaproteobacteria bacterium; assembly: GCA_035714115.1. GTDB lineage: Bacteria > Pseudomonadota > Alphaproteobacteria > SMXQ01 > SMXQ01 > CAMAVH01. Next base: position 51,573 of record DASTMO010000016.1, read on the forward strand.
CAAAAACGCCCGCCGTTGCCGGCGGGCGTTTCGGTCGCGACGGTAGCTCGGGATTACGGGAAGCCCGCCTTACTGAAAGCTCGGCAGACGGGCGGCGCTGGCGCCGACGATGGCCGGGGTGTCGAGCACGGGCTCGGCGAAGGTCGGCCCGTTCTGCTGCATGGCGCGGCGATAAAGCGTGGGATCGTCGATCAGCCGCTCGGCGACGATCACGTCCATTTCGGCGCTCTCCTTGCTGCGCGGGCAGTTCTCGCGCAGGGAGTTGTTCTCCTCGCGCAGGGCGGCATGGCGCCAGCTGGCGAGCAGCACCGGGGTCTTGAACCACATCGGGTTGACCGCGTCGAGCACGTTGTCCGTGGTTGCGCCGGCAAGGCTGGTGCAGACGTTGGGCAGCACGCCGAGATTGGCGATGGGATAGCCGGACGGCGCGTGGAAGCGCGACCAGGTCAGCACCATCTCGCCGTCATTGGGCATGCGCGAGATGTTCTGCACGGTGCCTTTGCCGAAGCTGTTCGAGCCGACGACCACGGCGCGCCCGCGATCCTGCAAGGCGGCGGCGACGATCTCGGCGGCCGAGGCCGACTGGCCATTGACCAGCACGACGAGCGGCAGGCCGTTGGTGATGTCGCGGCCCGTGGCGTCGTAGACCTGCAGGCTGTCCGGGTGGCGGCCGCGCGTCGAAACGATGCGGCCCGAGGCGAGGAACAGATCGGACACCTGCACGGCCTGATCGAGAAGGCCGCCTGGGTTGTCGCGCATGTCGAGCACGATGCCCTTCAACTCGGAGCCCATCTCGCGGCGCGCCTTCTCGATGGCGCGCGTCAGGTTGCGCGAGGTGCTCTGGTTGAAGGAGCTCAGCTTGATCACCGCGGCGCTGCCCTGCGGCTCGTATTCGACCGTCGGGTTGAAGATCAGGGCGCGGCTGATGGCGACTTCGAAAGGATCGTGCTGCTCTTCGCGCTGCAGCGTCAGCTTGAC
>DASTMO010000017.1:0-53507 GCA_035714115.1 Alphaproteobacteria bacterium
GCCGCCGCGCCGGCGCGCGCCGTGCTGGCGACGGGACCGGATTCGGCTTGGGTGAGGGCGGGGATGTCGGCGTCGCGCAGCGCCAGCACGACGGCGTCGGTGATCACATCGCCCGGCACTTCGTCATGCTGCGGCGTCGCCACCGGCGCGACGACAAGGCCGCCGCGCAGGCCCGGCCGCAGCAGCGGATTGCTGAACGGCGTCTGGTGTTCGAAGGGCGACGGCGGATCGCCGCAGGCCGTCAGCGCCAGCAGCAGCCCGACGATGAGCGCTTTACGAGATAACACAGGCCACCATCATGCCGAGGATCAGGACGAAGGTGAAAATGATCAGATGCGGCATGATCTAAGCGAGCGCGATGGCCGAGAGGCCGCGGCCGTAGTCGGGTTCGCCGCGCAGGCAGGTGCGGCGATAGCTGAAGAAGCGCTCTTCGTCCCTGCAGGTGTCGAAGGGCAGGGCTTCCGCGCCGCCGACGCCGAGCGTTTTCAATTTGGCGACGACATAGCCGGGCAGGTCGAAGCGCCATTTGCCGATCGTCGTCGGGTCGGGCATGAAGAAGCGCGCGTTGGCATTGTCTTCGCTGAGGAACGGCGCGGGAAATTCGCCGCCGACCTGATAGGAGAGCCGGCCGATGCAGGGGCCAACGGCGGCGGCAATGCGGCCGCGCTTGGCGCCGAGTGTCTCCATCTCGGAAAGCGTCGCGTCGAGTACGCCGCCGACCGCGCCCTTCCAGCCGGCATGGGCCGCGCCGATCACGCCGCTGGCGGTGTCGGCGAGCAGCACCGGCGCGCAATCTGCCGTGAGAATACCGAGCGCGACGCCCGGCTTGTCGGTGACGAGGCCGTCGACCCGCGGGCCTTTGCCCGGCTCCCAGGCTTGATCGACCACGGCGACATCGGGGCTGTGGACCTGATAGGCGGTGACGAGCGCGCCTTCCGGCAGATCGAACAAGGCGGCGGCGCGGCGGCGGTTCTCGCGCACGGCTTCGGGCTTATCGTTGGAACCGATGCCGACATTGAGCGCCGCATAGATGCCTTCGCTGACGCCGCCTTGGCGCGTGAAGAAAGCATGGCGGATACGCTCGCTGCCGAGCAGCGCCGATTGCAGGGTGGGAAGCGTCTCGCTCATGGCTGAAGCTCCGGAAAACCGGGCGGCGGCTTGTCCTGTTTCGGGCTGGTCAGGGCCAGCGCCTTGAACAGGCTGCCCATCTCGGTCGGCGCGATCAAGCGTTTCACGGCGAGGCCGATCTTGCCGGCCTGATCGGGGTCGCTGGTGGCCAGCACGTTGGCGCGATGGGCGATGCCGAGCGATTCGAGGAACGGGCCTTGCTCGACCGGGCCGAAAGTGCGCGCGCCGGCTTTGCGCGCGACCTCGGCCAGCGCGGCGAAATCGACCAGCGAGGTGATGTCGGCGCTGCCCGGCTCATTGAGTGGATCATGGCGCGCATGGCCGCGCATCGACTGCAACGTGTCGCCGCGCTCGCCGCCGGCCGTGCCGTAATCGACGATCAGCGCCGCGCCGCCGAACATCGCTAGGCGCTCGGCGATCTGTTTGACGATCATATCGGCGCCGGCGCGCGTCTCGACGATCTCGCCCTCATTGCCCGGCGCGCTCATGGCGCTCATGCGATAGGCCTGCGGCCCGACGACGAAGGCGAAGTCGCCCGCTTCGTTCAGGCCGACGCGGCGCTCGAACCAGGCGCCCTTGGTGTAGATGAACTGCTCGATCGGCAGGGCGTCGAAGAACTCGTTGGCGACGAGGAAGACCGGCCCCGGCGGCAGCTCGGAGAACTTGTTGTGCCAGACCGGCGCGCCGGTCTGCGGTTGAAAGCGCGTCAGCGCCCGCGCCTGCGCGCTGCGCAGCACCGGATTGGTCTCGACCAGATGCAGCTGCACGGCGGTGTGGAAATTGGCGAGGCGGCTGGTGGCGCGCAAAGCGTCGGCCATCAAGGTGCCCCGCCCCGGCCCGAGCTCGACGAGATGGGCGTCTTCAGGCCCGCCGCATTCCTTCCAGGCCACCGCGAGCCAGGCGCCGCACAATTCGCCGAACATCTGGCTGATCTCGGGCGCGGTGACGAAATCGCCGGCCGCGCCCAGGGGATCGCGGGTGCGGTAATAGCCGTGCTCGGGATCGTTGAGCGCGGCGTCCATGTAGCGGGCGAGCGAAATCGGGCCGACGCGGCGAATCTCTTCGCGCAGCTTGTCGGCCAACGCGGTCATGGTTTCGCCGCGAGCGGTTTTGCCGCCATTGGTTTTGCCGTGGCGATCAGCCAGAGGCCGGCGAGGATCAGCGGGATCGACAGCATCTGGCCCATGGTCGCGCCGGCATAGAGGAAGCCCAATTGCGGATCGGGCTGGCGCACGAACTCGACGCCGAAGCGCGCGATGCCGTAGCCGGCGAGGAACAAGCCGGCGAGCAGGCCTGGTCGCTCGGGCGCGCGCGTGCGATGGGCGAGCCAGGCGAGGACGAGGAACAGCAGCAGGCCTTCGAAGAAGGCCTCGTAAAGCTGGCTCGGATGGCGCGGTTGGCCGTCGCTATGCGGGAAGATCATCGCCCAGGGCACGTCGGTGACGCGGCCGTAAAGCTCGGCGTTGATGAAGTTGGCGATGCGCCCGAGCAGCAGGCCGATCGGCACGGCGCAGCATAGCACGTCGCCGACGCGTTTGATGTTCAGTTTGCGCGCCATGCAGAAGCCGATCAGCGCGACGATCACGCCGGTCAGGCCGCCATGGAACGACATGCCGCCGCGCCATACCGCGATCAGCGTCAGCGGATCGTTCGAGAGGCCGCCCGGCATGTAGAACAGCACATAGCCGATGCGCCCGCCGAGGATGACGCCGAGCGTCGCCCAGAACAGGAAGTCGTCGACATCCTTGCCCGACAGGATGCCGGGCAGGCGGCGCGACAGATGCAGCATGTAGCGCCAGCCGAGGATCAGGCCGGCGACATAGGCCAGCGCGTACCAGCGGATGGCGAGCGGGCCGATCTCGACCAGTACCGGATCCATGACGGGAAAGGGGATGGCGAACAGCATCGGCGGTACTCGCGCTGGGGGAACGAAGCGGCAGCTTATTTGTAAGGATCAGGCGCGCGCAGATAGTCGCGCACATAGCGGCTGACGCCGTCTTCCAGGCTGGTGAAGGGCTTGGCGTAGCCGGCGGCGCGCAGGCGATCCATCTTGGCCTGCGTGAAATATTGGTATTTGTCGCGGATCTCGATGGGCGTGTCGACGAAGCGGATGTCCGGCGTCTTGTCGTGCGCGACGAACACGGCCTTCGCCAGGTCGGCGAAGCTGCGCGCCTGGCCGGTCCCCATGTTGAACAGGCCGTTGACGCTCGGGTTGTCGCGCAGCCACAGCATCACGTCGACGCAATCGTCGACATGGACGAAGTCGCGCAGCTGGCCGCCGTCGGGATAGTTCGGATTGTGCGACTTGAACAACGTCGCCGGCTCGCCGGCGGCGATCTTCGGCGAGATCTGCGCCACCACGCTCTTCATCGAGCCTTTGTGGCCTTCGTTCGGGCCGTAGACGTTGAAGAACTTCAGGCCGGCCCATTGGCGCGGGCGCTGGCCCTGGGTCTCGATGATCTTGGCGACGCGGCGGTCGAACAGATGTTTCGACCAGCCGTAGCCGTTGAGCGGGCGGAGCTTGGCCAGGGCGGCGCCGGTGAACTCGTCGTCGAAGCCGGCGGCGCCGTCGCCGTAGGTCGCGGCGGAGGAGGCGTAGATGAAGCGCTTGCCGTGGGCGGCGCACCAGCTCCACAGTTCCATGGAGAGGCCGAAGTTGTTGCGCGCCAGCTTGTCGGCGTCCGTCTCGGTGGTCGCGGAGATCGCGCCCATATGGAAAATGACGTGGATCGCGGCGGCATTGCGGTCGAGGAAGCGGGCCAGATCGGCCGGATCGACGATGGCGGCGAGGTTCCGCTTGGCGATGTTGCGCCATTTGTCGTCGGTGCCGAGCCAGTCGGAGATGGCGATGTCTTCGCCCGCCTTGGCCTCAAGGGCGGCGGCGAGATTGGAGCCGATGAACCCGGCGCCGCCGGTAATGACGATCATGGGGCGGAGTCCTCTGTCGCGCCGGGATGATGCCGGGCTTTTATAGGCTCCGGCGGCGGGCCGGGCAAGCGAGGCCGGGGTGGGATTGGGCTTGGTCCTGGGGCATACTGACGCGAAGGCTCAGGAGCCAGGCTCCGGCCACCCCCTCATCCACAGGTGTCATCATGCAGACCAACAATCGACTGCTCGACGATCTCGCCCGCGTCGCCTCCGGCGCCCTCGGCGTCGCCTCCGGCATGCGCGACGAGATCGAGGGCGTGCTGCGCCAGCGCTTCGCCCGCGTCGTCGGCGATCTCAATGTCGTCGACCGCGAGGAGTTCGAGGCGGTGAAGGCCATGGCGGCCAAGGCGCGGACCGAGCAGGAGGCGCTGACCGCCCGCGTCGCCGCGCTCGAAGCGCAGATCGCCAAGCTGAGCGCGTCGAAGTAGCGCGAGCGGTCTGATGACTCATTGCTGAGTCGAAGTCGCGCCGGAGGCGCGCTTTCCGAGTCGAATCAGACTCTTCGATTCTTTTCTTGCGCGCGCGATTCACCTCGGCGAGTCGCGCGCGACGCTTATCCCCAAAAAATTTGCCGAAAATGAGTCGTGCGACTCATTGCGCCCTTGCGCGCTGAATCCGCTTCGTCAATACTCTTTCTTGTGGGTGTCAGCCATTCCCCCACAAGCCCTCGTGGTGGGGGATCGCGTGTCGGAGAGCGAAAATGGCTGCGGGTCCGGCCTTTGCGGCATCTCCCGCGACCGGCCCTGAGCGCTCACTGTGTGGAGGAGCCTCATGCCGCTTGCCGTCCTCGAAAGCGAAGCTTCCGCCGACAATCCCATCGACCTCGTCGAACAAATCGTCGCCGCGAACGAATGGACCTTCGAACGCGCCGCCGATGACGAGCTCGCGGTGGAGATCGCCGGCCGCTGGTGCGATTACCGACTGTTCTTCGCTTGGCGGCAAGACGCCTCAGCGCTTCATTTCTCCTGCGCCTTCGACATGCGGGTGCCGAAACAGAAGCGCACCCCGGTGAACAATCTCCTCGCCATCGTCAACGAGAAGCTCTGGCTCGGCCATTTCGACATCTGGTCGGAAGACGGCTTGCCGATCTTCCGCCATGCCATGCTGCTGCGCGGCACCCTCGGCGCCACCTCCGAGCAGATCGAAGATCTGGTCAATGTGGCGCTCAGCGAGTCCGAGCGCTTCTATCCCGCCTTCCAGTTCGTCATCTGGGGCGGCAAGAGCCCGGAAGACGCCATGGCGATGGCCCTGATCGACCCGGTCGGCGAGGCGTAGTACTCTCCTTCCATGGCTATCGGCGATGAACAGCGCCGCGGGCCCATCGTTCTGGTGGGCGGCGGCAAGATGGGCGCTGCCCTGCTCGCGGGCTGGCTGCGCGAAGGCGTGGCCGCCGAGGATGTGCTCGTCGTCGAGCCCCATGCCGAGACCGGCCAGGCGCTCGCCGCCCGTCACAAGGTCAAAGTCGTCAGCGATACTCCTGCCAGTTTCGAGCGCCAGCCGAGCCTGATCCTGCTCGCGGTCAAGCCGCAGAGCCTCGATGCCGTCGCGCCGGCCTACAAAAAGTTCGCCAAGGACGGCACCTGCTTCCTCTCCATCGCCGCCGGCAAGACCCTCGGCTATTTCGAGGGCCATCTCGGCCGCGACGCCGCCATCGTGCGCGCCATGCCCAACACGCCGGCCGCGGTCGGGCGCGGCATGACGGTGCTGATCGCCAACGGCGCGACTTCCGAAGAGCAGATGGATTTCTGCGAGACGCTCCTCCATGCGGTTGGCGAAGTGCGCTGGGCCAGCGAAGAGGCGCAGTTCGATGCCGTGACTGCCGTCTCCGGCTCCGGTCCGGCCTATGTGTTCCTGCTGATCGAATGTCTCGCCCAGGCCGGAGTGGAGGCGGGCTTGCCTGCCGACCTCGCCATGGATCTGGCGCGCGCCACCGTCACCGGATCGGGCGAGCTTGCCCGTCAATCAGAAGAAGACGCGGGAAAACTGCGCCAGAACGTCACCAGCCCGGGCGGCACCACCGCCGCCGCGCTCGCCGTCTTGATGGCGGGCGACGGGCTGCAGCCTTTGATGACCAAGGCGATCGCTGCCGCCGCCAAACGTTCAAAAGAATTGGCCGGCTGATCGCGTCCCTAAGAGGAGGCGACCATGTTGCACAAGCTCTTGTTGCTCGCGAGTTTCCTGTCGCTCGGCGTCTATGGCGCGTATGAGCTGTGGCACCGGCTCGTCACCTGCGCGCCGCATATCCAGGCCGATCTTCTGTCGCCGGACGGCGCGCGCCGCGCCGTGCTCTACAATATGGACTGCGAGGCGACCAGCGGCCTCGACACCCATATCGCGCTGATGCCGCCGGGTGGCGACTTCAAGGCGGAGCGTCATCCGCCGGTCTTCGTGCTCGACGGCAGCCATGACGTGAAGATGTCCTGGCGCGACGGCCGCACCCTGATCGTCGATCTGCCGCCGTCGCCGGGCCGCATCCAGCAGCAGGACACCTCGGCCGGCATGGTCGAAATTCTCTATCGCCCCGCCGGCGCGAATTGAGGGCGTCGTGAAAAAATTTCTGCTCGTCATCCTGCTGCTGTTCGCCGCCGGCCTGATCTACGGCGGCTATCTCTACCTGCAGGTGCCGGTCAATGTGCAGATCGCCGCGTCGGGCGAGCCGCAGGCGGCGCCGGAGATTCCGGGCGTCTATACCGCGAACCGCGATGACGCGACGGACATCCTCGAGCTCAAGCCGGATGGGTCCTATGCGCGCAACTACCGGCCGCAAGGCGGCACGACGCTGATCCATCAGGGTCAATGGACGCGTGACGGCGACAGCATGACCTTCACCAATTTCGCCGTCGCGCCCGACATCGACGCCTCGGCGAGCGACGCCTGGCGCACCTCTCGCCGCAGCTGGACGACGCGGGTGGTGATGGGTCGGCGCGAAGTGCAGATCGTCATCAACGCCGAGCGGGCGCTGATCTACAGCAAGCGGGATTGAACGATAAAGTTCGTCATGCTCGGGCTTGACCCGAGCATCCATGTTTCAAATGCTTAAGCGCTGGATCAATGGACCCTCGGATCAAGTCTGAGGGTGACGATTTTTTGATCTAAACCGGCAGCCTGAGCCGGGCGCGCAGGCCGCCGAGCGGCGAATCTTCCAGCAGGATCGCGCCGCCGTGGGCATGGACGACGTCGCGCGCGATGGTCAGGCCCAAGCCGACGCCGCCGGTTTCGGCGTTGCGCGATTCCTCCAGGCGGCGGAACGGGCGGAACACTTCCTCGCGCCGGTCGGCGGGAATGCCGGGGCCGTCGTCATCCACCGTCACCTCGACCACGTCGCCCTTGCGCGCGGCTTTCACCGCCACGGTGGTGCCGTAGCGCATGGCATTGCCGATGAGATTGGCGAGGCAGCGCTTGATCGCGGCGGCGCGCAGCGGCAGCGTCAGATCGCCTTCGGTCTCCAGCTCAACGATGCCGCCGGCGCGCTGGGCGCCGCTCACCGCTTCGGCCAGCAGGTCGGCGAGATCGGTCGGCTTCGGCTCTTCCGGGCCTTCGCCGCGCGCGAAGGCGAGGTAATGCTCGATCATCGTCTCCATTTCGGCGACGTCGGCCTTGAGCTCGGCGATATCCGGGCTGTCCTTGAGCATGGCGAGCTGCAGTTTCATGCGCGTCAAGGGCGTGCGCAGATCGTGCGACACGCCGGCCAGCATCTCGGTGCGCTGGCCGATCTGGCGCATCAGGCGGTCGCGCATCAGGTTGAAGGCGGTAGCGGCCTGGCGCACTTCGGTCGCGCCCTGCAGCTTGAAGGTCGGCACGTCGCGTCCCTTGCCGAGCGCGTCGGCGGCGGCGGCGAGGCGGCGGATCGGCCGCACCTGATTGCGCATGAACATCAGCGCGACGCCGAACAGCACCAGCGACGATCCGACCATCCACATGACGAAGATGTAGGTCGTCGAAGTGTAGAGGCGCTTGCGCGGCGCCAGTACATCCAGGACGCCGTCGGGCAGCTGCACATGAATGGCGATGTCGCCCTGCGGCCCCGTCAGCTCGAAGGTGAAGGGGCGCGCCAGCGTGTCGCTCATGATATTCAGCAGCAGCTCGTCGCCGGCGATCATCTTCTCGCGGGGCACGTTGGGCAGGATGGCGCCGTCGCGGAACGACAGGCCGAGCCCCATGTTGACGGCGGCGATGGTCAGCACCCGCTCGCGGCTGTTCGGCGAATCGGTCTCGCGAAAGGCGTCGACGACCACGCCGATGTCGCCGGCCAGCACCAAGGCGAGGCGGCGCGCCACATTGTCCCAGTGGCGCTCGTAGAACACGGTGGCAGAGATCACCTGCAGCAGCACCAGCGGCATGACGATGATGAGCAGCGAGCGGCCGAGCAGGCCGTGCGGCAGGACGCGCTTGATCCAGAGGGTGGCGGGATGCATCGCTTAATCGGGCCTCAGGATGTAGCCCTGGCCGCGCACGGTCTGCAGATAGCGCGGCTCTTTCGGGTCCGGCTCGATCTTACGCCGCAGGCGTGTCACCTGCACGTCGATGGCGCGCGTCGCGCTGGCGTCGGCCGAGTCGTTGCCCGTCCCATTGCCGTTCACGCGGCGCGACAGTTCCTCGCGGCTGACCGGCGCGCCCGGCGTCTCGGCCAGCGCGCGCAGCAGCGCCGCCTCGCCGGTGGTCAGGCGTAAAATGTCGGCGCCTTTGCGCAATTCGTCGCGGCCCGGCGCGAAGAGATAGTCGCCGAAGCGCAGCAGCTGCGGCGGCGTGGGCCGCGGCGCCGGTTCGCGCACGCGCGTCAGGATCGTCTTGATGCGCAGCACAAGTTCGCGCGGCTCGAACGGCTTGGGCAGGTAATCGTCGGCGCCGCGCTCCAGGCCGCGGATGCGGTCCTCGGCTTCGCCCATGGCGGTGAGCAGCAGGATCGGCACGCGGCTCTGCTGGCGCAGGCTGGCGGTGAGGTCGAGGCCGCTTTCGCCCGGCATCATGACGTCGAGCACGATCAGGTCGAAGGCGAGGCTGGCGAGCTTGGCGCGCGCCAGGGCGGCATCGCCGGCGGTGGTGACGCGAAAGCCGTTCTCCGAGAGATAGCGCTGCAACAGGTCGCGCAGGCGGCGGTCGTCGTCGACGACCAGCACATGGGGGGCGTCGGCCTCGGCGGGAGATGCTGTGTCGGCGCTCGGCAATTCGCTCATGCCGGGGAGTATAGGCGTTATGGCCGCCGCGCGGGAGCGGCAGGCGTCGCCGGGCCGGGCGTCCCTGAAGCGGGCGGCTGCAGCAGGCGGCGGTCATGCTCGTTGATGATGCCGAGCAGCACCTTGCGGAAGCCCTCGACCGCCTCGCCGCCGGCCTGGCGGTAGGCGCGGGCGATGCGGGCGCGCTGCTTCTCGGTGATCTGGCGTTCGAGCTCCAGGCCTTTCGGCGTCAGCTCCAGATGGCGGCGGCGGCGGTCGCTCATGCCGGCGGTCTGGGTGATGAAGCCCTGGCGCACCAAGTCGTTCAGCACGCGCGCCAGGCTCTGCTTGGTGATGCGCAGGATCGCCAGCAGCTCGGAGACGCTGATGCCGGGGTGGCGGCCGACGAAATAGAGCGCGCGGTGATGGGCGCGGCCGAGCTTGTAGCGCACCAGCATCGCGTCGGCTTCGTCGGTGAAGTCGCGGTAAGCGTAGAACAGCAGCTCCATGCCCTGGCGAAGTTCTTCTTCGCGCAGAAAGAGCGGGTTTACGCCGGATTTTACGTCAGCCATGTTGACTTATATGCCCGAGAGTGCTACCTGACGCAATAGGCTTACACATCCCCCGACTCTTGCGAAAGAAAATTATCATGGCTGCTCCTTTCGACGATCGCGACGGACTGATCTGGCTCGACGGCAAACAGGTGGATTGGCGCGACGCCAAGATCCATGTTCTCAGCCATGGCCTGCATTATGCCAGCGTCGTCTTCGAAGGCGAGCGCGCCTATTCGGGCAAGATCTTCAAGCTGCGCGAACATACCGAACGCCTGTTCAAGTCGGCCGAGCTCCTGGGCATGACGATCCCCTACAGCGTCGACGAGATCAATAAGGCGAGCGAGGAGATGGTGAAAGCGTCGGGCTTCGCCAATGCCTATGTCCGCCCGGTCGCTTGGCGCGGCACGGAGATGATGGCGGTGTCGGCGCAAGCGACCAAGATCCACGTCTCCATCGCCGTCTGGGAATGGCCCTCTTACTTCACCCCGGAAGCGCGCCTGCGCGGCCTGCGCCTGACGCGCGCCCTCTACAAGCGCCCGTCGCCGGAAACCGAGCCGGTCCATGCCAAGGCCTCGGGCCTCTACATGATCTGCACGCTCTCCAAGCATGCCGCCGAGGCCAAGGGTTACGACGACGCGCTGATGCTCGACTATCGCGGCCAGCTCGCCGAATCGACCGGCGCCAACATCTTCCTGGTGCAGAATGGCGAAATCCACACGCCGACGCCGGATTGCTTCCTCAACGGCATCACCCGCCAGACCGTCATCGATCTGGCGCGCAAGCGCGGCATCAAGGTGACTGAACGCGCGATCTTCCCGGAAGAGCTGGCCAAGTCGCAGGAGATGTTCCTCACCGGCACCGCTGCCGAAGTCACGCCGGTGTCCGAGGTGGACGAATACAAATTCACCGTCGGCCCGGTCACCCGCGCGCTGATGCAGGATTACGACGCCCTGGTCAACGGCAAGGCGCCTGTCTCGGCGTAAGCGCTACGACATTGCTGAATCGAAAAGGGCGCTTCATTGAAGCGCCCTTATTGCTTGGTTAGGAAGTGGAGCTAGATTTTAGAAAATTCGTGAATGCGGAGCACGCAATGAGCATAAATTTCGCATCATTAAAATTTAAATTGGGTTCGTCAGTCATTGAATGACGAATTCCGTTTGAGTCACTGCTCCATCCGTAGATTTTCTCAAACCCCTGTCGAAGAGCTGGGTGAACATTCACTCCCTTGGTCTCTAAGGCTTTTAGGGCTTGTCCAAGAGTGACCTTCGTATCCCCAGTGATTATTCGGCAAGCTGCTTCCACCGCACTAATGGACTCTTTTATGGAGTTTCGATAGTCGGGTGATTTTTTATCCGACATGAGGGCAACTGCTGCCTTTATGTGAGTGGCGACGATTTGAAAATTATCACTTTCAACTAGCGCTTCTTTAACTGCAGTAACCTCTTCTTCGGAAGTTATGGGGGCGACATAATCTCCGATGACTCGGTAGCCTGACATTTCCTTTTCTAAAAAGTGATTTGTTAAATCGCGGAATGTCTCGCGTCTCTTGCTGTTATTCTTAGAGTCTACATACCTAAGAGCGCCAAGTGCGACTTCGATAAAGTTGTAAACTTCGAACCATTCGTTTTCTGTATAAACTTCTTTGCAATTATCGCGCGCTTCTCTCCAGCTAGTTGGCAGTTCGTCCAACGGGCTTTTGAAAAAATTAATCCACATATATTTTATAAAAAATGACCCCTCCGTCTCGTCTCCAAACTCATCATTTAAGCTGTGTATATCTTCAAGAGTGATGGCAAGAGCATTCCAGAGAGAGTTTGCTAAATCATCATTCATTGAATTGAGTTGAAGAACGGCCGCGGTCTTGGTGACGCCGATTCGATCAGAAAAACGCGCCATAAAATTCCCCCGTCGACCAATGAACTTCTATTTCTTCCACCGCGCGGCGAGCGCGTCGTCTTTCGCGTCGGCATCGACCCAGCGCGGGCCGTTGGCGGTGTCTTCCTGCTTCCAGAACGGCGCGCTGGTCTTGAGCCAGTCCATCAGGAACTGGCAGGCGGCGAAGGCGTCTTCGCGATGGGCGGCGGCGCAGGCGACGAGCACGATGCGTTCGCCGGCTTGCAGCGTGCCGTAGCGGTGGACGATGAGGGTCGCGTCGAGCTTCCAGCGCGCATTGGCCTCGGCCTCGATCTCGGCGAGGCGCTTCTCGGTCATGCCGGGATAATGTTCCAACGTCATGGCCGAGACCTCGGCGCCGGTCGTCTTCTCCTTGCCGACGAAGTCGCGCACATAGCCGACGAAGCTGGCCAGGCCGCCGATGTCGCTGCGGCCCGCGGTGAGCGCGTCGATCTCGCGGCCGATGTCGAAATCCTCGCGCTGAACCCTAATCATCGTCAGCCACCTGTCACGGGCGGGAACAAGGCCACTTCGTCGCCGGCCTTCACCGGCGCGTCCGCCTTGGCGAATTCCTGGTTCACGGCGACGCGCACCACGGCGAGGTCTTTCAGCGCTTCGGCATAGCCGGGACCGCGCGCGGCCAGCCAGGCCAAGAGCGCGCCGACGGTCGTCACCTCGGGCGGCGGCGTGACGGTTTCCTCAGCGGTGCCGATCTTTTGGCGCAGCCAGGCAAAATAAAGGAGCTTCATGATTGGCCGATTACTCGGCAGGGCCGGGCGAGCCGTCTTCGCGCATATGGCGCAGGCCGGCGCGCAGATAGTCGTAACCGGTGATCAGCGTCAGCACGGCGGCGATCCACAGGGCGACATCGCCGATCTGCACGATGGGCAGCCAAGCGGGGCCGGCATCGCCGAGCAGCAGCAGGGTGAGCGCGACCATCTGGATCGCGGTCTTCCATTTGGCCAGCTTGCTGACCGGCAGGCCGACGCGCAGTTCGGCGAGGAACTCGCGCAGGCCCGAGACGAGGATTTCGCGGCAGAGGATGACCAGCGCCGCCAGAATCGACCAGCCGGAGATCATGCCGACGGCGACCATCATCAGGATGGCGGCGGCGACCATCAGCTTGTCGGCGACCGGATCGAGGAAGCGGCCGAGGTTTGACTGCTGGCTCCAGGCGCGGGCCAGGTAACCGTCGAGATAGTCGGTGACGGCGGCGAGCGCGAACAGCGCGCAGGCGACGCGGTTGCCGAGCGGATCGTCGAGATAGAAGGCCGCGACCAGCAGCGGGATCACCAGGATCCGCGAATAGGTCAGCAGGTTCGGGAGCTTCAGATACATCGGTCGGGGACTGGCTGGAGGTTCAAACATTCTAGCCAGACCGGAGCGGAACGGCCACCGCCAATCCGCATCCTCACGCAGCTGTCAGGCGATCATGTTCCGCTGTGGAAGTGATCGTAGATCTTCTTGGCCACGGCCTTGGAGATGCCTTCGACCGCTTCGAGATCGGGCAGGCCGGCCTGGGCGACGCCGCGCGCCGAGCCGAAATGGTGCAGCAGGGCGCGCTTGCGCGCCGCCCCAATGCCGGCGATCTCGTCGAGCTGCGATTTGCCGATGGCGGCCGAGCGCTTGGCCCGGTGGCCGCCGATGGCGAAGCGGTGCGCCTCGTCGCGCAGCCGTTGCAGGAAGTAGAGCACCGGATCGTTGGGTGGGAGGCTGAAGGGCTCGCGCCCCGGCATGAAGAAGCGCTCGCGCCCGGCATTGCGGTCCGGGCCTTTGGCGACGCCAGCGACGCAAACATCGGTCACGCCGAGATCGGCGAAAACCTCGCAGGCGATCTTGAGCTGGCCGGCGCCGCCGTCGATCAGCACCAGATCGGGCCATTGGCCCTTGGTCCGTTCGGGGTCTTCCTTCAGGGCGCGGGCGAAGCGCCGCGTCAGCACTTCGCGCATCATGCCGTAATCGTCGCCGCCTTGGCTGTGTTCCGTATGGCCGGTGGGCGCGACGGTGCGGATGGTGAATTTGCGCCAAGCGTTCTTCATCAGCCCGTCCGGCCCGGCGACGATCATGCCGCCGATCGCGTTGGTGCCGGAGATGTGGCTGTTGTCGTAGACCTCGATGCGCTCGGGCGTCGTCTCCAGGCCGAAGACATCGGCGACGCCTTCGAGCAATTTGCGCTGTGTGGCGCTTTCCGACATGCGGCGCGCCAGCGCCTGCTCAGCATTCGCAAGCGCATGGTCGATCAGCTTGCGCTTGTTGCCGCGCATCGGCGTGCCGATGAAGACCTTGCGCTCGGCTTTCAGCGACAGGGCTTCGGCCATCAGTTCGGCGCCGGGCAGGGCGTGGCTGGTCAGGATCAGGCCCGGCGGCGGATGGCCGGCGTAGAACTGGCCGATGAAGGCTTCGAGAATTTCTTCCGGCGGCAGGCTGGCGGTCTGGCTCGGGAAATAGCTGCGGTTGCCGAGGTTCTGTCCGGCGCGGAAGAAGAACACCTGGATGCAGCATTGCCCGCCGTCGACATGCACGGCCATCACGTCAGCCTCGCCGAGCCCCTGCACATGGATGTCCTGACGCGACTGGATCTGCGACAGCGCGCGGATGCGGTCGCGCAGCACCGCCGCGCCTTCGTAATCCATGGCTTCTGACGCCGCGGTCATCTCCGCCGACAAAGCCTTCTGGATGTCCTGGCTGCGGCCGCTCAGAAAGCGCCGCGCCTGATCGACGATGGCGTCATAGGCCGGCTTCTCGATGCGTTCGACGCAAGGCGCCGTGCAGCGCTTGATCTGATATTGCAGGCAGGGCCGCGTGCGCGTGGCGAACACGCTGTCGGAGCAGGAGCGCAGCGGGAAGGCGCGCTCCAGCGTGGCAAGCGTATGGTTCACCGCGCCGGCAGAGGCGAAAGGCCCGAAATATTCGCCGGGCTGGTTCTGCGCGCCGCGATATTTGGTGATGCGCGGCCAGTCGGTGTCGCCGGTGATCAGAATGTAGGGAAACGACTTGTCGTCGCGCAGCAGCACGTTGTATCGCGGCTTGAGCTTTTTGATCAGGTTGTTCTCGAGCAGCAGCGCTTCGGCTTCGGTATGCGTCGTCACCACTTCCATGCTGGCGGTGGCGGCGACGACGCGGGCGATGCGCGTGCTGAGGCGCTCGGGCTGCGTGTAGTTGGTCACGCGCCGCTTCAGGTTCTTCGCCTTGCCGACATAGAGCACGTCGCCGGCGGCGTTGAGCATGCGGTAGACGCCGGGCGAGCCGTCGAGCGTCTTGAGGACGTTCTTGATCACCGACACGCCGATCTCTCTGGCTTCGGTTTGGGGCGCGCCACTTTCTTGCGCGGCGCTGGCCAGCTCGTCATCGAGGAAGGGCTGGGGCGCTTCCGAAACGCCTTTGGCAGCGCCTTTCACATCCGGCGGGCGTAGATCATCGGCCGCAGATGTTTCGGCGGCTGGATCGGTCTGGTTCGGGTCGCGCGGCGATGCAGGCATGATGCTGTAACTATTTCGGCGTAAGGCGCGGCGACATCAAGTGCCGACTGCGAGGCGAGAGCCGCAACGGCTTTCCGACGCGGACGGCAGGATGCTTGGCCTTGGCGGCCTTCAGTTCAAGTGACGGATGAGGAGTCATCATTCCGTGGGGCGACTTCCTTAACGTCCGAGCGGCGCTGGGGGCCATTTTCGCGGGTTTTGTCACGCGGCTGAAAACTATCCACGAAAACTGTGGACAAGTTTGTGGAGAGCGGCGCTTTCGGCAGGTTTCCCGCTAGGGACTCCTAGCAACGGACGTGGTTGCATAGAAAATGGGCAAACTTAGCAAATGCCTGAAATTCAAATAAAAATTCAAAGTCAACGGAGATTCAGCGGGGCGAAGTTTTTTTCATCTGGCGCGGAACAGGCGCTTGACGCGCTTTTGGCCCTCCTGTGCACAACTCGCGGTTGCCGGGCCTTCGGAATCGCGGTTTTCCGCCGTTTTTATGGGTTCCGGGCGGCTTTTGCCCGCCTGCGCTTAAGGCAGACGCTGGCGCACGATCTCGACGCCGGCCGACGCCGCGTCGGTGAAGACATCGAGCTTTTCCACCTGCACCTGGACCGAGACGACGCGCTGGTCGCGCAAGCAATGGGCGGCGATGCGCTCCGCCAGCGTCTCGACCAGGTTCACATGGCCGTCGGCGACGATGGCGCGCACGGCATCGGCGACGGTCGAGTAATCGACCACATTGGCCACGTCGTCATGCAGCAGGGCGCCGTCGTCGCGCACGGCGAGGTCGAGATTGATGCGCACGCGCTGCGGCGCGTCCTTCTCATGGCGATAGACGCCGATGCTGCAGGGCAGAACGAGGTCGCGCAGGAAGGTGCGGCGCAGGCCCGAGGGCGAAGTGCCGGGCGCCACCGCCGGCGTCTTGGACAGGCCGCCGTGGATCGACGTGAATTTCGGATCGTTCGCCATGGTCGTCGTCCTTTCCCCGCTCAGTGCGCGGGCTCTCCTTTCGGCTGGCTCCAGCCGAGATGCTGGCCGCCGTCGAGCAGCAGTATCTGACCGGTCATCGACGGCGTCGCCAGGATGAAGCGCACGGCGCCGGCGATCTCGTCGGGCGAGGACGGGCGCTGCAGCGGCATGGCCTTGTACTGTTCGACGAACTGCTCGTCGGTCTGATGCGGGCTCGGTAAAACCGGGCCGGGGCCGATGCCGACGACGCGGATGCGCGGCGCCAGCGCGCTCGCCAGCGTCTGCGTCAGCGTCCACAGCCCCGCCTTGCTCAGCGTGTAGGTGGTGAAATGCGGCGTCAGATTCAACACGCGCTCGTCGAGCAGATTGACGATCACCCCGTCCTGGCCGGCGGGCAATTGCTTGGCGAAATCCTGCGACAGCTTGAACGGCGCGCGGAGATTCGTCTCCATATGGTCGTCCCAGCTCTCGCGGGTCGCGGTCAGCGCTTCGTCGCGCTCGAAGATCGAGGCGTTGTTGACCAGCACGCCGAGCGGGCCGAGCGCCTTCGTCGCCTGCGGCACCAGCTTTTCGACCTGCGCCTCGACCGACAGATCGCCCTGCAGCGTGATCGCCTTGCCGCCGCTCTGGCGGATCTCGTCGGCGAGCTGTTCGGCGGGCGCGGCGGAGCGGTTGTAATGGATCGCCACGGCATAGCCGTCGGCGGCCAGCGCCAAGGCCGTCGCGCGGCCGATGCGGGCAGCGGCGCCGGTGACGAGGGCTGCTTTCGGAACAACCGGAACGGGCAGGGGCGGGAGGCTCATGGGAGGCGGACAATGCCAGAACGCGGCGGAAGCGCAAGCGCGGGACGCCGAGACTGGGTCAGGCCGGGCGTTTGGCCGCTTCGAGCTTGATTCCCAAAGGCGTTTTGACCTGCTCGACCACGATGCGCTCGCCGTCGCCGATCAGGCCGAGATCGACGTCGCGGTCGGGCAGCAGCACCCAGACGCGCCGGCCGACCTGGGCCGTCACCTGCAGGCCGCTGGCCGCCCCGTCGCGCGCCCATTGCTTGAGCTGGCTGTAATAGGGTTCCTCGCGCCAGGCGAGCGGGCGCTGCGGATCGACATGGGCGGCGATGCGCCGCCCGCCCATCTCGGCGACCAGCACGAACTTGCTCTTGCTCGGCCGCCATTCTTCGCCGAGCCGCGGGTCTTGCAGGAAGCCGCAGTAGAACACCGTGCATTCGTCGGGCTTGCTCGTGTGAATCTTGCAGCCCGAACCGACGGCGCAATGATCGCACCACGTTCCGTCCGCTTTGCCGAGCGCGTCGATGCGCATGACCTTGCAGCAGAGCGTGCAGGCGCCGCAGTCTTTGCCGGGTGCGGCGGTGGCAACGGGTTCGGACAAAGCGGTTACGGCCCCTGGCGGCGCTTGCCCATTGTTTAGGTCGCCTTACGGCGACCAGAGGGCCGGCCGGTCTTTTTGCCGCCGGGACGCACGCGGGGCGGCGTCTTGCCCGAATAGGCCTTCGGCCCTTCCTTGAAGCTGCGCGCCAGGCCGCGCGTGACGCCCGCCTGGCCGAAGGTGACCTTGCGCTCTTCGGCGGTGACGGTGAGGCCCAGCTCGGCGGCCTCGAGGCGGCGCAATTCGTCGCGCAGACGCGCGGCCTCCTCGAACTCCAGATCGGCAGCGGCCTTCTTCATGCGCTTGTCGAGCGCCTCGATATGGTCGCGCAGCTTCTGGCCGGTGAGATGGGCCACTTCGTCGTCGCCGGTGTCGACGGTGACATAATCCTGCTCGTAGACCGAGCTCATGGCGTCGCCGATCGACTTGCGCACGCTCTCCGGCGTGATGCCGTTGGCCTCGTTAAAGGCCTGCTGCTTGGCGCGGCGGCGGTTGGTCTCTTCAATGGCGTAGGTCAGCGATTCGGTCATCACGTCGGCGTAGAGCAGCACGCGGCCGTCGATGTTGCGCGCGGCGCGACCGATGGTCTGCACCAGCGACGTGCGCGAGCGCAGGAAGCCTTCCTTGTCGGCGTCCAAAATCGCGACCAGGGCGCATTCGGGAATGTCGAGGCCTTCGCGCAGCAGATTGATGCCGATCAGCACGTCATAGGCGCCGAGGCGCAGGTCGCGGATGATCTCGATGCGCTCGAGCGTCTCGATGTCCGAGTGCAGGTAGCGCACGCGCAGGCCGGCCTCGGCCATGTATTCGGTGAGGTCTTCGGCCATGCGCTTGGTCAGCGTGGTGACCAGAACGCGCTGGCCCTTGGCGGCGGCATCGCGGCATTCGGCGAGCAGATCATCGACCTGATGCTCGACCGGGCGCACGATGGTCACCGGATCGATCAGGCCGGTCGGGCGGATGACCTGTTCGGTGAAGACGCCGCCGGTGCGCTCCATCTCCCATTTGCCCGGCGTCGCCGAGACGAACACCGAATCGGGCCGCATCTGCTCCCATTCCTCGAACTTGAGCGGGCGGTTGTCCATGCAGGAGGGCAGGCGGAAGCCGTAATCGGCCAGGGTCTTCTTGCGGTTGTAGTCGCCTTTGAACATGGCGCCGATCTGCGGCACCGTCACATGGCTTTCGTCGATGATCAGCAGCGCGTTCTTCGGCACATATTCGAACAAAGTCGGCGGCGGCGCGCCGGCCGGCCGGCCCGTGAGATAGCGCGAGTAGTTCTCGATGCCGGCGCAATGGCCGGTCGTCTCCATCATCTCCAGGTCGAAGGTGGTGCGCTCTTCCAGGCGCTGCGCCTCGATCAGCTTGTTGTCGCGGCGCAGCTCTTCCAGGCGCGGCTTGAGCTCGGCCTTGATGCCCTTGATCGCCTGCTGCAGCGTCGGGCGCGGCGTGACGTAGTGGCTGTTGGGATAGATCGTGATGTCTTCGAGCGCCGCGCCCTTCTCGCCGGTCAGCGGATCGAACTCGACGATGTTTTCGATCTCGTCGCCGAACAAGCCGATGCGCCAGGCACGGTCTTCATAGTGCGCCGGGAAGATCTCGACCGAATCGCCGCGCACGCGGAAATCGCCGCGCGCGAAGGCCATGTCGTTGCGCCGATATTGCAGCTCGACGAATTTGCGTAGCAAATCGGAGCGCTCGATGGTCTGGCCGACTTTCAGCGGCACGGTCATCGCCGAATAGGTCTCGACCGAGCCGATACCGTAGATGCAGGAGACCGAGGCGACGATGATGACGTCGTCGCGCTCCAGCAATGCGCGCGTCGCCGCATGGCGCATGCGGTCGATCTCTTCGTTGATCGAGGCGTCCTTCTCGATGTAGGTGTCGGTCCGCGCGACGTAGGCTTCCGGCTGGTAATAGTCGTAATACGACACGAAGTACTCGACCGCGTTGTTCGGGAAGAACGCCTTCATCTCGGCATAGAGCTGGGCGGCCAGCGTCTTGTTCGGCGCCAGCACCACGGCCGGCCGCTGCAAGTTTTGGATCACATGCGCCATGGTGAAGGTCTTGCCCGAGCCGGTGACGCCGAGCAGCACCTGGTCGCGCTCGCCCGCCTGCAGGCCAGCGGTCAGTTCCGCGATGGCGGCGGGTTGGTCGCCCGACGGCTTGAAGTCGGAGACGATGGTCAGCGGCGCATGCTTTTTCTTCGGCGCGTCCTTGGCCGGGTTCATCAGCATGGGCGACAGGTCGGGCGTCGGGCTCATCGGGACTCGCGAGATCAGGCGGGGAGGGAGCTATTAGATAGTACGCCCTATGAGAAAAGCCAGAGGGCGCAAACGAAGAGCGCGAATCGCTTGACCGGCGGCCGATTCGGCCTAAATAGTTCAATATTGAACGTTTTTGGAGCGGGGCCATGCCCACCCATTATCAAGGCGAGCCTGAGGAAGTGCGCGCGCTCGATGCGCTGGTCAAGCTGACGCGCGCCGCCGACGCGGTGAACCGCCGGCTCGACGGCCTATTGGCCGAAGCGCATCTGACGACCAGTCAATTCGGCGTGCTTGAGGCGCTGCTGCATCTCGGCCAGCTTTGCCAGAAGGACTTGGCGGCCAAGCTGCTCAAGAGCGACGGCAACCTCACCATGGTGCTGGGGAACCTGGAAAAGCGTGGCCTGGTGACGCGCACGCGCGATCCGCAGGACAAGCGTCTGCTCAACGTGCAGCTCACCGTCGCCGGCCGCCGCCTGATCCGTTCGCTCTTTCCGCGTCATGCCGCCAATGTCGCCAGCGCCTTTGCGGCGCTGACCCCGGCCGAGCAGGAGACGCTTGGCAAGTTGACCAAGAAGCTCGGTCTGGCCCAGGCGGACGCGTGATGGATTTGTCCTACGAGGTCATCGCGCTGTTGGCCCTGGTCGCCGTGGTGGCCGGCTTTATTGACGCCATCGCCGGCGGCGGCGGCCTGATCGTGCTGCCGGCGCTCCTTGCTGCCGGCGTGCCGCCGGTCGCCGCGCTCGCCACCAACAAGATCCAGGGCAGTTTCGGCACCGCTTCGGCGACCTGGAGCTTCTGGCGCGCCGGGCGCATCGATTTCAAGCTGCTGCGCTGGCCGATCTTCGCCACGCTCATCGGTGCCGTGCTCGGCGCCATGACGGTGACGCTGATCGACAGCTACTGGCTGCTCGTCGCCTTGCCGGTCCTGCTCACCGCGGTGGCGATCTATTTCCTCGTCGGGCCGAAGGCGAGCGATGAGGATTCCCATCGCCGTCTCGGCGTCGGCGCTTATGCGCCCGTCGCCGGCTGCATCGGCTTCTACGACGGCTTCTTTGGCCCCGGCACCGGCTCCTTCTTCGCGCTCAGCTTGGTGACCTTGCTCGGCATGGGGCTGACGCGCGCCACCGCCCACACCAAGGTGCTGAACTTCACCAGCAACTTCGTTTCGGTCATCGTGCTGGCGCTCGGCGGCCATGTGCTGTGGATCGTCGGCGCCGCGATGGCGGTCGGCCAGGTGATCGGCGGCCGGCTCGGCTCCCATGCCGCGATGCGGTTCGGGCCGAAGCTGATCCGCCCGCTGCTGGTCATGATCTGCCTGGCCATCGTCTTGAAATTGCTCAGCGATCCGGCCAATCCGTTGCGCGTGGCCGTGCTTGGTTGGGTTGCCCCTTGAAAGTTTAACGTTAAACTATTATCTAGCCTCTAACGGTTCAACATTGAACGAATAGCTGGCGCTTTCCTGAAGCCCGGCGGAGGAGGATGAGACCATGACGATGCAGCTCTTTCCGGCGAACGACCGCTTCGCCACCAAGATCAACTGGCTGAACAGCAAGCACAGCTTCTCCTTCGGCCATCACTACGACCCCAACCGCATGGGCTATCGCAACCTGCGCGTCATCAACGACGACGTGGTGGCGCCGGCCTCCGGCTTTCCGATGCACGGCCATGCCGACATGGAGATCGTCACCTACATCCTGGACGGCTCCTTGGAGCATAAGGACAGCATCGGCACAGGGTCCGTGATCCGTCCGGGCGACGCGCAGCGCATGTCGGCCGGCACCGGCATCCGTCACAGCGAGTTCAATCCCTCGCGCGACGACGGCGTGCATCTGCTGCAGATCTGGATCGAGCCGGCCAAGGACGGCGTCGCGCCGAGCTACGAGCAGAAGGCCTTGCAGTCGGCCGACGGCCGCCTCGTGCCGGTCGCCACGCCCGACGGGCGCGACGGTTCGGTGACGATCCAGGCCAACGCGGCGATCCACGCCGCCAAGCTGAAGGCGGGCGAGACGGTCACGCATAAGCTTGTCACCGGCAACGGCTGGGTCCATGTGGCGCGCGGCGGCAAGGTCACCGTCAACGGCCAGACGCTGTCGCCGGGCGACGGCCTGGCCATCGAGGGCGTGCCCGAGCTGACCCTGACGGGCGTCGATCAGGACCGGTCCGAAGTGCTGGTCTTCGATCTGGACTAGATCGGCGAGCGAAACGATCGCCTCAAGCGATAAAAGGGCCGGAAAGGGCAATCTTTCCGGCCCTTTGCTTTGTCCGTCGCCTCTCAGCCACAGGAAGCGAAAATATCCCTCCGAGCCTGTTGCGGCGGGGCGGGGGCGGCGTTAGCTTTCGCCCTCCCGCGCCGCCCGGATTGGCGGTTTTTTCTCCCAAAAGGCTCCTATGTCCGCCGCTGTCACCGCCAAGAGCATCCTTGCCCGCCGCCTCAGCCAGATTAAGCCGTCGCCGACCATGGCGATCACCGCCCTCGCGTCCGAGATGAAAGCCGCGGGCCGCGACGTCATCGGCCTGTCGGCCGGCGAGCCGGACTTCGACACCCCGGACCACATCAAGGCGGAAGCCATCGCCGCCATCAATCGCGGCGAGACGAAATACACGGCGGCCGACGGCACTCCGGCGCTGAAGAAGGCGGTCGCCGCCAAGTTCGAGCGCGAGAACGGCCTGAAGTACGCGCCGAACCAGATCACCATCGCCGCCGGCGGAAAGCATGTGATCTACAACGCCATGGCCGCGACGCTCAATGCCGGCGACGAAGTCATCATCCCGGCGCCTTACTGGGTGTCTTACCCCGACATCGTCCTGCTGATGGACGCGACGCCGGTCTTCATCCGCTGCTCGCAGAACCAGCAGTTCAAGATGCGCCCCGAGGAGCTGGAAGCGGCGATCACGCCGAAGACCAAGTGGCTCATCCTCAACTCGCCGTCGAACCCGACCGGCGCGGCCTACACCAAGGCCGAGCTGAAGGCGCTGGCCGAGGTGCTGTTGCGCCATCCGCAGGTCTTCATCCTGTCGGACGACATCTACGAGCATCTCGTCTATGACGGCTTCGAGTTCGCCACCATCGCCCAGGTCGAGCCGAAGCTCTACGACCGCACCCTGACGATGAACGGCGTCTCCAAGGCCTATTCGATGACCGGCTGGCGCATCGGCTATGCCGGCGGCCCGGTCGATCTCATCAAGGCGATGGGCACCATCCAGTCGCAGAGCACCTCGAACCCCTCGTCGATCAGCCAGGCGGCTTCGGTCGTCGCGCTCAACGGCCCGCAGGAGTTCCTGAAGACCTGGCGCGAATCGTTCCGCGAGCGCCGCAACGAAGTCGTCAAGCTGCTGAACCAGGCCAAAGGCCTGCAGTGCCCGACGCCGGAAGGCGCGTTCTACGTCTATCCGTCCTGCGCCGGCGCCATCGGCAAGAAGACGCCGGGCGGCAAGGTGATCGAGAGCGACACGATCTTCGCCACCGAGCTGCTCGCCGCCGAGGGTATCGCGGTCGTGCAGGGCGAGGCCTTCGGCCTGTCGCCGCATTTCCGCATCTCCTACGCGGCGTCGATGGAGTCGCTGAAGGATGCTTGCGGCCGCATCATCCGTTTCTGTGATTCTTTGAAATAAGAATTCCGCGCCGGAAACAAAAAAGGCCGCTGCAGCGCAGCGGCCTTTTTCTTGTCTGCAGCTGGGTGCGGCTCAGTAGCCCTGTTCGATGTTCTGGTAATAGAACAGCTTCACGAATGAGACGAGACGCGGCTTGCGCTGGTAGTGCGCGAACTCTTTCGGCAGCTCGATCTCCTTTTCGATCTGCGCCAGCGTCTTGCCCGCCTTCATCATCTTCGAGACTTCGTCGCGCATGGTGATGAAGTAGCTCTTCTGCTCCTGCAGATCGGCGACGCCGCGGCCGATATGCACCGGTCCGTGGCCCGGCACATAGGTGTCGACCGGCAGGTTGCGCGCCATGATGCTGTCGAGGCTCTTCAGCCAGCCCTTCACGTTGGAGTAGAACACGCCGGCCGATTCGCCCTGGCCGGGGTGGATTTCGGTGTCGAGCAGGTCGCCCATCAGCATCACGCGCTTTTGCGGGATATAGACGGTGACGTCGCTGGTGCTGTGGCCGACGCCTTCCTCGGTCAGCACGAAGGTGAGGCCGCCGAACTGCAGCGTCATGCCGCCCTCGAAGCCGATGTCGGGCCGCACCAGCTCGCTCTTCTTGTAGACCTCGTCGGTCTTCTTGCGCTCCTCGAACTCCTTGCCTTCCTGCATGTAGAGATCGCGCATCTGCGTCTTGGTGGCGATGAAGACCGGCTTGTCCTCGCGGTATTGCCAGGCGCCCGAAGCGTGATCGCCCGCCGAATGCGAGGTGATGAGATATTTGACCTTCTTGTCGGTCATCTTGCGGATCTGCGTCAGCACCTGATCGGCGGTGCGCAAATCGGCGTCGAGCACGACGACGCCTTCGGGCGTGACGACGAAGGTCGCGTTGCTCGAGCCGCGGTCGTTCTGCATCATGTAGACGCCGTCGGTGACGGTGCGCAGCTCCATCTTGTCCTGCGCCATCGCGGGCGCGGCGAGCGACGCGAGCGCGGCGACGGCGGCCGCGTAGACGAAATTTAGGCGTGAAAAGACGCGACGGTTCATTGGACGGCCTCCCTGCCGTAAAGCGGCTCTTATGAGCCTTATGGGAGGCAGTCTAGCAGCTTAGGGCGCGACGGCGAAGCCGCGCGGCGGCTCGCCGGCCAGGGCGATGTCCTGCATCTGGCGGTAGGCGGTTTCGAGGTGGCGGGCGAAGCCGGCGGTGTCGAACAGCGGATTGGCATCGCGCCCGGCCAAGATGCGCTGGCGCAGCGGCTGCAAGCTCGCGGGCGCTGCGGCGTAGGCGACGGCTTTGGCTTCATAATCCGCCAAACTTGCGGCGATCAGTTCGGTGTGGCCGGAGACTGTCAGCAAGCTGGCGGCCACGCGGGCGGCAAAGCTGCGGCCCGGGCAGGTCAGCACCGGCAGGCCCATCCACAAGGCGTCGCTCGTCGTCGTATGGGCGTTGTAGGGCAGGCTGTCGAGGAACAAGTCGGCGAGCGGCAGTCGCGCGAGATGCTGCGCCACCGGGATCGGCTTGGCGAAGATGAGGCGCGCCGGGTCGATGCCGCGCGCGGCGGCTTCGGCGCGCAGATTGTCGGCCACGCCCGGCCGGCTTTCGAGCAGCCAGAGCACGGCATGCGGCGCTTGCGCGAGAATGCGCATCCAGCTGTCGAACGTCGCCGGCGTGATCTTGTAGCTGGCATTGAAGCTGCAGAACACGAAGGCCTTCTCCGGCAAGCCGCAGTCGGCGCGCGTCGGAGTCGGTCCCGCCATGCGCGCGCTGTCGTTGACCTGATAGCAACCTGGCAGATACACGAGCCTCTCGTCGTAAAACGGCTGCTGATCGGCCGGCACGGCGACGGCATCGACCAGCGCGTAGTCGATGAAGCTCGCGCCCATCGTGCCGGGATAGCCGATATAGGCGACCTGAACCGGCGCGGGGCGCAGCGCGAAAATGCCGGGTCGCGCTTCGGCGGTGTAGCCTTTGAGATCGACGGCGATGTCGATCCCGAGCGCGCGCATCTCGGCGGCCACCGCCGCGTCGTCCAGCTCATGCACGTCGAGGAAACGGTCGAAGGCGCGGCGCAGGCGCGCTTCCATGGCGCTGCCGTCGCGCTGGCTCCATGAAATGGCGGTGATCTCGACGGCGGTGCGGTCGTGCGCCTCGAACAGGCCGGCCATCAGGTTGGCCGTGGCATGGTCGCAAAAATCCGCCGAGAGATAGGCGATCCGCAGCTTGTCGCGGCGTTGCGGCGCGGGCGGCGCGGCATCTGCCGCGCGAAAACTGTTGGCAGCGTAATGGCGCGCCGCCGCCAGATGCAGGTCCGGCTCGTCGAACATCGCCAGGAAGATGAAGGGATGCAGCTTCGATGTCGGCGCGCGCGCCGCTGCCGCCAACTTGGCCTCGCGGACCGCGCGCTCGCGCCAATCGCAGAGATGATTGGCGATGTAAACGGCGTGATGCAACGCTTCCATGTCGCCGGGCAGCAAGGCCACGGCGCGCGTCGCGGCTTCGTTCGCTTCCTGCCAGCGGCCGAGCTTGAGGAAAGCGATCGACAGGTTGTGGCTGGCCTGGCCGTAGTCCAGCTTCAAGGTCAACGCGCGACGGAAGGCGGCGACGGCTTCGTCGAGCCGCGCCAGCGCGGTCAGGCTATTGCCGAGATTGAAGCAGGCCTCCGGATAGTCCGGCTTGAGCTGCAGCGTCTTGCGGAAGGCGGCGACCGCATCCTCGTGACGGCCGAGCATCTTGAGCGCGTTGCCGAGATTGTTGTGGATCGCCTCGTCCTTCGGCGCGGCGCGCGCGGCCTGGCGGATGAAGTCGATGCCTTGGTCGGGCTGGTTGCTTTGGCAGAGGAGCACGCCGAGCAGATGCAGCGCCGCCGCATGGCCCGGCGACAACGCGAGCGCTTGGCGATAATCGCGCTCCGCCTCGGCGAGGCGGCCGGCGCGATGATGGCCCCAGGCGACGCCGAGCAGATTGTCGATGGCAGGGGAATGCGGGGCGGGGGGCATAGACCGATCGGCAGAGTGGAAAACGCCGCGCAGTCTCGCCCGCGCGCCGTCATGACACAAGCCGCCGATGAGCGGCTTATGGCTTTAAGCGCGTGCCGCGCGGCTATAGCCTTACGCGCGTGCCGCGCGCTTGTGGCTTTACGCGCGTGCCGCGCGCTTGCGCCCCGACCCCTTGGTGGTCAGGGCTTCGGCTTGGCGCGTCAGGCCGGGGATCGACAGGCGCGGCGCGCCGAGGATATGCGCGGCCGGCGCGAGATCGGCGGCGCTCGCCGCCGGATCCCAGGTCGAGCCCTTGAAGCCCTCGACCAGCGAATCCACGAAGGTGCGGACCTTGGCGGCCAGATGGCGGTTGTGCGGGTAGACGGCGTGGATCGGATATTCCGCCGTCGTGAAATCTTCCAGGACGTTGACCAGGCGGCCGGCAGCCAGCTCGTCGAGAATGTCGATCTCGGGCAACAGCGCGATGCCGAGGCCTTCGGCGGCAGCGCGGCGCAGGAACAGCACGCTGTTGCCGCTCGGGCCGCCGTTGATCTTCACCGAGATGTCGCCGTTCGGGCCGCGGAAGCGCCACAAGCCGTCGCGCGCCTGGTTCACATGGACGATGCAGTTGTGCTTTTCCAGCTCCTGCGGCGTCGTGGGCGTGCCGTGGCGTTCGAGATAATCGGGCGAGGCGCAAGCGACGAGGCGCGTGGTGCCGAGGCGGCGCGCCACCAGGCTCGAATCGCCGAGATCGCCGAGCTTGATCGCCAGGTCGAAACCGTTGTCGATCAGATCGACGAAATTGTCGCTCAGGATCAGCGTGATGCGGATGTCGGGATAGCGCTTGGAGAAGGCGTTGACGATCGGCGTCACATGCAGCACGCCGAAGGTCTTGGGCGCCAGCACCTTGAGCGCGCCGCGCGGCTCCTTGTGCAGCTTGGTGACCGAAAGCTCGGCCTCTTCGACGTCGTTGATGATGCGGGCGCAGAACTCGTAATAGGCGGTGCCGCTCTCGGTCAGGCTGACGCGGCGCGTGGTGCGGTTGAGCAGGCGCACGCCGAGCAGGTTCTCGAGCTGCGAGACATGCTTGCTGACGATGGTGCGCGACACGCCGAGCTGGCTCGCCGCGGCCGAGAAGCTGCCGGCGCGCACGACGCGCGTGAAGGTTTCCATCGCCCGAAGACGATCCATGTGAGGCTCCCTGTGCAGACTGAAAAGGGTCGGCGACTGTGGGCCGGCGCGTTCGCCGCGAGGCCTGCCTTGGCGCATGGAACGCATATCGATTCACGAAACGCGACGCGCGATTGGCTTATGAATTATGCACAATCATAGGGGGCTTATTTTCGTTATCAACCTTTTCGTTTCGAATCGCTGGGGCCGCTCGGCCGCCAAAATCTGCGGCGCGGAGCCGGCGCTGCCCCGGCCAAAGCCGGAATATCCCTAAACAAAATGCGCGTTTAGCCCGTCAAATATGGGCTAAACCGCCTTTTCGCCGTCTAGCCAACCGCTGAGGCCTCGTGTAGGTTCGCCGCCATCATTCGGGCGCCGCGTTCGCCGCTGTGCCTGCCGTTCTGTCAGGAGAGAGCCATGAAGAAGTATATGTGCGGCGACTGCGACTACATCTACGACCCGGCCAAGGGCGATCCGGAGCGCGGCGTGGCGCCGGGCACGGCCTTCGAGGACATTCCCGAGGACTGGGAATGCCCGGAATGCGGCGTCGGCAAGGACGAGTTCTTCCCGCTCGAGGAGTAGTCGCCGATCGGCGTGAAAATCAGGCCGCCGCCTTCGGGCAGCGGCCTTTTTCATGCCCGGGCCATAGTTTTGAATTATTCAAAAAAACTGTTGGAGAGGTTGATTTAGAGCCTATCTTTAGCAATAGTCATGGAACCATCGGCGGCGCGAGAGCGCGACGCATTTGCTCCAGATCATTCGCTTCATCCCACTTTTGGGTTTCACTCAGAACCGTTCACAGGAGGATCGCATGAACATCGGAATCCCCGACAAGGACCGTAAGAAGATCGCCGAAGGTCTTTCGCACCTGCTCGCCGACACCTACACGCTTTATCTCAAGACCCACAACTACCACTGGAACGTCACCGGGCCGCTGTTCAACACGCTGCATCTGATGTTCGAGACGCAGTACACGGAGCTGGCGCTCGCCGTCGATCTGGTGGCCGAACGCATCCGCGCGCTGGGCGAATATGCGCCGGGTTCCTACGCCGCTTATTCCAAGCTCAGCTCGATCAAGGAAGCCAAGACGGTGCCGAACGCCAACGCCATGATCAAGGATCTGGCGGAAGGCCAGGAAGCCGTGGTGCGCACGGCGCGCGCGCTGTTCCCGCTGGTCGACAAGGTGGGCGACGAGCCGACCGCCGATCTCTTGACCCAGCGCATGCAGCTGCATGAGAAGAACGCCTGGATGCTGCGTTCGATGTTGGAAAAGTAAGAGATCTTCCCGCGAAGATCGCGACGCCCCGGCCGCAAAGCCGGGGCGTTTTGCGTTTTGGCGCTCTTTTCACGCAAGTGTGACGGTTCCGGCGCAACCTTTCGCCGGCCTCCTGCGAACCATAACTGTCGTTTCGGCGGGGATGGCTTAAACTTGCGGCATTGGGACCGCCCGCCGTGACCGCGACCAACGGTTCATCGCTCGCAGGAGAGGCGCAGATGCTGATCAAGATTCCCCGCGGTTGGGAGCTGCCGGATTCGGCAGCCACGTCCGAAGACCATTTCCGCCAACGCCGCACCCTGATGAAGGGCATCGCCGCCGGCTCGATCGTGGCGGCTGGCTCGGTGCTGATGCCGCGCGGCGCCTTCGCCCAGAGCAAAAATCCCGATCCCACCGCCGATCTCTATCCGGTGCAGCAGAACATGCGCTATCGGCCCGAGCGCGCGATCACCGCCGAGAAAGAGGCGACGACCTACAACAACTATTACGAGTTCGGCACACAGAAGACGATCGCCGCTACGGCGCAGGATTTTTCGATCCGCCCCTGGACGATCAGCTTCGGCGGCATGATCGAGAAGCCCTTCACCATCGGCTTCGACGATCTGGTGCGCAAGATGCCGCTCGAAGAGCGCGTCTATCGCATGCGCTGCGTCGAGGCCTGGGCAATGACCGTGCCGTGGAGCGGCTTCCCGCTGAAAGCGATGATCGAGATGGCCAAGCCGGCCTCGGGCGCGAAGTACGTCCACTTCGAAACCTTCAAGGACGCCAAGAACGCGCCGGGCCTGCGCCAGTTCTGGTTCCCCTGGCCCTATGTCGAAGGCCTGACCATGGCCGAAGCGACGAGCGAGCTGGCCTTCATCGCCACCGGCCTCTACGGCAAGCCGATCCCGAAACAGAACGGCGCGCCGCTGCGTCTGGTGACGCCGTGGAAATACGGCTTCAAAGGCATCAAGGGCATCGTCAAGGTGACCTTCTCCGATCAGCGGCCGAAGACCTTCTGGGAGAAGAGCGGCCCGACCGAATACGGCTTCTGGGCCAACGTGAATCCGGACGTGCCGCATCCGCGCTGGAGCCAGGCGACCGAGCGCCTGCTCGGCGCCGACGAGCGCGTGCCGACGAAGATCTTCAACGGCTACGGCGAATTCGTCGCCGACCTCTACAAGGGTCTCGAAGGCGAAAAGCTGTTCATGTGATCGCGCGCCATCGCGCTCTAATCATCGCCATCAAATTGCCGCGTTATCAGGAGATGACGCGGCAATTTCTTTTGGCGAGTATGACGTATGGCTTTCTCGTTCTTTGCCCCAACCCCGATCGCGACGGCAATTCGCAGAACCTCAAAAGGCATCGCGGTGCTTTTCCTGGCATCCATGGCCGGCGTCTTCATCTACGCAGTGTTCGGAGGGTTCAGGCCTGGACCGCCGCCGTCCGATCAGCAAATGATCGAGAACTTCGAGCGCAATCGCGCAACATTTGAAGCCTTGCGCGAGAAGATTTGCGCGCACGATGACCGCCAAGCCGTGATGATGGATCCATCATGGTCCAGGCCTGAAGTGAGCGACGACATTCGTGAGGAGTATTACGCGCTGTTGCGGCGGGTCAGCGCTCGTGGAATTCAGAGCGTAAAGACACAAGCCGGCGATTGCGCCGGCTCAGTCGAATATTGGTCCGTGGGGTTTTTGAGCGGCGACTACAAGAAGTACAATTTTGGGCCGCCCTGGAAAGATAGCGTTCTGGTGGATTCGCTCGACAATCTTCCCTTGAGTCAAAAGATCCAATTCTTCCACCGCGATTTAACGGATGGTTGGGCACTCGCTTTCAATCATTGGCCTTAACTAGAAAAGGCCGGGACGTAATCCCGGCCTTTTTCATGGCGGCATCCGCATGTTCTCAGGGATGGGAGGGACCGCGAAAGCCGCTGCGCCGGCGCGTTAGAGCGAGCGGATGGCCAATGCCGTCACTTGCGAAAAGTTTATTTCGTATTGCGGACCAGTCAAGCAAGCACCCGATGCGGGAAATTTCATATATACTACTGATTACAATAGGATATGGGAAAGGCGGGATTTATTCGCATCGATTCCAATAATGAGATGAATGCGAAAATTGACACATTGACCTATTTTTGGCACAGTCCTCGCGCTTTCAGTCTCAGCCAATCAACCAGCAGCTGATGAAAATGACCCAGCCCGACACAGACAATTACACCAACTCTGCTTTGAAGATCGGCCAGGTCGACAATTATCCCGCCCGGGTGGCCGGCGAGTTCATCAGCAAGGTCGTTTCCAACGACTGGGTGAACGGCGAATACAAGCTCATGGTCGTGGAAGTCCACGAGGCGGCGCTGCGCGCCTATGCCGGCCAGATGTTCCATCTGCTTTGCCCCTCTCCCGATAGCGCGGAAGTGTGGATGCGCCGGCCGATGAGCATCTACCGCATCAACCGCGACGCGCATCAGCTGGAGTTCCTCTACAAGGTCGAAGGCCGCGGCACGAAGGGCATGGCCACGCTGAACGCGGGCGACGATTTCAACATCGCCGGACCGCTCGGCCATGGCTTCACGCTCGATCCGCAGTGGAAGAACATCGTCGTGCTCGGGCGCGGCGTCGGCCTGGCGACTTTGGCTCCCTTGTCGCAGCTGGCCAAAGAAAACGGCGTCGGCGTCACCGCTATCTTGAGCGCGCGCTCGGCCGATGTGGTGATGTCGCGCGATCTTTTCGAAGAGTGCGGCGCGAAGGTGATCACCGTCGTCGACACTGACAAGAGCAGCGATGTCGGCAACGTCGAGAAAATCCTCGCCGGCTTGATCGCGGAGAAGAAGGCCGACGCTTTCTTCACCTGCGGATCGGAACGGCTGCTCAAGCTCATGCAGCGTCTCGGCAAAGCGCACAACGTGCCCGGCCAGGTCGCCATGGAGCAGATCATGGTCTGCGGCATCGGCGCCTGCTACGTCTGCATGCGCACGTTCGAGGTTGACGGCGAGAAGGTGCTCCGTCGCGTCTGTCGCGATGGGCCGGTGTTTAATATGCAGGAGGCCGTGGCATGGTAGATCTTTCCGTCAAGATTGGAGACCTCACGCTCCAGAACCCGGTGACGCCGGCGTCCGGCTCGTTCTCCTGGGAATATAACGACGTCATCGATCTGAACCGCTTAGGCGCGCTCGTCGCCAAGACGATCTGCCGCGAATTCCGCTGGGGCAATCCGACGCCGCGCATGGCCGAGACCGAGGCCGGCATCATCCAGTCGATCGGCCTGCCGGGCAAAGGCATCGAGTACTTCATGGAGCACATCGTTCCGGAGTACGCGCGCTTCAAGCCGCCTCTGGTCGTCAGCTGCTCGGCGGACAACATCGAGGATTTTGCGGTTCTGGCCGAAGAGCTGAGCAAGTCGGACGATGTCGCGGTGGTCGAGGCCAACATCTCCTGCCCGACGCGCAATCTGACCGGCCAGAATTTCGCGATGCACGAAGGCTACACGCGCGACTGCATCCAGGCGATGCGCGAGAAGACCAAGAAGCCGCTGTGGGTGAAGCTCTCGCCCAACGCCGGCGACATGGTGTCGATCGCGCTGGCGGCTGAAGAGGCCGGCGCGGACTGCCTGGTCATCGCCAACACCTTCCTGTCGCTCAAGATCCGCACGGACAACTTCCGTCCGGCGCTCGGCAACAAGTTCGGCGGTCTCGTCTCGCCGGCGCTCAAGCCGATCGTCCTGCGCATGGTCTATCAGGTCGCCAAGGCGGTGAAGATTCCGATCATCGGCATCGGCGGCGTCACCTCGGCCGAGGATGTGGTCGAATACATGCTCGCCGGCGCCAGCGCCGTGGGCATCGGCTATGCCGCCTTCCGCAATCCGACCGCGCTGGTCACCATCATCGAGGATCTCGAAAAGTGGTGCGACGCCCGCGGCATCAAGAAGGTCTCGGAGCTGATCGGCGCGGTGAAAGACGACGACATGGAGCTGGATACGCTGGTGGCGGCGTCCAAGGGCGTCTAAGGTCCAAGAGCGTTTAAGAATGGGGGCGCCGGTGGCGCCCCTTTTTCGTTGCGGCAAAGTTTCAGCGCTTCAAATCGCCTGCTTGCAGCCTGCCGCAGACTGAGGTGCTCACGTGGCGCAGCCGCCGTTCGACATCCTGATCGCCGAAGCCATCGGCCATCACCAAGCGGGCCGCCTCGACGAGGCGGCGGCCGCCTATCGGCAGGCGCTCGCCGAGGCGCCGGCGCATCCCGCGATCCTGCACAATCTGGGGCTGCTCGAGATCGCGCGCGGCGATCGCCGCGCGGCGATCGGCTGGTTCGATCAGGTGATCGCCGCCCATCCGGGCTATTTCCCGGCGCATCTCAGCCGCGCCGGCGCGCTGCAGGAATTGGGCATGGCCGACGCGGCGCTGGCGAGCCTCGTCGCGGTCGTGGAGAACGAGCCCGACCATTACGAAGCCCACCGCCGCCTCGGTTTTCTCTATTTGGCGCGTCATGAGCGCGACCGCGCGATGGATCACTGGGCGCGCACCTACGAGCTGCGCCGCGGCCCCGACGCGCCGCCGCTCGCCGAACCGCCGGGCGGCGTCAGCCTCGCCAAGCTGCGCCACGATATCGAGCAGTTCCGCCATCTCGCGGCGGAGCGTCCGCGCGACGCGCGCTTCCCCGCTCTGGCCCGCGCTTACGAGAGCGTTGCCAAATCGCTCGCGGACGGGGCGACGCGCCTGACGGCGGCTCAGCTCCAGCCCTTAAGCGAAGACTTCAATCGGGCGATTTATGCGGCCGACGCGGCGGAGATCGCCGAGGGCGCCGTGTCGGCGCGCTCCGACGCCGGGAGCATCCTCGCGCGCGTGGCCCAAGACGGCGTCGCCTGGTTCGACGACCTGCTGACGCCCGCTGCATTGGAGCGTCTGCGCCGCCACTTGCTGCAGAGCACGATCTGGCACGACTACAGCCATATCGATGGCTTCGTCGCTTCCTATCTGCAGGAGGGCTTGGCTTCGCCGCTGCTGCTGCAGATCGTCGACGAGATTCGCGCGCGTTTTGCGCCGCTTCTGGCGGATCATCCTTTGACCCAGGCCTGGGCTTTCAAGGGATTGCAGGCGCAGTCGGCGGTCGACGCCCATGCGGACGATGCCGCCTATAGCATCAATTTCTGGATCACGCCCGACGAGGCCAATCTCGATCCGCAGTCGGGGGGCTTAAGCGTTTGCCGTACGGAGCCGCCCAAGGATTGGAAGATCAAGGACTACGCGGCTGACAAAGCCCAGGTGCTCGCCTTCCTGAGCGAGCATCGCGATGCCATGACGCAGATTCCTTACAAGGCCAACCGCGCGGCGCTGTTTCGCTCGCGTCTGTTTCACCATTCGCAGTCGCCGAGGTTTGACACCGCTTACGAACACAACAGGATCAACATCACCTTGTTGTTCGGGCGATAGGCAAAGCTAAAGGGCCGGGGAGCGATCCCCGGCCCTTCGCGTTTCAGCCTTGCGGCCTTACTTCTTCTCCGCCTCCGGCGGATTCATCGCTGCGCGCGCCAGCTCGATCGCGGCGGGCGGCAGGTCGTAGAGCTGGGCGACGATCTTCTGGATGGATTCGCCGTCCAGCGGATCGAGTTCGAGCTGCTGCTTGTCGGCGGCGGCGACGAAATCGGGATCCTTCATCGTCTTCATATAGGCGGCGCGCACGGCCGCGATGCGGTCTTCCGGCACACCCGGCGGCATCACCGAGGGCCAGCCGATATAGGTCGGCGAGAAGATCAGCTGCATGGCGGCGCGATCCTCCGGCGTCTTGGCGAGATCGAGCGCCAGCGGGATGTCGGGCAGATCGTCGGCCTTGCTCACGCCCATCTGCACCAGGATTGTGATCTTCTTTGTGTCGAGCCATTCCGAGCCGCGGCTTTTCACGCTGCCCCACGACCATCCGACGCGGCCCTGCACTTCGCCACGCTCGAAGGCGAGGGTGATTTCCGAGCCGCTCTTGTAACCGTGGATCGGCTTGAACTTGGTGCCGATGAAGCGGTTCAGCACCAAGGGGAAAGCGCCGGTGTCGTTGCCGACGCCGCTCGAGCCGACGATCACTTCCTTCTTCATGGCGTCCTGCACGGTGCGCACATCGGTCGAGGCGGTCCACACCACGCCGACCGACACTTCGCGCGCGGTGCTGCCGATCCAGTTGAATTTCGAGCCGTCGTAGTTGGCCGACTGGATGTCGACCAGCGGCTGGATGATGGTGCCGCGCTGCAGGACGCCGTAGGCGGTGCCGTCTTTCGGCGCGACGTCATAGAGGAAGTTCGCGGCTTTGAGCCCGCCGGCGCCGGGCAGGTTGCGCGGCACGACCACGGGATTGCCGGGAATATGCTTGCCGATATAGCTGGAGATCAGCCGGGCATAGGCGTCGTTGGTGCCGCCTTCGCCGGAGCTGATATAGACCGACATCGTCTTGCCTTTGTAAAAGTCGGCGACCGCTTGCTGCGCCGAGGCGGGCGGCGCGATCAGCGTGCCGAGAACGACGGCGGCAGCGGTCCCCAACAAGGTGGCGAACGGAATCCGGGCGGCGTGATCCGAAGGATGCATTGAGGTTCTCTCCCAGTGAGGCCGCCGCGCGGCGGCCGTTGTCCCTGTGTCGGCCGCGCCTCATGGGATGCGGCTCGTCTCGTTGCTACGCTTGATCGTGACGCTGATGGCGGTGCGCTGACTGTGCGACGGGGCCGGCGAACGAACGCGGACGCTGACGAAGCTGGACGGGGAGGGCGCGTTGTTTGTCGCCTCTTCCGGATCTCTCGGACGCGGGCGAAAAAAAAAGCCGGACCCGAGGGTCCGGCAAGTTTAACAGGGAGGCTTCACGTCTGGGAGACGTAGGGTTCCGAAGAACCCTTTTCCGGGCCTTGCACCCGGAACTCGGTGGTCACGCTTCGATCTCGGAAAGAGACCGTCCGGCGGGACCGGAAACTTGGCTTGATTATGCTGCGGTGCAATATCGCAATGCAACATCTCAATGGGATTAATCTACGCTTTTGGCCGGCTTTCGCCAGACCCGTTTCCGAAGGGCAGCCATGCGCTGAACGCATACTTGCCGTCCGAACGCGTGCTTTTTAGATCACGCTCGACCACAGATCAAGGGGTTATCACCCTAGTCCTATATAAGACTTTTCGCTGTCATGCTTTTTTTCCGAGAATTGCTCGCAATTGGCGAATCTCGAAGCTGCCACAGGGACTTAATCGTGGCGATGGAACCTGCCCAAACGCCAGGCAGCGGTGCGTCCGGCCTAAAAAAGCGCCTTAAAAGTCGGTCTCGGCGATCTTGCGCACGAGGAAATCGCGGAAGACGGAGACGCGCTTGGAGTGCCGCAGCTCCTCCGGATAGACGAAATAGGTGTCGAAGCTCGGCCCTTCGAGGTCCGGCAGGATGCGGACCAAGTTCGAGGAATATTGCTTCACCGCATAGTCGGGCAGGCTGGCGATGCCGACGCCGGTGACCACCGCGCGGTACTGCGCGTAGATGCTGTTCACCTTGAGGATCGACGGCGGCTTGATGTGCTTGCTGCGCACCAAGTCCTGCAGCCAGTTGATGTTGGTCACCGGCGGGCGCACGTCCTCGCCGTAGACCACCAGCACATGCTGCGCCAGATCCTCCGGCGACTGCGGCATCGGATGGTGCTTCAGGTAGTCGGGCGAGGCGTAGACATGCAGATGCATCGTCGTCAGCCGGCGCTGGATCAGGTCGGGCTGTTGCGGCGGATGCAGGCGGATGGCGACGTCCGCCTCGCGCATGGCGAGATCGACCTCGCCCTCGCCGAGCAGGATCGTCACCGCGATGTCGGGATAGAGCTCGAGAAACTCCTTCATGCGCGGCGTCAGCCAGATCGACCCGAAGGCCACCGTGGTGGCGATCTTGAGCGGGCCTTTCGGGCGGTCCGTGCTTTCGGTGAGCAGCGCTTGCGTGGTGGCGAGCTTGGCGAAGACGTCGCGCGTCGTCTTGAACAGCATTTCGCCTTGTTCGGTGAGGATCAGGCCGCGCGCATGGCGGTGGAACAGCGGCACCTTCAGCGTGTCCTCGAGCGCGCCGATCTGGCGGCTGACGGCCGACTGGCTGAGGTTCAGGGTTTCGCCGGCGTGGGTGAAGCTGCCGGCTTCGGCGACCGCGTGGAACACGCGCAGCTTGTCCCAGTCCATGCGCCTGAGGCGTCCTTGTTTGTTGAGGCCGATATGCTATCGGGGCCAGTGTAAGGCCCGGCGCGCCGCGGCCCAAGCCCTTATCGTTTTAAGGGCTTGGCGCGGCTGACATTTCGCGGGTGCGGAAGGGTCGTTCGGGCTTATTCAGCGGCGGTCGCCAGCTGGTTGTGCAGCGTCAGGAAGCGCTCGACCTCGAGCGCCGCCATGCAGCCGGTGCCGGCGGCGGTGACGGCCTGGCGGTAGATTTTGTCCTGCACGTCGCCGGCGGCATAGACGCCGGGGATGTTGGTCTGCGTCGTGCCGGCCTTGGTGACGAGATAGCCTTCCTCGTCCATGTCCAACACGCCCTTGAACAGCGAGGTGTTCGGCGTGTGGCCGATGGCGACGAACAGGCCGTCGACGCCGAGCTGGCTGACCGCGCCGGTCTTGACGTTGCGCAGTTTCAGGCCGGTGACGCCGGCCGGCTGCGCGCCGAGCACTTCGTCGACCACGCTGTCCCAGATCACGCTGATCTTGGGATTGGCGAACAGGCGCTCCTGCATGATCTTCTCGGCGCGGAAACTGTCGCGGCGATGGATCAGCGTCACCTTCTCGGCGTGGTTCGTGAGATAAATCGCCTCTTCGACGGCAGTGTTGCCGCCGCCGACCACGGCGACCTGCTTGCCGCGGAAGAAGAAGCCGTCGCAGGTGGCGCAGGCCGACACGCCCATGCCCTTGAAGGTCTGCTCGCTCTCGATGCCGAGCCAGCGCGCCTGGGCGCCGGTGCAGACGACGACGGTGTCGGCGGTGTAGCTGTCGCCGCTGTCGCCGATCGCCGTGAAGGGCCGCTTGGCGAGGTCGAGCTTCACGATGGTGTCGTGGATGAACTGCGTGCCGACATGCTCGGCCTGCTTCTGCATCTGGTCCATCAGCCACGGCCCCTGGATGACCTCGGCGAAGCCGGGATAGTTCTCGACTTCGTGGGTGATGGTCATCTGGCCGCCCGGCTGCATGCCGGCCACCAGGATCGGCTTGAGGTTGGCGCGCGCGGTGTAGATCGCGGCGGTCAGGCCGGCCGGGCCGGAGCCGAGGATGAGGACTTTGGTGTGATGGGTCTGCGCCATGGGGAGTCTTCGTCGGTTGGCGCGCCTGGAAGGATCGGCGCTGCGGAATGGGTCAAGCCGGCCTCGCGCCGGGTAGTAAATGTAGAAATCCCGCCGCCTGGCCGCAAGCATCCGTAGGGTAACTGGCGGGTCTCCCAGGCCATATCTTGTGGGCGAAATCGCGCATTGAAATAATATTACGCCTGCTCTTATATGGCGGACAGGACCGGCCCGGTTCAGGCGCTATCGCGCCTCTGCGCCCCGCCCGTCACCGTCTTTCCGTATCGCCTGCGGCCCGCTTCGAGCGGCCGTCCGGGCTCCCATTCTGGCCGCCGGAGTGCCCTTCCATGCAGCGCGTGAAGCTCGACCGCATCGACCGCCAAATCCTGCGCGATCTGCAGGAAGACGGCCGCATGACCAACGTCGAGCTGGCCCGCCGCGCCGGCATCTCGGCGCCGCCCTGCCTGCGCCGCGTGCGCGCCCTGGAGAAGTCCGGCTACATCCGCGGCTACCACGCCGAAGTGGCGGCGCGCGAGCTCGGCTACAAGGAGATGTTCTTCGCCCTGGTCGGCCTCGATTCCCAGGCGCAGGAAGTGCTCTCGGGCTTCGAGCAGGCGATGGCCGACTGGGCCGAGGTGCGCGAGTGCCACATGATCCGCGGGGGCGGCGATTTCCTTTTGAAGGTCGTCGCCAAGGACAAGGAGCATCGCGATTCGCTCACCATGCGCATCACCGCGACGGCCCATGTCAGCCGCGTCACCACGCTCGAATCGATCCGCTCGTCCAAGACGCAGCCCGGCGTCCCGGTCGATCTCGACGTGGTGGATGAAGAATAAGTTTCATCCGTCATGCCCGCACTTGTTGCGGGCATCCACGCCTTGCGATGTGGAAACGGATTAAGTCGTGGATGGCCGGGACAAGCCCGGCCATGACAGCGGATATAGAATCAAAAAGGCCCGCTCATCGAGCGGGCCTTTTGATTCCAGCATGAAGCGTCGCGTGCGGCTTACTTGTACTGCACCTTCATCACTTCATAGGACTTCGAGCCGCCCGGCGTGGTGACTTCCACGCTGTCGCCCGGCTCCTTGCCGATCAGCGCGCGCGCCAGCGGCGCGGCGACGGACAGCAGGCCGCTGTTGATGTCGCTCTCGTCGGCGCCGACGATGCGATAGGTCGATTCCTCGTCGGTGTCTTCGTCGGCCAGCGTGATGGTGGCGCCGAAGCGGATGGTCTTGCCGGTCATCTTCGAGGCGTCGATCACCTCGGCGCGGCTGACCTTGTCCTCGAGTTCGAGCACGCGGCCTTCGATGAAGCTCTGCTTCTCGCGCGCGGCGTGATACTCGGCGTTTTCCGACAGATCGCCGTGCTCGCGCGCTTCGGCGATGGCACGAATCACCGCCGGACGTTCGATGTCCTTCAACTGCTTCAGTTCAGCCGACAGCCGTTCGTAGCCGGCCGGGGTCATCGGGATCTTTTCCATGTCTCAGAAACCGCTCGAAACTCGTTAGCGTCAAAATCTCGCTGGCCCTGCGCGCCGGAAGCGCGAAAGACGCCAGCTTAAAGTCGCGGAAGGAACAGTCCGCCAGCGGGTCGGAACCCGGCCTTAGCGTCCAGAAGCGTCCGGCTTCCGGGCGCGAAAGTCAATTCAAACCGGTGCCAGCCCTGCCGAGTTATTCACAAGCCCGCGCAACCAAACGGTTAACGCGGCCCTGAGTTCAAAAGGCCGATGGGAAGCCAACGGCCGGCGTTAGAACGCCGCTTTGAAGTAAGACTGCAGCGGGGCGACTTCAAGGCTGCCCGACTTCACCGCGGCGATGCCCTCGACGGACGCCAGCGCGCCGGCCACCGTCGTGTAGTAGGGGATCTTGTTCATCAGCGCGGTGCGGCGCAGATCGAAGCTGTCGGACACCGCCTGCTTGCCTTCGGTGGTGTTGAAGACGAGCTGCACTTCGCCGTTCTTCATCGCATCCACGATATGCGGGCGCCCTTCGAGCACCTTGTTGATGGTGCCGCAGGCGACGTTCTGCTCGTTGAGATAGCGCGCCGTGCCACCGGTGGCGATCAGCGTGAAGCCCATGTCGACGAGCTTGCGTCCAGCCTTCACCATCGCCGGCTTATCGCGTTCCTTCACCGAGATGAAGACCGTGCCGGAGGTCGGCACCTTGGTGCCGCCGCCGAGCTGCGACTTGGCCCAGGCGCGGCCGAAGTCCGTGTCGATGCCCATGACCTCGCCGGTCGATTTCATCTCGGGGCCGAGGATGATGTCGACGCCGGGGAAGCGCGCGAAGGGGAAGACCGATTCCTTCACCGCGATATGCTTGGGCTTGCTCATCGCCTCGGTGAGCTTGAACGAGGCGAGAGCCTCGCCGGCCATCACGCGGGCGGCGATCTTCGCCACCGGCACGCCGGTCGCCTTGGCGACGAAGGGCGTGGTGCGCGAGGCGCGCGGGTTCACTTCGAGGATGTAGACCGTGCCGTCCTTCACGGCGAACTGCACGTTCATCAGGCCTTTGACCTTGAGCGCCTTGGCGAGGATCACGGTCTGGGCGCGGATCTCGTCGATCACGGCCTTGGCGAGCGAGCGCGGCGGCAGCGAGCAGGCCGAGTCGCCGGAATGCACGCCGGCCTCTTCGATATGCTCCATGATGCCGGCGACATAGACGTCCTTGCGGTCGCAAATGGCGTCGACGTCGACCTCCACGGCGTCCTGCAGATAGCTGTCGATCAGCACCGGATTGCCGGCGGAGACCTTCACCGCGGTCGTCATGTAACGGTCGAGCTGCTCGCGCTCATGGACGATCTCCATGGCGCGGCCGCCCAGCACGTAGGACGGACGCACGAGCACCGGATAGCCGATCTTGGCGGCGACCTTCACCGCGTCGGGGATCGAGCGGGCGATGCCGTTGGCCGGCTGGCGCAATTTGAGGCGCTTGAGCAGGCGCTGGAAGCGCTCGCGGTCCTCGGCGATGTCGATGGCATCCTGCGAGGTGCCGAGGATCGGCACGCCGGCCTTTTCCAGCGCGGCGGCGAGCTTCAGCGGCGTCTGGCCGCCGAACTGCACGATCACGCCCAAGAGCTTACCGGCGGACATTTCCTTGCGCGCGATCTCCAGCACGTCTTCGGCGGTCAGCGGCTCAAAATAGAGGCGGTCGGAGGTGTCGTAGTCGGTCGACACGGTCTCCGGGTTGCAGTTGACCATGATCGATTCGAGGCCGATGTCCTTCAGCGCGTAAGCGGCATGGACGCAGCAATAGTCGAACTCGATGCCCTGGCCGATGCGGTTGGGGCCGCCGCCGAGGATGATGACCTTCTTGCGGCTGCTCGGCTCGGATTCGCATTCGGCGGGGCTGAGGCCGTCGCCTTCGTAGGTCGAATACATGTAGGGCGTGCCCGAGGCGAACTCGGCGGCGCAGGTGTCGATGCGCTTATAGACCGGATGCACGCCGAGCGAAGCGCGGCGCGCCGCGACCTTGTCCTCGGCGGTGCCGGCCAACTCGGCCAGGCGCGCGTCCGAGAAGCCTTGGCGCTTGAGCGCGTGCAGGGTGAAGGCGTCCTTCGGCAGGCCGTTCTTGCGCACCTCGTTCTCGACTTTCACCAGCGCTTCGATCTGCGCCAGGAACCACGGATCGTAAGAGCAGGCGGTCTGGATCTCGCCGAGCGTCATGCCGTGGCGGAAAGCCTGGGCGATGGTCAGCAGGCGGTCGGGCGTCGGCTTGGCCAGCGCCTTGCGGATCGCGTCCTTGTCCGGCGCGCCTTCGATGACGACCTCGTTGAGGCCCGTCAGGCCCGTCTCCATCGAGCGCAGCGCCTTCTGCAGGCTTTCGGCGAAGCTGCGGCCGACCGACATGGCCTCGCCGACCGACTTCATCGAAGTGGTGAGCAGCGCGTTGGTGCCGGGGAACTTCTCGAAGGTGAAGCGCGGCATCTTGGTGACGACGTAGTCGATGGTCGGCTCGAAGGAGGCCGGCGTCACCTTGGTGATGTCGTTCTTCAACTCGTCGAGCGTGTAGCCGATCGCGAGCTTGGCGGCGATCTTGGCGATCGGGAAGCCGGTGGCCTTCGACGCCAGAGCCGAGGAGCGCGACACGCGCGGATTCATCTCGATGACGACCATGCGGCCGGTCTTCGGATCGACGGCGAACTGCACGTTCGAGCCGCCGGTCTCGACGCCGATCTCGCGCAGCACCGCGATCGAGGCGTTGCGCATCAGCTGATATTCCTTGTCGGTCAGCGTCAGCGCCGGGGCGACGGTGACCGAGTCGCCGGTGTGCACGCCCATCGGGTCGATGTTCTCGATGGAGCAGACGATGATGCAGTTGTCCGCCTTGTCGCGGACGACTTCCATCTCGTATTCCTTCCAGCCGAGCACGCTCTCCTCGACCAGCACTTCGCTGGTCGGCGAGGCGTCCAGGCCGCCGGCGACGATGGCTTCGAACTCGTCGCGGTTGTAGGCGATGCCGCCGCCGGTGCCGGCCAGCGTGAACGAGGGGCGGATGATGGCGGGCAGGCCCGTCAGCTTCAGCGCTTCGCGCGCTTCGTCCATGTTGTGGGCGATGGCGCTGCGCGGGCTTTCCAGGCCGATGCGGTCCATGGCGTCGCGGAACAGCAGGCGGTCTTCGGCCATGTCGATGGCGGCCTTGTTGGCGCCGATCATCTCGACCTTGAATTTTTTCAGCACGCCCATCTTGTCGAGCGAGAGCGCGGTGTTGAGCGCGGTCTGGCCGCCCATGGTCGGCAGCAGCGCGTCGGGGCGCTCCTTCTCGATGATCTTGGCGACGATCTCGGGCGTGATCGGCTCGATGTAGGTGGCGTCGGCCAGGCCCGGATCGGTCATGATCGTCGCCGGGTTCGAGTTCACCAGGATGACGCGATAGCCCTCGGCGCGCAGCGCCTTGCAGGCTTGCGCCCCCGAGTAGTCGAACTCGCAGGCCTGACCGATGACGATCGGGCCGGCGCCGATGATGAGGATGCTTTTGATGTCTGTGCGCTTGGGCATTTTGTCTCTGACGGCGAATGTGTGAACGCGACGGATCGGCGTGGCTGGCTTACTTGGCTTCCATCAGCTTGACGAAGCGTTCGAAGAGATAGTGGCTGTCCTGCGGGCCCGGCGAGGCCTCGGGATGGTACTGCACCGAGAACACCGGCTTGCCCTCGACGCGCAGGCCTTCGAGGATGCCGTCGAACAGCGACACATGGGTCGCCTTCACGCCCTTCGGCAGCGTGTCTTCCATCACGGCGAAGCCGTGGTTCTGGCTGGTGATCTCGACCTTGCCGGTCTCCAGATCCTTCACCGGCTGATTGGCGCCGCGATGGCCGAGCGGCAGCTTCTTGGTCTTGGCGCCGAGCGCGAGGCCGAGCAGCTGGTGGCCGAGGCAGATGCCGAACAGCGGCTTGCCGCTCTCCATCACCTTCTGGATCATCGGCACGGCATAGGTGCCGGTCGCCGCCGGATCGCCGGGGCCGTTTGAGAGGAACACGCCGTCCGGCTTGTGGCGCAGGATGTCCTCGGCGGTCGCGGTGGCCGGCACGACGGTGACCTTGCAGCCGGCGGCGGCGAGGCAGCGCAGGATGTTGCGCTTGGCGCCGAAGTCGACGGCGACGACGTGATGCTTG
Organism: Alphaproteobacteria bacterium; assembly: GCA_035714115.1. Taxonomy (GTDB): domain Bacteria; phylum Pseudomonadota; class Alphaproteobacteria; order SMXQ01; family SMXQ01; genus CAMAVH01. The sequence continues at coordinate 43,583 of DASTMO010000017.1, forward strand.
GGCTTGTCCTGGGTGGCGTAGCCTTTGCCGAGCGTCCAGGCGGCTTCATCCCAGCTGTAGGTCTGGCGGCAGGACACTTCCTTCGCCAGATCCATGCCTTCGAGACCGGGCCAGGCCTTGGCCTGCTCGATCAGCGCGGGAATGTCGATCAGCTTGGGGTTTTTGATCGCGCCGGGCTGATGGACGATGACGCCGTTGGGAGCGCCCTTGTCGCGGATCAGGCGCGTCAGGCGGCGCGTGTCGACGCCGGTGATGCCGACCATGTCGTAGGACTTGAGCCAGGCATCGAGATGCTGGGCGGCGCGCCAGTTGGCCGGCTCGGTGATCGAGGCCTTGAGCACCAAACCGCGCGCGGCCGGCGTCGTCGTCTCGATGTCTTCCGGGTTCGCGCCGACATTGCCGACATGCGGGAAGGTGAAGGTGATGATCTGGCCGGCGTAGGACGGATCGGTGAGGATCTCCTGATAGCCGGTGATCGAGGTGTTGAAGCAGACCTCGCCGACGCGCGTGCCGGCGGCGCCGATGCCCTGGCCCCAGAAGACCGTGCCGTCGGCCAGCACGATGGCGGCGGTGGCGTTCGCCGGACGCGGCGCGATCTGCGGGCCGGTTTTCTTCAAGGGGGGCTTTTTCAGGACCGCCTTCTTCGGTGCGACCTTCTTCGCCCCGATCTTTTTGGCGGCGGTCTTTTTGGCCACGCTCTTCTTGGGCGCGGCCTTCTTCACGGCGATCTTCTTCGCCGCGGCTTTCGCCGGCTTCTTCTTTACGGGCGCCTTCTTCTTGGCGGACACGCGTTTGGAAACGCCGCTCCCCGCTTTTTTCTGCGGAGAGGGGCGGGCTTTGCGGGCGGTCGGCGGCATGGCGGGCTCCTGCGGCCCAGCCTCGGGCTTCGCGGCCCCGCAGCTCATGCGGCGGGTCGCGTGGGTCCGGGAGGGCCAAACATACGGTACGGCGAAGGCCACCAGCAGGGCGAGGGCACACCTGGGCGGCAGCAAATTGGCCGTTAGATAAGCAAACCGGCGCGCGCCGTCAAGGCTGATGACCGCAAAAAGACAAAGTCTTTTCAATGGGTTGAGAATCAATGACCGATTGCCAAGCCGGCCCGTTTCCTGTAGCTTGTGCGTTTCCCGACATTCCGGTTGTCAGACCCACGCCATGCTCCGCCCGGCCATCAACGACGCGCTGAAAAACGCCATGAAGGCGAAGGATCAGCGGGCGCTCTCGACCGTGCGCCTCATCCTCGCTGCCCTCAAGGATCGCGATATTGCCGCGCGCGGCAACGGCAGTTCCGACCCCATTCCCGACGCGGCCATCCTCGAGATGCTGCAGAAGATGGTGAAGCAGCGCCACGAGAGCATCGAGATGTACGAGAAGGGCAACCGCCCCGAGCTCGCGCAGCAGGAGCGCGAGGAGATCGCCGTCATCGAAACGTTCCTGCCCAAGCAGATGGGCGAGGCGGAGATGAGCGCGGCGGTCGACGCCGCGATCGCCGCCACCGGCGCCGCCGGCATCAAGGACATGGGCAAGGTCATGGCGCAGTTGAAGCAGGCCCATGCCGGCGTGATGGATTTCGCCAAGGCCGGCGGCCTGGTGAAGCAGAAGCTGTCCGCGTAAAGCGCGTAACGCCCGCGCGCTCGCTCGGCGCGCGCTGGGGGGCGGCAAGAGCGTTTGACCATTCGTAGACGCGCGGCGAGCCGTCTAAGTTGACGCTGGAGTGTGCAGCCGCCGATGGCGTTCGATCCGTCCTTCCTCGATGAGTTGCGCAATCGGCTGAACATCGCCGACGTGGTGTCGCGCCGCGTGAAGCTCATCAAGCGCGGCCGCGAGCACAGCGGTCTTTGCCCCTTCCATAACGAAAAAAGCCCGTCCTTCACGGTCAGCGAGGACAAGGGCTTCTTCCATTGCTTCGGTTGCGGCGCGCACGGCGATGTCATCGGCTTCGTCATGCGCACGGAGAACCTGTCGTTCCCCGAGGCGGTGGAGCGCCTGGCCGGCGACGCCGGCATGGAGCTGCCGCGCATGACGCGCGAGGAACGCGAAGACGGCCAGAAGCGCCAGACGCTGCATGCCGTCGTCGAAGCCGCCGCGCAATGGTTCATGCTGGAACTGGCCGGGCCGCGCGGGCGCGCCGGGCGCGATTATTTCGCCAAGCGCGGCATCACGCTCGAGGTGATCGAGCGCTTCCGTTTGGGCTTCGCGCCGGACGGGCGCGGCGCGCTCAAAGCGGCGCTGATGAAGCAGGGCTTTCCCGAAGAGCTGATTTTGGAGGCGGGGCTCGTGCGCCGGCGCGAAGGCGAGAGCGAGACCTACGATCTCTTCCGCAATCGCATCATCTTCCCGATCACCGACCGGCGCGGTCGCGTCATCGCGTTCGGCGGACGCGTGCTCGATCCGGCGCCGGAAGGCGCGCCGAAATATCTCAACTCGCCGGAGACGCCGCTCTTTCACAAGGGCCGCAATCTCTACGGCTACGCGCAGGCCATGGAAGGCGCGCGCAAAGAGAACCTGATCGTCGTCACCGAAGGCTATATGGACGCCATCGCGGCACTCTCGGCCGGCGTTCCCGCCGTGGCGCCGCTCGGCACGGCGCTGACCGAAGATCAGATGCGCGAGCTGTGGCGCTTGGTGCCCGAACCGGTGCTGAGCTTCGATGGCGACAGCGCCGGCATGCGCGCCGCCGCGCGCGCCGCCGACCGCGCCCTGCCGCTGATCGTGCCGGGCCGCACGCTGCGCTTCGTCAGCTTGCCGGCGGGCGAGGATCCCGACAGCCTGATCGGCGGGCAGGGCGTCGGCGCCTTTCGCGCCATTTTGGAAACCGCCAAGCCTTTGTCGCAATTGCTGTGGGATTTGGCGGTCGGCTCGCAGACGCCGGACAATCCGGAAAAGATCGCTGTCATCGAAAAGTCGCTGATGGACTTTGCCGGCAAGGTCGCCGACCCGACGCTGAAGAAGCATTACCAGGACCATTTCCGCGACCGCGTGCGCCAGGAACTGCGACCCGCCAGCCGCGCCGCCCGCGCCGGGGGGCTGACGGCGGCCCGCCCGGGCGTCATGGGGTCCGGCGGCGGCTATGCTGCGGCGCAGCGCAGTTTCGGCCGGGGTGGCTATGGCCAGAACCGCTTTAACCAATCGCGCTTCGGTGGCGGCCCCATGGGCCGGCTCGGCGCTCCGCCCGGGTTCCCCAACCTGCCCCTGACCCCGCCTGATCCCTTGGGGCGCGGCGAGGATGGCCAGGCGGCGCGGCGCGAGCGCACGTTGCTGGCCACCGTGCTCAATCATCCGGAAATTTTGTCGGATGTGAGTGAGGAGTTGGCGCATATTTTGCTTGAGTCTCGCGACCTTGACAGTCTGCGGCTGGCAATCCTAGAAGTGGCCGCCGCGCCTGCCGGAGAAGGGGGAACTGGCGGAGATTCGGCGGGTGACGTCCTTGACGGGCCGACCCTGCGAAACCATCTGACAGTGCGAGGTTTTCAGTCGTTGATCGAGCGTTTGTGCGACGGCCAGGCCGGCGCCGGCGAAGCCTTCGTCCGGCCCGAGGCCGACGCGGCCGACGCTCTAGCGGGATGGCGCTATGTGCTCGATCGGCACAGGTTGGCGGAGTTGAGAGCGGAGATCAGGGCGGCGGAAGCGGCCTGCGCGCGCGAGCCGGACAATCCGGATCACTGGACGCGCTTGGATGCGCTGAAACGCGAGGAACATCGCGGCGCCAGCGACGAGGCCGATTTGGAGAGACACGGATAATTCGACAGCGCGCGGTTCGCGCGAGGCTACGGCAACGGATCGACGTCCTTGCCGCGTTGACAGTTTGACCCTGTCGCAAGGGTCGTTTGGAATTTTTGCCGACGGCTGCGCCCGTTTGGCATGGCGATTGAATGATCGAGTAACCGCGGACTGGACGGCCGACGCAGCGAGCGCATATCGCTGGCCTCGGCCGATGAAACGGAACGGATAGATGGCGACCAAGCAGCAGACCCAGCAGCAGCCCACCCCGAAGGCATCGGCCAAGCCGGCCGGTAAGCCGGCCGAGGCCGAAGAGGCGACGGAGACCACGCCTGATGCGGTGCCGGTGCTCGATCTGACGGGTGCCGCCGTCAAGAAGATGATCGCCAAGGGCAAGGACCGTGGCTACATCACCTACGACGAACTGAACGCGGCGTTGCCGCAGGATCAGTTCACTTCCGAGCAGATCGAAGACACGATGGCCTCTCTCAACGAGATGGGCATCAACGTCGTCGAGTCGGAAGAGGGCGAGGACGGCGAAGAGGCCGAGAAGCCAGAGGCCGAGGAAGCCGAAGGCGGCGACACCCCGGCCAAGGAAAACGAATATGGCCGCACCGACGATCCGGTGCGCATGTATCTGCGCGAGATGGGCTCGGTCGAGCTGTTGTCGCGCGAAGGCGAAATCGCCATCGCCAAGCGCATCGAGGCCGGCCGCGAAAAGATGATCGGCGGCATCTGCGAAAGCCCGCTGACCATGCGCGCCATCATCCAATGGCGCGATGCGCTCAAGGACGACAAGATCCTGCTGCGCGACATCATCGATCTCGACGCCACCAACGGCGGCACGCCGGAAGACCATAGCGGCAAAGCGCTTGAAGCGGAGGCCGCCGGCACCGCGCCGGTGCCCGCGCAGGCCAAAGCCGCGCCGCCGCCGCCTGAAGACAAGAGGGGCGAGGAGAAGAAGGCCAAGCGCAAGGACGCCGACGAGGAAGAGGCGCCCGCCGAGCCCGTCGCCGCCGACGACGAAGAGGACGAGGGCGAGGAAGCCGGCCTGTCGCTCGCCGCGATGGAACAGAAGCTCAAGCCGCAGACGCTCGAGACCTTCGACGCCATCGCCAAGGTCTACAAGAAGCTGCACAAGCATCAGGAAGAGCGCCTGGAAGCGCGCCGCAAGGGCGAGGCGCTCACTCCGCAGTCCGACAAGCGCTACGACAAGCTGAAAGCCGAACTGGTCGAGCTGATGAGCCAGGTGCAGCTCAACAACAGCCGCATCGAAGCGCTGATGGACGAGCTCTACGGCCTCAACAAGCGCCTGATGGGTTTCGAAGGCCAGATGCTGCGCATGGCCGAGAAGGTCAAGATCAAGCGCGAGGACTTCCTCGAGAAGTATTTCGGCTCCGAGCTCGATCCGAAGTGGTTGGCGCGCGTCGGCAAGCTGAAGTCGAAGGGTTGGCAGACCTACGCCACCAAGCATAAGGACGACATCCGCGACATCCGCCAGAACATCGCCGACATCGCCGACCATTCCGGCCTCGACATCGCCGAATTCCGCCGCGTCGTCTCGACCGTGCAGCGCGGCGAGCGTGAAGCCGCGCGCGCCAAGAAGGAGATGGTGGAGGCCAACCTGCGCCTCGTCATCTCCATCGCCAAGAAATACACCAACCGCGGCCTGCAGTTCCTCGACCTCATTCAGGAAGGCAACATCGGCCTGATGAAGGCGGTCGACAAGTTCGAGTACCGCCGCGGCTACAAGTTCTCGACCTACGCGACCTGGTGGATCCGCCAGGCGATCACCCGCTCGATCGCCGATCAGGCGCGCACCATCCGCATCCCGGTGCATATGATCGAGACGATCAACAAGCTGGTGCGCACGAGCCGCCAGATGCTGCACGAGTTCGGCCGCGAGCCGACGCCGGAAGAGTTGGCCGAGCGTCTCGGCATGCCGTTGGAAAAAGTGCGGAAGGTCTTGAAGATCGCCAAGGAGCCGATCTCTCTCGAAACGCCGATCGGCGACGAGGAGGATTCGCATCTCGGCGACTTCATCGAGGACAAGAACGCCGTCCTGCCGCTCGATGCCGCCATCCAGTCGAACCTGCGCGAGACCACCACGCGTGTGCTCGCTTCGCTCACGCCGCGTGAAGAGCGCGTGCTGCGCATGCGCTTCGGCATCGGCATGAACACCGACCACACGCTGGAAGAGGTCGGCCAGCAGTTCTCCGTCACGCGCGAGCGCATACGCCAGATCGAGGCGAAGGCGCTGCGCAAGCTGAAGCATCCCAGCCGCTCGCGGCTGCTGCGCAGCTTCCTCGATACCTAGGATATTCCGGCGGGCGCGTTCTGCGTCCGCCGTTTTCCCCGCCTTCGTCTCGTGATGCGTTGCCAAGCGGATGTCCGCATGGCAGCGTAAGGCCGCGTCTTGTTCGCGGTTCAGTGGGCCTGTAGCTCAATTGGTTAGAGCCGACCGCTCATAACGGTCTGGTTGCAGGTTCAAGTCCTGCCGGGCCCACCACTCTCCCTCATTTCATTTTCGTTGCGATAGAACAGGGTGCGCTTCGGCGCGCAATGTGCAGAATCGCGCCCAGCAACGAACATGGGAGACGACAGATGAAAACCCTCGGCTTCATCGGCACCGGCGGCATGGGCAGCGGCATGGCCGCCAATCTGATCAAGGCCGGCTACAAGCTGGTCGTGACCGATCTCAATCGCGCGCAGGCCAAGAAGCTGGAAGACGCCGGTGCGACCTTCGTGGATTCGCCGAAAGCCGTCGCGGAATCCTGCGATCTGGTGCTCTCCATGCTGCCGCACAACGGCGCGGTCACCGCGGTCGGCACCGGCAAGGGCGGCCTGATCGAAGCGACCAAGGGCGCCAAAGTCTGGATCGATTTCTCCAGCATCGACAAGGCGACCATCGTCGCGGCCGCGGGCGAATTGGCGGCGAAAGGCTGGACCGTGGTCGACGCGTCGGCCGGCGGCGTCGAGGAAGTGGCGGCGGCCGGCGAGCTGGCGCTCTGGGTCTCGGGTGACAAGAAACTGTTCGACGAATATCAGCCGATCTTTCAGGCGATGGGCAAATCCATCCTGCAGGTCGGCGAGCTCGGCAACGCCAAAATGGTCAAGAACGCCATGGCGATGATCGCCGCCGTGCAGCATATGAGCTATGTCGAGGTCACGCGCTGGCTCGAGAAGGGCGGTCTCGATGCCGCCACTTTCCAGACCGTGGTGAAGAACTCGCAGCAGGATTGCGTCGGCACCCGCCGCATCATGGAGACGGTGGCGAGCCGCAAATACAAGCCGCGCAAATCCTGGATGCCGAAGGACGTCAACTTCGGCCTCGATATGGCGCGCGAGATGGAAGTGCCGATGCCCTTCGTCAATCTCGCCTCGCAGATGTTCGCCGTCGCCCAGGCGACCGGCCTCGATGGCTATGAGGCGACCGGCATCGCCTGCAACGTCTATGACGTGCTGAACGGCAAGCCGCCGCAAAAAGCCTGAGATTCCGCCGGCTTCAACGTATCGTTCCGGCCGGCGCAATCGCTTCGCCGTCGTTGACGCCACCGTTGCTTTTCCTGCGGCTTGGCCTAGCATTTCGGGCATAAGCCGGGCCAACGCCGGCGCACCCGAGGACACGGCCATGACCACCACCGCCCCCATCGCGAAAAACGCCTGGCGCGCCAGCGCGCGCGAACGCGCCAACGCCGAAATGATGAAGCCGATCGGCGGATCGGCCGCCTGGCGCCCGGAAGATTTCGCCGGCTCCGACCATTGGATCTATCGCCTGAGCGAGGCCGAGGTCGCCGAGATCATGGCGGCGGTGGCTCGCATCGAAGCCGCCGGGCTCGACCTGATGGCTGTCGGGCGCGAAGAGTTCGACGTGCCGAGCCTCGCGAAAGGATTGGCCGACGTGCGCGAGGAATTGCTGCGCGGGCGCGGCTTCGCCCTGGTGCGCGGCCTGCCGGTCGCCGGCCGCTCGCGGCTCCAGACCGCCATCGCCTTCTGGGGCATCGGCGCGCATATCGGCCGCGCGATCTCGCAGAACACCAAGGGGCAGCTGCTCGGCCATGTCACCGACATCGGCGGCGATTACAACAAGGTGCGCGGCTACATGACCAAGGCGCAGATGAATTTCCATTGCGACCGCGCCGATTTCCTCTCGCTCTGCTGCCTGCATCCGGCCAAGACCGGCGGCGCGCACCGCATCTGCTCGTCGGTGACGCTGCATGACGAAATGCTCAAGCGCGATCCGGCGCTGGTCGAGGCGCTGACGTTCCGCTTCTATCGCGGGCGCGCCGTCGATATCGCCGAGGGCGACCTGCCCTATATCCGCCAGCCTGTGTTCAGCGTCACCGACGGCCATTTCGCCGCGCGCGGCGTCAGCGCCGCCATCCGCAAGGGCCAGCAGATCGAGGGCGTGCCGCCGCTCACGCCCAAGCAGATCGAAGCGATGGAAGCCTACAAGGCGATCGCCGACGAGATCGCCATCGACATCGACTTCCAGCCCGGCGACATCTCCTTCGTGCAGAACCACGTGACGCTGCATTCGCGCACTGGCTTCGAGGACTGGCCGGAGCAGGAGCGCAAGCGCCACCTCTTGCGCCTGTGGCTGTCGAGCGACGGCGCCTATCCCGTGCATCCCGACATTGAGCGCGAGATCCGCGGCGTCGTTCTGCCCGACACCGTGCTGCGCGCCTCGCTCGAAGTCGCCTAGGCGTTAGACGTAAATCACGCGCAGCACGAGCATCAGCGCGGTGGCGCTGAGGATCACCAGCCCGGCGCGGCGATAGATCGCGTCGGTGGTGATCAGGAACAGCCGCCGGCCGAGCGAGGTCGAGAGCCAGACCAGCGGCAGGGCGACGAGCGCCAGCACCGCCATTTCCAGCCTGACCGCGTCGGCGATCAGCAGCGGGATCAGCGCGCAGACGCTGGTCAGCGTGAAGACCATGATCATCGAGGCGCGGGCGCGCTCCTTCGGCGTGTCGCTGGCGAGGAAGTAGGCGATGATCGACGGGCCGGGCATGCCGCCGAGGCCGTTGGTCAGGCCCGAGAGCGCGCCATAGCAGAGGGTCACCCAGGTGCGCGGCGCGCCATTGGCGTGGCGATGCTTGCTCGCCAGCATGATCACCGTGCCGACGACGATGGCGGCGATGCAGAGGCGGGCGATGTCCTGCGGCAGGCGCGTCAGCAGCAAGAGGCCGAGCGGCGTGACCACGGCCGCCGCCGCGACGAGGATCTTGATCGCGCGCCAATCGGCCAGGCGCACGGTTTCCTTCAGGTTGTTGTTGCCGATGAAGAGCTGCAGGATCAGCACGATCGGCACCGCGCTGGTCGGCGGCATGATCAGGCTCAGCAGCGGCACGGCGGCGATGGCGAAGCCATAGCCGGTGAAGCCGCGCAACATGCCCGAGGCGCAGAGCATCGCCAGTCCGGCCAGCATCTGCCACAGCGACAGGGACTCGAAAAAAGCGGACATTATAGAAGCATGCTCTACGGCGTAAGTAAAAGACAGTCGGCGAAGCGGCGACTATGAGGGCCAGGGTCTAAATTGAGGCTGTCAGGATAACGCAGATAATAGATCGTTTCCGTGATGGAGCCGTGGATCGATCGGCTGCATTGCCCGCAACGAGCATGGTTGGCGAAACGCCAAGCGCCGCCACTTGGAGCGGGACGCAACAAATTCTCAAGGCGATTCTGCTCTTCGGCTGTTAGTGCCCAAGGATGCTTGCGCCCGATTATCTTTTCATAGTCGGGATCGAAACTGCTCCATATCAGAGTCAGATTGCCAGCATCGTTGTAGAGAAAGCCCTGATTGCCAAAGCCGGCATGGTAGGCATAGGGCTGCTCGAACGAATTTTCATATCCGCATGATGCGCATTTAATTTTGAGAGATTTAGTCATCCGGATCAGGCGTGCTGGTGGTCGGCGCGGCAATGGCTGTGATCGCCGAGCGTCTCGATCACGCGGCAATCGGCAATGGTACCGTGATGGCTGTCGCAGGTCATGCGCACCAGCTCCTTCTCGAGGCCTTTGAGCATGGCGATCTTGCGCCGCACTTCCTCGAGATGTCGGCGGGCGATGGCGTCGGCCTCGACGCAGGGCGCGTCGAGCTTGCCGCTCATGGAGAGGAACTGGCGCACGTCGTCCTGCGAGAAGCCGAGGTCGCGGGCATGGCGGATGAAGCGCAGGCGGGTGACCGTCTCGGGGGTGTAGCGGC
>DASTMO010000018.1:0-33697 GCA_035714115.1 Alphaproteobacteria bacterium
GATTACTCGACCAGCGCCGGCTCTTTCGGCCCCTTCTTGCCGGTCGGCTTCGCCGGCTTGGAGGGCTTGGGCGGTGCCTCAGTGATGACGAAGGCGGGCTTGTCCTCCTTGATCGTCACGACGACGCTGCCGCCCTTGGCGAGCTTGCCGAATAGCAGCTCGTCGGCGAGCGGCCGCTTGATATGCTCCTGGATCACGCGGCCGAGCGGACGGGCGCCGAACAGCGGATCGTAGCCCTTCGTGGCGAGCCAATCGCGGGCCGCCTTGTCGAGCTCGATATGCACGTTGCGGTCGGCCAGCTGCTCTTCCAGCTCGATGACGAACTTGTCGACGACCTGGGCGATGATCTCCGGCGACAGGCCCGCGAACGGGACGACCGCGTCGAGACGGTTGCGGAATTCCGGAGTGAACATCCGCTTAATGGCGTCTTCGTCGTCGCCGGTGCGGATGCTCGAACCGAAGCCGATGGCAGGCTTGGACATCTCGGCGGCGCCCGCGTTCGTCGTCATGATCAGGATGACGTTGCGGAAGTCGACGATCTTGCCGTTATGGTCGGTCAGCTTGCCGTGGTCCATGACCTGCAACAGGATGTTGTAGAGGTCCGGGTGGGCCTTCTCGATTTCATCGAGCAGCAGCACGGCGTGCGGATGCTGATCGATGGCGTCGGTGAGCAAGCCGCCCTGGTCGAAGCCGACATAGCCCGGCGGCGCGCCGATCAGGCGCGACACCGTGTGCCGCTCCATGTACTCCGACATGTCGAAGCGGATCAGCTCGATGCCCATGATGCGCGACAGCTGGCGCGCCACTTCCGTCTTGCCGACGCCGGTGGGGCCGGAGAACAGGTAGCTGCCGATCGGCTTGTCGCCTTCGCGCAAGCCGGCGCGCGATAGCTTGATCGAGCTGGCGAGCGCCTCGATGGCCTTGTCCTGGCCGAACACGACGCCCTTCAGGTCGCGATCGAGGTTGCGCAAGCCTTCCTTGTCGGAATTGGTCACGGTCTTGGGCGGGATGCGGGCGATCTTGGCGACCACCGCCTCCACGTCCTTCACCGCGATGACCTTCTTGCGCTTGCCCTCGGGCACGAGCATCTGCGCCGCGCCGACCTCGTCGATCACGTCGATCGCCTTGTCGGGCAGCTTGCGGTCGTTGATGTAGCGCGCCGAGAGGTTCACCGCCGAGACGATGGCATCGTCGGTGTAGCGCACGTTGTGGTGCTTCTCATAGTAGGGCTTCAGGCCCTTGAGGATCTTGATCGCGTCCGGGATCGACGGCTCGTTGACGTCGATCTTCTGGAAGCGGCGCACCAGCGCGCGGTCCTTCTCGAAGTAGCTGCGATATTCCTTGTAGGTGGTCGAGCCAATGCAGCGCAGGCTGCCGTTGGCCAGCGCCGGCTTGAGCAGATTCGACGCGTCCATCGAGCCGCCCGACGTCGCGCCGGCGCCGATGACCGTGTGGATCTCGTCGATGAACAGGACGGCGTTGTCCTGCTCCTGCAGTTCGGTGATCACCGCCTTGATGCGCTCTTCGAAGTCGCCGCGATAGCGCGTGCCGGCGAGCAGCGAGCCCATATCGAGGCTGTAGATCGTCGCCGTCTTGAGCACCTCGGGCACTTCGCCGTGCACGATGCGGCGCGCCAAGCCCTCGGCGATGGCAGTCTTGCCGACGCCCGGATCGCCCACATAGAGCGGATTGTTCTTGGTGCGGCGGCACAGGATCTGGATGGTGCGCTCCACCTCGTCGGCGCGGCCAATCAGCGGATCGATTTTGCCGCCGGCGGCCTTCTTGTTGAGGTTGACGCAGTAAGCGTCGAGCGCTTCGTGACCCTTCTTGACGACCTTTTCCTGCTTAGCTTCTTCCTCCGAGCCGTTCACCGAACGGCGTTCGTTGCGCGCCGCCACCTTGGCGATGCCGTGAGAGATGTAGTTGACCGCGTCGAGCCGCGTCATCTCCTGCTCCTGCAGGAAATAGACGGCATGGCTTTCGCGCTCGGAGAAGAGCGCGACCAGCACGTTAGCGCCGGTGACTTCTTCGCGGCCCGAAGACTGGACATGGATGGCGGCGCGCTGCAGCACGCGCTGGAAGCCGGCGGTCGGCTTGGCGTCCTCGCTGCGCTCCATCACCAGGCTGGCGAGTTCGTTGTCGATGTAGGCGACCAGCTCTTCGCGGATCTTTGCGAGATCGACGCCGCAGGCGCGCATCACGGCGACTGCGTCCTGGTCCTCGGTGAGGGCCAGCAGAAGATGCTCGAGAGTGGCGAACTCATGCCGACGCTGGTTGGCGAAGGAAAGAGCGCGGTGCAGGGTCTGTTCCAGATTACGCGAGAGCATCGGTTGGTTCCTTTTCCGCTGGTCTTGTCAAAGTCCCCTCAACTCACTCTTGCCCCCGCGCCGGATCATCGCAAACCGCTGGGTGAACGATCTTCCGGCAACGGCCCTGATGGGCTCCTCCCGCTATACGATGCGAAAGGCCTCGTGGAATCATGCCTGCAAACTTCAGGCCGAATTAAGGCAGTGCCACGCATCTCAATCCTTCTCCAGCGTGCACTGCAAAGGATGCTGGTGCTTGCGCGCCAGGTCAATCACCTGGGTCACCTTCGTCTCGGCGATCTCGTAGGGATAAACCCCACAGATACCAACGCCTTTCCGATGCACATGCAGCATGATCTGAGTCGCTTCGTCGTGATTCTTCTGGAAGAACCTTTCGAGGACGTGAATGACGAATTCCATCGGCGTGTAGTCGTCGTTCAACAGCAGAACTTTGTACATGGACGGTTTTGCCGTCTTGGCGCGCGTGCGCGTGATCACGCCAGTACCGGAACCGCCGCCCTCCCCGTCCTTTTTGCCGGGTCCCGCCGCGACCGTCGCACCGAAGGACGGCGCAGAACTTGCCGATCCGTTAACGACGGCGCGCGCGATAACACTCCAGCGCGGCGCGCGCGCGGCAAAGGCGTTGTGAAGAGAGTGCGGAGCGTTTTTCATCGGCAAGGGAGAGACGGCAAATTTCGGCAGTTCGCGAGACGCGGCGCCGGCGGATGCGGCGGCCATAGAGGGGCGGACTGCGCCCTGCGTTACTCGTCTGTCTGCGGTACTCAGCATCACCCTATCGACGCTCACGGCGATGTCTGCCATCGCCTTCATCATATGGGAACGCGCGCCGCAAACGGAAGTGCCAATTCGCCCATCTGACGGATTCGGCAAGAAAAAGCGCGATCCCGCTCTCTCCGGAGAAACTTACTCACAGATGCAAAAAGCCCGGCCATCGGGCCGGGCTTTTTGTCGGCGCAGCGGCGATGCCGCTGCGCGAAGGCGAGCGCGCTTTAGAACGCGGCGAACGGCTTGCCGTACTTGCTGGCAGCTTCGCTGAACCGCTTGTTGATCGGCGCGAAGCTGTCGGTGGCGACCTTGAGGCCGAGCTGCTGGAACTTGAGCGCGTTGGCGGTGAAGGCTTCGAAGCTCGCCTTGGCGAAGTCGGCCTGAAGCTCGGCGGCTTCCTTGACGGTCTTGCAGGCGGCGAGCGACTTCACGGCGGCCGGGATTTCGTCGGCCGACTTCTGCGCCAGCGCGACCCATTCCTTGCCCACGTCCTTCAGACCGCCGACGGCGATCGTGCCGGCTTCGGCAGCGGCGTCGATATTGTCGCGGCCGAAAGCGATGGCGTCGTCATAGTCCTTCACGGCGAGGCCGCCGGTCTTGAGCGCGGTGACGGCCGGCTCACGGGTGGCGGAAATGGCGGTGTCGTAGCCTTTGCGGGCGGCGTCGGCGCCGGCCTTCAGCATCAGCTCGGCGCTCTCGACGAAAGCGGCATACATCTGCTCGGCCGGGGTGACGTCGATCTTGGCGGCTTTGGGAGCGGTCTTCTCGGTCATCTGGCTCTCCTGTAAGAGCGGTCTATGGGGCAAAGCGACGAACCAAACGGGCCCATCTCGGCCCCGCAGCGACTTTGCTGCAATGCAACATAGACCCTATATGCGACTTGCGACCGGCTCCGTCAAGGTAAATTTGTGCAGCGCAACATAAGTTGGATAACTTTAAGTTACCTAACTCAGAGAATGGTCATCAGATTGGCGATGCCGTCCTTGCCGACCTTGAGCTGGAAGTGGTTCGGCTGATCGCCCGGATTGCGCCCAGTAGGGTATTGCGGCTTGGTGTCGCGCGGCGGATTGAGGGGTACGCCGGTGCGGTCGAGTTTGGCCAGCAGCGCCGGGAAGGTCAACTTGTCATAGGCCGCGCCGGGCCATTGGAAGGCCGTGTAGCTGTAGCGCCCGCCGCCATGGCAAGCGGCCACGATCCAGTAAAAGCCCTGGGATTTGAGCTCCAGGCCCGTGGGGGCCGGGCCGAAGCCGCCGCTCTCGTTCAGGCTCTGGCGCAGCGCCGTCAGATCGGCGGCGCTCAGCTGGACCGTGCTCTGCTCGCCGCGCCAGGAGCGCAGCGGATCCATGAATTGGAAGCCCAACACGTCGCCGGTCTTGCCGCGCACGCGCACGGCCAACTTCGCGCCGGCCGGTCCGATATCGGTCACGTCGTAAGTGCGCAGCTGTTCTTCGTAATAGCCGTTATGGGCGATGCGGTAGGCCTCCGGCCCGCCGGCCAGGCAGGCCTTGCGCAGGTCCGAAGCGTCGAGATAGCTGAACCAGCTGTTGCTGAGGGACAGCGTGTCCTGGCGCTCGGCATTGTAGGCGCAGCCGGCCAGCAAAGCGGCGGCGGCGAAGGGCAGAAGAGCGAAGAGAGTTTTGCGCATGATGGACTCGAACGTGAGAGAACTGGGCCGGTTCCCAGGATAGGGAAATCCTGGGCTTATGTACCTATCGACGGATTCACTAAAAATTCACCTTTAGAACATTACGTATAGACAAGGAATCATTGATTCTTTTACGATACGCCCACTGATTCGAATGGTTAATGCCGTTACCCGGAGGTTGCGGCCTTTTCGCCATTCAGGGATTGCGACATCCACCCGGGGGGTTCGGCCGGTGAAATTGACGATGTTTGGGGCGCCGCAAGGCTTGATCCGTCCTCTCCGCCTGGGCTTGACCGCCCTCGCCTTGGCAACCGCCGCGCTCAGCGCGCTGCCGGCTGAGGCTGCGACGAAAAAAGCCGCCGCCAAGCCTGCACAGGAAACTCCGACCCGTTACGCCGCCATCATCATCGATGATTCCACCGGCCGCGTGCTGCATCAGGTCAACGCCGACGATAAGCGTTATCCGGCGTCGCTGACCAAGATGATGACGATCTACATGGCCTTCGAGGCGATCGAGAAGAAGCGCCTCAGCTTCGATTCGCCGCTCAAGTTCTCCATGCACGCCGTCAACCAGGCACCCTCGCGCATTGGCCTGCAGATGGGCGACAGCATCACCGTGCGCCAGGCGATCCTCGCCCTCGTCACCAAGTCCGCCAACGACGCCGCCACCGCGCTCGGCGAGACCATCGGCGGCACCGAACAGAATTTCGCCGTGATGATGACCAAGCGCGCCCAGGCGCTCGGCATGGGCAACACGGTGTTCCGCAACGCCAACGGCCTGCCGGACCCGCAGCAGTACACGACAGCGCGCGACCTCGCGACGCTGGCGCGCGCGCTGCGCCGCGACTTCCCGCAGCACTACCACTACTTCGCCACGCCCGACTTCAGCTACAAGGGCGTCACCATCGCCAACCACAACCGCGTGCTCAACCAGCTCGACGGCGCCGACGGCCTGAAAACAGGCTATATCCGCGCCTCCGGCTTCAACCTCGCCACCTCGGCCACGCGCGGCAACCGCCGCATCGTCGGCGTCGTGCTCGGCGGCGAGTCCGGCAGCTGGCGCGACGCGCGCATGGTCCAGCTGATGGAGCAGGCGTTCGACAACACCATCACCCAGCCGGCCCCGAGCATGGTCGCCAGCGCCAAGCCGGCGCCGACCGTGGCCTCCAACGTCCAGACCGCGGCGCAGTCGCGCAAGGCCAAGGCCGACGCCATCGCCGCCGCCGAACTGAGCGGCGGCAATCGCGCCGCCATGCTGGCCGACCCGACCCTCAATCTGGAGCAGGGCGACACCGACGACGGCTCCTCCATCGTCGCCTATGCCGCGCCGCAGCCGCGTTACAGCCTGCCGAAGAACGCCGGCGCCGATTGGGCCATCCAGGTCGGCGCCTTCAGCAAAGAGGCCGGCGCCCACAGCGCCGCCGCCCAGGCCAAGAGCAAGCTGCCCGCCGTGCTGTCCAACACCCGTGTGCTCGTGCTCAACGGCAAGGAAGACGGCAGCAAGTTCTTCCGCGCGCGCTTGACCGGCCTGACGGAAAGCTCCGCGCGCAGCGCCTGCAAGCAGCTCGAGCAGAAGGGCATGGGCTGCATCACAGTCGCGCCCGAGGTCGGCAGCAACCGCGGCTAACACCCGCACGCATAGACATTAAAAAGGGCCGCAGCAGCGGCCCTTTTCTTTTGCCTGGATTTTCCCTTCAGCGCCCCACGAGCCAGACCCGCGCCTCGCGCAGGAACTGCGTTTTCTCGCGTGCCTGCCAGGATTCCAATGCCCAAGGGCGCGGGCTCGGCTGCGGCCCGACGCCGCGGGTGCGATAGAGCCAGGCGTTGAGCGGTTCAGGCGCATCCGCCAGCCAAACCGGCTGCCGCTCGCGGCGATAATCCCCGCCTTCGAAATCGTCGAGACGCTCGTAGTCCTCGGCGCTTAAGCCGCTGAGCAGCAAACCCTCGACGCTGTCGCCGCGGCGCGGCACGACCATCGGATAGACCCGGCCGGCGATATAGACGCGGCGCATGTTCTTGAGCGTCGCCGGCTGCGTTTGCTCCGTCTCTAAGGGACGCCCGATGACAAGCCTGCGCACGTCAGCGTCCATCAGGGTGCCGTAAACGAACAGGCCGAGTCCTGAAACTCGGCCTGCGCGCGTGGAGTTCAGCGACGGGTCGCTCATCCCTATTTAATGCCCACCATCATCCATGCGCGGCGGATTGATACCGCTCTGGCCGAGCTGGGCAAAGAGATCGTCCTTCAGACGCTCCAGGCCCGCCTCGTCGAACGCCTCGCAGCGCGCGACCAGCACGTCCTGGGTGTTGGAGGCGCGCAGCAGCCACCAGCCGTCCTTGGTGTTGACGCGCACGCCGTCGCAATCGTTGAAGTTGGCGCCGGCCTTGACCAGACGCGCCTTCACTTCCTCGGCAACGGCGAACTTGCGCGTATCGTCGCACTGGAAGCGCACTTCCGGCGTGTTGATCATCTGCGGCATCGAATCGCGCATGTCGGCCAGGCTTTCCTTGGCATTGCCGACGATGGACAGCAGGCGGACCGCCGCATAGGGCGCGTCGTCGTAGCCGTAGTACTTGTCGGCGAAGAAAATGTGTCCGCTCATCTCGCCGGCGAGCGGCGAGGACACTTCCGCCATCTTCGACTTGATCAACGAATGGCCGGTCTTCCACATCAGCGGCTTGCCGCCGAGTTTGGCCACTTCGTCGAATAGCACCTGGCTCGCCTTGACGTCGGCGATGATCGTCGCGCCCGGCTTGTTCTTCAGCACGTCGCGCGACCAGATCGCCATGAGCTGATCGCCCCACAGGATGCGGCCCTGGCCGTCAACCACGCCGATGCGGTCGCCGTCGCCGTCGAAGGCGATGCCGAGGTCGCACTTCTCCTTCTTCACCAGCGCCTGCAGATCGACGAGGTTCTTCGCCACGGTCGGATCAGGATGGTGGTTGGGGAAATTGCCGTCGACGTTCTCGTAGAGCAGGAAATGCTTGCCCGGCAGACGCTTGGTCAGCTCGACCATGGCGGGACCGGCGGAGCCGTTGCCGGCATCCCACGCCACGCGCAATTCCTTGCCCGGCGCGAAATCCTTCATCAGGCGCGCAATGTAGTCGTCGAACACCGCTTCATCGCCAATCGATCCCTTGCCCGAGACATAGTCGCCGGACGCGGCGATCTTGCCGAGGTTCAGGATGTCGTCGCCGTAGAACGCCTTCTTGTTCAGCACCATCTTGAAGCCGTTGTAGTCGGACGGGTTGTGCGAACCCGTGACCATCAGGCCGGCGTCGGAGCCGCGGCTGAAGGTAGCGTAATAGAGCATCGGCGTCGGGCCGAGGCCGACGCGCGTGACCTTCATGCCGCCGGCGGCGAGGCCTTCGCAGACCGCCTTCTCCATGTCGATGGAGCTGACGCGGCCGTCGCGCCCGACATGGACATGGCTGCCGCCCTTCTTCGCCACGACGGTGGCAAGCGCGCGGCCGATCGCATAGGCGTCAGCGGGGTGGAGCGTCTTGCCGACGATGCCGCGAATGTCGTATTCGCGCAGGATGGTCGGTTCGAAACGGTGGGCCGTCATTCTTAGGTCTCCTCTTGCTTCCCCGGTTCGATAAGTCTTCAAACAGCCGTCGCGGGACGGCCGAGGCACGAATAGCGGAAGCCGGCGGCGTTCATTTCCGCCGGGCTGTAGATGTTGCGCAGATCGACGATGACGGGCTGGCGCAGCAACTTCTTCACCTGATCGAGATTGAGCGAACGGAATTCGTTCCATTCGGTCAGGATCACCAGCGCGTCGGCATCTTTCATCGTGTCGTAGGCGTTGGCGCACCAGGCGATGCCTTTGTCGGTGAGCAGCTTCTTCGCCTCGTTCATGCCTTCCGGATCGTAGACGCGCAAAGCCGCGCCATCGGCGATCAGGCCCGGCACGAGATCGAGGCTGGCGCTGTCGCGCATGTCGTCGGTGTTCGGCTTGAAGGTCAGGCCGAGCACGGCCACCGTCTTGCCCTTGAGCGATCCGCCCACCGCCTCTTTCACGCGGCCAGCCATCGCCTTCTTGCGTTCGTCGTTGACCGCCACGACGGTCTCGACGATGCGCACCGGCGCGCCGGCATCCTGCGCCGTGCGCACCAGAGCGAGCGTGTCCTTCGGAAAGCAGGAGCCGCCGTAGCCGGGGCTCGGATGCAGGAACTTGCGGCCGATGCGGCCATCGAGGCCGATGCCGCGCGCCACGTCGCTGACGTCACCGCCGACTTTCTCGCAAAGGTCCGCCAGCTCGTTGATGAAGGTGATCTTCACCGCGAGGAAGCTGTTGGCGGCGTATTTGATCAGCTCCGCCGTCTCAAGCTTGGTGAAAAGGATCGGCGTCTCCAACAGATACAGCGGGCGATAAAGACGCTTGAGAATCGCCTGGGCGCGCTCCGTTTCGGCACCGATCACCACACGGTCGGGCCGCATGAAGTCGTTGATCGCCGAACCTTCGCGCAGGAATTCGGGATTTGAGGCGACGTCGAAATCACCTTCGGGCCGCGCCTTGCGCATCACCTCTTCGACCTTGCGCCCGGTGCCAACCGGCACGGTCGACTTGGTGACGACCAGCGTGTAGCCGTCCATCGCCTTGGCGATCTCTTCGGCGGCGGCGAAAACGTAGGTGAGATCGGCATGGCCGTCGCCACGGCGGCTCGGCGTGCCGACCGCGATGAAGACGACATCCGCGCCCTTCACGGCAGCGTTCAAATCCGTCGTGAAGCTGAGACGGTTGTCCTCGACGTTGCTTTTGACCAACGCATCGAGGCCCGGCTCGAAGATCGGGATCTCGCCGTTCTTCAGGCGCTCGATCTTGCCAGCGTCCTTGTCGACGCAGACCACTTCGAAGCCGAACTCGGAGAAGCAGGCGCCGGACACAAGCCCGACGTAGCCGGTTCCGATCATCGCAACGCGCATCGCAATCTTCCTATGCCGTTATCCCCCGCCGGCGCGCCGTATCAAAGACGCGAGCGGATGAAATCCTTGAGGGGGCCAGAGACCTCCGCGTCCGCGAATGCCTTGGCGATATTGCCGGTGAGCCAGCCGAGCTTGCTGCCGCAATCGAAGCGCTCGCCTTCGAAGCGCAGGCCGTGGAACGGCTTGCCGCCGATCATGCGCGCCATGGCGTCGGTGAGCTGAATCTCGCCGCCGGCGCCCTTTTCCTTACGGCCCAGATGCTCGAACACTTCGGGCAACAGCACGTAACGGCCGATGATCGACAACGTCGAGGGCGCGACTTCGGGCTTGGGCTTCTCGACGAGGCCTTTGACCGCGGCCATGGTGCCGTCGTCGTCGGCGACATCGAGAATGCCGTACTTGTTGGTCTGGTCGCGCGGCACGTCCATCACGCCGACGACATTGCCGCCGGTCTTGGCGTGGGCGTCGACCAGCTGTTTGATGCAGGGCGTCTTGGAGACAACCATGTCGTCGGGCAGCAGCACGGCGAAGGGCTCGTCGCCGATGAATTCGCGCGCGCACCAGACGGCATGGCCAAGGCCGAGGGGCGCCTGCTGGCGCGTATAGGAGATCGAGCCGGCATCGGGCAGCAGATCGGCCAGCGCCTTGAGCTCCTTGGTCTTGCCGGCCGCTTCCAGCGTACGCTCCAGTTCAGGCGCGCGGTCGAAATGGTCTTCCATGGCGCCTTTGCCGCGCCCGGTGACGAAGATGAAATGTTCGATGCCGGCGGCCTTGGCCTCTTCCACGGCGTACTGGATGAGCGGACGGTCGAGCACCGGCAGCATTTCCTTGGGGATCGCCTTGGTGGCCGGTAGGAAGCGCGTGCCGAGGCCCGCGACCGGGAAAACCGCCTTGCGTACTTTCTGTGCCATCAGAACTGCCAAACTCGCGAAGTTTTTGGGAATGTCGTCTTAAGGACGCTTAGAGCCAGCGCAGATTAAGGCTGGCGAAGATGGCGGAAAAGCGGGCGTTTTGTGACACAAACCCGTTGATTCGGCAAGATTTCTAGCCCTACTCCGTTAACCGAGCAGCACGTCCCGAGCCTGGTTGATTTTCGCCGCCAGATAGTCCGATCCGCCGCGGTCCGGATGGACCTTGGCCATCAGCCGCCGGTGGGCCTCGCGGATCGCCGCCTCGTCCGCCCCCGGGCTCAGCCCCAGAATGGCGCAGGCGTCATCGCGCGACATGGCCGAAGAGCCGCTGTCCCCCGCCGGACGAGACCGCCCGGGCGATGAACGCCGGCCAAGCCCAGCCATTCCGCCCCGGATCAGGGCCGGGATCAAAAAAGGCAGCACATAGGCCGCCAGCAGGAAGCGGCCGAACCAGACAATCGCGGCAAGAGCCGCCGCCACCAGGATGATCAACGCCCAGCGCACGGCTTTGACCAGCCGGGCCGGGTCGGCTGTCGCCATCCAGCGGCTCAGCAGCAGCACCGCGATCAGAACGATGAATCCGAGGATGAGATAGGTCATGGCGTCGCTCCGGCCGCTTATAAGGGCCAATTGAGGCCGAACTGTGAAGACTCTATCGCCATTTCGGCACGGGCAACGGCCTCGACGGGTCGGCGGCAAGCTGCCAGACTGCCCGGCAGCGAGCTCCAAAGCGAGCCGACCCGCATCTGACAGGGATGCATCATAAGGGAGACTGACCGATGAAGACCCGCAGCCTGGCCGTCGCCAGCCTGGCCCTCCTCGCCCTGCCCTTCGCCATTGCCGGCCAGGCCGCCGCGCAGGATGTCAATTTCGCCGGCAAGCAGATCCGCATGATCATCGGCTTCGGGCCGAGCGGCGGCTACGACCAGCATGCCCGCCTGCTGATCCGGCACATGAACCGCCACATCCCCGGCAACCCGAGCTTCGTGCCGCAGAACATGCCGGGCGCCGGCAGCCTGACCGCTGCCAACACGATCTACGCCAACTCGCCGAAGGACGGCACCGTGATCGGCATCATCGCCCGCGACACGCCGACCCAGCCGCTGACCGGCGGCACCGGCGCGCAATTCGACGCCACCAAGTTCAGCTGGATCGGCAGCCCCGCCGCCGAAGTCAGCGTCTGCATGGCGACCGAAAAGGGCAAGGTGCACACGCTCGAAGACCTGCTCTCGGGCAGCAAGGGTGATCACATCATCGGCGGCACCGGCGCTGGCACCGGCACGGAAATCTACCCGAAGGCGCTCAACGGCCTGATCGGCGCGCATTTCAAGGTGGTCGGCGGCTATCCGTCCTCGACCGACGTGCAGCTCGCCATGGAGCGCGGCGAGGTGTTCGGCATCTGCGAAAGCTGGTCGAGCATCTACCGCAAGGACGCCGAGGCGATCAAATCCGGCAAGTACAAGGTGCTGTTCCAGGCGTCAAACAAGAACCATCCCGACATCCCGGCGCCCTTCCTGCTCGACAAGGTGAGCGCCGATCACCGCAAGGAGCTGGAATTCCTCTCTGCTGGCCAGACCGTCGGCCGCCCCTTCATCGCCCCGCCGGATCTGCAGCCCGGCGTACTCGCGACCCTGCGCAAGGCGTTCGACGCGACGATGAAGGACAAGGAATATCTGGCCGACGCCGCCAAGCAGCAGATGGACATCGACCCGGTCAGCGGCGCCGAGCTCGAGCAGCTCATCAAGTCGGTCTATGCCACGCCGAAAGACATCATCAAGAAGGTGGACGACGCGATTAAATAAGCGCCGTTCCGCATCGCGCGACATGCCCCCGCCGTCCTCGAATTGGGCGGCGGGGTCTTTGCTTTATGGGCCCAGCGGACCTTTCTTTATCGCCTATGCTGGACTAGGCTGCGCCCGCACCGCACACAATGATCGAACAAGCGGCTCCGGGGTTTTCGGCAAGCCGCGCGCAAGCATCCATGGCTGATCAGGTTCCGCTGTCCGACGAAGAGATCGAAGCGCAAAAGCGCGTGCCCGCGCGCGCGCTCTACGCGACCTATACGGTCGGCCTGACGACCAATTCGCTGGTCACGATGATGAAGGTGATCGTGCCCTTGTGGGCGGTCGCCATCGGCATGTCGCCGGGGCAGATCGGCCTCGCCATGGGCGCCGGCGGCCTCATGCCCTTCATCTTCTCGATCCACGGCGGCACGATGATGGACCGCCTCGGCACACGCCGCATCACCATCATCTTCGCCGCGCTCGGCGCGCTGACTTTGCCGCTCTATCCGCTGATGCCCTGGATCATCGCGCTGTTCCTGCTGCAATTGATCTCCGGTTACACCACCAATATGGGTTGGATGGGCGCGCAGGCGCTGATCGTGCAGTTCGGTCGCGGCAACACTGACATGATCGCGAAGTTCAGCTTTGCCACCCGCATCGGCACGATCGCCGGCCCGATCCTGATCGGCGCCATCTGGGACGTCGCCGGCCCGTGGGGCGCCTTCATGTTCTGCGGGCTGATCGGCCTCTCCATCGTCGCCTGCACCTATATGGTGCCGGCCAAATTGACCGACGGCGATTTCGCCGAGAACCCGCCGCCCCTGCGCGCCGCCGACATGATCCCGCGCCTGTCGGATTACATCCAAGCCTTCGCCATGTTGGCGATCCCCGCGGTCGCCTTCGTCGTCGCCGTCACCTACATCCGCATCGCCTCTTCGGCCATGCAGGGCTCGTTCTATGTCGTCTATCTCGAAGGCATCGGCATGTCGGGCACGCTGATCGGCATCCTGCTCGCCATGTCGGAGGGCGGCGGCATGTTCGGCTCCTTCATCGCCAAGCCGATGGAGAGGCTGATGGCGCCGCACTGGGTGCTGCTCATCTTCATCGCCTTGTCGCTGTTCTTTATTTCCGTGACGCCCTATCTCGGCGGCATTTTCGTTCTGCTACTGATCGCCTCGGGCATTCGCGGCAGCGCGCAAGGCCTGGCGCAGCCGGTGATGTTCGCCGTGCTGTCGCGCGCCGTGAGCCGCAAGGAACAGGGCATGAGCATCGGCCTGCGCACCACGTCGAACCGCCTGGCCACCATCATGGTCCCGACGATCATGGGCTATGTCGTCGAATGGACCAGCATCGAGGACAGCTTCTGGATCGTCGGCGGCGCGCTGATCGCCTGCTGCGGCATCGTCGCGCTCATCATCCGCCGACTGCCCGGCTTCAAGACATGAACGGCATGATCCACGGCGGCGACCTGACCGCCGCCGAAGCACGTTTCGGCACGCCGAAGGAGGGTTGGCTCGATCTGTCGACCGGCATCAATCCGACTCCCTATCCTTTCCTGCCGCCGGACGCCGCCGTCTGGCAACGGCTGCCGCTGCAAGCTGAACTCGAGCGCCTGATCGACGCCGCCGTGACGCGCTACCGCGTGCCCGATCGCGCCTGCATCGCCGCCGCGCCAGGCAGCCAAGCCGTGCTGCAATGGCTGCCCCGCCTCGTCGCGCCAACGCGGGTCACGGTGCTCGGCCCGACCTATGGTGAATATGTCCCGGCCTTTCGCGACGCCGGTCACGACGTGACGGTGACACCCGCGCTCGACGGCACGCCCCAGGGCAGCATCATCGTCCTCGCCAATCCGAACAACCCGGATGGCTACCGCTATCCGCCCGACATCCTGCTCCAGATCGCCGAAGGCCTCGTGGCGCGCGACGGCTTCCTGCTGGTCGACGAGGCCTTCGCCGATGTCGATCCGCAGCTCAGCCTCTCGCGGCATGTCGGCAGGCCTGGATTGATCGTGCTGCGCAGCCTGGGCAAATTCTACGGCCTTGCCGGGCTCCGCCTCGGCTTCGCCCTGGCGCCGGCGGATTTAGCCGCCAAGCTTACAAGCGCGATGGGGCCATGGGCGCTCAGCGGGCCCGCGCTCGCCATCGGCGCTCAAGCCTTGGAAGACGGCGCCTGGGCGATTGAGACCCGCGAGCGCTTGAATCTCGCCGCCGCCAAGCTTTCCGGCCTGCTTTCCAGCAGCGGATGCGACATGGTCGGCGGCACCGCATTGTTTCGCTTGGTGCGCCATGCGCGCGCCGGCGCGCTGCACGAGCATCTCGCCCGCCAGGGCATCCTGAGCCGCGTCTTTCAGGATGAGCCGACCTGGCTTCGCTTCGGCCTGCCGGCGGCGCGGGATTTCGCTCGGCTGGAAGCGGCTCTCGCCGCGTTCGCATAAGACGGCTAGACTGGCGCCATGCTGCTCGATCTGGCGTTGACCTCTTTCGTCACCCTCTTCGTCGTGCTCGACCCGCCGGGCATGGGACCGATTTTCGTCGCCATCACGCGTGGCGAATCGCGCGACTACCGCCGGCGCATGGCGCTGCGCGGCTCGGTCGTCGCCCTCATCATCCTGCTGATCTTCGCTTTCAGCGGCGACTTGGCATTACGCGGGCTCGGCATTTCCATCGCCGCCTTCCGCATCGCCGGCGGCATCCTGCTGCTGCTCATCGCCATCGACATGCTGTTCGCGCGCGCGACCCCGTTGCGTCGCACCACCGAAGCGGAAGAAGAAGAAGCCGAGCATAAGCGCGACATCTCCGTCTTTCCGCTCGCCATTCCGCTGATCGCCGGGCCGGGCGCCTTGACCTCGACCGTACTGCTGATGGGGCGCACGGGCGACAGTCTGGTGATGAAAGCGGTCGTGCTGGCCGCGCTGATCGCCGTCATGGCGATCATGCTCGCCGTGCTGCTTCAGGGCGACCGCATCAACCGGCTGCTCGGCGAAACAGGCACCAACGTCGTCGGCCGCGTTTTCGGCATCGTGCTGGCGGCGCTCGCCGTTCAGTATGTGATCGACGGCATCAAAGAAGCTTTCTAGCGCTTCTGCTTATGGGACGGCACAGATGAACCCCTCCGTTGCCGACATCAAAAACTTCATTCGGATCGACGATCGCATCGGCACCGCGGGCCAGCCGACCTCGGATCAGTTCGGCGCCGTACGCGATGCCGGCTACGAGGTCGTGGTCAATCTCCTGCCGAGCGAACAGGACAATGCGCTAAAGGGCGAAGCCGATCTGATCCGTACGTTCGGCTTGGAATATCGTTACATCCCGGTCATATGGACTGCACCACAGCCGCAGGATTTCGACGCCTTTTGCAACCTGATGCGCGAGATCAAAGACAAAAAGATATTCATCCATTGCGCCATAAACATGCGCGTGACGGCGTTTTATTCGTCTTACGCGATGAAATATCTGGGATGGAGCCTGGAGCAGGCCGATGCGCTCGTCAGCCGGATTTGGGGCGCACATCCGCATTCCAAAATGAACGACACGTGGCGCGCGTTCATCGCCCGGATTCGCGGCTAAGCTCTGAATCTAATGCGCCGGGCTTACAGCAGGCCCAGCTTGCGCAACTCCGCGAGCATTTCCGGCGGCATGTCTTCGACGGCATCGCCTTTGCCGCCTTTGCCCGTCAGATCCTTCGGCGCGTCGCGATCCTCGAGATAGCGCCAGCCCTGCATGGGCTTATGCGTCATCGGCATGACGCGCACCAGCTTCGGATCGAGCACGATCTCGCAGCGCGGCTTGCCTTCGGCGTCCGTCGTCCGCTCCAAGCCAACGATGCGCTGGCGTACGCGCACGAAGCCTTTGACGATCCAATACATCGAGCCGCCGGCCAGAATCTCTTCGTCGCGCTTGGGGTAGTTGCGCGTCTTGTGAATCAGGATCGGCTTGCCGCGTTCGAGCTTTAGGGCAGCGCGGCGCTGCTTCTGCCACGCGGCGATATCGTCGACGGAGCCGGCGCCGACCGCCATCTTGATGAGATGCAGAGGCATTAGGGCAGGTAACCGAGAATGTCGTACCAAAGATAGTTGAGCGGCGTCAGCAGGATCAGGCTGGAGACCGCCAGCGCCACCGTCATGCGCGCGCCGTGCGCATAGGGGATTTTGCCGAGCTGCAGCGACATCACCACCGGCGGCATCTGATAGGGCAGGATGATGGTCGAAAAACCGATCACCTGGATCATCAGCACGGTGAGCAGCGGAAGGCCCGTGGCTTGCGCCAATTCGCCGCCGAGCGGCGTGAGCACGGCGGGCAGCGCCGGCATTGTGGTGAGCATGCCGACCAGCGTGTAGACGCCGGTCAGCGCCACGAAGTTGCGCCAGTTTTCGCCGGGCTGCAAATCGAGCACGGCGATCAGCCAGCGACCGAGCAGCTCGCCGAGGCCGCTTTCCGCCACCACCGCGCCGAGGCCGAGGATGCCGGCGACATAGAACATCCCGCCGAATTGCACCTTCTCGTTGAAGGCGCTCGGCGGCAGCACGCCGACGCGCGGCATCAGGCAGGCGAGACCGCCGGCCATGGCGACCCAGGCGGCGTTGATGCCATGCCAGGTGTCCGTCACCCAGAACAGCAGCGAGAGGCCGAGAATCCAGGCGAGCCGCTTCTCGCCCGCCGACCAAGGCGTCTTCTCCGCCGCCGCCGCCGGCGCCAGAGGCTTCGTGCGGTCGGGGAACAGCAGCATGATCAGCAGGAAGATCAGGATCGCCTTGGGCAGGCCGGTCGCCGGCACATGCAGCGCCGCGTAGCTGCCGTAGGTCAGATGCACGCCGTAGAGCGTTTCCGCCGCGCCCGACAGGACCATGTTGGGCACGTTGGCGGGCAGCACGGTAAAGGCCGGAATCAGCGTGCCGAAGCCGGCGGCGACCACCAGACCGGTGCGGCCGTTGCCGCCGATCTCGAAGCCGAGGCGGTCGGACAAAGCGACGATGATCGGCACCAGAATGACGACGCGTCCGAGGCTGGACGGCATGACCATCGCGAAGAGAATCGACATCACCATAACGCCGGCGACGACGCGCAAGTAGGATGTGCCGAACAAGCCGGTGAGCAGCCGCGCGCAGCGCTCACCCAGGCCAGTGACGCGAATGGCGACGCCGACCACCAAGCCGCCGAACACCAGCCAAACGGCGGTGGCGTAAAAGCCGGCGAACACGGTCTGCGCCGGCGCCACCGCCAAAAGCATCCCGAAGGTCAGGAAGACCAGCGCCGAGATGTATTCCGGCAGCGCGGCGGTGGCGAACAACGCCAGCGCCACCAACACCAGCGCTGCAGCGCGCATCATCTTCGGATCGAAGCCGGCGGGCGTCGGCATCAGCACCATGGCGATGCCGATCAGGAGGCAGAGGCCGGTCAGCAGAGCCGGCAGACGCAGCTTCACGAGGAACCTCCGGGCAGTCTAGACGACGAACAAGGTGGCGAGGCCGAGGAAGCTGGCGAAGCCGACGACATCGGTGATCGTGGTGAGAAACACCGGCGAGGCCACGGCCGGGTCGACCCCGCCCCTATCCAGCGCCAGCGGGATGACGACGCCGGCAAGGCCGGCGATCAGCAGGTTGGTCGTCATGGCGGCGGCGATAACAAAGCCGATGGAAGCGTTGCCGAACCAAGCCCAGGCAACGCCGCCGACGAGCAGCGCGAAGACGATGCCGTTCATGCCGCCGACGATGCTTTCCTTCCAAACGATGCGCAGCGCATTGGCCACCGACAGCTCCTTGGTGGCGAGCGCGCGCACGGCGACGGTCATGGTCTGGGTGCCGGCATTGCCGCCCATGGAAGCGACGATGGGCATCAGCACGGCGAGCGCCACCACCTTCTCGATGGTCGCCTCGAACAGGCCGATGACATTGGCGGCGAGCAAGGCGGTGGCCAAGTTGACGGCCAGCCAGGGAAAGCGCGATTTGGCGGTATCGACCGCGGCTTCGTACAAATCGCCTTCGGACACGCCGCCGAGCAGCAGGATGTCCTCTTCGGCCTCTTCGTGAATGATGTCGACGATATCGTCGACGGTGATCACGCCGACCAGACGATGGCCGGCGGCGACCACAGGCGCCGAGGCCAGGCCGTATTGGCGAAACAGTAGCGCCACCTCTTCCTGGTCCATGCCGACGGGGACGCTGTGCAGTTCGGTGTCCGCCAGGTCCGCGAGGGGCACGAGGCGCTTGGAGCGCAGCAGGCGGCTCAAGGAGACGCGCCCGACCAGCCGCGTACGATCATCGACCACATAGATGTCGTAGAATTCGTCGGGCAGGTCTTCGTCGTCATTGTCGGCGACGGCGCGCAAATGATCGATGGTCTGGCCGACGTTCCAGGCGGCGGGCACCGAGACCAGCTCGCGCTGCATCAAGCGGCCGGCGGAGTCCTCCGGATAGGTCAGGCCTTCCTCGAGGACGGCGCGCTCGTCGGCCGACACGGCCTCGAGCACTTCCTCGCGCGCCTCCTCATCGAGGCTTTGAACGACCTCGACGGCGTCGTCGGTATCGAGCTCGCTGAGCGCTGCGGCGACCTGCTCGGGGCCGAGATGCTCGACGACCTCGTCGCGCACGCCGTCTTCCAGCATGGGCAATACGTCAGGGTCGAACTCCGCGCCGATGGCGTCGAGCAGCGCCGGACGCTCCTCGGCATCCAGCGCCTCGATCAGGTCGGCGGCATCGGCATAGTGCAGCGGACGCACCAGCTCGCGGACATGCTCCTGATCACCCGCCTCCAGCGCCTCGCGCACGGCGGCGACGCGCTCGGGGTGCTCGCGCAGAACCTCGTCCGAAACCTGATCGTCGTCAGGCTCGGCGGAAACGGTTTCCGTCAGGTGATCGGCCCGCAGGTCGGGCGGCTGGTTCGTCATGGCGTCGGCTCTCTTTCGACGCGCGCCCTGGGATTTCATATCCCTGTCCCCATATGTGGGGATGAGCGACTAGGCCAGAAAATCAAAGCCCGGAACAGACGTTCGCGGGCCTTGGTGATGGTGCGGTCGAGAAGACTCGAACTTCCACGAGGTTTCCCCCACAGCGACCTCAACGCTGCGCGTCTACCAATTCCGCCACGACCGCAGCGAAGATCGGCAAATAGCCCTTGCCGATTGGAGGCCTGGGGAATACCAAATCGGCCGACCCTTCGCAAGGGAGATGGTGGCGCTTTTGCCAGATATTCCAAGCCTCAGCCGGATTTCAGACGCTTTGCCGGACACCCCTGAAAAGGCACCCGAAACGGCCCTGCGAGGCCCGCTGGAATGGCGCGTCAGCCCCGGACTGACGCCCTACGAGGACGCCGTAGCGGCCATGGAGGCGCGCGTGGCCGCCATCCGCGACCAGGGCGCCCCGGAGTTGGTCTGGCTCCTGGAACACCCCCCGCTCTATACCGCCGGCACCAGCGCCGATCCGGCCGAACTGCTCGATGCCGCCCGTTTCCCGGTTTACCAAACCGGGCGCGGCGGCCGTTACACCTACCATGGCCCGGGCCAGCGGGTGGCCTATGTGCTGCTGGACTTGAAGCGGCGCGGGCCGGACGTGCGCGGCTATGTCGCCAATCTGGAGAATTGGGTGATCCGCACCCTCGCCGCCTTCGATGTCGTCGGCGAGAAGCGCGAGGGGCGCATCGGCATCTGGGTCGAGCGGCCCGATCCGATCTTCGGCAAACGCGAGGAGAAGATCGCCGCCGTCGGCGTGCGCGTGCGCCGCTGGGTCACCTATCACGGCATCTCGCTGAACGTGGCGCCCGACCTCACGCATTTCGGCGGCATCGTGCCCTGCGGCATCAGCGAGCATGGCGTGACATCGCTCAAAGCTCTCGGCAAGACCGCCGACATGAGCGCGGTCGACGCCGCGCTCAAGCGCAGCTTCGAAGATATCTTCGGCTAGACGTCCGGAAACTGCTGGAAGCCCGGCGGCACTTCCGTCTCGTCGGGACGGTACTCGCCGGGAATTTTGGCGACGCGATCCACTTGCGCACCCTCTGGGCCGCGCTTGCACAGCGCGTACATCTGATCGAGCACATGGGCATGGCCGACGAAGACGACCTCGACCGATCCGTCGCTGCGGTTGCGCGCCCAGCCGCGAAGGCTCCGCTTATCGGCCTCCTGCTTGGCCCAGGCGCGAAAGCCGACGCCCTGCACCTTGCCGAAGATGCGCAAGTGGATGGCGAAATTCTCGAGGTCTTGGTCGCGCACGATCATCGGCTTTCTCCTCAGGAACGCAGTAGCTTCAAATAGGCTTCGGCTTCGGCCAGCTCGCGGCGGCGCCCGGCGCGGCGCGCCATCGCCTCCGTATCCTCGCCCCACTTCTCCATCTGGAAGGTCTCATCGACCTCCGCCAGCTTGAACGCTTCTTCGGCATCGAGGCGGCCTTCAAGAAGCGCCAAACCCAATACGAGAGAACCAGTGATCTGGACCGCCATGGCGAGGCCGGTCAAATGCATGTCGTCCTGCGCGGCGACGATTTTACGCAGGGCGGCCAGGGTCGAGGGCTGCTGGGCCACGTCGGTGATGCCATAGCCGCATAGCAAGAGCGCGCCGTAGCGAGAGGCGGCCCAATCGAGCAACGGCTGCCAGGCGGCCTCTTCGCGCGCCACCAGCTCGGTCGGACCTTCGGCGCGATAACAGAGCAGGTCCGCCTCGGCATAGGCGGCGACACCCTTGATTGTCTCCTCGCGCGCCTGGGAGACGCGATCGAGGGCGGTGGCGGCAAAACGCAGGTTCGGGATCGCCGCGAAATTCTTCAGCGCCTGCAGGGGCGCCTCGCCCAGCTCGGCGGCGATGGCCTCGGCCAGCGCGCGCGTTGGCAGGCGCAATTCGAGGCCGGCCGGGGTCTTCATCGGCTTGCCGTCGATTTCGAGGAAATGAAAGCCGGCACCCTCGCGCACCACGGCGGGCGCGGCGGCCCGGCGGGCGGCCTTGGCGGCCAGGTCGCTATGAGAGGGGGGCTGGGACATGCGGCTGTTCTAGCGGCCCGGGATCAGGCTGTCGAGAAAGCCGCGCACGCCGCCCCCGGAAGACGAAAAACCGGAACCGCTCGCCGCCGGCTTGGCCGGGGCATTGAGCGCCGTCAGGCAAGGATTCTGATCACCTTCGCCGCTCGTCACCAAAGGCACCAGCAGGGCCAGCGGATTGATCGCGCTGAGCAGGGCCAACGCCCCGCGCTCGGCTGCTGCCCCCTGATCCACCGCGACGTCAGGCTTCTTAAGCGTGCCCTGCACATGCCAGGGCAGCGCCAGATTGATCAGGCTGCGTTCCTTCGGATTGGGCGTGAACTTCAGGGCCAGCCGCTCGGTGCCGAGATTGACGTTGCCCTCGCCCTTCACCGTCATGCGGTCGGTGTCGAACAGAATGCCCCGGCTTACCGCCACGCCCTTGGCGATATCGAAGCGGGCGACCAGGCAATTGACCGCCGTGGCATCGCTGCCGCCGGTCGTGGCGCTGGCGGCGAAGCGCAAGAGATCGGTGCCGAGCAGGTCGACATAGCCGTTCTTCACTTGGCCTTTGCCCATGATCCAGTTCGCCGTGCCGCCGAGCGATGTCATCAAAGCGCGCAGCGACGCGCCCTGCCCTTTGACGTCGAGCGCGAGATCGGCGCGCCCGACGATCATGTTGCCGGCATCGAGCGATTTGAGCATCGCTGCGAGGTCGAGCTTGTCGGCCTTGAAAGTCAGTGCGGTCTCCAGGCCCGGCCCGGCGAGGGCGGCGACATGGCCTTGAGCCGACAGCGCGCCATCGGCGAAACGGCCCGAGAGCGACTGGATCGCCGCCCGCCCGCCGCGCAGGCCGATCTTGGCGGCGATGTCCTGCGCCTCGATCTTGCCGTGGCGCAGACGCGCGACGCTGGTTTCCAAATCGGCATCGAGACTGCGCAAGCCGGCGAGATCGATCGGATCGGCGCTGAACACGCGGCCATCGTCTTTGCGCGGAGCCGCATTCGGCGTGACGAAGTCAGCAAGATCGATCAGCTTGGACGAGAGAGCGGCCGACAAGCGCGGCCGCGCCGACCAATCGAAGGCCAGCTTGCCCGCCAGATCGCTCGCGCCATATGTCGCCTGCAGATCGTTCAGCTCCGCCACTTTCCCGCGCAAGCTCAATTTGGCTTTGAGCGCCAACGGCTTGCCGTCATAAGCGCCGTCGAGCGCGATGGCGAGGGGATC
Source organism: Alphaproteobacteria bacterium (assembly GCA_035714115.1). Taxonomy (GTDB): domain Bacteria; phylum Pseudomonadota; class Alphaproteobacteria; order SMXQ01; family SMXQ01; genus CAMAVH01. Next base: position 22,526 of record DASTMO010000018.1, read on the forward strand.
GCCGGCGGCCGTCAGCTTCTTCACGGCCAGCGCCGTCGCCTTGCCGCTGAGGCCGTCGCGATAGGTCAGCAGGCCGTCCTGGATCGTCAGATCGCCAAGCTTGGGCAGCGCGCCTGAGGATTGCGGCGACGCGGCGGCGGAAACTTGAGCGGGCGCGCCAAACTCCCAATTGCCGTGGCCGGCTTTGTCGGTTTCCAGCAGGATGTCTGGCTTGATGAGCGCGACGCGGCGAATGTCGATTTCGCCGCGCAACAGCGGCAGCAAAGCGACGGCAGCCTCCAAACGTTCGGCCGTCACCATGTCGGGCCGCGTGCCGAAGTTCGCGTTCTGAAAGCGCACCTTCTCGACCGCGAGCGACGGCACCAGGGACGGCGCAAGGCGAATCTCGCCGTCGATGGCGAGGGTGCGGCCGGTGGCAGCCTTCACCTGCTCGACGATTAACGGCTTGTAGCGCGAGAAATCGAGCTGCGAGACGACGACCAGCGCCATGACGATGAGGCCCACGAGGGCCGCAGCGGCAATGGCGATGATCTTGCCCAGCCGCATGACGCTTCAGATGTCCAAATCGGCGAAGGGGTCGCCCTTCGGATCGGTCTCGAAGCCGAAGAACTCCCAGGTCGTCTTCATATGCGCCGGCAGGGGCGCGACGACCTTAAGCATGCGCCCATCCGGCCGCGCGAAGGAAATCTCGCGCGCATGCAGATGCAGCTTGGGACGACCACCATCGCCCTCCGCGCCGCGGAAAAACGCCCTCTCGCCGCCGTACTTGCCGTCGCCCAGGATCGGCGTGTTGAGCGCCGCGGCATGGGCGCGCAATTGGTGCGTGCGGCCGGTGAGCGGCATCATGGCGAGCCAGGCGGCCTTCTGCGCGGCGTGATCGACAACGCTGTAGAGCGTGACCGCGCGCTTGCCTTCGTCCTCGTCGGCGACCATGCGCTCGCCATGGGCTCCCGGCAGCTTGGCCAAAGCCATATCGACCTTGCCCTGGCGGATCTTCGGCACGCCGACGACCAACGCCCAATAGACCTTGCGCGCGCTGCGCTGGCGGAAGGCTTCGGTCAGCCAGCGCGCCGCCGCGGTGCTGCGCGCCAAGACGAGCGCGCCGCTGGTATCGCGGTCGAGGCGATGCACCAGCTTCGGGCGCTCTGGGTAATCGAATTTCAGCGCATCGAGCATGCCGTCGAGATGATGGCTCGTGCCCGTGCCGCCCTGCACCGCAAGCCCGGGCTGCTTGTTGATGACGATAACGTCATCGTCTTTATAAAGCACCGAAGCGCGCAGCGCGTCGCTCTCGACTTTGGTGACCTTCGGCGCAGGCTTCGCCGCAGCGACCGGGGCGCTCGGCTTGGGCGTCACCCGCGCATCTTCGAGCGGCGGCACGCGCACTTCCATGCCCGCTTCCAATCGGAAGGCGGCCTTGGCGCGCTTGCCGTCCACCCGCACCTGGCCAGTGCGCAGCAGCTTTTCCAGCTTGCCGTGATTGATCGTGGGGAAGTGACGCTTGAACCAGCGGTCGAGCCGCTGGTCGGCTTCGCCATCCGTCACTTTGATCGTTTGGACGGCGTTCATGCGAGAACAGCCCGCGTCAATTGCGCGCCGCCGATCAGAGCGACGATGCAGAACACGACCGACGAGACGATGTAGAGCATCGCCAAACCGTAATCGCCATGTTCGATCAGCAACCAGCTATCGAGCGAGAAGGTCGAAAAGGTCGTGTAGCCGCCGAGAACGCCGACCGTGAGGAAGGCGCGCATCATCTCGCCAGGCGACCAGACCAGGGCCATCAGCTCGATCAGCACGCCCATGACGAAGGCGCCGAGGATGTTCACCGCGATGGTGCCGTAAGGAAAGGCCGCGCCGAGCCAGCGCGCCACATAGATCATCGTGCCGTAGCGCGCGGCGGAGCCGATCGCACCGCCGGCGGCGATGGCAAGAACCATGTTCATCTAGTCGTTCCCTCGTCGTCGTCCGTCTGACCGTGGCGTTCGCCGCGCAGCTTGGCCCAGTAAGCCAAGCGCTTGGCGACCTCGCGCTCGAAGCCGCGTTCGGCCGGCTGGTAAAGCTGGCGGCGCGCCATGCCCTCGGGGAAATAGTTCTGGCCCGAGAAGCCGTCCGGCGCGTCATGGTCATAGGCATAATCCTTGCCGTAGCCGATGTCGCGCATCAGTTTCGTCGGCGCGTTCAGAATATGCTTGGGCGGCATGAGCGAGCCGTATTCCGCCGCCGCCTTGCCCGCTGCCGCCTGAGCGCGATAGAGCGCGTTGGATTTCGGCGCGGTGGCGAGATAGACCACGGCCTGGACAATGGCCAGTTCGCCCTCCGGCGAGCCCAGGAAATCGTAGCTGTCCTTGGCCGCCAAGGCCTGCACCAGCGCCTGCGGATCGGCCAGACCGATATCCTCGGAGGCGAAGCGCACCAGGCGGCGCACGATGTAGAGCGGCGGCTCGCCGCCCGCCAGCATGCGCGCCAGCCAATAGAGCGCCGCATCCACATCGGAGCCGCGCAGCGATTTGTGCAAGGCGCTGATGAGGTTGTAATGGCCCTCCTGCGCCTTGTCGTACAGCGGCGCGCGCTTCTGCACCACCTTGACCAGGGCGTTGGTGTCGATCTTGTCGCCGGCCTTCGACGGCAGCGCGAAAATCTGTTCGGCGAGATTGATGAGATAGCGCCCGTCGCCATCGGCCATGGCGCGCAAGGCGGCGCGCGCCTCGTCATCGAGCGGCAGCGGCCGGTTGGTCTCAGCCTCGGCGCGGCGCAGGATTTCCTCCAGCGCGGTATCGTCGAGCCGGTTGAGCACATAGACCTGGCAGCGCGACAAGAGCGCGCCGTTGATCTCGAAGGACGGATTCTCCGTCGTCGCGCCGACCAGGGTCACCGTGCCGTCCTCGACGAAGGGCAGGAAACTGTCCTGTTGAGCGCGGTTGAAGCGGTGGATCTCGTCGACGAACAGCAGCGTCCCTTGCCCCATTTCATGACGGCGGCGGGACGCTTCAAAGACCTTCTTGAGATCGGCGACGCCGGAGAAGACGGCCGACAAAGGCTCGAAGTGCAGGCTGGTGCCTTCAGCCAGTAGGCGCGCGATGGTCGTTTTGCCGCAGCCCGGCGGCCCCCACAGGATCATCGAGGACATGCGCTTGGCGGCGACCATGCGGCCGATCGGCCCTTCCGGCCCCAGGAGATGCTGCTGGCCGATGACCTCGGAAAGATGCTGCGGGCGCATACGCTCGGCGAGCGGGCGCGGCGCTTCGCGTTCGAATAATGTCGTCATCAGCGCCTCCCTTCCCGGGTCAGCCGACCACTTAACCGACCACCAGGGTCATCACCTGATCGCCGCGACGAATGGCGATACGCCAACGCCCGTCGCTCGAGCCGCGCGTCATCATGCGGCGCAAGCTCGCGACCGATTCGACATCGGCACCGTTGACCGACATGACGACATCGCGCGCGCGCAGGCCCAAGCGCGAAGCGACCGTGCCGCGCGCGACCTCGAGCACGATCACGCCGCTCGCCTCGGTCGGTAGCGACAACTCGTCGGCCAGCGCCGGCGACAGGTTGGCGATCTTGGCTCCGGCCAACGGCACGTTGCCCTGCAGCACCGCTTCGTCGCGCGCCGGCACTTCCGGCGGCGCCTCGAGCGGCAGCGTGAGCGAAACGCGCTCGCCCGAGCGGCGCATGACGCCGAGGGTCGCGCTGCCGCCGGCAGGCAAGGTGGCGATGCGGAACCGCAGCGCGTCCGGATCGTCGACATCGCGGCCGTTCACGCCAGTGACGATATCGCCGACGCGCAAGCCCGCGCGCGCCGCCGGCCCCTTGCCGTTCAGGCCGCTGATCAGCACGCCTTGCGGACGCGGCAGATTGAGCGTCGTGGCGATCTCCGAGGTGACGGCCTGGCCGCTGGCGCCGAGCCAGGGGCGCACCAGCTTGCCGCCGGCCTTCAGCCCGGCCAGCACCGAGCGCACCATATTCGCCGGAATCGCGAAGCCGATCCCGAGCGAGCCGCCGCTGCGCGAATAGATCGCCGTGTTGATGCCGACGAGATTGCCGTTCATGTCGACCAAGGCGCCGCCGGAATTGCCCGGATTGATCGCCGCGTCGGTCTGGATGAAATAGCTGTAGTCGGAAATGCCGGTGCCGGTGCGCGCCAGAGCAGAAATGATGCCGCTGGTCACCGTCTGGCCGACGCCGAAGGGATTGCCGATGGCGAGCACGAGATCGCCCACTTCGAGCTCATCTGAATCGCGCAAGGAGAGCGACGGCAATTTCTCGCCGTTGGCTTCGATCTGCAGCAGGACGAGATCCGTGCGCTCTTCGGCGAGCACGACCTTGGCGGGAAACTCGCGGCGATCCGCCAGCACGACGGTGATCTGCCCCGCCGCGCCGGCGACATGGTAGTTGGTGATGATCAATCCGGACGGATCGACGATGACGCCCGAGCCGAGCGAGCTTTGCACGCGCTCACGCGGCGCGCCTTGCGGCGCATTCTCGCCGAAGAAGCGGCGAAAGAAAGGATCGTCGAGCAGCGGCGAGACGCGACGCTGCTGCTGCACCACGGTCTTGGCGTAGACGTTGACCACGGCGTTGGCCGTGCGCTTCACGACCGGCGCGAAGCTGAGCGTGATCTGCTCGCGCGTCTGCGGCACGACAGATGGTTGCGTCGATGTCTGGGCCTGAACTTGCAGCGTGAAGCAGAACGCCGTCCAAGCGGCGAGAACCGCCGCAGCGGCCCGTTTGAAAGCGTGCGCCATGATCGTCACCGATGTCGTCATGCGGCAAATCCTAACACCCGGAAACGCGAAAGGCAGCCCGGAGGCTGCCTTTCAACGGAACGTGTTCGGGTAGGGTCGCTTAGGCGTTCGCGGGAACGGCCTCGGCTTCCACCGTCTCGACGCCGGTCGGGCCGGAGTCCAGCCCCTTGGCCGACGGGTCGCGATCGACCAACTCGATGATCGCCATGTCCGCGGTGTCGCCGTGGCGGAAACCCGCCTTCAGCACGCGGGTGTAGCCGCCGGCGCGCTGCGCGTAGCGCGGAGCCAGCACGTCGAACAGCTTCGCGGCGAGCTTGGCGTCGCCGAGACGCGAGATCGCCTGACGGCGGGCATGCAGATCGCCGCGCTTGCCGAGCGTGATCAGCTTATCGACGATCGGCTTCAGTTCCTTGGCCTTCGGCAGGGTCGTCTTGATCTGCTCGTGCTTGACCAGCGCCGCCGCCATGTTGATGAACATGGCTTTGCGGTGGCTGCTCGTGCGGCTCAGCTTACGACCGCTCATACCGTGACGCATAATTCTCTCCTATTCGTCTAAGGCGCTGCGGCGCGCTTAGTACGGTTCCTCGAGCTTCTTGGCCAGCTCTTCGATGTTCTCGGGCGGCCAATTCGGGATCTCCATACCGAGGTGGAGACCCATCTGGGCCAGGACTTCCTTGATCTCGTTCAGCGACTTGCGGCCGAAGTTCGGAGTGCGGAGCATTTCCGCTTCCGTCTTCTGCACCAGATCGCCGATGTAGATGATGTTGTCGTTCTTCAGGCAGTTCGCCGAACGGACCGACAGCTCCAGCTCTTCGACCTTGCGGAGCAGGTTCTTGTTGAACGCCGGCTCGTCGCTCTTCTCCTCTTCGGTCGCCGCCTGCGGCTCCTCGAAGTTGATGAAGAGCTGCAGCTGGTCCTGCAGGATGCGGGCGGCGAGCGCCACGGCGTCCTCAGGCGTAACCGTGCCGTCGGTCTCGACTTCCATGCTCAGCTTGTCGTAGTCGGTGACCTGGCCGACGCGCGAATTCTCGACCTTGTAGGCGACCTTGCGCACCGGGCTGTAGAGCGCGTCGACCGGGATCAGGCCGATCGGCGCGTCTTCCGGACGGTTCAGCGAGGCCGGGACGTAGCCCTTGCCGGTGCTGACGGTCATTTCCATGTTGATCGCCGCGCCCTTGTCGAGCGTGCAGAGCACCAGGTCCGGGTTGAGGATCTCGATGTCGGCGACGGTCTCGATCATGCCGGCGGTCACTTCGCCCGGGCCATTGGCCTTCAGGACGATGCGCTTCGGGCCTTCGCCCTGCATGCGGATGGCGAGCGCCTTGATGTTCAGGACGATGTCGGTGACATCTTCACGCACGCCCGGGATCGACGAGAACTCGTGCAGGATCCCCTGCACCTGAATGGCGGTGACGGAAGCGCCCTGCAGCGACGACAGCAGAACGCGGCGCAGCGCGTTGCCCAGCGTCAGGCCGAAGCCGCGCTCCAGGGGCTCGGCGACGACCGTGGCGATACGCTGCGGTTCGGCGCCCGGCGTGACCTGAAGCTTCGTCGGCTTAATCAGTTCCGTCCAGTTCTTCTGAATCACGAATGCGACCTCACGTTTAGGCGGACCTCGGCCCACCGGAGAATGCTGCGGCCGGACGACACGCGCCCGGCCTTGCGGGCCCGCGAGCGGACCCGGTCAGTACGAACCGAGGCCCGAAGGCCTCGGCGAAAGATCAAACGCGACGACGCTTCGGCGGACGGCAGCCGTTGTGCGGGATCGCCGTCACGTCGCGGATCGACGTAATGGTGAAACCGACGGTCTGCAGCGCGCGCAGCGCGGACTCGCGACCCGAACCCGGCCCCTTCACCTCGACTTCGAGGGTGCGCATGCCATGTTCCATGGCCTTCTTGCCGGCGTCTTCGGCAGCCATCTGCGCGGCATACGGCGTCGACTTGCGCGAGCCCTTGAAGCCCTGCATGCCGGACGACGACCAGGCAATGGTGTTGCCCTGCGCGTCGGTGATGGTGACCATCGTGTTGTTGAAGCTCGCGTTCACATGCGCGACGCCAGACGTGATGTTCTTACGCTCGCGACGACGCGGGCGGGCGGCAGCCGCAGTGGACGGGGACTTGGCCATAATCGATCCTGTACGTTAGGTAGCTTTTTTCTTGCCGGCGATCGGACGCGCCGGACCCTTGCGGGTGCGGGCGTTCGTGTGCGTACGCTGGCCATGAACCGGCAAGCCCTTGCGATGGCGCAGACCGCGATAGCAGCCCAGATCCATCAAGCGCTTAATGTTCATCGCGACTTCGCGACGCAGATCGCCCTCGACGTTGTAGTCGCGGTCGATGATCTCGCGCACGCGGATGACATCGTCATCCGAGAGCTGATTGACGCGCGTGGTGTCGGAGATGTTCGCCTTGGCGATAATGTCCTTCGCACGCGCCGGACCGATCCCGTGGATGTAGGTCAGCGCGATCAGCACCCGCTTGTCGGTAGGAATGTTAACGCCAGCAATGCGCGCCACGCCGCATACTCCCGCGATTCAAATGTGGATTGACGTCCCGCTTCCAGGTAGCTGGAGGCAGAAGGCCCGGGATTATAGAAAAATCCGGTCCCAAGTCAACTTGTTAGGAGGCTTTTAAACCCCCGCTAAAACCTTCTCGATTTGGCCCTGCACCTCGTCGATGCCGGCCATGCCGTCGACCGTCTTCAGAACCCCGCGCGCCTGGTAATAGGGCAACAGAGGGGCCGTCTGGCGGTGGTAGGCCTCCAGGCGGGAGGCAACGACCTCCGCCTTGTCGTCTTCGCGGCGGGTGAACTGGTCCGACCCGCAACTATCGCAAATTCCAGCCTTTTTCGGCTGCTTGTACTTGTCGTGGTAGCCGGCGCCGCATTTCGCGCAGCTGAACCGGCCCGAAATCCGCTCGACCAGAGCGGCATCGTCGACCTTCAGTTCGATGACGGCGTCCAGCTTCAGCCCCTTGGCCGACAGCATGGCGTCGAGCGCCTCGGCCTGCCGGGTGGTCCGCGGGAACCCGTCCAGAATGAAACCCTTGGCGCAGTCCGGCTGGGAGATCCGGTCCGAGATCAGGTTGATCATGATCTCGTCCGACACCAGGCCGCCGGCGGCCATGATCGACTTGGCCTGCTTGCCCAGCTCCGAGCCCGAGGCCACGGCGGCGCGCAGCATGTCGCCGGTCGAGAGCTGGACCAGGCCGTTGCGGTCTTTCAGCAGCTGGGCCTGGGTGCCTTTGCCGGCGCCCGGCGGGCCCAAAAGAATCAGGTTCATCCCCGGCGTCCGCGCAGTTTCGACTTCTTGATCAAGCCTTCGTACTGATGCGCCAACAGGTGCGACTGGACCTGGGCAACCGTGTCGAGCGTCACGCTGACGACGATCAGCAGGCTGGTGCCGCCGAAGTAGAACGGCACGGAGAAACGGGTGATCAGGAATTCCGGCAGCAGGCTGATCACGGTCAGATAGGCCGCGCCGACGACGGTCAGGCGCGTGAGAATGTAGTCGAGATAGTCGGCGGTGTTCTTGCCGGGACGGATGCCGGGCACGAAGCCGCCGTACTTCTTCAGGTTCTCGGCCGTGTCGGTCGGATTGAAGACGACCGCAGTGTAGAAGAAGGCGAAGAAGATGATCAGCGCCGCGTAGAGCACCATGAACAGCGGCTGGCCATGGCCAATGTTGGCCGTGATCAGCGTCAGCCATTCCGGCCCCTGCCCCGCGCTGAAGCTGGCGACGGTGGTCGGCATCAGCAGCAGCGACGACGCGAAGATCGGCGGGATCACGCCCGAAGCGTTGATCTTGAGCGGCAGGTGTGAGCTTTCGCCGCCGAACATCTTGTTGCCGACCTGGCGCTTCGGATACTGCACCAGGATGCGGCGCTGGGCGCGCTCCATGAAGACGATGAAGGCGATGACCGCCACCACCATGATCATGAGGATGGCGATCAGCACGCCAGAGATGGCGCCGGTGCGGCCGAGCTCGAGGGTGTGCACCAGGGCGATCGGCAGGTTGGCGACGATGCCGGCGAAGATGATCAGCGAGATGCCGTTGCCGACGCCGCGCGCGGTGATCTGCTCGCCGAGCCACATCAGGAACATGGTGCCGCCGGTCAGCGTGATCACCGTGGTCAGGCGGAAGAACAAGCCGGGCTCGTGCACGGCGGCGCCACTGGCGCCGGTCATGCCCTCGAGGCCGACGGCGATGCCGTAAGCCTGCACCGCGGCGAGAATCACCGTGCCGTAGCGCGTGTACTGGTTGATCTTACGCTGCCCGGCCGGACCTTCCTTCTTCAGCGCTTCCAGACGCGGCGAGACGCTGGTCAGGAGCTGCATGATGATGGAGGCCGAGATGTACGGCATGATGTTCAGGGCGAAGATCGTCATGCGCCCGAGCGCGCCGCCCGAGAACATGTCGAACATGCCGAGGATGCCGGCGCGCTGCTGGCTGAACAGCTCAGCCAGGATGCTCGGATCGATGCCCGGAATCGGAATGAACGTGCCGAGGCGATAGACGATCAGCACGCCAAGCGTGAACCACAGGCGCTTCTTCAGCTCCGTGGCTTTAGAAAAAGCGCCAAAGTTCAGGTTGGCGGCAAGCTGCTCGGCGGCGGAGGCCATGTACTGATCCCTCGGTTACGATGTCCGACGGTCGAAGGCTTAGGCGGTCTTGCCCGCCGCCCGCTGCTTGCGCGCACGGATCGAGTTGCTTTCGACGACCGGACGATCGGCCTTGGCCAGGATCGCGACCTTCACCGAACCGCCGGCCTTCTCGACCGCTTCGATCGCCGCGCGCGAACCGCCGGTGATCTCGAGGGCAACCTTGGCCTTGAGCGTGCCGGTGGCGATGAGGCGCACGCCGTCGCGCAAGTGGCGCACCACGCCCGAAGCCTTCAGGACTTCGAGGGTGACCGGCTTGCTCGCGTCGATCTTGCCCGCGTCGATCGCCTTTTGCAGGCGGCCGAGGGTGATCTCGGCAAAAACCTGGCCGGAGATGTTGTTAAAGCCGCGCTTCGGAACACGGCGATGAATCGGCATCTGGCCGCCTTCAAAGCCGTTGATCGACACGCCGGTGCGGGCCTTCTGGCCCTTCACGCCCTTACCCGAGGTCTTGCCGCGGCCCGAACCGATGCCGCGGCCGATGCGACGACGCGCCTTGTGAGCGCCCGGATTGTCGGAAATCTGATTGAGCTGCGTCATGACTTCTATCCTTCGGCCCGGCGCGGTCATCGCGCGAGGCAACTGTCTCTCGCCCCCCATATGGGGAGCGCTGATGATTACTTCGACTCTTCGACGCGCAGGAGATGCGCGACCTTGGTGATCATGCCGCGGATCGCCGGGGTGTCCGGCAGTTCCTTGGTGCGGTGACGCTTGTTCAGGCCGAGGCCGATGAGCGTCTCGCGCTGGTCGTGACGGCGGCCGATCGGGCTGCCGGTCTGGGTGACCTTGAGGGTCTTGGTCGCCATGAGTAAGGCTCCTTATTCCTGAGCGGCGGCAGCGTCGCGGCCGAGAATCTCGGCCACTTTCTTACCGCGCGCGGCGGCGACGGCGCGCGGCGAGCGGAGGCTCTGCAGCGCGGCGAAGGTCGCCTTGATCATGTTGTGCGGGTTGGACGTGCCGACCGACTTGGTCACGATGTCCTGAATGCCGCAGGTCTCGAACACGGCGCGCATCGGGCCGCCGGCGATGATGCCGGTACCGGCCGGCGCGGCGCGCAGGACGACGCGGCCGGCGCCGAAGCGGCCGATGGCGTCATGATGCAGCGTGCGACCGTCGCGGATCTGAACGCGGATCATGTTGCGCTTGGCGTGCTCGGTGGCCTTGCGGATCGCTTCCGGCACTTCGCGGGCCTTGCCCGAGCCGTAGCCGACGCGGCCCTTGGTGTCGCCGACGACGACGAGCGCAGCGAAGCCGAAACGACGGCCGCCCTTCACCACCTTCGCGACGCGATTGATGGAGACCAGCTTGTCGACGATATCGCTCTGTTCGCGATCTTCGCCGCCGCGGCCCTTGTTCTCGCCCTGGGGTCTACGTGCCATGGATCAAACTTCCCTTAGAAACTCAGGCCCGCTTCGCGGGCGGCATCGGCCAGCGCCTTGACGCGGCCATGGAACGGATAACCGCCGCGATCGAACACGACATCGGTCACGCCAGCGGCCGTCGCGCGCTGCGCAAGCAGCTTGCCGACCTCGGCCGCGGCCGCCTTGTCGGCGCCGGTCTTGACCTTGCCTTTGACGTCCTTGTCGAGGGTCGATGCGGCAGCCAGGGTCACGCCCTTCGTGTCGTCGATGACCTGCGCGTAGATGTGCTGGCCCGAGCGGAACACCGACAGGCGCGGACGGCCGCCGGCATTCTTGCGGATCTGGTAGCGCGTGCGAATCTGACGACGCGCAAAGAGATCTTTGGAGTTGAGCATTTTTCGCGGTC
>DASTMO010000019.1:0-39968 GCA_035714115.1 Alphaproteobacteria bacterium
TGGATATCGCCGCCGGCCTTGCCGCGCAGGCGGTCGAGGCCGATGGCGTCCTTCAAGAGCGGTTCAGCTTGCACGCCTGAAAGATTGAAGCTGAGGCCGACGGCCGGCACGGCGCTTGCGCCGTCGAGCGTGACGCGGCCCTTGCCCTGGCCGGCATAAAGCGCGAGCTCGGTCAGATCGGCGGCGAGACGGCCATCTTTGAGCGCGACGGTGAGCGCGCTCTTGCCGGTGTTGATGTCGCGGATCTGCAGGCCATCGACCTGCAGCGTCAGATCGGCGTTGGCGGCGCGCAGGCCCGAAAAATCGAGCGGCTCGGTGCTCCAGCCCTGTTCGGCGGCATCGGCGGCGTTGCTCGAGGGCGCATTGCCCGGCACGCGCGGCGCGCTTGCCGGCGTCGTCGCTTTGGGCGCCGGCATGTAGGGATTGAGGTCGAGCTTATTGGTGGAAAGCTGGGCCTTCACATAAGGCACCCGGCCGGTCAGATCGGCGCTCATGTCGCCTTTGGCGCGAATGGCGTCGAGCGACAGTTCCGCGCCGTTGAAGGAGACACGCAGACCCTGCGCATTGTTGGTCGCGGCGAGCTTGCCCTTGATGCTGAGCGGGCCGAGGCCGGTGCCGGGCACATTGAGCGGCTCGCCGAACCATGCGGCGAGCGAACGGATATTGCTCACCGCGAGATCAATGTCGCCATCCAGCTTCATCTGATCGGCGTTGGCGGCATTGCCCTTGAACTTGAACTTCAGCAAATCGCTGTCGACGCCGAGCACGAGGGCAGAGGCCTTGCCGTCGATCAGCGCGCGCGGCGCAGCGATCTGGCCGCCGAGCGTCACCGGCTTGCCGTTCCAGGTCAGGCCTCCGTCGACCTGCAGCGCATGGTCGAGGTCGGGCAGCGACAGGCGCAGATTGACCGTATCGGCGGCGTAGGTCTTGCCGGTCGCGCCGTCGCGATAGCTGATCGCGCCGTTCGACAGGCGCACGTCGCCGAGGCGCAGATCCTGCAGCGGATTGCCGCCCGATGCCTTTTGCTGCGCGGCGGGAGCATTTTGCGCGGTCGCCGGAGCGGGCGCCTTGGCCGTGTCGAACTGCCAGTTGCCGCGGCCCTGGCGGTTTTTCTCGAGATGGATGACGGGCTTTTCCAGCACGAAGCTGTCGATCGCCACTTCGCCCGACAAGAGCGGCAAGAGCTTGAGCTTCACGTCGAGCCGCTCGAGCAGCATCATGTTGGCGTTGGTCGCGCCGGGCGCGTTGCTGAAGCTGACATCGCGTGCAGAGATGGCGAGGCTGGGCAGCAAGGAGAAGGAGACCGGACCGGCGATGGTCAGCTTGCGGCCGGTCGCCTCGCTCGCGCGTTTCTCAATCTCGGCCTTGTAGGTCTCGACCGGAACCAGAAACGGCACCGCCACGGCGGCGATGACGACCAAGCCGATGACGACGCCGACAGCGACGAGAATTTTCTTCATGGCGGACTCCCTGCACGAACGGCCGGCGCGGCGCCCGAAGGGCCGCCGCCGGCCTGACAGAGGGATTCATAGCGCGAGATTACGGCGCGGATAAGACCGGAATGCCGTGTCGCCGAAATGCCGCTCGGCGGAGCGTCAGAACGAAACCACGCCGAACAGCATGAGAAGGATGACGATGCTGAGCGGAACCCCGAGCAGCCACAGGATAATAGGCATGGCGATCTCCCTTATTCGTGAACTGAGAGGGAAACGCCATGCCTTCGTGGTGGTTCCGAGCGGCTAAACGCCGCGCTTGCTGAGCCCCGCGGCCACGGTCTGTTCGATCAGGCGGCGGGTGCGTCCATCCTTGTCTTTGTGCGGATTGTACTCGGCGATCTCCAGCCCGACGAAACGCGGATCATCCGCAAGCGCGGCGAATGCCGCGTCATCGCCAAGCGCGGCGAATGCCGCGACGACATCATCGCCGCGCAAGCCTTGCGGCTCCCAATAGCCGGTGCCGGGCGCTTCGCTCGGATCGAAGGCGTCGATGTCGAGCGAGATTCCATAGCCGGCGGTATCCATGCCGGCGATGGCGCGCGCCTCCGTGAGCGCGGCGGCGAAGCCGATGCTTCGCACCTCTTCGGCGTCGATGACGCGCACGCCAAGCCGCGCGAGCAAAGCCGCTTCGCCGGTTTCGAAACTGCGTGTGCCGATCAGGCAGAGATTCTCCGGCGCAACGGCGGGGCGTGCGCCGGCCAGCGTGGTCAAGGCCGCTTCGCCTTCGCCGAGCAGGCAGGCGACGGGCATGCCGTGAATCATGCCGCTTTCCGTGGTCGCCGGCGTATGCGCGTCCATATGGGCGTCGATCCAGATCATGCCGAAGCGCGCGCCGGCGGCGCGTTGGCGCAGGCCGCGCGCCGCGCCGCTCCACAGGCCGATGGCGGCGGTGTGGTCGCCGCCGAAGGAGACGAAGCGCCGACCTTCGCGCGTCAAGGCCGCCGAATCGTCGGCCATGCGCCGCGCCATGTCGGCGATGGCGGCGAGCGGCACCGCGCCGTCGGCCCGTTTGGGCGCGACATGCACCGCATGCCAGGCGGCGGGCAGGCCCGCGCGCGTCAAGGCGCTGGCGACATCGGCTTCGCGCAGCGCGAAGGGCGCGTCGGCGCAGCGCTCGTCAGGCGCGCCGCAGCCGATGGCCGCGCCGATCAGCGCGAGGGATGTTTGGCCGTGAAGAGTGCGAGAGGCGGCAAGGGTGCTGTTCATGTCGCTCAGATGGCCCGCGTCCTCCCTCATTCAATGGCGCGGATAAATTTTTCACAAGCCGGAACTTGTGTCTCAAACGGCAGCGCGGCTTGTTTCGCCGTCGCTGGTCGGCGCATGATGCGGCCCTTAGAACAGGGGAGCTTGCGACCATGCCGATCAGCCGCGCGAATGGTCTCGACATCTATTACGAGACGGCGGGCGAGGGACGACCGCTGGTGCTGATCCATCCGCTGCCGTTCGACCACAACGCTTGGCTTTACCAGGTGGCGCAGCTCTCTTCGCAATTCCGCTGCATCGCGATGGATCTGCGTGGCATGGGCCGATCGGCCAAGCCGCACGATCCCTTCACCCTGCGCGACATGGCCGACGACATCATCGGCATCCTCGAAGACGAAGGTGTAAAGGGCGACGCCACGGTGCTCGGCTGCAGCGTCGGCTCCAAGGTCGCGCTGATGCTCGCCTGCGATCATCCGGACATCTTCAAAGCGGCAATCCTGGTCGGCGGCAACAGTGGGCCGCAGCATCAGTTCGACCACCGCATCAAGGCCTATCGCGCCGCCGCGGCCGACGGCACGCTCTACGACTATCACTATGGCCATCTGCGCTTCGGCGTCACGCAGGGCTGGGCAGACACGCCGCTCGGCGTCCATTTGCTCAGCGGCTTCGCCGAGCGCGCCCGCCGCAGCTTCGATGCCGAGGCCATCGCGCGGATTTTCGGCGCGCTGACCGATTCCGATCTCACGCCCAAACTCGCGTCCTTCAAGACGCCGCTGCTCATCGTCAACGGCGAGCATGACGGCGCGCTCAAGGGCGGCCTGGCGACCGCGGCGCTCATCGAACAGGCCGAGCATCGCATCTTGCCGGGCGCGGGCCATTGCTGCTTCCTCGAAGACCCGGCCGGCTTCAATGCCCTGCTGCTCGACTTCTTGTCGCGCCAAGGATTATGGCGATAAGGCCTCTGGCGCGCTTAAGCGTTGCTCCGTCGCTCTAGCGGCGTAATATCGCGCCCTCAAAAAAATACGCCGCAGGGAGCTGGCCGTTCAAATGACTTTGATCATTACCGACGATGACGTGCGCCGCCTTTTCACGATGGAAGATTGCATCGAGGCGATGCGCGTCGCCTTCGCCGATTTCGCCAAAGGCGAGGCGGTGAACCGGCCGCGCATGCGCTATGTCGCCAAGCATCCCGATCCGGCCCTGCGCTATTTCGCCAATGTCCATGTCGGCGCGGTGCCGTCCTACGGCATCGCTTGCGTGCGCGCCGGCTCGACCATCCTGCGGCCGGCGACGCCGGAAAATCCCTACCGCACTTATGAAAGCCCGACCCAGTTCAATTGGGGCTTCGCCATCCTCTTCAGCATCGAAACCGCCGAACCGCTGGCGCTGCTGCACGAGTTCCACTTGTCCGGCATGCGCGTCGGCGCCACTACCGCCATGGCCGTCGACAAGATGGCGCGGCCCGACGCGACGCGGCTCGGCCTGTTCGGCACCGGCAAGCAGGCCTCCGCCGCGCTCGAAGCCATCGCCTGCATCCGGCCGCTGGCGCGCGTCAATGTCTACAGCCCCAATCAGGAGCATCTGCGCGATTTCGTCGCTCGCATGAACCGCAACAACTTCAGGGGCGGCATGGAAGTGGTCGCCGCCGCGGGGCCGCGCGAGGTGGTCGACGGCGCGGATGTGGTCGTCTGCGCCACCAACTCGATGAAGGCCCTGTTCGACGGCGACTGGCTGGAAGACGGCCAGATGGTGGTGACGACGGCCAATTCCGACGTCACCAACAAGCGCTCCGAGGTCGATCAGCGCGTCTTCGAGCGCGCCAACGCCATCGTGGTCAACGACTGGGAGACGGTCGTCGACAACAAGCAGAGCGAATTGCTCGACCTGGTGGAAAGCGGCGCGATCCCGGAAAGCCGCGTCGTCGAGCTCGGCCGGGTGGCGAGCGGCGAGGCCGGCTTGCGCCAACCGCCGCGCGGAAGCGGGGAAAAAGGCATCCTCTATTTCAAGAACAACTCCGGCCTCGCCATCCAATTCGCCGCCGCCGGCGGGCTGATCTACAAGAAGGCGCTGGAGCAGGGCGTCGAGAAATCCATCCCGCGCGAATGGCTCGGCACCGATCTGTCCGCACTGTTCGCCGCCGGTTTCCGGCCTTCGCCGTAACCGCGCGGCCGGCGAAAAGCCTGTTTTTCGCCAAACTGTGCTATAACGACGCGACGGACGCCGTTCCCCCAAGACCCAATGGGACGCGCGTTCGCGACACCGACATTTTTCGCGTCTGAGAGAGCTTGGATGAAAGTCCCAGGCGGGCTCGCGGCCATGCGCCGCACCTTCACAATCGCCAACTACCGCTACTACGTGATCGGCAACTGGGCCTCGACCATCGGCCTGTGGGTGCAACGCGTCGCGATCGGCTGGGTGACCTGGGAACTGACCCACTCGACGGCTTGGCTCGGCGCCATGGCGCTGGCCGAATCGGGGCCGACGATCTTCTTCGCTCTGTTCGCCGGCACGCTGATCGACCGTATCGACTATCTGAAGCTGCTGCGCGTCACGCAGTTCTGCACGATGCTCTATTCGATCTCGCTGGCGCTCTGCACCTTCACCGACGTGATGACGGTGTGGATCATGTTCGGCCTCACCATCATCCGCGGCATCATCGTCGCCTTCAGCCGGCCTTCGCGCATGACCGTGGTTTACAACCTGGTCGGGCGCGAGCTGCTGCCGTCGGCGCTCGGCATGAACTCGCTGATCTTCAACACCTCGCGCTTCATCGGCCCGGCGATCGGCGGCGCGATGCTGGTCGCGGTCGGCGCGGCCTGGACCTTCACTCTCGGCGCGGTGCTGTTCGGCGTTTTCAGCGTCAGCCTGCGCCTTATTCATTTCCCGAAATCCGAAGGCCCGGCCAAGGGCGAATCGGCTGCCGCGCCGGGCGCGCCGGCGCGCCGCTCGATGCTGCTGGAGACCTGGGAAGGCCTGCAATATATCGCCCGGCACGACGGCATCCGGCCGCAATTGATGCTGCTCGTCGTCACCTCCGTGCTCGCCAAGCCCTTCACCGACCTGCTGCCCGGCATCGCCGCGCAGTTGTTCGACAGCGGCCCGCACGGCCTCGCCATGCTGCTCAGCGCTCATGGCATCGGCGCCATGATCGCCAGCCTGTGGCTGGCCAGCCGCGGCGGCCTCAAAGGCCTCACCACGGTGACGCTGGTCAGCATCATCATCTTCTCGCTCGGCTTGGTGGCCTTCGCCGTCAACGGCATCTTCTGGCTCGCTTGCGTCTTGAGCGGCCTGTTGGGCTTCGCCTTCATCACCCAGAGCGTCAGCAACCAGACGTTGATCCAGTCGGCGGTCAACCCGAGCTTCCGCGGCCGCGTCATCAGCGTCTACGGCATGGTGCAGCAGGGCATGCCTTCGGTCGGCGCCTTCGTCATCGGCCTCATCGCCGAACAGTCCGGCCTGCGCTGGCCGGTGGCGATCGGCGCGGCGATCTGCCTTGTCGTCGGCTTGCGCGGCTGGCAGATCCGCCGCCAATTGGCTACCGCGCTGGAGACCGACGAAGGTGTGCCGAGCCAGCGTGTCGAGCAGCCGGCACGATCGGTCGAGAAAGACCCGACTAGATAGTTTTTTCCTATGTTGCCGCGCGAAATAGCTGATATTCCCGTGTAAATTTCTCCCATACCTGCCTCGCGCCTATATAATGGCGCTATAGGGGAATTCTCCGGCCGGCCACCGCCGTCGCGGCGTCTCGCGCGTTCCATCGCGCAGCGTCCCGCGGCGCTGCCTGAATGCGCGGAGATCAGGGAGACGCGGACAAGATGAGGCGGATCGCATGAAGGTGCCAGGCGGCTTCGCGGCGATTCGCCAGACCTTCGCCATCCCCAATTACCGCCTCTATGTCATCGGCCATCTCACGTCGAACACCGGCCTGTGGGTGCAGCGCATCGCCATCGGCTGGCTCACTTGGGATCTCACCGAATCGGCCGGCTGGCTCGGCCTCATTGCCTTCGCCGACCAAGCGCCGACCATCCTGCTCGGCCTCATTGCCGGCGCCGTCGTCGACCGCATGGATTATTTCAAGCTGCTGCGCCTCACCCAGGCGCTGCAGCTGTTCCATGCCTTTCTGCTCGCCGCCTGCACGCTGCTCGGTTTCATGGACATCTGGCTGCTGCTGATCCTCACGCTCAGTCGCGGCATCATCGTCGCCTTCAACCGGCCTTCGCGCATGACGGTGATCTACACGCTGGTCGGGCGCGACCTGTTGGCGTCGGCCATCGCCCTGAACTCGACGATCTTCAACACTTCGCGCTTCACCGGACCGGCCATCGGCGGCGCGCTGATCGTCGCCGGCGGCGCCGGCTGGACCTTCGCCGTCGGCTTTCTGATGTTCTTCGTCTTCACCGTCACGCTACGGCTGATGAACATCCCTGCCATGCCGCCGAAAGAGCGCTCTGGCCGCTCGCTGCTGCGCGAATCCTGGGAAGGCGTGCAATACATCTTGCGCCACAACGGCATCCGCCTGCAGCTCGCCATCCTGGTGACCACGTCGGTGTTCGCACGCCCGCTGACCGATCTTCTGCCCGGCTTCGCCGCCGACATCTTCCAGCGCGGCCCTGACGGGCTGGCTTGGCTGCTGGCCTTTCACGGCATCGGCGCCATGGTCGGCGGCTCGATGCTGGCGGCGCGCAGCCAGATCCAGGGCCTGACCCGCATCACCATCTTCAACATCCTGATCATGGCAGTCTCGCTGCTGCTGTTCTCGATCACCAAAGAATTCTGGCTCGCTTGCCTGCTGTCGGGCGCGGCCGGCTACGCCTTCATCGTGCAAGGCACCAGCAACCAGACCTTGATCCAATCGGCGGTCGATCCAGATTTGCGCGGCCGCGTCATCAGCGCCTACGGCCTGGTGGCGCGCGGCGGGCCGGCGCTCGGCGCGCTGATCCTCGGCGTCGCCGCCGATCATGTCGGCCTGCGCTGGCCGGTGGCGGCCGGCGCGGCGCTCTGCCTCGTCGCCTGGGTCTGGGCGATGCGCAAGCGCGCCTTCCTCGCCCAAGCGCTGGAAAGCGAGCCGGCGGCCAAACGCGCCGCGGCGGCGCAGTAGGAGCGGCGCATGAGCATATGGGCAGGCTTGAAGGTGCCGGGCGGCTTTCAAATGCTGTGGCGCACGCTGCTTCTGCGCGATTATCGCCTCTATGTCATCGGCAACTTCACCTCTTACACGGGCCTCTGGGTGCAGCGCGTCGCTATCGGCTGGCTCGCCTGGGAGCTGACCGGCTCGCCTTTCTGGCTCGGCCTGATCGGTTTCGCCGACCAGTTCCCGACGTTGATCTTCGGCCTGTTCGCCGGCACGCTCACCGACCGGATGAATTATTTCAAGCTGCTGCGGCTCACCCAGTCGCTCACGCTGATCTATTCGATCACCATGGCGGCGCTGACATTGGCCGGTTGGATGGACATCTGGCTGCTGTTGGCGCTCACGCTGTTTCGCGGCACCATCGTCGCCTTCAACCGGCCTTCGCGCATGACGATCGTCTACAATCTCGTCGGCCGCGATCTATTGCCCTCGGCGATCTCGTTCAATTCGCTGATCTTTAACTCGTCGCGCTTCATCGGCCCGGCGGTCGGCGGCGTGATCATCTACGCCTACGGCAACGGCTGGACCTTCGTCGTCGGCGCGCTGATGTTCCTCGTCTTCACCATCTGCCTGCACCTGATGCGCCCGCCCGAGGTGGACGCGCCGGTCAAAAGCGGCAAATCGATGCTCGCCGATTCGGTCGACGGGCTCGGCTATGTCATGCATCACGAAGGCATCCGCACGCAGCTCATCATCCTCACCGTCACCAGCCTGTTCGCCCGGCCGCTGACCGACCTGCTGCCGGCCTTCGCCGCCGAGGTGTTCGGCAACGGCGCCCATGGCCTCGCCTTGATGCAGAGCGCGCACGGCATCGGCGCCATGTTCGGCGGCGGCCTCATGCTCGGCTGGGCGCGCCTCAAAGGCCTGACGCGCATCACCCTGTCGAACATCCTGATCATCGGGATCGTCTGCTTCGCCTTCGCCATGATGCCGGCCGACATGTTCCCGCTCGCCTGCCTGATGGTCGGCTGCATCGGCTACAGCTTCGTCGTGCAGAGCACGAGCAACCAGATGCTGACGCAATCCGCCGTCGATCCGGAGATGCGCGGGCGCGTCATGAGCCTTTACGGCCTGGTGGCGCGCGGCGGTCCGGCGCTCGGCGCGCTGATCATGGGCACGGCGGCGGAACATATCGGGCTGCGCGAACCAGTGGCATTCGGCGCCGCGCTCTGCATTTTGCTGTGGATTTGGGCATGGCGGCAGCGCAAGCGCATGGCGGAAACGCTGGAAACAGACCCGCCGGAACATAAGAGGGGCGGGGCCGGCGCGCATTAGCGGCGCGGCGCGCCCGTCGCGTTAGACAGGACCGATGTTTCGTTTATAATCGTTCGCAAATCGGCTTCATAAAAATCAGCAGGGCAGGCGTGAACAGACGAATCGAGTCGCGCGAGCGGGTCGGCGATACGCCGGACTTTCATCCGCTTTACGCGCAGATCAAAGAGCTGCTGATTCAGCGGGTGATGCGCGGCGATTGGAAGCCCGGCGAGCTTTTGCCGAGCGAGTTCAAGCTGGCGGCCGAGTTCAAGGTCAGCCAAGGAACCGTGCGCAAGGCGCTCGACGAAATGTCGGCCGAAAAACTGGTGATCCGCCAGCAGGGCAAAGGCACGTTCGTCGCGGCGCGCGACGGCCGTAGCACCCCCTTCCATTTCTTCCGCATCCGTCCCGACCTGGGCGGCGTGTGGGATCCGGCGACCAAACTGATCTCGGTCGAGCTCGACAAGGCGACGAGCCGTGAGAGCGAAGTGCTCGGCCTCGGATCGGATGAAGGCGTTTATCGCATCGTCCGCACGCGCAGCTTCGGCGGCGCGCCGATGTTGCTCGACCAGATGGCGCTACCGCAATCACGCTTCGCCGATCTCGACCTGATCTATCGCAAGAACGAGCCGACCAACATCTACAAGGTGCTGGAACGCGAGTTCGGCGTGCTGGTGGTGCGCGCGCAGGAGAAGCTGCGCGCCATTCTGGCGACGGCGGACGATCAGGCGCTGCTCGGCGTTCCGGTCGGCGCGCCGATTCTGGAGATCGACCGCGTGTCCTTCAGCATCGACAACACGCCGATCGAAAGTCGCCGCGTCGCGGTGAACACCGAACATCATCATTACGCCAGCCTGCTGACCTGATCGCCGGCGTAGCCCGCGGAAACGAAAAAGGCCCGGAGCGATCCGGGCCTTTTTGTTTGGTGACGCCGCTGGATCAAATATCCAGGATCAGCTTCTTCACGCCAGGCGCGGCGCGCGAGACGCAGGTCATGATCTTCTTGTTCGCCGCCTTGTCCTCGGCGGAGAGCACCGAGTCGCGATGGTCGGCCGCGCCCGACAGCAGGCGCACTTCACAGGTCGAGCAGACGCCTTCCTCGCAGGACGAATCGATGTCGATGCCGGCGCCGCGCACGGCTTCCAGGATCGACTTGTCGGCCGGCACCGGCACGGTGACGCCCTGGCGCGACAGCAAGACCTCGAAAGCCTCGTTGACCAGGCCTTCCTTGGCGGCGGGCGCGGGCGGGGCGAACAGCTCGAAATGCACGCAGCCTTCCGGCCAATGTTCGGCGGCCTTGCGCACGGCGTTCAGGAAGCCGTTGGGGCCGCAGATATAGACATGGCTGCCGGGGCGATGCTCGGCCAGCAATGCCTTCAAATTCAGGCCTTTCGAGGGGTCGCCGCCGTCATGGGTGAAGACCACGTTGTCGCCGCACAGCGCCTTGATCTCGTCGTAGAAGGCAGTGTCGGCCTGATCGCGCGAGCAATAATAGAGCGTGTATTTCTCGCCGATTTCTTTCAGGCGATGGACCATCGACTTCATCGGCGTGATGCCGATGCCGCCGCCGATCAGGATATGCTCGCCGGCGCTTTCCGCGAGCGGGAAGGCGTTCGACGGCGGCATGACGGTGATCGTGTCGCCGACCTTGACGTTGTCGTGCATCCAGGCCGAGCCGCCGCGTCCCGCTTTCTCGCGCAGGATGCCGAGCACGTAGCGATGGCGTTCGGCCGGATCGTTCGACAGCGAGTAGGAGCGGCGGTGGCCGCCGCCGGTGACGATGTCGATATGCGCGCCGGCGGTGAATTCCGGCAGCATCGCGCCGTCGGGCGCGACGAATTCGAACAGGCGAATGTTGCTCGAGAGATCTTCGACGCGCGAGACGGTCAGCTTCAGCTGGTTGCGCAGCTTCGGCTTGGGGCGCTTCTGGTCGGCTTCGAGATAGAGCCGGTCGACGCGCTCACCGTTCAGGATGTGCTTGGTCAGCACTTCCTCGACGTCGTCGATGGTCTCGACATTGTACCAGGTGCCTTCCGGATAGATCACCACGGTCGGCCCGAGCTCGCAGCGCTCCAGGCAGCCCGATTGATTCACGCGGATGTTCTTGATGCCGAGCTCTTTCGCGCGCTTCTTGAAATGCGCGTGCAGCTCTTTGCCGCCGCGGTCGGCGCAGCAGCCGCGCGGATGGCCCTTCGGGCGCTCGTTCACGCAGCAGAACAGATGCGTGTCGTAGAAATGCTGCTTCTCGCCAGTCGGCGCGTCGGCAGTTTTATCGGTGGTCTCAACGGTCATCGCAAAAATCCTGAACTAAATGCTTACTCGGCGGCGCTCATGCCGGCTTGGGCGAGACGCGCCTCGCGATCCTTGGGCAGGCGGTCCGTGTTCTCGAGCAGCAGGCGCTTCACCGGCTTGCCCTCGATCAGATGGCTCTGCAGGATCTCGTCGATGTCTTCCTTGGTCTTGAAAGTGTACCAGGCGCCTTCCGGATAGATCACCATGGCCGGACCCATCTCGCAGCGCTCCAGGCAGCCCGACGGATTTATGCGGGCGTCTTTAATGCCGAGCTTGCGGGCCTGGCTCGTCATGTATTTCAGCAATTCGACCGAGCCGCGGGCGCTGCAGCAGCCGCGCGGATGATCGTCCGGGCGCACGTTCTGGCAGAGAAAGACGTGCTGCTCATAGACCTGCTTCGGTTCGGTCGGACCTTTTCTCATGGCATGCTCTCTATGAAACGGCGTGCGCGCGTCCGCGAGGACGCGCAACGGCGTGAAAGAATGACGGGCGCGCGCAAAATAACGGACGGACGGCGGGCCTGTCCATCTTTGGGGCGCCGCTAAACACCTTGATGAAATAGGGCTTTTCGCCGCTTTTGCAATGCGCCGCTGCGAGCGGCTCGCAAAGAGCCGGAGGCCGAATGCAAACTGGCCCGGTTCTTCAACCGGGCCAGGGCTTTAGCTACGATGCGCGAAAGGCTTAGCTTTTCGGTTTGGGCTGGATCAGATCGTCCAGCGTCTTGCGCAGATGGCCGAGCTCGTAGGACGGCACGGCATAGACCCAGCCGCCCGTGCGGCTGTTGGTCTCGGCGA
Organism: Alphaproteobacteria bacterium; assembly: GCA_035714115.1. Taxonomy (GTDB): domain Bacteria; phylum Pseudomonadota; class Alphaproteobacteria; order SMXQ01; family SMXQ01; genus CAMAVH01. The sequence goes on from DASTMO010000019.1 coordinate 12,171, forward strand.
CCTCCTTGGCCAGCGCGTCCTTGTCGCCCTCGGGCTTCTCCTCGGATTTCACCCCGGTGGCGTCCGGCAGCATGCTCGCCTTCACCGCCGCCCAGGATTTGCCGTCCGCCTCGGTCAGCCACAGATCGATCTTCAAGCCGTCCCAGGTGACGAACTCGGCCCAGGGCTGGCCGCTGGTGTCGAGCGGAACCTGAGAAGCCGGCTTCACGTCCTCGAAATTGAGCTGCTGGATGACGCGCGCGACGTCTTCGGCGCCGAAGATGTCCTTGGTCTCGTAATCGGCGGGCATGCCTTCGATGGTGAAGTCGCGCTCGTCCGTCGTGCTCTTGAACACGCGCACGCGCGTCGGCTTGGCCGGCGTGTTCAGCGTCGCTTCGCGCACGCGCGGCAGATCGACATGCAGCACGGTGGTGTCGACCCAGCCGTTGCGTGCCGTCGGCAGCTCCACCTTGCCCTTCACCAGCCAGGCGCGCGGCTCGTTCGGCAGGCGGACGTAAATGCTTTCCTGGCCGGTCATGGCCGATTTGACGCGCCCGACGATGACGTCGCCGATCTGCTTGCCGCTCGCGTCGTAGATCTGCAGGCGGGAAGACTTGGCCTCCTTCGTCGTCGGATCGCCAAGGTCCAGCTTGTCGTAAAGCTCGGGCCGCGCCGTCTTCGGCTCGAAGGTCATGAAGCGCGACGCGCCGACGACGGCTTCGTCGATCTGCATCTTGAAAGCGGGGTAGTTCGACAGCTCGTTGACCGTCCAGCTCTCCGGCCCGGTCTTGACGATGGTCGTCGTCTCGCCGGCGCGGGTCCAGACGATCTTGGCGGCGTTGTCGGCCGACTTGGCGAGATCGCCGAGCAAGATCGTGCCGGGCGCGCGCGTCGCCGGCGCGTTGCCGCGCGTGGTGACGGCGATGACGGTCGCGATGACGACGAGGACGGTGGCGAGAGCGAGGCCGAGGAAGGCGCGCAAGTTCATGGCGGGTCTCCTTAACCTTTGGCCGAAACGGCGATGCGGCGGCGGCGCAGCCGCCAAATGCCGAGGCCGATGGCGATGATGGCGACGAGCAGCGGGATCAGCGCGATGTCGAGGAACCACAGTCGCGTCTTGAGCCGCTCGATGTCGCGGCGCAGGTCGAGCTGCACGCCGCGCAGGTCGCGGCGGATGTTCAGCAGTTGCGCCTTGAACTTCTCGATCTCCTCCTGCTGCGCCGGCGACAGTGTCACTTGGGCGCCCTGCGTCGCGACGCCTTGGCCGGGGCGCTGCAGGTCGGCGATCTTCTTCTCGGTCTCCTCGCGCTGCGCCTGAAGCTCGCGCTCCTTGGCGCGCAGGCGCGTCTCGGCGTCGCGCTGCAAGGCCTCGACGCGTTCGAACGGACGCTGCGAGATGCCGCGCGAGCGCAGGCCGATCAGGTCGTTCGAGCCGGTCAGGTTGTCGAGCGCGTTGGTCACGAAGTCCATGTTGTTGGACAGCGGCATGGCCACCGCCTGGCCGAACAGATCCTGCATCTGCACCCAGAAGCGGTCCTGCAGCAGGTCGGTGTCGGCGATGACGACGGCCTGGATCGGGCCTTTCGATTCCATCAGCTGCGGCTTGGTTGGCGCGTCGACGGACTTGGGCTTGCCTTCGTTCTCTTCGTCCTGCATCGCCTGGGCGAGGCGGTTGGCCGGCGGCTTGGCCGCCTCGTCGCCCTCTTTCGCCTCGTCCTTCGGGAAGCCGTCCGGGAAGGCGGTCTTGACCGGGCCCGAAACGCGCGCCGCGATGGTTAGTTTCGCGCCGCTCGGCTTGAAGTCCTGGATGATGCCCTGGAAGTCCGGGCGGCCGCCTTTGACCTTCTCGACGTCGATCAGGTCGGAGCGTTCGCTGGTCTGGATCAGCGGCGTGAAGTTGGTCGTGCCGCCGTCCTTCTTGGAGAGCGCGCCCGGCGAGGTCAGCTGCATCACCTCGATGCCGTTGGCGATCAGGTCGGTCGTCGAGAAGTTGGCCGGGCGCAGAATCTGCCACACCGGATATTCCACCGCCTGCGGACGCGTCTCCGAGCCGGCATTGACGCGGCGCGCCGTGGTCATGTCGCCGGCGATCTTGCCGTCGGCCAGCTCGATGCCCCAGGCGTCGAACAGCGGCTTGAGGTTCGAGGTCGCCGGCACCGGCTTGGCGCCCGGTCCGAGCGAGCGCTCGGCCGCTTCCGACAAAGGATCGACCAGCGCGACGACGCGGCCGCCGCCCAGCGCATATTGGTCGATGGCGTACATCGCCTTGTTGCTGATCTCGGCAGGATGGGCGACGAGCAGCACATCGATGCCGGCGGGAATCTCCGCCGTGTCCATCGGCACTTCCTTCAGGTCGAACAGCTGCTGCAGATGGGCGAGCAGCTGCCAGGGGCGCGCCATGGCCGGATTGAGCCGCGCCATCATCGTGCCGGGGAAGCCTTTCACCGGCAGCGCCGTCATGATGCCGATGGTCTTGCGCTTCGGATTGGCGAGATTGTGGACCAGCTTGGTCAGGTCATATTCGAGGAACGCCTCGCGGTCCGGCGAGAAGAACGCCACGCGCTCCTCGTCGTCGGTCGAGTTGCTGCCGGCGAGGCCGAAATAGACCATCTCGCCGGTGCGATCGAGCGGCAGCCCCTGCAGGCCGGCGGCGACCGCCTGATCCTCGGCGTCGGAGAAGGGTACCGGCTCGATCATCTCGAGGCGGATCTTGCCGCGCGCGATGGCGGCATATTCTTTCAGGATGTCGCGCACGCGCGTGGCGTACTTGCCGACATTGGGCAGCTCGTTGCCGAGCGTCGGCGAGTAGTAGAAGCGCAGCGTCACCGGCTCGTCGATCTTGGAGAGCACCGCATAGGTGCCGGGCGACAGGGTGAACAGCTTGTCGGCGGTCAGATCGACGCGCGCGCTGGAGACCGTGTTGCGCGCCAGGATGTTCAGGCTGAGGAACAGCACGATGGCGAGCGCCAGTCCGGCGAAGGCGAGAACGCGGACGTTGACGCGCGAGGAGTCGAGGAACTTCGGAACCGCCATGATCAACGCGCCTTATAGAGATTGACGAGCAATACGTTGGCGAACAGGAACAGCGCCATCACCGAGCCGAAGAAGACGATGCTCACGACATCGAGCACGCCCTTGGAGATCGCTTCGAAATTGGCGGTGAAGCTGAGCGAGGAGATCGCCTCGACCACGCCGGGCGAGGCCCAGCCGGTGAAGAAGTTGAGCACCAGCGAGGTGCCGCTCACCGTGAATAGCAGGCAGACGACGGCGGAGAGCACGAAGGCGATGACCTGGTTCTTGGTCAGCGCCGAGAAGCAGGCGCCGATCGCGAGATAGGAACCGGCCATGAAGAAGCTGCCGATGTAGCTGGCGAAGATCACGCCGTTGTCCGGCTTGCCGAGATAATTGACGGTGATCCAGAACGGGAAGGTCAGCGCCAGGGCGATGCCGGCGAAGCACCAGGCCGCCAAGAATTTGGCGATCACCGCTTGAGCCGGCGTCAGCGGCAGTGTGAGCAGCAGCTCGATGGTGCCGCTCTTGCGCTCTTCCGACCACATGCGCATCGAGATGGCCGGCACCAGCAGCAGATAGAGCCAGGGGTGAAACAGGAAGAACGGTGACAGGTCGGCTTGGCCGCGCTCGAAGAAATTGCCGAGGAAGAAGGTCAGCGCGCCGGTCAGGGCGAGGAAGATGACGATGAAGACATATGCGAGCGGCGTGGCGAAATAGGCCGCGAGCTCGCGTTTGAAGACGGTGCAAAGCGCGTTCATGTCGAATGTCCTTACGCGGCCGACTGCGAGAGAATCTCGGCGCCGCTCGCGCCGCCGGTGAGCATGCGGAAGACATCGTCGAGGCGGCCGCGCTCCTGGCGGATCTCCTTGATGTCGGTGGCGCGCTGACGCGCCGCGACGCGCACGGCGTCGAAGATGTCCATGTCGGGCAGCGCCTGAACGAACAGGCCGCTCAGCTCGATCTTCACGTCGGCGACGCCGGCGACGCGGCGCAGCAGCGGCGCCAGCTCGTTGGCCGCCGACAGCGAGCATTTGATCACCACGCCGCCGTGGCGCGGCGAGCGCGCCTGCAGGACGGCGGGCGTGCCGTCGGCGACGACGCGGCCGTGGGCGATGATGAGGGCGCGCGAGCAGATCGCCTCGACCTCTTCGAGAATGTGGGTCGAGATGACGATGGCCTTCTGCGGCGCCATCTCCTGGATGAGTTGGCGCACCTCGTGCTTCTGGTTGGGGTCGAGGCCGTCGGTCGGCTCGTCGAGCACCAGCACCTCCGGATCGTGCAGCAGCGCCTGGGCGAGGCCGACGCGGCGCTTGTAGCCGCGCGACAGGGTCTCGATCGGCTGCTCCAGCACATGGCGCAGGTTGGTCATGTCGGCGGCGCGCGCGACGCGGCTCTTCTTCTCCGCGCCGGAGAAGCCGCGCATGTCGGCGATGAAGGAGAGGAAGCTCTGCGGCGTCATGTCGGAATAGGCCGGCGCGCCTTCGGGCATGTAGCCGAGCTTGCGCTTGGCGGCGATGGGCTGGGTGGCGATGTCGAAGCCGCAGACCGAGGCGCGGCCTTCGTCGGCCGGCAGGAAGCCGGTCAGCATCTTCATGGTGGTGGATTTGCCGGCGCCGTTCGGCCCGAGGAAGCCGAGCACCTCGCCGCGCGCCACTTCAAAGGACACTTTGTCCACGGCCTTGATCGGGCCGAACGTCTTGCTCAAGCCCTCGATCGCGATCATCGTCGTCATCCCGCCCTTACCCTTGCGCTAAATCGTTAGTCGTACCAAGCGCTTAGCCGGCCTGTCGCATGGCCGGGGGAGAGATTCATACGGGCCTTTGCGCCCTTTGCAAGCGTGGAATCCCCGCTGCCTCGCCTCTATCCCCGGACCCAAGCCGGGGTAGCCGCGGATTTAGGCGGCTTTACGGCAGGCCGCTCAAATGCGCGTGAGGGGGTTTAGGTGCCGGCGACGATCTTGGCGTCGTGCAGCCGGCCGATTTCGCCGGGCGACAATCCGAGCAGGCCTTCGAGGATTTCGTCAGTCTGAGCGCCGAGGCGCGGCGCGGGTTGCGGCGCCAGGCGTTCGTGGCTCGAAAAATCGAGCGGGCTGGCGGGCGTCAATATGCTGCCGATGCCGGGATGGTCGATCCGCGCGAACATCGGATTGGCGGGCGAACAGCGCGGATCGTTTGCCACCATCTCGGCGAAGCTCTGATAGGGCCCCCAGCAAGCTCCCGTCGCGTCGAAGGCTTTGGCGATCTCGGCCAGATCGCGCGCCGCGATCCAGGGCGCGAAAGCGGCGGCGATATCCTCGCGGGCGCGGAAGCGGTCGCCCTCGTCGTCGAGCGTTTTCAAGCCGTGCTTCGCGGCGATGCGCGCCATGGCTTCGGCGAGGCCGGTGGATTTCAGCAGGCTCTGCCATTGGCGCAAGGTGAGCGCGACGATCATCACACGCTTTGAATCGCGTGTGACGAAGTCGCGGCCGAAGCCGCCATAGAGATAATTGCCGTAAGCCGGGCGCTCGGCGCCGTTGATCTCGACCTCGCCGATGAAGCCGAGATTGCCGGCCATGGCATAGGCGACGTCGGAGAGCGCCAGCGTGACGAGCTGGCCCTCGCCGGTTTTCAAGCGGTGGCGTTCGGCGGCCAAAAGGCCGCTGGCGGCGGTCACGCCGGTGATCGCGTCCCAGGCGGGCAGCACATGATTCACCGGCGCATCGATATTCGCCGGCCCGGTGACGTAGGGAAAGCCGACGGCGCAATTGACCGTGTAATCGACGGCGGTGGTGCCGTCGTGATGGCCGGTGATCGCCAGCATGATGAGATCGTCGCGGCGAGCTTTGAGCTTGGTGTAATCGAGCCAGCCGCGCGCGGGGAAATTCGTCAGGAACAAGCCGGCATCCGGCCCGGGCGCGGTGATCAGCGCCGTCGCGATCTCCTGGCCTTCGGGTTTTGCCAGATCGATCGCGATGGATTTCTTGCCCTTGTTGAGGCCGGCCCAGAACAGGCTGGCGCCTCTGTCGGTGAGGGGCCAACGGCCGTGATCGATGCCGCCGCCGATGGGATCGAAGCGGATCACTTCGGCGCCCATCTGCGCCAGCGTCATGCCGCCGAGCGGCGCGGCGACGAAGGCCGAGCCTTCGATCACGCGCAAGCCCGAGAGAATGCCGTTGTTCATCGCTACGCCATGAGGGCGACGACGCGCCAATCGAGCACGTCGGCGGCTTGAGCTTGTCCTGCGGCGACGGCGTCCGCTCCACGGGTCGCGTGGGTGATGACGCGCAGATCGATCAGCGAGCCGTTGTTCAGCGGCGTCACCGCTTCAACCGTGATGCGCGAGGACAGCATGTCGTTTTCGAACACTGGCGCGAGATGGTCGCAGCCGCGCCAGGCGATCAGCGTGACGATATTGGGCAGCGCGCGCAGCATCTGCGCGCAGGCGATGGAGATGGCGTGGCCGCCGAACACGAGCCGCGCGCCGTAGATGCTGGCGGCAGCGTCGAAATGCGTCATCGCCATGTTGAGCGTCAGTCGCGCGATCTCCGGCGCGCCGCTCACCGAATCGCGCGCCTCGACGATATAGGTCGTGCCGGCCTTCACATCGCCCGCATGCACGCCCGGAAGCTTGCGGACAATGTCGAGATTCCATTTTGCCGGAACGGCGGCGATCAAATCGGCCGTAGCGATTTCCGAGGGAATCGCATCGAGGCTGTCGGCATGCCCCGTGTTCGCATTGGGATCGCGGCAAGCGACCATCGGGCAACGCCAGAAGCGCAGCACCGTCTCGCCATGCTGATTGGTCGTGGTGATCTCAAGGCCGACGAGACCGGTGGCGGCGCGGCCGGGTTTGGCGGCGTTCTGCTTGAGGGCGACCACCTTGGTCACGGTGGTCAGCGTGTCGCCGACGAAGACGGGGCGGCGCAGCACCAGGCCACGATAGAACAGATTGGCTTTGACGCGGAACGAGGCCCAGGTGGTCTGGCCGATCGCCATGTTGACGGCGAGCATGGGATGGATCAACGCGCGCGGCTCTTCGGTCACGCTGGCGGCAAGGCCGTGATCGAGCGGCAGCCGCATGCGGTCGTTGAAGGCCGCCATATGCAGCGCGGCATGGCCGTCGGTCAGCGTCACGGCGGGCGTGTCGTCGATGACCTGGCCGACCTTGAGATCTTCGAACCACGGCCCGCCAACATTTACGTTGGCGATATGAATGATGTTGTCGTTCGTCATGCGCGTCCCCGTCCCGTCCTGTTTAGACGGTTTGCGCGCCGTGCGCCAGCCGGTCAGCCGCGCCGGGCCAGCCAGCGCTCGCGCCATTGGCGCGCCAACGGAAAGAGGAAGGGCGGCGTGAAATTGGCTGCGCTGATGCGCACGAACTGGAAGGCGGTGACGACGGCGACGCCGAGTTCGAGGCCTTTGGCGGTGATGGCCATCTCGCCGATGCCGCCGGGCGCGAGGCCGAGCAGCGAATCGCCGAGCGCGATGCTTCCGCTGCCCCAGGCGATGGCCCAGGCGCATGCGCCGCAGGCCGCCATCAGGAACAGGGCGTTGAATATGGCGTAAGGAATGAACATCCGATAGCGCGCGAAGAAATCGCGCTCGAAACGCGAGCCGAGAGCCAATCCGAGCATGACCTGCGCCCAGTCGACCAGCTCGACCGGCACGCGCGACAGCGTCAGGCCCGATGCGGTGAGGGCGGCGCTGCAGATCAGCGGCCCCATCATCCAGGCGTTCTGGATGCGCAGCTTGGCGCAGACGGCGGCGACGATCAGCGTGATGCTGATGAGGATGAAGAACTTGTCGGCGACGAACGGCGGCAGCAGCTGCGCCGCGGCGCGGTCGATGCCGGCGAAGCCGGCGAGCGTCAGCGCCGGCGGAACGATCAGTACCAAGAGCGCGATGCGCATCGACTGGGTGATGGCGACCGCCGGCACGTTGCCGCCGTAGCGCATGGCGAGCACGGACATCTCGGCCGCGCCGCCCGGCACGGTGGCGAAATAGCAGGAGGTCTTGTCGATGCCGGACATGCGCGACAGCAGCAGCCCGCCGATGCCGGCCATGATCAGGGTGAGGACCGCGCCGAGGAAGATCCAGCCGAGATTGCTGAGCAGGGCGACGAGCGCCGTCGGCATGAAATAGAGGCCGACGGAGGTCCCGATGACCCATTGGCCGGCCTGGCGGCCGTAAGGGAAGAGATGCAGCTTGGCGCCGCAGAGCTGGGCGATGCCCATGCCGACGAGCGGCCCCATCATCCAGGGGATCGGCGTGCCGGCCCAGGCGAACAGCGCGCCGGATGCGAGACCCAACGCCAGGCCCGCGAAAATGCGCGGCCAGTGCGTTCGGGCGCCGGAAAACTCGGACATGGAGATGAAGAACCTGGGCGGGGAAACGGACCCCAGGTTTACGCCCCGCGCCGCGGCCGGCGCAACAGCCCATTGAGCATAGCGGCATTACGCAAATTGCGTAACGCCGCTAAGGGCAGTGCGCGGGAACTAGAACTTGACGATGCGATTCAGCAGCCAGCCGAGCGGACCGGTGAAGCGCAGCGGCGCGTCGGTATAGGACAGGCAGACGCAGTCTTCGCCGGCATCGGCGACGGGGGTGTGGTCGATGCTCGGATCGGACAGGCCGACATCGCCGCGCAGGTAATGGCCGGCGGCGTCGCTGAAGCCGCCCGAAAGCACCATGACCATTTCGTTGCCATGATGAGTATGGCGCGGCACGGCGCTGCCGGCCTTGATGCGCAGCAGGCGCAGATGTTCGCCGCCCGTCGCAACGTCGGGGATGTCGATCTCGTCGACGCCGCCGCCGAGCTTGCGCCAGGGCAGGGCGGCGAGATCGCCGCCGACCGGCATGTCGGCCAGATAATCGCGCAAGGGGCGCGGCAGCAGGATTGAGGAGGCCACGGCGGGGCGCATGGGAGCCGGCGCGTCCGGCCGATCGAGGCGCGCGAGCAGCGCCTCCGGATCGGTGTTCTGCAAAGCGGTCGGCGGCAAATCTTCGAGCATGGCGCCGCCGAGCGCTTCCAGGCGCTCGACTTCGGCGCGGCACAGCGGGCAGAGCGCAAGATGGCTGGCGATCATGACGCCGGCGGCTTCGGAGGAGGTGCCGGCGGCGTAATCGAACAGCACGGCGTCGTCGGGATGGTGGCTGGGGGCGAGTTTCATCGTCATGGCGGGCTCGGATTAAACGCGGTTCTGCAGCGAGGCGCGCAGGCGCGCCAGCGCCAGGCGCAGGCGCGATTTCACGGTGCCGAGGGGGATGTCCATCTCGCGCGCGATCTGGCGATGGGACTTGTCCTCGTAATAGCAAACGCGCAGCAGCTCGGCCTGCTCTTTGGGCAGGGTGGCGATGGCTTCGCGCAGCACATCCTCATGTTCGAGGGCGGCGAAATTCTCGTCGGCCTGGGCCGGGGCGGCCGGCACCAGGGCTGGATCGTTGGGATCGAGCTCGGGGCGCTTCTCGCGGCGCAGCGCGTCGATGCGCTTGTTGCGCGCGATGGTGAACATCCAGGTGCGGACATTGGCCTGGCGCGGATCGAAGCTCTCGGCCTTGCGCCACAGGATCAGCATGGATTCCTGGGCCATGTCCTCGGCGGCGCTGGCATTGGCGCCGAGCCGCATCAGATAGGTCTTCAGACGCGGCGCGAAATAATCGAACAGGCGGGCGAAAGCCTGCTTGTCGCGCGCCTCGGCGACGGCGGCGACCAGGCGGGCGAGCTCGGCCGTGTCCGGCGGCGGCGGGCTGAAGGCTTTGTCCATCGCCTTATCTAAGGCCATAGCGCGGCCCCGGACAAGGGAGCCGGACCGGCGGGACGCGACGGGCGCACCCTGTGGGAAGCTGATGGCGAGGCTCATGATGCTCTCGGGCTGTTTCAGTCTTCTACGCGGGGGGCGGTGGGCTGGATCACGGCATCGGCCGGGTAAAATGATCCTCGGCGGCAGACGGGCCGTAACAATGTTGCTAATGTTTCCGCAACATCCCGCGTGTCTTATGCCTCCGGACAGTCTCGACCCCGTCGCCGTGCCCCCCGCCGCGGACTTTTCCTCCCCCTCTTTGCCGCCCGGCGCGCGCATCGCCGTGATCGGCAGCGGCATGGCCGGCCTGTCGGCCGCCTGGCTCCTGTCGCGGCGCTATGCCGTCGATGTCTACGAACAGGCCGATTGGGTCGGCGGCCATAGCCATACGGTGGACGCGCCCGGGGCGGACGGCGCGTCGGTGCCGGTCGATACCGGCTTCATCGTCTACAACGCGCGCAACTATCCCAATCTGGTGCGGCTGTTCGACCATCTCGGCGTCGCCACCCAGCCGGCCGACATGTCCTTCGCCGTCTCGATCGACAACGGCGCGCTCGAATATGGCAGCGACATGCCGCGCGGCTTGTTCGCTCAGCCTCGCAACCTGCTGCGGCCGCGCTTTCTCACCATGCTGCGCGATGTGGCGCGCTTCTACCGCCAAGCGCCGAGCGTCCTCGACACGCTCGATCCGGCTTTGTCGCTCGGCGACTGGTTGCGCCGCGAAGGTTATGGCGCGGCCTTCGCGCGCGACCATCTGCTGCCCATGGCCGCGGCCATCTGGTCGGCACCGGCGCGCGACATGATGGCGTTCCCCGCCGCCAGCCTGCTGCGCTTCTTCGACAACCACGGGCTGTTGCAGATGGCGGCACGGCCGCAATGGCGCACGGTGACGGGCGGCAGCTGCGCCTATGTGCGCCGCCTCACCGCCGGCTTTTGCGAGCGCATCCACAGCGGGCGCGCCGTCGTCCGCGTGAGCCGTGACTCCTCAGGCGCGACGCTGCGGATGGCCGACGGCGAGACGCTGCATTACGACCAGGCGGTTTTCGCCTGCCATGCCGACCAGACTTTGGCGCTGCTCGCCGACGCCGATGCCGAGGAGCGCCGGCTGCTCGGCGCCTTCGCCTATCAGAAGAACCGCGCCGTGCTGCATAGCGATCCGGCCTTGATGCCGCGCCGGCGCGGCGCCTGGTCGAGCTGGAATTATCTCAGCGCGCGCGACGAGGGCGACGATGCGAAACTGTCGGTCACCTACTGGATGAACCGGCTGCAAAGCTTGCCCGGGACGCGGCAATTCTTCGTCACGCTCAATCCGGCGCGCGAGCCCGACCCTGCTGCGACGCACGGCGAATTCCTCTATGATCACCCGATGTTCGACGCGCGCGCCATGGCCGCGCAGCGCGCCTTAGGCAGCCTGCAAGGCCGCCGGGCGAGCTGGTTCTGCGGCAGCTATTTCGGCTACGGCTTCCATGAGGACGCCTTGGCCTCCGGCCTCGCGGTCGCCGCCGGGCTCGGCGTGCCGACGCCATGGAGCGACGTCGCCTCGCTCGATCGCCTGCCGCGCCAAATCGGCGCATCCGCCCCGGCCTTTGCATGACAGCGGCTGTCGATATCGCGGCCGGCGCGCTCTATCTCGGGCGCGTCATGCACGAGCGTCTGCGTCCCTGCGCGCACCGCTTCACCTACCGCGTCTTCTCGCTCTATCTCGACATCGACCGCGTTGATGCGCTGGCCGAGCGTCTGCGCCTATTCTCGCGCGGCCGCTTCAATCTCTTCTCCTTTCATGAGAAGGATCACGGCCCGCGCGACGGCTCGGCCCTGCGGCCGTGGGTTGAGCGCCATCTGGCGGCGCAGGGCGTCGCTTTGGACGGCGGCGCGATCCGCCTGCTGTGTTTCCCGCGCATCCTCGGCTACGTCTTCAATCCGCTGAGCGTCTATTTCTGCCACGGGCCGGCGGGCGATTTGCGTGCCGCGCTCTATGAAGTGCGCAACACCTTCGGCCAGAGCCATTGCTATCTGTTGCGCGTGCCGGCGGGCCATGCGCCGGGCGCGATGATCGAGCAGACGGCGCAGAAATGCTTTCACGTTTCGCCGTTCCTGGCGCTGCAAGGCGCTTATCGTTTCCGCTTGCGCGAACCGGGCGATGTCCTGTCGCTGACCATCCGCGAAAGCGACGAGGACGGCGATATGCTCCTCGCCTGCCACGCGGCGCGGCGTTCCGAGCTTAGCGACGGCGCGCTCCTGAAGGCTTTCGTCACCCATCCCTTGATGACGCTGAAAGTCATCGCGGCGATTCATTGGGAAGCCCTGCGGCTGTGGCGCAAGGGCGCGACGTTCTATCGTCTGCCGCCGATGCCCGCCGAAACCGTCACCGCCGGACGCGACGTGACGGAGCTGCGCCGATGACCACTGAACGTGAGACGGCGACGCGCCGCGCCCCGGCGAGCGCTTTGATGCGCGCCTTCCTGTCGCTGGCCGGCGCGATCGCCTGCGGCCGCCTCAGCATCGAGACGCCGGGCGGCGAGATCCATCGCATCGCCGCGCCGTCGCCCGGCCCCGAAGCCGATTTGGTGATCCATGACGAGCGCGCGCTGCGTCGCCTGTTCGCCGGCGGCAAGCTCGCCTTCGCCGAGGCTTACATGGACGGCGATTGGTCGAGCGAGAATCTCGCAGGCCTGATCGAGCTGGGTGCGCGCAACGAGCATATTCTCGCGCCGGCCTGGTCGGTGCGCACGGCCGTGGTCGCCTGGCACGCGCTGCTCAACCGCGCGCGCCACCTCATCGCCAACCGCAATTCGCGCAGCGGCTCCAAGCGCAACATCGCTAGCCATTACGATCTCGGCAACGGCTTCTATCGCCAATGGCTCGATCCGACGATGACCTATTCCTCGGCGATTTTCGATGGGACTGAGCAGCCTTTGCAGGACGCGCAGATCGCCAAATGGCGGCGTATCGCCGACATGGCCGATCTGCGGCCGGGCCAGCGCGTGCTGGAGATCGGCTGCGGCTGGGGCGGTTTCGCGCGCTTCGCCGCGCGCGAGCGCGGCTGCGAGGTCGTCGGCCTTACTCTGTCGCAGGCGCAGCGCGAATGGGCGCTGGCGGAGATCGCCCGCGAAGGCCTGCAGGACAGGATCGACATCCGCCTGCAGGATTATCGCGACGTCGCCGGCAGCTTCGATCGCATCGTCTCGATCGAGATGTTCGAGGCGGTCGGCGAAGCCTATTGGCCGGCGTTCTACGACACGTTGCGCGCGCGCCTTGCGCCCGGCGGCATCGCCGCGCTGCAGATCATCACCATCGCCGACGCGGATTATGCCGAATATCGCGAGTCGGTGGACTTCATCCAGCGCTACATCTTCCCCGGCGGCATGCTGCCGTCGCCGACGATTCTCAGCGGCCTCGCCGCGCGCGCCGGCTTGCGCGAGATCGGCCATCACGCTTTCGGGCTCGATTATGCGCGCACGCTGGAGATCTGGCGCGAACGGTTTGATGCCGCTTGGGGCGCGATCGCGCCGCTCGGCTTCGATGCGCGCTTTCGCCGCATGTGGCGCTATTACCTGGCCTATTGCGAAGGCGGGTTCCGTGCCGGCACGATCGACGTGCGCCAGCTCGCGCTGCAGAAGCCTTAAGCCTTAACGCAGCAATTTCTTCGTTGCCGCGAAGAACAGCGGATAGGGCAGCACGCGCAGCAGCTTCATGATGATGGCGAAGCGGCGCGGGAAAGCGATCTCGAAGCGTTCGCTGTCCAGCCCGGCGAGGATGTGCTCCGCCGCCGCCTCGGCCGAAATGATCATCGGCATGGGAAAATCGTTCTTGGCGGTGAGCGGCGTCTCGACGAAGCCGGGATTGATCAGCTGCAACGTCACGCCGGCGCGCGCGCATTCCGGGCGCAGCGCCTCGCACATGGCGATCGTCGCCGCCTTCGAGGCGCTGTAGGCCGCCGCCGAGGGCAGGCCGCGATAGCCGGCGACGGAGGACACCACGGCGATGCGGCCCGAACGGCGCGCCAGCATGACCGGCAGCAGGGCTTCGAGACCATGGGCGACACCCATCAGATTGACGGCGATCAGCTTGCGCACAGTCGCGCTTTTGAAATCGGCCGCGCCCATGGGCAGGTGGGTGCCGGCGTTGAGGATCGCCTGGGCGAGCGGGCCGTGTTCCGCCTCGATGCGGGCCAGGGCATCGGGCATGGCCGAGGGATTGATCACATCCAGCGGCATGGCCTCGATGCGGCCCGGCAGGCCGCGCGCCGCGCCGCCCAGCAGATTCAGCTTCGCCCCGTCGCGCGCCGAAGCGATCACCAGGCGGCCGCGCCGGGCATAGGCCAGGGCCACCGCCCGGCCGATGCCGCTGCTGGCGCCCGTGATCCAGATTGGCCCGGATTTCTCGATCGCTGCCATGAAACGCCGCCTTTGACCGATAAATCAATTTGTTAGCGCGTTTACGAAGAATCGTCGGGGCTGGATGAGAAGATGATTTTCCCATCGGCCGATAGGCCCGGAATGCAGTCCTAGAAGGCCGAAATCCGCCATGGACATCAGGGGCCGCTTTGCTTATGACACGTCCATCTCGCGCCGTTCTCGCATCTGTCTTCGTGGCCCAAACCGGGCCGGCGAACCTGCTGAAAACGGCCCTTTAGGAGGATAATTTGCCGCAGGGTGAAGTCTTGGGAGCCCAAAACCCGTCCGTTGGGCACCAGGAGATGGCGAACGCCATCCGCGCGCTCGCCATGGACGCCGTCGAGGCCGCCAATTCCGGCCATCCGGGCATGCCGATGGGCATGGCCGACGTCGCCACGGTCCTTTTCACCCGCTTTTTGAAGTTCGATCCGGCCGATCCGGCCTGGCCCGACCGCGACCGCTTCGTGCTGTCCGCCGGCCATGGCTCGATGCTGATCTATTCGCTGCTCCATCTGACCGGCTATCCCGACATGACCATGGCGGAGCTCAAGCGCTTCCGTCAGCTCGGCGCCAAGACCGCCGGCCATCCGGAATATGGCCACGCCCAGGGCATCGAGACGACCACCGGCCCGCTCGGCCAGGGCATCGCCAACGCCGTCGGCATGGCCATGGCGGAAAAGCTGCTCGCCGCGCGCTACGGCAAGGATGTCGTCGACCATTTCACTTACGTGATCGCCGGCGACGGCTGCCTGATGGAAGGCATCAGCCACGAGGCGATCTCGCTGGCCGGCCATCTCAAGCTCGGCAAGCTGATCGTCCTGTTCGATGACAACAAGATCTCGATCGACGGCCCGACCTCGCTCTCCGTGTCGGACGACCAGATCGCCCGCTTCAATGCTTCGGGCTGGGACGCCGTCGCCGTCGACGGCCATGATCCGGAGGCGGTCGCTAAGGCCATCGCCGCCGCGCAGAAAACCGCGACGCCGTCGCTCATCGCTTGCCGCACCACTATCGGTTACGGCGCGCCCAAGAAGGGCGGCACCTCCGCGACCCACGGTTCGCCGCTCGGCGCCGAAGAAGTGGCCGGCGCGCGCGCCAAGCTCGGCTGGAGCGCCGCGCCCTTCGAGATTCCCGCGCCGATCCTCGCCGCCTGGCGTGCCGCCGGCGCGCGCGGCGCCGGCCCGCGCAAGGCCTGGAGCGAGCGTTTCGCCAATCTCGAACCCAACAAGCAGGTCGAGTTCAACCGCGCCCAGAAGGGCGATCTGCCGAAGAATCTCGAGCAGGTGGTGAACGACTACAAGAAGTCGCTCGCCGAGAAGCCGCCGACCTGGGCGACCCGCAAGTCGTCGCAGGAAGCGCTCGAAGTGATCACCGCCGCCGTGCCGGAAATGATCGGCGGCTCGGCTGATCTCACCGGCTCGAACAACACCAAGTCGAAGGTGCAGGCGCCGATCACGCCGGACGATTTCTCCGGCCGTTACGTCTATTACGGCGTGCGCGAGCACGGCATGGCCGCGGCGATGAACGGCATGGCGCTGCATGGCGGCATCATTCCTTACGGCGGCACCTTCCTGGTCTTCACCGACTATTGCCGCCCGTCGATCCGCCTCTCCGCCTTGATGGGCCTGCGCGTCGTCTATGTCATGACGCACGATTCCATCGGCCTTGGCGAAGACGGCCCGACGCACCAGCCGGTCGAGCATCTCGCCGCGCTGCGCGTCATCCCGAACCTGCTGACCTTCCGCCCGGCCGACGCGGTCGAGAGCGCCGAATGCTGGCTCGCCGCCTTGCAGCAGAGCAAGCGTCCCTCGGTGCTGGCCCTCTCGCGTCAGAACCTGCCGGCGGTACGCACCACCCATGTGGCCGACAATCTCTGCGCCAAGGGCGGCTATGTACTGAAGGACGCCGAAGGCCCGCGCCGCGCGACGATCTTCGCCACCGGCTCGGAAGTGCAGATCGCGCTCGAAGCGCGCGAGAAGTTGCAGTCCGAAGGCGTCGGCACCGCCGTCGTCTCCATGCCCTGCTGGGAACTTTTCGACGCGCAGGACGCTTCTTATCGCGCGCAAGTGCTCGGCGAGAACACGGCGCGCGTCGCCGTCGAAGCGGCCAGTACCTTCGGCTGGGAGCGCTATGTCGGCGACAAGGGCGCGGTGGTCGGCATGACCACGTTCGGCGCCTCGGCCCCGGCGGAAGAGCTCTACAAGCATTTCGGCGTCACGGCGGACGCCGTGACGCAAAAGGTGCGCGAGCGCCTGAAATAGTCACGTGACGGGGCCGCGCGCGGCCCGAACAATGACCATCGGCCTGCCGCTCTTGATGACCTCGGCGCGGCGGCCGTAACCGAAGAACTGGAGGATGGCTATGACGGTGCGTGTGGCGATCAATGGTTTCGGCCGTATCGGTCGCCTGGTGTTGCGTGCGATTCACGAGCAGAACCGCAAGGACATCGAAGTGGTGGCGATCAACGATCTCGGTTCGGTCGCCGACAACGCGCATCTGCTGCGCTACGACACGGCGCACGGCCGCTTCCCCGGCGAGGTCAAGCTCACCGCCGACGGCATCGACATCGGCCGCGGCAACATCAAGGTGTTCGCCGAGAAGGATCCCTCCAAGCTGCCGTGGAAGGACATGAACATCGACGTGCTCGCCGAATGCACGGGCATCTTCACCGACCGCGCCGCGGCGACGAAGCATCTCGATGCCGGCGCCAAGCGCGTGCTGATCTCCGCCCCGGCGACGAATGAAGACATCACCGTCGTCTACGGCGTGAACCACGACAAGCTGGTCAAAGACCACCGCATCATCTCCAACGCCTCCTGCACGACGAACTGCCTCGCGCCGCTCGCCTACGCGCTGCACAACACCGTCGGCATCGAGCGCGCCTTCATGACCACGGTGCATTCCTACACCGGCGATCAGCGCCTGCAGGACATGCTGCATAAGGACCGCCGCCGCGCCCGCGCCGCCGCCATGTCGATGATCCCCACCTCGACCGGCGCCGCCAAGGCCGTCTCGCTCGTGCTGCCGGAGCTCAAGGGCAAGATCGACGGCACCTCGGTGCGCGTGCCGACCATCAACGTCTCGATGGTCGATCTCACCTTCACCGCCAAGCGCGACGTGACGGTGGAAGACATCCACGCCGCCATCGCTGAATATGCCAACGGCCGCCTCAAGGGCATCCTGAACGTCACCGACGAGCCGCTGGTCTCGACCGACTTCAACCACGACCCGGCCAGCTCCACCTACGACAAGATGGAGACTCAGGTCATAGACAAGCGCCTGGTGCGCGTACTGTCCTGGTACGACAACGAGTGGGGCTTCTCGAACCGCATGGTCGACGTCGCCGGCCTCGTCGGCAAGCTGGGCTGAGAGGTCTGACGCAGTGCCGCAGTTCAACACCATCGATAAAGCTCCCATCGCCGGCAAGCGCGTCGTCGTCCGCGTGGACCTCAACGTGCCGATGAAGAACGGCAAGGTGACCGACTACACGCGCATCGAGCGTCTCGCCTCGACCGTGAAGGAGATCGCCGACAAGGGCGGCAAGCTGGTGTTGCTGTCGCATTTCGGCCGCCCCAAAGGACCGGATCCTGAGCAGTCGCTGAAGCCGCTGGTCGAGCCGCTGTCGCAGGCGCTCGGCCGGCCGGTCATCTTCGTGAAGGATTGCATCGGCGCCGAAGCCGAAGCGGTCGCCGCCAAGCTCAAGCCGGGCGAAGTGGCGCTGATGGAAAATCTGCGCTTCCATGCCGGCGAAGAGAAGAACGACGCCGCCTTCGCCAAGGGTCTCGCCGCGCTCGGCGATCTCTATGTCGACGACGCCTTCTCGACGTCTCACCGCGCTCATGCCTCGATCGAGGCGATCACGCATTATCTGCCGGCCTTCGCCGGTCGCCTGATGCAGGCCGAGCTCGAAGCGCTCGGCGCGGCGCTGGAAAAGCCCGATCGTCCGCTCGCGGCGGTGGTCGGCGGCTCGAAGGTCTCGACCAAGCTCGAGCTGCTCGGCAATCTCTCCAAGAAGGTCGACCGCCTGATCATCGGCGGCGGCATGGCCAACACCTTCCTCTTCGCCATGGGCGCGCCGATCGGCAAGTCGCTGTGCGAGAAGGAGATGGCCGCCACCGCGCTCGAGATCATGAAGACGGCGCGCGCCGGCGGCTGCGAATTCGTGCTGCCGGTCGATGTCGTCGTGGCGCGCGAAGTGAAGCCCGGCGCGGCCCATGAGACTGTGCCGGTCGGCCAGGTGCCGGACGACGCGATGATCCTCGACATCGGTCCGGCCAGCATCAAAGCGCTGGAGAAGCTGTTCGGCGATTGCCGCACCCTGGTGTGGAACGGCCCCTTCGGCGTGTTCGAAGTGCCGCCGTTCGACGCCGGCACCAACGCGGTCGCCAACATCGCCGCCAAGCTGACCCACCAGGGCAAGCTGGTGAGCATCGCCGGCGGCGGCGACACCGTCGCCGCGCTCGGCCATGCCGGCGTCAGCGAAGCTTTCAGCTACATCTCGACGGCGGGCGGCGCCTTCCTCGAATGGCTCGAAGGCAAGGAGCTGCCGGGCGTGAAGGCGCTGGAGAAGGCGGCCGAGAAGGTCGTCGCCTAATTTTCTAAAGCAGTCCGGCGGTGCGCAAGGTCGCGAGCAGCGCCAGCGCTGCCGCGCCGATCAGCACGGCCGCCAGCGTATTGCGCTTCAAAATGAACAGTGCCGCGAGCGCCAACGCGCTGGCGATCACGCGGTCGATCAGCGGCGCGGCCGCCAGCGGCCCTTCCGGCATCATCAGCATGCGCGCGATCAGCGCTGCCAGCATGGCGTAGGACACGCAAGTGACCCAGCGCAGCACGGGGCTGTCGAGCGCGACGCGGCCCGACAGCCAGACGCCGAGGCCGCGCCAGACGTAAGAGCCGAGGCCGGCGGCGACGATCAGCGCGAAGAGCCACAGATCGCTGTGCTGCGTCGTCATCGTGTCGGCTCCGACGGCTCTTCGGGCTCGGCCGGCGTGACGCGGCCGCCGAACTTCTCGCCGATCAGAAAGGCGATGCTGCCGCCGCCGACGCCGCCGGCGATCAGGCTCCAGTCGGGAAAGAAGGGATGCACGGCGAGGCCGATGGCCGCGCCGGCGAGGATCGCGGCGATGTTGCCCGCGCCCTTCACGTCGGCGCTGAACACCAGCAGGAAGAACAGCGGATTGATGAAGACGAACGCGAGCTTGAGCGTCGTCGGCAGCGCGCTCGCCGCGCCGTAGCCGAGGATGGTGCCGAACAGCGAGACGCCAATGCAGGACATGCCGAAGCCGTAGAGCCAGGGCAGGCGCTGCTGCATCGGCAGCAGCGGCATGACGCGCATCGAGCCGGTCCAGAAGGTCAGCGCAATGAATTGGCCGAGGCCGTAAAGCGCCGCCGTGCGCTTGACGCCGCGCTCGTGCGTGCGCAGATACGCGAACAGCGGCATGGTCATCGGCAGGAAGCGGGCGTTGATCAGGCTGACGGCGACGACGATGGCGAGGAAGTCGGCGCCAAGCGCCTGCATCTCGGCGAGCGCCATCTGGCCCGGCACCGCCCAGATGGTGACGGTCGAGAGCAGCGACAGCGGCAGGTTGATGCCGAGCTCGCGGGCCAGCGCGCCGAAGCCGATGAAGCTGGCGATCAGCGCCAGGCCGGGCGCGCCGAAGGCGGCGATCAGGCCGGCGCGCCAAGCGTCGAGGGCTGAAGTGCTGCCGGGGGGCGGCAGGTGGTAGGTCATGGAACGGAAACGGTTGCTGCGGCCGATGGAACAGGCAATCTAGCCTCGTTCGGCGGCGATGAGCAAAGCCGCTTGCGCAAAGCGGCTATGCGCAGGTCGGCGGGATCAGGCCGCGTCGGGGGGCAGGCTGGGCGGCAGCTCGGCGGCGGTTTCGCCGTGATGCAGGCGGCGCGCCGGCAGGCGCACGGTGATCTTGGTGCCGACGCCCACGGCGCTTTCGAGCTCGAGCTTGCCGCCGTGCAGTTCGACCAGGGCGACCGAGAGCGGCAGGCCCAGGCCGGTGCCTTCGTAGCGGCGACTCAGGCTGCTCTCGACCTGGCCGAAGGCCGAGAACACCTTGTCGATGTCCTTTTGGTCGATGCCGATGCCGCTGTCGGCGACGACGATCTTGAGATCGCCGGTCTCGCCGTCGATCTCGCTGGCGACGCGCACTTCGCCGCCGGGGGGCGTGAACTTGATGGCGTTCGACAGCAGATTGAGCAGGATCTGTTTGATCTTGCGCCGGTCGGCCCACAGCGGCGGGGTCTCGGCCGGCAGGTCGAGCTTGAGCTTGAGGCCGACTTCGATGGCGTGTTCGGAGAACAGCCGCGCGGCGTCCTGCACTTCCTGGCGCAGGTCGACTTCCTCTTCGTAGAGCTGAAGCTTGCCGGCGTCGGCCTTCGAGATGTCGAGGATGTCGTTGATGATGCCGAGCAGGTGGCGGCTCGAATCCAGGATGTCCTTGGAATATTCGACATAGCGGTCGTTGCCGAGCTTGCCGAAGGTCTCGTTGCGCATGATCTCGGAGAAGCCGATGATCGCGTTGAGCGGCGTGCGCAGCTCGTGGCTCATGTTGGCGAGGAACTCGCCCTTGAAGCGGTTGGCTTCCTCGGCCATCAGCTTGGCGCGCAGCAGCGCGTCTTCGCGCTGCTTCATCTCGGTCACGTCGCGCGCGGTGCCGCGATAACCCTTGAAGACGCCGGTCTTGTCGTCGAACACCGGCAGGCCGCTGACCAGGAACAGCCGCGTCTCGCCCTCGCCGTCGAGAATCTCGTGCAGCACATCGCGGAACGGCGAGCGCGTCTCGCGCGTGAAGACCTCCGGCGTCTTGCCGAGATCGAAGAAGCTTGCGCCGAGGAACGAGCGCGGATGGCGCTGCAGCACCTCCATGACGCGCGGCGAGACGTAGGTGAAATTGAAGTCCGCGTCGGTCTCCCAGATCCAATCGGAGACGAGGCGCGAGATGTCTTGGAAGCGCTCGCGCGCCGCCAGCGTCTCGAGCCAGGCCTGAGCTTCGCGCGTGGCGTTGTGATAGACGCCGCCGACGGCGACGATCTTGCCCGCGGCGTCGCGGATCGGGAAATGCTGCGAGCTGTAGAACTCGACGGCGGCAGGAGTTTCCACCACGTCTTCGCGCACGATCGTCGCGCCGGACACGGTGACGTCGCAGACGATCTCGTCGAGCGCGAAATGGCCGGCCCAATCGACATCGACGCCGGCTTTCTGGGCGCGCTGCTCCAGCAGGCGCTGGTAGGCGATGTTGGCGTAGGTCAGCTTGCCGTCGAGGCTCGCGACATACATCGGCGGGCCGTCGGCGAGCAGGGCGAGCGCTTCGCCCGGCAGCACGGCGGTGCCGCCGGCGACCTCGGCCAGCGCAGCCCGCGTGTTGACGTTCGCGGCCGCACGTGCGGGCTCATGCCATGTGGCGCCGTTCGGCGCATGTGCCGTCATGGGGCTCATGTCGTCACTTGCCGTCATTTTCGTTCTCGGCGGCTTCGAGAACGCGGATGGCGTTGAGGAAGCTGGCGTCGCGCTGCCATTTCTTGAGCATGCGCTGGCCGACGTCGGGCGTGACGCGGTCGTACAGCTCGAGCACGCGCGACAGCTCGCGCGGGTTCATCACGCGGTCGTGGGCGCGCGCCTTGCGCGTCAGCATGAAGATGCTGGCGAAGTCGGCCTTTTCGATGCCGATGGCGCGGCAGACGATGGCGAGCGCTTCGCCGCCCGGCTCGAACATCATGCGGCGGAGCAGGCGCGGGCGCAGGCCCGAAAGCTTGCCGAACATCGCCTCGAACAGCGGCACTTCGCCCTGGCGCAGCACCTGCAGCAGCATGCGCGGCGTGACCTTGCCCTCTTCGTGAAGGCGCTCGACCAGCTCGACGTGCTTGGGTTGTTCGACGGCGCGGCCGTGATTGTCGATCACCGATTTGACGCTGCTTTCCAGCGTCTCGTCGATTTCGGCCGGATCGACGTTGAAGTTCTTCACGATGTGCTGGCGCAGCGCGGCGGAGACCCACCAATACATGCGGCGGGCCAGCTCCTGCTCCAGGTCGGGGCGCTTGAGCAGCGGATTCTGGTAGGTGTCGACGCGCTTGGACTGGTCGACGAGATATTCCATCGTGCCTTTGGAGATGCGCGCGCTGGTGTTGTCGAGCATCGCCTTGATGACGTCTTCATTGCCGGTCTCGACGAGCGCGTCGGTCACGCTCTCGTTGAGGTTCTTGCGCATGGCGATGACGAGTTGATGCTCCATCGTGCGGTGGTGGATGATCTCCACCAGATCGACGTCGTGCAGGATGTCGCTCTGCATCAGCACGCGATGGGCCACTTCGATTTCGTCGTTGGCGAGCGTGACGATGAGATCGCGCGGCGCGTTGCTCACGCCGGCCAGCCGTTCGGCCAGCTCGCGGCGCACCGACATCTCTACGTCATGGATGATCTGGCGCAGGATGTCGGTCATCAGCGCGCGTTCGCGGTCGCTGAGCACATCCTGATTGTTGAAGAAGAGATCGCCGACGGCAGTGACCAAGGCCTTGCGGCCCGCGACGGTCTTGTCCCGCGCGAGCTTCATCAGTCCTTCGAGATCGTCGTCCTGCAAAGAGGACAGGGCTTTTTCGGTCATGGTCTGCCGTTTCATGGGCGCCGCGCGGAAATCGCGTGATGCCGCACCATCGGAATACAGCCCCGTCCCTTAAACAACGGTAAATCCCGCCGCCAGATTTGCTAAGCGTGATAAGGGCTTGCGAAAAACTTACCGCGTTTTAACCGGGTTTTCGGCGCGTATTTGGCGGAATCTTTGCGCCGTTAAGCGGCCATTAAGAAAACTCGGCATAAATTGCCGGGCATCATGATCTCGCCCACTGGAAATATTCCGAACCTCGTCGCCGGCCTGCCCACGCAGGGTTCCTCGGCGTTGGTCTCCAAGGTCTCGCCCGGCATGCGGGCGGCCCAGACCGCCCTGGCCGAACGGCAGGCGCAGCAGCAGGCTCAGGCGACGGCTCTGCCGAGCGTGACCGCTGAAACCCATCGGGCCGTGGCCAACCTGCCGCGCGGCAGCCTGCTCAATATTCTCGTCTGATCGGAACGGGCGCTTCTAGCGCTCCAGTCCCCCAAAGCGCGTCAGCGCGTCTTGGCTTGGGCGAGAGCGTTAGCGCTGCCTTTTGTTAAGCCGAACGCTTAGCGTTCGAGCCCCATAAGCCCGCGCGCGAAGTCGCGCGCCGTGAAGGCGTCGAGATCCTCCACGCCCTCGCCGACGCCGATGGCATGCACGGGCAAGGCGAATTTCTCCGCCAGGGCCACCAGCACGCCGCCGCGCGCGGTGCCGTCCAGCTTCGTCACCACCAGGCCGCTGATGCGGCTCTTGAAGATGTCGACCTGCGACAGGGCGTTCTGCCCTGTCGTGGCATCGAGCACCAGCACCGCGTCATGCGGCGCGGTCGGGTCGATCTTGCGGATGACGCGCAGGATCTTGTCCAGCTCCGCCATCAGATGTTCTTTGTTGTGCAGGCGGCCGGCGGTGTCGATCAGCAGCACCTCGGTGCCGTCTTGCTTCGCGCGCGTCAGCGCGTCGAAGGCCAGGCCGGCGGCGTCGCCCTTCTCGTTGGCGTAGAAGGATGCGCCGGTGCGCTCGCTCCAGACCTTCAATTGCTCGACAGCGGCGGCGCGGAACGTGTCGCCGGCCGCGACCATCACCGACAATCCCTCGGCGCGATAGCGCGCGGCCAGCTTGCCGATAGTGGTGGTCTTGCCCGAACCGTTGACGCCGACGATCAGCACCACATGGGGTTTTTTCGCACGGTCGATGATGAGCGGCTTGGCCAACGGCTCGAGGATCGTGGCGATCGAGGCGGCGAGCGCTTCGCGCACTTCGGTCTCGTCGACGTCCTTGTCGAAGCGGTCCTTGGCCAATTGATCGGTCAGCTTGGCGGCGGTGGCCGGGCCGAGATCGGCGCCGATCAGCAGCTCTTCCAATTCATCGAGCGCGGCGCGGTCCAGCTTGCGCTTGGTGAAGATCGCGCCGATGCCCTCGCCGAGCTTGGACGAGGAACGGGTCAGCCCGTCCTTCAGGCGGGCGAACCAGCCCTTCTTCGGCGCGTCGCTCATGCCTTAAAGCCCAGGGGATGGCCCGCGATCAGCTGGCCGTTCTCGAGCTTGGCGATCGGCGTCTCGATGATGCTGCCGACTTCCTGTGGCATGGCAAACTCGACGGCGGCGAACTCCTCCGAGCGGCCGAGCGTCGGCGTTTCCATGATGGCGCGCACCGTGCGGCCGACGAAGCGGGCGAGATAGGCGTCGCGCGCGGCTTCGCCACGCTGCCGTAAACGACCAGCCCGTTCGCGGCGAATTTCCATCGGCATCTGCGGCATGCGCGCGGCCGGCGTCTTGGCGCGCGCCGAGAAGGGGAAGACATGCAGGAAGGCCAGGCTGCAATCCTCGACCAGCTTGAGGCTGTTCTCGAACATCTCCTCGGTCTCGGTCGGAAAGCCGGCAATCAGGTCGGCGCCGAAGGCCATGTCCGGGCGCAAGCTCCGCAGCTTCGCGCAGAACTCGACGGCTTGGGCGCGCGAATGGCGGCGCTTCATGCGCTTCAGGATCATGTCGTCGCCGGCCTGCAGGCTCAGATGCAGATGCGGCATCAGGCGCGGCTCGTGGGCGATCAATTCCATCAAATCGTCGTCGCTCTCGATCTCGGCGACGTCGATGGAGGAGAGGCGCAGGCGCGGCAGCTCCGGCACATTGGCGAGCAGGCGGCGCACCAATTGGCCGAGTTTCGGCTGGCCCGGCAGATCGGGGCCGTAGCTGGTGATGTCGACGCCGGAGAGCACGATCTCGTTATAGCCGTTGGCCACCAGGCGGCGCGTCTGGTTGACGATGTCGCCCATCGGCAGCGAGCGCGAATTGCCGCGGCCGTAAGGGATGATGCAGAAGGTGCAGCGATGGTCGCAGCCTTGTTGCACTTCGATGAAGGCTCTGGCGTGGCCGGCGAAATCGTCGATCAGATGGCCGGCGGCTTCGCGCAACTTCATGATGTCGGTGATCTGCAGGCGCGGCGCGGCGTCGGTCGCCAGCGCGGCGTAGCTTTCGGCCTTCATCTTCTCGGCATTGCCGATCACATGGTCGACTTCCGGCATGGCGCTGAACTTGGCCGGATCGATCTGCGCCGCGCAGCCGGTGACGATGATCTTCGCGTCGGGGTTCTCGCGGCGCTTCTTGCGGATCGTCTGGCGCGCCTGGCGCTCAGCCTCGGCGGTCACCGCGCAGGTGTTGACGATGATGGCGTTGGTCAGGTTGGCCTTGGCGGCCTCGGCGCGCACCACTTCGGACTCATAAGCGTTGAGGCGGCAGCCGAAGGTGACGACTTCCGGCTCGCGAATCGTCGCGCCGCTCTTCGTCGTTGTCGCCATTAGGCGACTCGCGAAGCGGCAGGTTCAGCGAGCAGCGACGGATCGATGGTGCCGCGCGCGGCGATGGCGACCGCGCCGGTCATCAGCACATGGCCGTCCGATTCGCGCCATTCGATGGTCAGCGTGCCGCCGTCGAGCACCAACTGCGCCTTGCGGTCGGCCAGGCCGCGCCGTACGGCGTTGACCAGCGTGGCGCAGGCGCCGGTGCCGCAGGCCAACGTGATGCCGGCGCCGCGTTCCCACACCCGCATGCGAATGCGTGAACGGATCAGCACCTGCGCGAAGCCGATGTTGGCGCGCTCGGGGAAGATCGGATCCCATTCGAGCTTGGGTCCGATGGCGGCGATGTCGAGCGCTTCGACGTCATCGACGAAAAAGGTGCCGTGCGGATTGCCCATCGAGCAGGCCGCCGGATCGCTGACCGGGCCGATGCTCAGCGGCAAGTGCAGCGTGTCCATCTCGCGCGAAAGGGGCACTTCGTTCCATTTGAGGCGCGGCGCGCCGAAATCGATGGTCACTTCGCCGCCGGATGCACGATCCGCGAACAGGTCGCCGGCTTCCGAGCCGATGACGACGCGGCTCTTGCCGGTCTCATCCATCAGGAAGCCACCGATGCAGCGTGTGGCGTTGCCGCAGGCGGCCGAGGCGCTGCCGTCGGCGTTGCGGATGCGCATGAAGGCCTCTTGGCCGTTCGGTGCGCTCTCGAGCACGATGATCTGGTCCGCGCCGATGCCGCGCCGCCGGTCGGCGATCGCTGCGGCTTGGGTAGCCGACAGGGTGAAAGGCGACTGCCTCGCGTCGATCACGACGAAGTCGTTGCCCAGCCCATGCATCTTGAGGAAGCGCACCTGATCCATGGCGCTTATATGGCCTTGCGCGGTGCCGGGGTCAAACGGAGTCCCGTCGGTTGCATCGGGCCGTGTCCCTGCGGCATCATCGGGGAAAATCACCATGCAGGACATCCCATGACCGCCGGAACCGTCACGGCCGAACCGCTCATCGACATTTCGTTGGCCGAGGTTCAGGCCGTCATGAAACTGGCCGACGCTTACAAGGCCGACTTGACCGGGCGTTTGGGGGCTTCGCCCTCCGCCGAGGCGGTGGAGAAGGATGTGGCTGCCGGCCAATCGGCGGCCCTAAAGGCCCTCATGGACAAGATCGCCGGCTTTTCCCGGTCCGAGCGGGCCGAGCTGGTCGGCGTCGTCTGGCACGGCATGGACGAGTACGACAGCTTCATGGCCTCGCGCACCTTCGCCATCGCCACGGCGGACGTGGGAATTCCGCAATATTTGGCCAAAAAGGCGTTGTTTTTGGCCAATCAGATGCGCCATGCGCTCCAAAAGATGGGTTACACCGCGTAAATGACCACGAAACAGATCAAAATGTGGCTGATCGCCCTCGGATTCCTCCTGGTCGCCGGCAAACTCGTCTGGATGATCTATGTGGAGCAGGACCGCTGCTTCGATGGCGGCGGCCAGTGGGACGCCAAAGCACGGGTCTGCCAGACCGCCTCTCCTTGACTCTCTAAGGCCACCGGCCTACCTTCCGCCCCGTTCAAGCAACGTAAGTTCTTGTCCCGCCAGCCCTAAGTCGTTGAAACATAAGGGCGAGTGGCCACCAGTCCGCGAGTGTCGCGCACTGGTGTTTTGTCGTTTTGCGTGCGTTTTCCTCGGGATTTCAGGCAGTTAGATGTTCGAAGGCCTTTCCGGCAAGCTGACAGGGGTATTCGACCGGCTCACCCGCCGGGGCGCCCTGCGCGAGTCCGACGTGCAGGAAGCGATGCGCGAGGTTCGCATCGCCCTCCTGGAGGCCGACGTCGCCCTGCCGGTGGTGAAGGACTTCATCGCCAAGGTCTCCGAGAAGGCGGTCGGCGAGGCGGTGATCCGCTCGGTCACGCCCGGCCAGATGGTCATCAAGATCGTCCAGGACGAGATGGCCGCCATGCTCGGCTCGGAAGCCTCGGCCCTGAACCTGAACGCCGCGCCGCCGGTCCCCTACATGATGGTCGGCCTGCAGGGCTCGGGCAAAACCACCAGCGCGGCCAAGATCGCGCTGCGCCTGCAGATCAAGTCGAAGAAGAAGGTGCTGCTCGCCTCGCTCGACGTCCATCGCCCCGCCGCGCAGGACCAGCTGATGCTGCTCGGCCTGCAGGCCAACGTCGCGACGCTGCCGATCGTCAAAGGCGAGCCGCCCGAGATGATCGCCGCGCGCGCCATGAGCACGGGCCGCCGCGAAGGC
>DASTMO010000020.1:0-72688 GCA_035714115.1 Alphaproteobacteria bacterium
GCCTTCTTGGCCTTACCCTTCGCGGGCGCCTTGCCGGCTTTGGCGGCGCGCGCGTCCAAGAGCTTCACCGCGTCATCGACGCCGATGGTCTCCGAATCGGCATCGCCGGGCAGGGTGGCGTTGATCTTGCCGTGCTTCACATAGAGGCCGTAGCGGCCCTTGTGCAGGGTGATCGGCTTCTCGTCGGCCGGGTGCGGGCCGATCTCGCGCAGGGCGGCGTCGCCGCGCCCGCCGCGCTTGGCTTTTTCGGCGAGGAGATCGACGGCGCGGTTGAGGCCGATGACGAGCACGTCTTCGTCCGCTGGGATCGAGGCGTAGATTTTGTCGTGCTGGATGTAGGGGCCGAAGCGGCCGATGCCGGCCTTCACCACCTTGCCGTCTTCCGGATGCTGGCCGACGGTGCGCGGCAATGAGAGCAGCGAGAGCGCCTGCTCGAGCGTGATGGCCGAAACGTCCATGCCTTTCGGCACGCCGACGCGCTTGGGCTTGTCGACCGGATCGATCTTCGGCGCCTTGGCCTTCTTCTTGCCCTTGGCGGGCGGCTCTTCGTCGGTATTGGCGACCGGCGCGGCGGGCATTTCGCCGAGCTGGATGTAGAGGCCGTAGGGGCCCTTGCGCACGGTGACCGGCTTGCCGCTGTTCGGGTCGTCGCCGAGCGCGAGCGGGCCGGCAGCCAGCGCCGCCATCGGGCTGCCTTCCTCGATCTTCTCGACCGACAGCTTGCGCGTGAACTTGCACTCCGGATAGTTCGAGCAGCCGATGAAAGCGCCGAACTTGCCGAGCTTGAGGCCGAGGCGGCCGTTGCCGCAGGTCGGGCAGCCGCGCGGATCCTTGCCGCCGGGCTCGGTCGGGAAGAAGTGCGGGCCGAGCGCCTCGTCGAGCGCGTCGATCACTTGCGTGATCGTGAGATCTTTGGTGCCGGCGACGTCGCGCGAGAAGTTGCGCCAGAAATCGCCCAGCACCTTCTTCCAGTCGATCTTGCCGCCGGATATCTCGTCGAGCTGGTCTTCGAGATTGGCGGTGAAGTCGTACTGCACGTAGTCGTGGAAGAAGTTGTCGAGGAAGGTCGTGACCATGCGGCCGCGGTCCTCGGGCACGAAGCGCTTCTTGTCGAGCTTCACATAGTCGCGGTCCTGAAGGACCGAGATGATCGAGGCGTAGGTGGAGGGGCGGCCGATGCCGAGCTCCTCCAGCTTCTTGACCAGCGAGGCTTCCGAATAGCGCGGCGGCGGCTGTGTGAAATGCTGCTCCGGCTTGACGGCCTGGCGCGCCAGCTTGTCGCCTTTGTCCATCTTGGGCAGCAGGCGCGAATTCTCATCGTCACCATCGGCAACGTCGTCGCGGTCTTCGCGATAGAGCTTGAGGAAGCCGTCGAAGGTGACGACCGAGCCGGTGGCGCGCAGGGTGGCGGCGCCCGAGGCGATATCGACCGCCACCTGATCGAGTTCGGCCGAAGCCATCTGGCTCGCCAGGGTGCGCTTCCAGATCAGCTCGTAGAGCCGCAGCTGGTCGGACTCGATGTAGCGCGCGACCTGGTTCGGCGCGCGGCTGAGGTCCGTCGGGCGGATGGCCTCGTGGGCTTCCTGGGCGTTCTTGGCGTTGCTCTTATAGATGCGCGCCGAGGCCGGCAGGTACTGCTCGCCAAAATCCTTGCCGATGACGCGGCGGGCCTGGCCGATCGCCTCGCCCGACAGGTTCACGCTGTCGGTACGCATGTAGGAGATCAGGCCGACCGTCTCGCCGCCGATGTCGGTGCCTTCATAGAGGCGCTGGGCGAGCTGCATGGTCTGGCGCGCCGAGAAGCCGAGCTTGCGCGAGGCTTCCTGCTGCAGCGTCGAGGTGGTGAAGGGCGGGGCCGGGTTGCGCTTGGCCTGCTTGCGCTCGACCGTCGAGACGGCGAAGTCGCGGCCTTCGATGATGGCGGCGGCGCGCTTGGCGGCGGCCTCGTCGGCAAGGTCGAACTTGTCGAGCTTCTTGCCGTCCAGATGGGTCAGATGCGTCGTGAAGGCCGAGCCGTCCGCCGTCTTGAAGTCGGCGTCCACGGTCCAGTATTCGCGGGGCTTGAAGATCTCGATCTCGGATTCGCGCTCGCAGATCAGCCGCAGGGCGACCGACTGGACGCGGCCGGCCGAGCGCGAGCCGGGCAGCTTGCGCCACAGGACCGGGGAGAGGGTGAAGCCGACGAGATAGTCGAGGGCGCGGCGGGCGAGGTAGGCGTCGATCAGCGGCTTGTCCAAGTCGCGCGGATGCTTCATCGCCTCGAGGATCGCGCTCTTGGTGATCTCGTGGAAGACGACGCGCTGGACCGTCTTGCCCTTGGTCAGGCCGCGGTCCTTCAGCAGTTCCAGCACATGCCAGGAGATCGCCTCGCCTTCGCGGTCCGGGTCGGTCGCGAGGATGAGCGTGTCGGCGCCTTTGAGCGCCTTGGCGATGTCGTTGACCTTGCCCGCGCCGCGGTCGGCCACCTGCCAGCTCATGGCGAAGGCCTCGTCCGGACGCACGGAGCCGTCCTTGGCCGGGAGATCGCGCACATGGCCGTAGGAGGCCAGCACGGTGTAATCCGAGCCGAGATACTTATTGATGGTTTTCGCCTTAGCCGGCGATTCGACGACGACAACGCTGCTCATGGGGGCGCTTGCTTACACCATTCCCGCCCGAGAAAAAAAGCACGGTCTCGTGCCTATTTTCTAAGACTTTGAAATCAATAGAGAAATTTGACCGCCGGGAGACCGCTCGATGCGGCCCGCCAATTCCAGCTCGAGCAGAGCCGAAGAAAGGGCGGCAGACGACAGATGGGCCTGGCGCGCCAGCTCGTCAACCGAGATTGGAGAAAATCCCAGCAATTCCAATATCTTGTCGGAAGAAGCGGAGGCGCTGTCGAGGGCTTGTTGAGGCTCCGCTTTAACATGAAGTGGGCTTGAATCTCCGATTCGAGAAAGCCGGCTAACTATTTGTTTTTGCTCGAAAGGTGAATCGAGCGGGCCGAGGGTTGCGAGAACGTCGGCGGCGGAGGCGACCAGCGCCGCGCCGTCGCGGATCAGGCCGTTGCTGCCCATGCTGCGCGGGTCCAACGGCGAGCCGGGAACCGCCAGCACGTCGCGGCCCTGTTCGGCGGCGAGCCGCGCGGTGATGAGCGAGCCGGATTTGAGCGCCGCCTCGACGACGATGACGGCGCGCGACAGGCCGGAGATCACCCGGTTGCGATAGGGGAAGTGGCGCGCGGTCGGCTTCAGGCCGAAGGGCTGTTCGGCCACCACGCAGCCTCCCTCGGCGGCGATGCGGGCCATCAGGGTGGCGTTCTCCGGTGGGTAGGCATGGTCGATGCCGCCGGCGATGCAGGCGACGGTGCCGGTC
Organism: Alphaproteobacteria bacterium; assembly: GCA_035714115.1. Taxonomy (GTDB): domain Bacteria; phylum Pseudomonadota; class Alphaproteobacteria; order SMXQ01; family SMXQ01; genus CAMAVH01. The sequence goes on from DASTMO010000020.1 coordinate 3,355, forward strand.
TTCAGCGCGCCCTCATGGGCGGCGGTGTCGATGCCGCGCGCCAGGCCCGAGACGATCGTCAGCCCGGCGGCACCCAGCTCGGCCGCCAATTGGGAGGCAAAGCGGCGGCCGTTGGCCGAGGCGTTGCGCGCCCCGACCATGCCGACGCAGGGATCGTGCAGGGCTTCGATCCGGCCATGGATGGTAATGACGGGCGGCGCGTCGGGAATGGCGGCCAGCGCCTCGGGATAGTCCGGCTCACAGGCGGCGATCAGCCGCGCGCCGTACTTATAAGTCTGGTCTCGCTCGCGGGCGCAATCGGCCCGCTTGGCCAGCCGGGGCGGCTTCTTGGCGTTGCGGGCCAGATCCGGGACGGCTTCCAGCGCGCGGGACGCCGTGCCGAATTTGGCGATCAGGGCATGGAAGGTGACGGGGCCGACGTTCTCGCTGCGGATGAGCTGCAGCCAGTCGAGCCGCTCCTCGTCCGATAGCGCGCGCCGCTCCATGAATTCCCCCAGGATCGCCCAATCGACGTAGTATGCCGACCCTTTCCCAAAGAGTCAGCCAGGAGCCCCGATGAAAAGCACTGACAAACGGACCTATCGCGAGATCGAATTCGAAGTGCGCGCCAAGGGGCTCGGCCGCTTCGAATGGGAGATCGCCGCGCCCGACGACGCCGATGTCGAGACGGTCGGCACGGTGAAGGGCTCGCGCAACGAAGCGGTGGAAGCTTGCCGCGCCGTGATCGACGCCTGGCTCGACAAGGCCGCGTGATGAAATATGTCGTTCTGAAAACGATCGACGACTTCGATCTCGTCGTCTTCGTCGAGCAGCTGTCCTGCATCAAGGCGCTGAGCGCCGAGACTTGCGAACTCGCCCTGACCGGCGGCTTCAGCTACATGGTGAAGGGCGGGCTCAACGAGCTGCTCGCCAAGATCAACGACTGACGACTCATCACCATCCGTCATGCTCGGGCTTGACCCGAGCATCCATTCGTCCGGCGCTCAGGCGTTTGAAACATGGACCCTCGGATCAAGTCCGAGGGTGACGGTAGAGGGACGGGATTACTTCCCGACCTTCGGTTCGGTGCCTTTGATCAGGCGGACGATGTTGGCCTGGTGTTTGACCACGATCAGCAGCGCCAGCGCGCCGATCAGCAGGCCGACGCTCTGGCCGGCGTAGCCGAAGGCGAAGAAGGTCGCGACGACGCAGGCGGCGAGCGCCGCGAGCGACGAGAAGCGGAAGATCAGCAGCATGAAGAGCCAGGTCGCGGCGGTGACCGCGGCGCTGGCCGGCGACAGCGCGAGCAGCACGCCGAAGGTGGTGGCGACACCCTTGCCGCCCTTGAACTTGAGCCAGACCGGGAAGACATGGCCGATGACCACGGCGAGGCCGGCGGCCAAACTGTAGAGAATAGCGGAGCCCACCAAGGCACCAATCCATTTGGCTGCCAGGACAGCAACGATGCCCTTTACTACATCAAGGATCAGGGTGAGGGCGGCGAGGCCTTTGCGCCCGGTGCGCAGCACGTTGGTCGCGCCGATGTTGCCCGAGCCGACCGAGCGGATGTCGCCGAGGCCGGCGAGCTTGGTCAGAAGAAGGCCAAATGGGATTGAGCCGAGCAGATAGGCGCAGAGGGATAAAACGGCAAGCTGAGCATAAGCTCCATAAAGCGCCCACGGCTCGTATTCCATCGTCACGCTTTCCGCGTAAAGACGGTGCGGCCCGCGACGATGGTGCGGAGCGCATGGCCGGTCATCGGGCGGCCGTCGAACGGCGAGTTCTTCGAGGTGCTGCGGAACTTCTCTTCCTCGACCTTCCACGGCTTGTCGAGATCGAACAGCACCAGATCGGCCGGCGCGCCCTTGGCCAAGCGGCCGGCGGGCAGGCCGAGCAGCTCGGCGGGCGCGACGGTGAGGCGGCGCAGCACGTCCAAGAGCTTCATCTTGCCGTTGTGATGCAGCGCGAGGCTGAGCGGCAGCAGCGTTTCGAGGCCGATGATGCCCGGCTCGGCCTGGCCGAAGGGCAGGCGCTTGCTTTCCTGGTCGTGCGGCGCATGGTCGGAGGCGATGACGTCGATGGTGCCGTCGGCCAAGCCGGCGACCACGGCGACGCGGTCGCTCTCGGGGCGCAGCGGCGGCGACAGGCGCGCGAAGGTGCGGTATTCGCCGATCTCGTTCTCATTCAGCGCGAAGTAATGCGGCGCGGTGTCGGCGGTGACGCGCAAGCCCTTGGCCTTGGCGCGGCGGATGATCTCGACGCCCTCGGCGGTCGAGACATGGGCGGCGTGATAGCGCCCGCCGGTGCTCTCGACCAGGCGCATGTCGCGCTCCAGCATGATCGCTTCGGCGATGCCGGGAATGCCGGCGAGGCCGAGGCGCGCCGAAAGCTCGCCGGCATGGGCCTCGCCGCCCTTGGCGAGGCGCGGCTCTTCCGGATGCTGCACGATCAGCGCGTCGAAGGTCTTGGCGTAGGTGAGCGCGCGGCGCATCAGCACCGGATCGTCGATCACCTTGGTGCCGTCGGTGAAGGCGATGGCGCCGGCGGCGCGCAGCAGGCCGATCTCGGCGAGCTTCTTGCCTTCGGTGCCTTGCGTCAGCGCGGCGTAGGTGGCGACGCGCGCGAGACCCGCCTCGCGGCCGCGCTGCAGGACGAAGCCGACCAGCGCCGGATTGTCGATGACGGGCAGGGTGTTGGGCAGGCAGACCATGGTGGTCACGCCGCCGGCCACCGCCGCGCCGGCCGCCGTCGCGATGGTCTCTTTATGCTCCTCGCCCGGCTCGCGGGCATGGACGCGCATGTCGATCAGGCCGGGCGCGAGGCAGGCGCCGGCGCAATCGATGGTCTCGATGCCGGCCGGCACCTTGAGATCGGCGACGACATCGGCGATCACGCCTTCGGCGACGATGATGCCGCCTTTGGCATCGAGGCCGCTGGCGGGGTCGAGCAGGCGGGCGTTGACGAAGGCGATGGTGCTCATTTCGGGCCTCCGTTCGTGGAGGCGGCGAGGGTGGCGACGACCGCTTCGAGGCAGGCCATGCGCGTCGCCACGCCATATTCGACCTGCTGCAGGATCAGGCTGCGGTCGATCTCGTCGGCGACCTCGGTGGAGATCTCGATGCCGCGGTTGAGCGGGCCGGGATGCATCACCAGCGCGTCGGGCTTGGCGGCGGCGAGCATCTCGCGGTCCAGCCCGTAATATTCGGCATATTCGCGCATCGAGGGGACATAGGCGCCGTCCATGCGCTCGAGCTGCAGGCGCAGCATCATGACGATGTCGCAGCCGGTGAGACCCTTCTTCATGTCGTGGAAGACCTCGACGCCGAAGCGGTCGATGGCCGGCGGCATCAGGGTCGGCGGGCCGACGACGCGCACGCGCGCGCCCATCGTCTGCAACAGATGGATGTTCGAGCGCGCGACGCGGCTGTGGGCGACGTCGCCGCAGATCGCGACGGTCAGCCCGGCGATGGTGCCTTTGCGCCGGCGGATGGTCAGCGCGTCCAAGAGCGCCTGAGTCGGATGTTCGTGCGAGCCGTCGCCGGCGTTGATCACCGAGCAGCCGAGCTTCTGCGCCAAGAGGTGCGGCGCGCCGGAGTTCGGATGGCGGATGATCAGCACATCCGGGTGCATCGCCTGCAGGGTGAGGGCGGTGTCGATCAGCGTCTCGCCCTTCTTCACCGAGGAGGTGGCGACCGCCATGTTGATGACGTCGGCGCCGAGGCGCTTGGCGGCCAGCTCGAAGCTGGTGCGCGTGCGGGTGGATTCCTCGAAGAAGAGGTTCATCACCGTGCGGCCGCGCAGCGTGCCGAGCTTTTCCTTGCGGGTGGAAACGTCGATATAGCCCTCGGCGAGATCGAGCAAATAGCCGATCTCAACGGGCGACAAACCCTCGATGCCGAGGATGTGGCGATGCGGAAATCGCGAGGGTGCGGACGCGGTCATTAAAGCCGCAGTTTATAGGACGGGACGGCGGGGCGGGCAAGGGGGCTAAAGCAGGTCTATCTATTGGAACATGAAAACTTTCGGTATTTCGCAGTTGGCCTTCTGAATTATGACCTCGGGTGCGCCCCCGGTTCTGCGAATGCCGGGCGGGTCATCCCATCTGACACCCCAATAATCGCCGCCATCTCTGAAAACGGGATGCGCTGTGGACAGCAGCGCGCTATCCAGCGAGTGCGTTCTTAAAAATGCTTCTGCAATGGTCGCAAGCTTTGGCTCATCTCGTTGGGAGCAATCGGCGCCGCGCGTTTGCTGAGCGCAAGCGGCAAGCAAAAAGCCAAGCGCAATGCCGGATAATGTTTTTCGCTTTATCGACAAAATAAGACTTCGATTTAAGACCTGAGAACTGCGCATGGTGGGATTGTACTCCCACCATGCGCGCTCGTCGATTTACTCCCCGGTCCCCATAACCTGCTTGGCGCGTTCGATCACCTTCGGCGACGCGCTGACGGTGTCCTGGACAATCTTCGCCACTTCGTCGCCGGTCAGCGGAATGACGGTGAGGCGCTGCTTGTCGGCGTCGGCCTTGAAGCCGTCGCTGGTCACCGTCTCGTCGAACGCCTTGCGCAGCATCGCGACGCGCTCGGGCGCCATGCCCGGCGGGGCCAAGAAGGGCCGGCCGATGTTGATTGCGCCGCCGATCAGCGTGAGCACCGCGCGGTCTTCTTCGTTCTGCGCCAGCTCGGTCCAGAGCGGCGCGTCGGGGATCAGCGGGTCGCGCTTGGAGCCGATCTGCACCAGGAAGATCATCGTCTTGTCGGTGATCCACTCGGGGTTCTCGGTGACATAGGAGCCGAGGCTGGTCGCCTGGGCGTTGACCTCGCCGCGCTGCAGCGCGACGCGGATCTCGTCGGTCGACTTGTAGCCCTTGATCACCTTGATCTTGGTGCCGAAGACGTTGTTGATCGCGGTCGGGTAGCGATAGCCGCTGGAGCCTTCGCCGGTCGCGCCGGCGATCACCTGCTTGGTCTTCAGCTCCTCGAAGCTTTTGACGCCGGCGGTGTTCCACACGGCGAAGGTTTGGTTGCGGTCGACCAGCGCGCCGATCCAGTTGAACTTGGCGGCGTCGTAGCGCACGCCGCGCCCGTCGAGCACCTGATGCGTCGGCACACTCTGGTTCACGGTGGCGATGGCCGTGCCGTCCTTCGGCGCGGTGTTGTACATGTAGTTGGTGGCCTGCATATGGCCGCCGCCCGGCATGTTCTGCACGATGATGTTCGGCTTGCCCGGCAGATGCGCGGCGAGATGGCGCGCCAGCGTGCGCGCGCTGAAGTCGTAGGTGCCGCCTTCGCCGGTCGAGGTGACGATGGTCAGCGTCTTGCCGGCGTAGAAATTGTCCTGCGCGGCGGCGGGCGCGGCATAGGCGAGGGACAGAGCCGCGGCGGCGGACAGAATCGGGGCGGCGCTCGAAAGGCGCATGGATATCTCCCTGTTTATGGAATGCGGCGATATAGCCGCTTGGGAGCAATTATCCGATGTGGGGGGCGGTCAGATCAAGCCCTTCACCCACTTCACCATGTCGGGCATGGCGTCGCGCATGATGGAATTGTGATCGCCGGGAATTTCCGACTAGACGCTTTTCGGATTCTCCGGCAGGCGGTCGAAGCTCTGCCGCTTGCCGCCGCCCGCCGGATCGCGCGAGCCGACGCCCCAATAGACCGGCAGCCGGCTCTGCGGCAGCGCCTTGCGCAGGCTGGGGAAGACCTCGGGATCGTGGAAGTCGGCATAGACCTCGGCGCGCATCTCGTAGCTCTCGATGACGGCCTTCTCGCCCGAGGTGTTGGAGCCTTCGAAGCGCGTCATCTCGCCGCCCTTGCCCTCGGCGACGAGCGCCTTGGCTTTGCGCAGCGACGGGATGATCGTGTTCCAGAAGGGCGAGGTCGGCGGGAAGAGGTCGAGCATGTGGCCCGGGCTGGTCAGCAGCTTGCCGACGACGTAATCGGGCGCGTCGGCCGGATGCCAGCCGAGCGAGAAGGCGGCGCCCATGCTCTGGCCGCCGACCACGACTTTCTTCGCGCCGTTCTCGGAGGCGAGCGCGACCAATTCGTCGAGCGCGGCCTGGGCGTCGGCGAGCGTACCGTTCCACTTGCGGCTCCACGGCATCGACGGCTCGTAGACGGTGACGCCTTCGTTGGCGAAGCTGCGCGCGAAGGTCCGCATGGCCGGCGAATCGTTCGCGCCGTTCTTGCCGTGCATGAAGACCAGCGCGATGGGCAGCAGCTTGGCCTCGCCGTCGGGCTTGTAGACGTCGTAGGCGAGCTTGTAGCCGGTCGAGACGGCGAGCGTCTCAGCGCGAACGGGGCCGGCGAAGATCAGGAAGGCGGCGAGGGCCAGGGCGATGAGATAGAGCCCGGTCAGCATCGCGCCGAGCCAGCGGCGCGTCATCGCGCGTTCGTCGCGGATATCGTCCATGGACGTTTCCCCCGAAAGTCAGAACGACGCGATTTTACGGCAAGCGGCGGCCGCTCGCCAAGGGCCGGCGCGGCGCGCTAGACTGGCGGCATGATGCGACGCAGTCTCATCGCCTGGGCCTTCCTATCGCTGTCGGCATCGCCGCTGTCGGCGCAAGGCTTGGTCTCGCCCATTAGCACCGACCACGCGCCCTATGCCGGCGCGAACGCCGCCTGCAAGCCGGCGCCGACGCCGGTGCTGAGCCTGAAGTCGCAGCCCTATTACAGCGACAGCAGCTATTCCAAGGTCGATCCCGAGGCCTTCAAGCGCGAGCAGGAGGCGGCCAAGCCGCTCGACGACTTCCTGCGCGTGGTGCAATCGGCCGCCACCGACCATCGGCGCGGCAAGCCCGGCGCGGCGGCCTGCGCGCTCAAAGCGCTCGACGACTGGGCGGCGGTCAAGGCGCTGCTCGGCGAGTTCACCCAGCAGGGCGGCTTCCAGCGCAAATGGACCGTCGGCGGCGCGGCGCTCGCCTATCTCGGCATCCGCGACGCGGAGGGATTGGACGCCGACATGAAAGCGCGCGTCGCCGCTTGGCTCGGGGAAGTCGGCCGCGCCGTGCGGCCCTATTACGACAAGCGTCCGGCAGCCAACCGCAACAACCACGATTATTGGGCGGCGCTGTCGGTCGCCGCGACCGGCCTCGCCGCCAATGATCGCGCCATGGTCGAATGGGGCGTCGCGCGCCTGAGGCTCGGCCTGTCGGACATCGCCGCCGATGGCTCTTTGCCGCGCGAGATCGCGCGCAAGCAGATGGCGCTGCATTACCAATTGTTCAGCCTGCCGCCGCTGGCGGCGGTGGCGCGCATCGCCGAGGTCAACGGCATGGGCCTGAACGAGAAAGAGCAAGCCGCGCTCGACCGCCTGGCGCGCTTCACCTTCGCCGCGACGCAGGACCAGACGGAAATCAATCGCTTGGCGGGAATCGCGCAGGACGATCCGATGCTGCGCGGCCGCCCGGCGCTGGTGCAGGGCGTCGGCATCGAGCTGTGGCTGTTGACCAAGCCCGGCGGCGCGGCAGCTGAGCGGGAAATCGACGCGGCGCTCCAGCCGTTCCGGCCCTATCGCATGAGCTGGCTCGGCGGCGACGTCGCGGCTTTGTGGGCCGCGCGTTAAACAAAGTCGCCCCTTTGGGCAGCGCTTTGAACGGAAACGTCTGCGCCGGCCGTCAGAACAGTCGGGCGAGGTTTTCGGGCTCGGTCGGGCGGCCATAGAGGAAGCCTTGCACGGCGTCGCAGCCCCAGACGGTGAGCAGGTCGGCCTGGCCTTGCTGCTCGACGCCTTCGGCGACGACATGCAGGCCGATGTCGTGCGCCATCAGCACGATGTTGCGGACCAGGGCTTGGCCTTTATGGCTGTCGAGCCGGTCGATGAAGCGCTTGTCGATTTTCAGCGAATCGAAGGGCAAGTCGAACAGGTAGCCGAGCGAGGAGTATCCCGTGCCGAAATCGTCGAGCGTGCAGGTCATGCCGCGGTCATGCAGCTCGACGATGAAATCGCGCGTGGCGCGCGCGTCCTGCATCGCGGCGGTCTCGGTGATTTCCAGCTCGATCAGCTCGCCGGGAATGCCGGCCTCGGCCGGCGCCGCGAGCACGGTCTTGACCGCTTCGGGCGACAGGATCTGGCGCATCGAGACGTTGACCGCGACGGGGTGGGACGACAGTCCGTCGCGTCGCCATCTGGCGATCTGCGCGCAGGCGGCGCGGACGGCCCAGCCGCCCACTTCCGCGATCATGCCAGCCTCCTCGGCGATGGGGATGAACTCGCCGGGCATCACCAGGCCCAGCTTGGGGCTGTGCCAGCGCAGCAGCGCTTCGCTGCCGAGCATGCGGCGGCCGCGCGCGTCGAACTTCGGCTGATAGATCAGGCAAAACTCGTCGTGTTTGGCCGCGTCGATCAGGCCGTCCTCGATGGCCTGGCGGCGGCGCGAGCGCTCGGACAGAGAGGCGCTGTAGAAGACCGAAAGCTTGTCGCGCGGCAGGTCGGCGCCGACATGGGTCGCGGCCTCGGCGCGCAGCATCAGCGCTTCGATGTCGTCGCCGTCGACGGGATAAAGCGCGATGCCGATGCCGAAGCGCAGCACGCGGCGCTGGCCGCCGACGAGATAGGCCGGGGCGAGCGCGTCGGCGATCGCCGAAATCTGGCTCTGCAGGCTGTCGCGCTTGTCGTCCGACATGTCGCCGCCGCGGCCGTTGAGCAGCACGCCGACATAGAAGCGCTCGCCGCGCTCGCGCGCCACGATGTCGCCGGCGCGGACCGCGCCGCGCAGCCTGTCCGCCACCGCTTGCAGCACTTCGCCGCTTTCGCGATAGCTGATGGATTCGGTCAGCCGGCCCCAGTGCTGCACGGTGATGGCGATGATGGCGGCGCGCGGCGCGCTGGCCTCGGGACCGCTGTCGTGACCGCTCTCCGCTCCGGCGATCGAATGGGCCAGCTGCTCGACGAAAGCGGTGTGGGTCAAAAGCCCGGTCGAGCGGTCGTAGTTGGATTGCTGGAACAACTCCTGTTCGTGATGCGCGAGCAGGGTGCGGTAAAAGCGCGTCTCCAGCGTGGCGGCGACGGCTTGGGCGACGCCGGGGAGCAGATCGGCATAAGGCGCGAAGGCGGCCTCGTCGGCGACGCGCAGGATGAGCGCGCCGAACAGATGGTCGCCGCCGCGCAATGGCAGGGCGCGCAGACCGTCGGCGACGGCGAGAGGCGCCATATCGCCGCCCGCCGGCGCGTCGAACAAGGCTTCATAGCGCGCCGCGAGCGCCTCCAGGCTGGGATCGGGCGGCAGCACCTGGCCGCGCAGGCAAAGATGGGCGGCGGCGACGCCGGGCACTTCGGCAAGCGCGCGCGCGACGGCCTCGCCCATGTCGCGTTCGTCGCCGATCCGCTGTTGCAGCCGCAGCAGCAGGCCGAGCACATCGGCCATGGCCGTGCGCGGCGCAGCCCGCCTGAACAATTGGGACACGTTCATGCGGATGCTTTCGCGGCGCCGCGCGCGCCCCTCACGGCAGTCCGCGCCGGCAAGGCCGGATATCCATTGTCGCCGCACATTTGCCCCTCCCGCTCCCCACGGTTTCGAGGTCCAGCGTCGTGCAGTCACTCCGGCAGGTCTTTGGACGCGCCGCCTTATTTTACATTGCTTGAATGCTAAACACGCGGCGCAGTTGTTGGCAATACGGCTCCTTTGCTAATTACCTGACTCATTTATATTTTTTTTCCAAGATGCAACCCGAAGTAGCAATGACTTCCTAAACACCCATAGGTTCGGAATGGCGGCGAACTTTTCCAAATGAACAAAACTTTCTTCTACAGCGATCACGCCGGCATGGCGCGCAGCGTCATCGATTCGAGGCTGAAGCTGTTGTCTGCTTCGAGCTTCAGATAATCGCGCACCTCGGCTGGCGCCTGCGACAACAAGGCCCGGATCGCGTCGGCCTGCACGGTTGGCGTCGCCATGCGCGCGAGCCAGGAGGCGAAGTCGAGACGCAAGCGGTGCATGTGCGTCTCGCCGACTTTGAATCCAGCGCGCGTTAAAGCGCTCTGCCATTCTTCCTGCGAATAATCGCGCTGATGCGACGGATCGCGCAGCAGCTCGACGCTCTGCATCCATGTGTCGCAAAGCTTGTCGGCCGGCGCGGCGATGTCGGCGAAGACGGCGACGCCGCTTGGCTTCAGCACGCGGCGCGCTTCCTTCAAGGCGGCGTCGAAGCCGCGCCAATGATGGGCGCTGTAGCGGCTCACCACCATGTCGAAGCTGGCATCATCGAAGGGCAGGGCTTCGACCGGGCCTTGCCGGGTCTCGATGTTGGCAAAGCCTTTGCTTTGCGCGGTGGCGCCGACGGCGCGCAGCATCTCCGCCGACAGATCGTAGGCGACGACCTCGCGCGCGTGCGGCGCCAGAGCGAAGGCGACATGGCCGCCGCCGCAACCGAGATCGAGCGCGCGCGCCGGTTTATGTTCGGCGGCCCAGGCTTTGATGCGCGCGAGATCCTCGCCGCCGGCATGGACGGCGCTGGTCACATAGGCGTCGGCGCGCGGGCCGAATTGCGCGGCGACGAGTTGCTGCTGGTCTGGTGTCTGGGTGGTCATGGCTCTCTCCTGCGATGAGGAGGGCAGCGTCGCGCAAGCAGCCGGCCGTCACAAGGTGACGGCTTATCCTGGTATCGGAACTGCTAGAACGTGTAGGACAGCGTCAGGCCGGTGCGGATCTGGTTGGCCGAGCCTTCGCGGTCGACGATCTGGCTGTCGGCGGCGTCGCCGAGCAGGCGCGTATAGCCGAGGAAGCCGCCAAGCGCCCAGTTCTCCGTCAGCCCATAGGTCAGGCCGAGGGTGAGGCCGGCATCCTTGAAGCCGGCGTCGGCATCCTGCGCGGCATAGCCGCTGCGCGCCGCTTGCGACGGCGTGACGCCGAAATAGCTCTGCATGTAGCTGTCGTCGGCGTAGGTGACGCCGGCGGAAACGCGCGCACCGAGGCGCGGCGTGAAACGGAAGCCGTAGCCGCCGCTCACTTCGGCGATCAAGCCGTCATGGCCGTCGGCGACGTCCTGCATGACCGACAACTCGCCCGACCAGGCGCCGACGCCGTAGCCGACGAAGCCGCCGACCTCGACGCTGGGATCCACGTCGCCGAGGCCGCGCAGCGCGGCGTTGTCGTCCTGGTCGCGGCCGAACACGTAGCGGGCGCGCGGGCCGGCCTTCCAATTGCTGCCGGGGCTGATGGCGCGCATGGCGTCGTAGCTCAGCGCCGTGTTCTTGAGCACGAGCGCGTCGCGATAGTTGATCTCGATGTCGGGGATCGGCTTGAACTCGTAATCGTCCGAGCCTTGGTAGTCTGGCGCGAGCATGGCGCCTCCGCCGACCTTCACTTTCCAGTCCCAATGGCCATCGGCATCTTGCGCGAAGGCGTTCGATGCGGCGGCGGCTGAGAAAGCGGCGGCGAGAATGGCGAGGCGCAGGCTGGTCGACATGACATCTCCGTGAACTCGCTAGTGAACGCCGAGCAAAGGCGCGGGTTCCGCGCACGCGCGCGTTCGTGAGCCGTCATTAATCAGGGCCAGGATTTTGAAAAAATGCCATATTGCCGCCTTCACAGAGGAGATGACCCCCCTATGAAGAAGTCCCGTACGGTAAAATTGGCCCTTCTTGGCGGCGCCAGCCTGGCTTTGGCGGCGTGCGACGACAACAGCGGCCCGCCCAACGACGCGCGCTACTTCGCCGACGCGAAGGAATGCGCCGCGATCTACGACGACGCGTCCTGCCGCGAATCGGCGCGCGCGAGCGAGCAGACCCATCTGGCGCAAGCGCCCAAGTTCGGCCGCAAGGAAGAGTGCGAGCAGGAATTCGGCGCCGGCAACTGCGAGACCCGCCAATCGGCCGGCGGCGGCAGCTACTTCATGCCGCTGCTCATGGGCTACATGATGGGCAACATGATGGGCGGCAACCGCTTCAACGAGCCGGTCTATCGCGACCGCCAGGGCAACGCCGTGATGAACAGCGGCGGGCGCGCCTACAACGTCGGCAGCTTCGGCGCGACGGCGGGGCGGACGGCGGCGAGCTTCCGTCCGGCGGCGCCGACGCAGATCGCGCGCGGCGGCTTCGGCGCGGGCGCGGCGAAGTTCGGCAGCATCGGCAGCTGAGACGTGCAGCGGCACAGCGTCACGCCTCGCCCCGACTGGCGCGAGCATGTCGAGCGCGACCTCGGCTTCGCCTTCCACACCATCGACGGCGCGCTCTATTGGGACGAGACGGCCTGCTACAGCTTCACGGCGGCGCAGGTCGACGAGCTCGAGGCGGCGACCAACGAGCTCGAGCAAATGTCGCTCGCCCTGGTGGGCGACGTCATCTCGAAAGGCGAAGAGGCCTTCGAACGGCTGCGCATTCCGCGCGTCGCCTGGGACGCCATCGCCGGCAGCTGGCAGGCCGGCGAGAAGAATCTCTATGGCCGCTTCGATCTCGCTTATGACGGCGTCTCGCCGCCGCGCCTGCTGGAATACAACGCCGACACGCCGACGGCGCTGTTCGAGGCCGCCGTGGTGCAATGGGACTGGCTGCAGTCGCTCTGGCCCGAGCGCGACCAGTTCAACTCGATCCACGAACGGCTGATCGAGGCCTGGCGCAACTTCGGGCTGGGCGGCGCGCATCTGCATTTCTCCGCCGTGCGCAACCATCTGGAAGACGGCGGCACCGTCGATTATCTGCGCGACACGGCGATGCAGGCGGGTCTGCTGACCGACCGCATCGCCATCGAGGACATCGGCTGGGATGGCGCGCGCTTTCGCGATCTCGACGGCAACGCCATCGAGGCGCTGTTCAAGCTTTATCCCTGGGAATGGCTGGTCGAGGAGCCGTTCGGCGAACATCTCTTGAGCGGCGTGACCAAAGTGATCGAGCCGGCCTGGAAGATGGTGCTCTCCAACAAAGCGTCGTTGGCGCTCTTGTGGGAGATGGCGCCCAACCATCCGAACCTGCTCGCCGCTTCGCTCGACGCCGGCGGCATCGCCGGCAAGCAGGCGCGCAAGCCGATCTACAGCCGCGAGGGCGGCAACGTGCAGCTGCTCGACGGCGGCAAGGTGCTGCAGGAGACCGGCGGCATCTATGGCGCGGAAGGCTTCGTCTACCAGGCCTACGCGCAGATTCCGTCGTTCGACGGCAACCATGCCGTCATCGGCTCCTGGGTCATCGCCAGCGAGGCCGCCGGCATCGGCATCCGCGAGGACGTCAGCGCCATCACCAGCGACACCAGCCGTTTCGTGCCGCATTATTTCGAATAGGGGACACCATGACCGCCATCCTGACGTCGCTCGACACTTTGGGCAGTTTCCTGCTGTTCTTCGCAGTGGCGCTCGCCGCCGTCGCGCTGTTCGTCGCCATCTACATGGCGGTGACGACCCATCATGAGGCGTCGCTGATCCAGCAGGGCAACAGCGCGGCGGCGATCAGCTTCGGCGGAGCGCTCGTCGGCTTCTCCCTGCCGCTCGCCAGCGTCATCGTCCACAGCCTGTCGATCGTCGAGATGGCGATCTGGAGCGGCGTGGCGCTGATCGTGCAGATCGTCGTGTTCAAGGTCGTCGACCTGCTGATCCGCGAGGTCTCGCGCCATATCGAAGAGGGCAATGTCGCCGCCGGCATCACTCTGGCGTCGGCCTCGATCGCCATCGGCCTGATCAACGCTGCCTGCATGAGCTACTAGCCCGGCGCGCAGCCGGGATTATCCAGGTATAAATCGGCATTTATCCTGGTATGATAGGGCCATGCGACGCCCCAGCTTTCAATCCGCCGAAGCCCGCCGCCAGGCGCTCGGCGATTTCCTGCGCGCCCAGCGCGAACGCCTGACGCCCGCCGAAGCCGGCCTCGGTTTAGGCGGCAGACGGCGCACGCCGGGCCTACGGCGCGAGGAAGTGGCTCAACTCGGCGGCGTCTCGGCCACCTGGTACACCTGGATCGAGCAGGGCCGCGAGGTCTCCGCCTCGGCCACTGCCCTGGCGCGCCTCGCCGAAGCGCTGCGCCTATCGCCGGCCGAGCGCGCTTATCTGTTCGAATTGGCGGGCAAGCGCGATCCGGAGGAGGCCGACGAGCCGGCCGCGCCCGAGCCGCCGGTCGATCTGCAGACCGTCGTCGATATGATCGGTTGCCCGGCCTACGCCATGGACCGTCTCGGCACCGCGCGCGCCTGGAACAAGGCGGCGGCGCATCTGTTCGTCGGCTGGCTCGACAAGAAGCCAGGCAAAGCTGAGCGCAATCTGTTGCGCTATGTCTTCCTCGAGCCGGCGGCGAAGAAGCTGATCCACGGCTTCGAGGAGCGCGCCAGCCGCGTGCTCGCCGAATTTCGCGCCGACGCCGGCGCGCATCTCACCGACGATGCGGTGAAAGCCATGATCGAGGAGCTGCGCGCCAAGAGCGCGCTCTTTGCCAAGCTATGGGACGAACAGGCGGTGCTCGGGCGCGAAGGCGGCATGCGCACCTTCGACCATCCGGTGGACGGCTTCCTGCGCTACCGCCAGATCGGCTTCTCGCTCGCCGCGCGGCCCGATCTCAAACTGGTCATGCTGGTGCCGGAAGCGGTTTAACCCTTCCAGCCCGCTCGTTTCGCTCTATCAGCGTTTCGCAAACAACGGTCGCCCGCGCCGCCGCGCCCTGCTAGAACGCGCCAGCTTTCTGCGACGTGCCTTTAGAAAAGACTGGGAGACGTGCCGTGCTCGGCGCCTTATTGGGACTTTTGTCCGCGGCGACTTTCGCCTTCAACAATGCCGCCGTGCGCCGCGGCGTGCTGTCCGGCTCCGTGGCGCAGGCCATGGCCATCACCGTGCCGGTCGGCCTGCCGATCTTCCTGATCGGCGTCATTTTGATGGATGCTTTCGCGCCGCTGGGCGAATTCACGCTCGCGACATGGTTCTGGCTGTCGCTCGCCGGCGTGCAGCATTTCATCCTCGGGCGCTATTGCAACTATCGCGCGACCAAGGCGATGGGCGCGGTGCTGACCGGCCCGGTGCAGCAGAGCGGCCTGATCTTCACGCTGGCCATCGCCGTGCTGGCGCTCGGTGAACAACTCACGCCGCTGCGCATCCTCGGCATCATCCTCGTCATCGGCGGTCCGGCGCTCTCGCTGCACGACGGCCTCAGCAAGACGAAGGCCAAGCGCCCCAAGCGCGAAGTTTCCGGCGCCGGCAACGACGAGACCGTGATCAAAGTCGCGGCTAATGCCGCCGCATCCAAACCGGCCTTCGAGCCGAACTATGTCGAGGGCTACACCCACGCGCTGATCTCGGCGCTGGCGCAGGGCACCAGCCCGATCCTGGTGCGCTTCGCCCTCGGCGACAAAGGCCTCGGCGCGAGCGTGGCCGGCGGCTTGATCTCTTATGGCGCGGCGACGCTGGTGTTCTGCCTGTTCCTGTTCTGGCCGGGCCAGTGGCGCCATGTCGTCTCGGTCAACCGCGAGGCGGCGAAATGGTTCACCATCTCGGGCCTGTTCGTCGGCGTCTCGCAGCTCTTCCGCTACATGGCGCTGGCCGTCGCGCCGGTCTCTGTGGTGACGCCGATCCAGCGCCTGTCGCTGCTGTTCCGCGTCTATTTCGCCCGCCTGATGTCGCGCGACCATGAAGTGCTCGAAGGCAAGGTGATCTTCGGCACGGTCGTCTCGCTGGTCGGTACGCTGGCGCTTTCGATTAGCACCGAAGTGGTGCTCGAATATGTGCCGCTGCCCGATTGGCTTGTCACCGTCGCGCGTTGGAGTTGGCCGTAATCGAGGCCGCCCTGTAAGCTGAACGGATCCGGGGACCGTTCAGCTTAAGAGGGAATTTCGATGATCGGACAGCTTGTCGATTCGTCGCCGACGTTGCTCAAGAAACTCCAGCCGGCGCTCGGCGCGCACTACGCCGCCATGCGCGAGGCGGCCTTCAAGTCGGGGCCGCTGGAAAAGACGACCTGCCAGCTCATCATGCTCGGGGCGTTCGTCTCGGCCGGCTACGAGATGGCCTTTCGCAACCACACGAAATGGTTGAAAGAGAGCGGCATTCCGAAAGCCGCCGCGGTGCAGGCCGTACTCGTGACGCTCGGTTCGACCAGCGACGTCAATCAGGTCGGCCCGGCGCTGAGTTGGATCGAGGATGTCTACGGGCCGGATGAGAAGGCCTGACCGCCGATAAAAAGACGGCGCCCGGTCGGCACCGGGCGCCGTTGATCCTCGCGTCAGGGCAGACGGAGGGTGGGAGCTTGCCGATCGATCATCGCAAACGGCAATGACAACTTCGCGACGGGCTTTCAGCGGCAGATCGAAAAGCCGCCCATGTCGAGATGGAAATGATTGGCGTGGGCGGCGTTGTAGTCCGGGCCGAGCAGGGTCGGGAAAATGCGGCAGGCGCGGGCCTTCACGTCGCGCAGGAATAGCGCCTCTGCATCAGTGTCTCCGTTGCTCTTGGGCCAATCGCGCAGGATGCTGACGGTCTTGCCGTTGTTCAGGCGGAAGCTGGCGAGGTCGATGGCGTTGGCCGTGGCATGCTGGCTGCGCCGGCCGCTTTCGCGGCCATAGACGTTGCGGCAGGCATAGGTGCCGAGATGCGTGACGCCGGCAACCGGCTGGCCGAAGGCAGCTTCGGCGGCGGGTTGCAGCGCGTGGCGCTCGAACAGCGCCAGGCCGACGGCGAGCGGGCAGGTGGCCATGAAGCTGCTGCTGTAAGCGACGCCCGATTGGTTCACGCGCACAACATTGCGCAAGGCGCATTCGAGATCGCGGTTGCTGTCGGGCAGCGCCGTGAAGCGCAGCGGCATGCGCGCCAAGGTGGCGAGACATTGGCGCGGATCGTCAGCCAGGCGCTTGAGCTTGTATTTGGTGAGGGCATTCGGCGCGTCTTCGATATGGAGCGGTCCCCAAGGATTGAGCCGATCGGGGATGCGCAGCGCGCCCGTCGCGAGCAGCACAGCCGCCGTTACGATTAGGAAAGCGGTTACGCTGAAGATAGTTGCGGCGATTCGCATCAATGAACGGGGCGCTTGCTGGCAGATGATGCAAAACGCACCTTATTTCGTCCTGTTCCTTGATCGGCGACAATCTCGCGCCTAAGTGAACCGCCAGCTTATCTTTCTGTTCATCTCGCGAGTCTTTCCCCATGCCCACTTTGTTCGATCCGCTGCGCGTCGGCGCGCTGAACCTGCCCAACCGCATCGTCATGGCGCCGCTGACGCGTCAGCGCGCCGAGGCCGTGCGCGTACCCAATAAGCTGATGGCGGAGTATTACCGCCAGCGCGCCGGCTTCGGCCTCATTCTCACCGAGGCGACGTCGGTGACGCCGATGGGTCTCGGCTATGCCGACACGCCGGGCATCTGGTCCGACGAGCAGATCGAAGGCTGGAAGCTGACGACCAAGGCCGTGCATGAGGCGGGCGGGCGCATCGTGCTGCAGCTCTGGCATGTCGGCCGCATTTCCGATCCGATCTTCCTGGGCGGCGAATTGCCGGTCGCGCCGAGCGCCATCGCGGCAAAGGGCCATGTCAGTCTGGTGCGGCCCGAGCGCCCCTATGTGACGCCGCGCGCCCTGCGTCGCGACGAACTGGCCGGCGTGATTGCCGCCTATCGCAAGGGCGCGGAGAATGCGCAAAAGGCCGGCTTCGACGGCGTTGAGCTGCATGGCGCGAACGGCTATCTGCTCGACCAATTCCTGCAGGACGGCGTGAACAAGCGCGACGACGATTACGGTGGCTCGCTCGAGAACCGCGCGCGGCTAATGGTCGAAGCGGTCGATGCGGCCATTTCGGTGTGGGGCGCCGATCGCGTCGGCCTGCATCTCGCGCCGCGCGGCGACAGCCATGACATGAGCGACAGCGATCCGGCGACGACGTTCAGCCATGTCGCGCGCGAGATGGGCAAGCGCAAGCTCGCCTTCATCATGGCGCGCGAATATGAAGGGCCGGACGCCATCGGCGCCAAGATCAAGGCGGCGTTCGGCGGCGTCTATATCGCCAACGAGAAGTTTGATTTCGCCAGCGCCACGGCGGCGGTGCAGCAGGGGCGGGCGGATGCGGTCGGCTTCGGCAAGCTCGCCATCGCCAATCCCGATCTGCCGGCGCGCTTCGCCAAGAACGCGGCGCTCAACGAATGGGACAGTTCGACCTTCTACGTGCCGGGCGCGAAGGGCTACACGGACTACCCGTCGCTCTGACTTCGACAGATCGCTTCAGGCACAAAAAAAGCCCGGCTCGCGCCGGGCTTTTTCGTTTCGTCCTAAGACGAACAATCTCAGCGCGAGGATTACTCGGCGCGCAGATTGCCGGCGGCGCTCTTGCCGCGCTCGTTCACGACGTCGTAGCTGACCTGCTGGCCTTCGTTCAGGCCGCGCAGGCCGGCCTTTTCGACGGCGCTGATATGGACGAACACGTCCTTGCCGCCGTCAGACGGCTGGATGAAGCCGAAGCCCTTCGTCGCGTTGAACCACTTCACGGTACCGGTTGCCATTTAAGGCTCCTCTTTAGAAACGCACATATGCGTGTTTGACGGCGCTACAGCAGCGTCGCCAATCCGAGTTCAGAGCGTTGTCTTGAGCAGCGGCCCGAAGGCGATCAGCAAGGCAGGCTAGAATATCGAATCGCACATATATTTTGGGACGTCGCGGCGCAAAGCAAGCCCCCTCTTTGGGAAGAGTCCCAAAAATCCGCCTTTTCCGGGCTAAATGTCTCTAATAGGCCACTATTTTGGGCAAAACGGCCCTCAGCCGATGACCTTTTCGGCCCGCAGGGCGGCGATGTCGTCGTCGCGCAGGGCCAGCAATTCGCGCAAAACCTCGTCGGTATGCTGGCCCAGGGTGGGCGGCGGGCGGCGGTAGCTCGGCGGCGTTTCCGACAGTTTGAGGGGGCTGGCGACCGTTTTCAGCGGCGCCTGACCGGCCAGCGGATGGGCCATCGGCGCGACCATCTCGCGGGCGATCACCTGCGGATCGTCGAACACCTGCTGCATGGAATTGATCGGGCCGCAGGGCACGGCGCAATCGTCCAGCCCGTCGACCCAATAGGCGGTGGGTTGCGTGCGCAGCACGTCGGCGAGCAGAGGCGTGATGATCGCGCGGTTCTTGATGCGCGCGCCCGACGTGGTGAAGCGCGGATCGGCGGAGATGTCTTCGCGGCCGGCGAATTTGCAGAAGCGCTGAAACTGGCCGTCGTTGCCGACGGCGAGAATCAGATGGCCGTCCGCCGAGGGAAAAACGTCGTAGGGCACGATGGTCGGATGGCTGTTGCCGAGGCGCGGCGGATTCTCGCCGGCGACCAGGAAATATTCGGCGAGGTAGCTCATCCAGGCGACCTGGGTGTCGAGCAGCGCCATGTCGACCATCTGGCCCTGGCCGGTGGCGTCGCGATGGCGCAGCGCCGAGAGGATGCCGACGGCGGCATACATGCCGCACATCAGATCGGCGATGCCGACCGCGACCTTCAGCGGCTGGCCGTCCTTCTCGCCGGTCAGGCTCATGATGCCGCCCATGCCCTGCACGACGAAGTCGTAGCCGGCGCGCGGCGCATAAGGCCCTGTCTGGCCGAAGCCGGTGATCGAGCAATAGATCAACTTCGGAAAAGCCGCTTTCAGGCTGGCGTAATCGAGGCCGTGCTTTTCCAGCGAGCCGACCTTGAAATTCTCCGTCACCACGTCGCATTTGGCGATCAGCTCGCGCGCCAGCGCCTCGCCTTTCGGCGTGGTGAAGTCGAGCGCCAACGAGCGCTTGTTGCGGTTCGCCGAGAGGTAATAGGCGCTCTCGGTCGTGTCGGCGCCTTGCGGATCCTTCAGGAACGGCGGTCCCCATTTGCGCGTGTCGTCGCCGACGCCGGGGCGCTCGATCTTGATCACGTCGGCGCCGAGGTCGCCGAGCATCTGGGTGCAGCTTGGCCCCGCCAGCACGCGGGTGATGTCGAAAATGCGGATGCCGTTGAGAGAGCCGGGGATCATGGGGCGCTGCGCTTCAAGTGGGAGAGATGGTCGAGAAAGCCTTGCAGGATGACGGCGGCGGCCATCTTGTCTACCACCTCAGCTTGACGTTTGCGCGACAGGTCGGCGTCGATCATGACGCGATGGGCGGCGACAGTGGACAGGCGTTCGTCCCAAAAGACGATATCGATGTCTTGAACCGCCAGCAGATTCTGGGCGAACTGGCGCACCGATTGGCAGCGCGGCCCTTCGCTGCCGTCCATGTTGAGCGGCAGGCCGAGCACCAGGGCGCCGATCTCATGCTGCTGGACCATGGCGAACAGCTTTTTGGCGTCGTCGCCGAACTTGCCGCGGCGCAGGGTCTCGGTCGGCGTGGCGATCATGCCGAGCACGTCCGACAGGGCCAAGCCGACGGTTTTGCTGCCGATGTCGAGGCCGAGAAAACGCTGGTAGGAGCCGCTTTTTGCAGCCAGGTCCGCAGGGTTGCGAAGGGGCATGGTCGGGTGTTAACGTGCCGGCTCAGGCGGTTCGAGCCATGAAATTTGCTAGATTTTTCCTGGGCTTGGGTACCGCCACCCCATCCGGTCGGAGACACTAAAACAGATGTCGTTGGACAAAGCCACCGTCGCGAAAATCGCGCGCCTCGCCCGCATCCGCGTCGGCGAGGAAGAACAGGATTCGCTCGCCGGCGAGCTCAACCAGATCATGACCTGGATCGAGCAGCTCAACGAGGTGAACACCGACGGCGTGCAGCCGATGACGGGCGTCGGCGCGACCAAGCTGCCGCTGCGCGAGGACAAGGTCACCGACGGCGGCTACCCCGAGAAGGTGCTGGCCAACGCGACCGACGCGAAAGACGGCTTCTTCAGCGTGCCGAAGGTGGTGGAGTAATCATGGCCAATCTCACCACGCTGACGCTCACCGAAGCGCGCGACGGCATCAAGGCGAAGAAATTCTCCGCGACGGAACTGACCCAGGCCCATCTGAAGGCCATGGAGCAGACGCGTTCGCTTAACGCCTACATCACCGAGACGCCGGAATTGGCGCTCAAGCAGGCCGCCGCGTCGGACGCCAAGATCGCCAAGGGCGAGGCGGGCGCGCTCGAAGGCCTGCCGCTCGGCATCAAGGATCTGTTCTGCACCGAAGGCGTGCGCACCACCGCCGCTTCGAAGATCCTCGGCAACTTCGTGCCGCAGTACGAATCGACCATCACCGCCAAGTTGCTCAAAGCCGGCGCGGTCACGGTCGGCAAGACCAACCTCGACGAATTCGCCATGGGTTCGTCGAACATGACCAGCGCGTTCGGCTCGGTGGAGAATCCCTGGCGGCGCGCGGGCGACAATCGTCCGCTGGTGCCGGGCGGCTCGTCCGGCGGCTCCGCTGCCGCAGTGGCGGCGCGCTCCTGCCTCGGCGCGACCGGCACCGATACCGGCGGTTCGATCCGCCAGCCGGCCGCCTTCTGCGGCATCGTCGGCATCAAGCCGACCTACGGCCGCTGCTCGCGCTGGGGCGTCGTCGCCTTCGCCAGCTCGCTCGATCAGGCCGGTCCCTTCGCGCGCACGGTGAAGGACTGCGCCATCCTGCTGCGCGAGATGTCGGGCCATGACCCGAAGGATTCGACCAGCGCCAATATCGCGGTGCCGGATTTCGAAGCGGCGCTGACCGGCGACATTCGCGGCCTGAAGATCGGCATTCCCAAGGAATACCGCATCGAAGGCATCAACGCCGAGATCGACGCGTTGTGGCAGAAGGGCATCGCGATGCTCAAGGACGCCGGCGCCGAAGTCGTCGACGTCAGCCTGCCGCACACGAAATACGCGCTGCCCTGCTACTACATCCTCGCCCCGGCGGAAGCGTCCTCGAACCTCGCGCGCTACGACGGCGTGCGCTACGGCCTGCGCGTGCCGGGCAACTCCATCGAGGAGCTTTACGAGAACACGCGCGCCGAGGGCTTCGGCAAGGAAGTGCGCCGCCGCATCCTGATCGGCACTTACGTGCTGTCGGCCGGCTATTACGATGCCTACTACCGCAAGGCGCAGCGCGTGCGCGCGCTGATCGCCAAGGATTTCGATCTGGCGTTTCAGAAATGCGACGCGATCCTGACGCCGACGGCGCCCTCGGCCGCCTTCGCGATGGGGGAGAAATCCGACGATCCGATCGCCATGTATCTGAATGACGTGTTCACGGTGACGACGAACCTCGCCGGCCTGCCGGGCATCTCGGTGCCGGCCGGACTCTCGGCGGACGGCCTGCCGCTTGGCCTGCAGCTGATCGGCAAGACCTTCGACGAGGCGGGCCTGTTGAAGGTCGCGCATGTGCTGGAGAAGCAGGCGGCGTTCACCGCGACGCCCGATTTGGGCGGGAGGGCTTAAGCCATGACCGAAGTGAAAGAAGATCGCCTCATCGAGGGCAAGACCGGCAAGTGGGAGATCGTCATCGGTCTCGAGGTGCACGCGCAGGTCAGCTCGAACAGCAAGCTGTTCTCCGGCGCGGCGACCGCCTTCGGCGCTGAGCCGAACAGCCAGGTCTCGCTGGTCGACGCGGCCATGCCGGGCATGCTGCCGGTGATCAACAAGTTCTGCGTCGAGCAGGCGGTGCGCACGGGCCTCGGCCTGCAGGCGCAGATCAATCTCGTCTCGGTGTTCGACCGCAAGAACTACTTCTATCCCGATCTGCCGCAGGGCTATCAGATCTCGCAGTTCACGCAGCCGATCGTCGGCAAGGGCGCGCTGACCATCGATCTGGCCGACGGCACCAGCCGCGAGATCGGCATCACCCGCCTGCATCTCGAGCAGGACGCGGGCAAGAGCATCCACGACCTGCATCCGAAGATGACCTTCATCGACCTCAACCGCTCGGGTGTGGCGCTGATGGAGATTGTCTCCGAGCCGGACATGCGGTCGGCGGAAGAGGCTGGCGCGTACCTCAAGAAGCTGCGCTCGATCTTACGCTATCTCGGCACCTGCGACGGCAACATGGAAGAGGGCTCGCTGCGCGCCGACGTGAACGTGTCGGTGCGCAAGCCCGGCGCGCGTTTCGGCACGCGTTGCGAGATCAAGAACGTCAACTCGATCCGTTTCGTGCAGCAGGCCGTCGAATACGAGGCGCGCCGCCAGGTCGAGCTGATCGAGGAGGGCGGCGAGGTCAAGCAGCAGACCCGCCTGTTCGATCCGAACCGCGGCGAGACGCGCCCGATGCGCAGCAAGGAAGAGGCGCACGACTATCGCTACTTCCCCGATCCGGACCTGCTGCCGCTCGAGCTCGAATCGGCTTGGGTCGAGAGCATCAAGTCCGGTCTGCCGGAATTGCCCGACGCCAAGAAGGCGCGCTTCGTGAAGGACTACGGCCTGTCGCCTTATGACGCGGGCGTGCTGGCGGCGGAGATGGCCCCGGCGACCTTCTACGAAACCGTCGCCAAGGGCCGCGATCCGAAGATCGCGTCGAACTGGGTGACCGGCGAGCTCTTCGCCGTGCTGAACAAGCAGAACCTGGAGATCGAAAAGTCTCCGGTGACTGCCGAGGCGCTCGGCGGCCTCTTGGACTTGCTCGCCGACAACACGATCTCGGGCCGCATCGCCAAGGACGTCTTCGCCGAGATGGTCGAGACCGGCAAGGCGGCGAAGGACATCGTCGAGGCCAAGGGCCTCAAGCAGATCACCGACACCGGCCCGATCGAGGCGGCGGCGGATCAGATCATCGCGTCTTCGCCGGACAATGTGGCGAAGTACAAGGCCGGCAACGAGAAGCTGATCGGCTGGTTCGTCGGCCAGGTGATGAAGGCGACGGGCGGCAAGGCCAATCCCGGCGTCGTCAACGAGATCCTCAAGAAGAAGCTGAGCGCATAATATAAACCGTCATGCTCGGGCTTGACCCGAGCATCCATATCTCCGCCGGCAAAGCGTTGAAATGGACCCTCGGATCAAGCCCGAGGGTGACGATCTTTCAGTAAAGGGTTTATGCCGTGATCGATCTCTACACCTGGACCACGCCCAATGGCCGCAAGGTCCAGATCATGCTCGAAGAGCTGGGCCTGCAATACAACGTGCATTCGATCAACATCGGCAAGAACGAGCAGTTCGCGCCGGATTTCCTGAAGATCAGCCCGAACAACAAGATCCCGGCCATCGTCGATAGCCAAGGGCCGGGCGGCAAGCCCTACAGCCTGTTCGAATCGGGCGCGATCCTGATGTATCTCGCCGAGAAGACCGGCAGCGCTCTGTGGCCGCAGGAGACGGTGAAGAAGTACGAAGTGATGCAGTGGCTGATGTTCCAGATGGGCGGCTTCGGCCCGATGCTCGGCCAGGCGCACCACTTCCTGAAGTTCGCGCCGGAGAAGATTCCCTACGCTATGAAGCGCTACGGCGACGAGGCCAAGCGTCTCTATGGCGTGATCGACAAGCGCCTTGGCGAGGCCGAGTATCTGGCTGGCGATTATTCCATCGCCGACATCGCGACCTTCCCTTGGGCGCAGTCCTTCGCCATGCAGGGCATCGATTTCGCCGATTATCCCAATGTGAAGCGCTGGTTCGACGCCATCATGGCGCGCCCAGCTGTGCAGCGCGGCATTAAGGTCGGCGTCACGCCGGCCTGAACATCACGCACTTTGAGTTGAAAAGGGGCGGCTTTTGCCGCCCTTTTTGCTGCTCCGTGCTGCTCTACGCCCTGGCAGGAAAAATACTGTTACTTCGGCCAATATGGCGGCCCGGCATTCCGCCCCGTAGCATTTCGTCTATGCTGACTCCGCAGATTTGGGAGGAATCATATGCTGGACGTCTACAACTGGCCGACCTCGAACGGCCGCAAGATCTTCATCATGCTGGAGGAGACGGGGCTGCCCTATCGGGCGCATCCGGTCAGCATCCGCAAGGGCGAGCAGTTCGCCCCGGAGTTCTTGAAGTTCAGCCCGAACAACAAAATTCCCGCCGTGATCGATCAGGACGGGCCGGACGGCAAGCCGATCTCGCTCTTCGAGTCGGGCGCGATCCTGATGTATCTGGCGCAGAAGTCCGGCATGTTCCTGCCGAAAGACATGCGCGGCCAGTACGAGGTGCTGCCTTGGCTGTTCATGCAGGTCGGCCATGTCGGCCCGATGTTCGGCCAAGCCCACCATTTCCACGGCAACGCGCCCGAGGGCAGCGACTACGCCATCCAGCGCTTCGATAACGAGCAGAAGCGCATCTACAACGTGCTCGACAAGCGCCTGGGCGAATCCGAATACCTCGGCGGCGACTACTCCATCGCCGACATCGCGGTCTTTCCTTGGACGCAGGCCGACGAAGAGAAGGGCATGCTCAAGGATTATCCCAACGTGAAACGCTGGTTCGACGCGATCATGGCGCGGCCCGGCGTGCAGAGGGGGCTGACGATCATGGCCGATGTGCGGCGCAATCAGCCGGCGATGACGCCGGAGGTGCGCGAGATCATGTTCGGGGCCAAGCAATACGAGAAGCGCTGAGGAGACCATCCCAGCGCGGGCGTGCTTGTTCATAGAAAGTCGATATGGGGGAATGATGATCGACCTTTACACCTGGTCCACGCCGAACGGCCGCCGCGCGCCGATCATGCTGGAAGAATGCGGCCTGCCTTACGAAGCGCATTATCTCGAACTGGCCAAGCACGAACACAAGACGCCGGCGATGAAGCTGATGAACCACGATCAGCGCATCCCGGTGATCGTCGATCCCGAGGGGCCGGAGGGCAAGCCGATCGCCGTCTCCGAGTCCTGCGCCATCCTGCTCTATCTCGCCGAGAAGACCGGCAAGTTCCTGCCCAAGAGCGGCGCGATGCGCGTCGAGGCGCAGAAGTGGCTGTTCTTCGCCGCGAGCAACGTCGGCCCCTGCGCGACCCAGCATTTCTGGCTGCCGACCAAGAGCAAGGCGAAGGGCGGCCTGCCGCCGGTCGAGCCTTTCGTCGATCTGTTCAACGATGAGCTCAAGCGCCTCTATGGCGTGATGAACGACCGCTTGGGCGAGGCCGAATATCTCGCTGGCGATTACTCCATCGCCGACATCGCTGCCTATGTCTGGGTCTGGCGGCGCTATCAGCAGAAGATCGAGCTGGCGGCCTATCCCAATCTTAACCGCTGGTTCGAGGCGGTGAGCGCGCGTCCGGCCGTGCGCAAGGGCGAGCAGGTGCCGCCCAGAAATGACGGTCTCTGACCTTTAGCCTTCGGCGGCGCGCAGGCGGCGTTCGAGTTTGGTTTTCTCGCGCCGCCAGCGTTCGCCTTCGGTCTCGATCTTTCGCTCGACGGCTTGCTGCTGACGGTCGAGCGCGGCCAAGGCCGCCGCGTGACGCGCCTCGGCTTTCTTGAGCGCCGCGCGCGCCTTG
The DNA here is from genome assembly GCA_035714115.1 of Alphaproteobacteria bacterium. Lineage (GTDB taxonomy): Bacteria > Pseudomonadota > Alphaproteobacteria > SMXQ01 > SMXQ01 > CAMAVH01. The sequence goes on from DASTMO010000020.1 coordinate 29,501, forward strand.
ACGGCCGCCGCTTCGCGCGCTTTGGTTTCGCGGGCCTCGGTGGCGGCCTGCTTCGCTTCTGCCGCCGCGCGCGCTTTCTCGCGCTTGGCGCGGGTCTTCTCGAAGGCGGCGATCTGCGCCCGCGCGGCATCGCGATCGGCGACCGCCTTGGCGCCGCGTTTGGACGGCGCGGCTTTCTTGGGCGTCTTGGCGGGCTTTTTGGCTTTGACCGGCAGGCTGTCCGGCAGCGCGGGGTTCTCGATGAAAGCGCCCTTCGAGCCGACGGCGCGCTTGATGACGAGCCCAGGCTGGGCGGTGGCGGCGGCGACGATCTTGGGATCGTCGGTCTCCACGGCGAAACCTTGATGGAACAGGTTCTGCGGCACGCCCCAGGCTTCGAGCGCGGCTTTCATGGAGGGCGCGGCCACGGCCATCTCGAAGAAGCCGATGGTGGTGACGAAGGTCTTGAGCTTGCGCGCCATATTCTCTCCCTGCCCATAAAAGAGAAACGAGGACGCCCGGGGAAGCGTCCTCGTCTCGTTTTCGGCTGGCCTGCCCGGGAGGGGTTTCCTCCGGGGAAGAGGGTGCCCGGCGGCTTGCCGAACCGGTGCTTTCTAATGGCGCCGTCCTGGCGCCGCCCGCGTCTTACTGCGCGGTGAAATACTTGGCGGCGGCCTGGTTGGTGCTGATCACGTTGCCGCGCGGCGCGTCGTCGTCGGTACCCTGCACCACCCAGTCCCACTGGGCCGGGGCAGCGATCGGGCAGGCGATGGTCAGCGGCGTGGTGATCGTCTCCTGCACGCTGTCGCCGCGCGTCGGCGCGGAGAGCGGCACGCCGCCCGGCGGCAAGGCGACGGCGGTCGGCGTCGCCGGGGCGGCGACCACGACCTGCTGCATCACGCCCGGATTGATGATGGTGTAGCTGCCGTTCGGCTGGGCGACGACAGTGGCCGGTGCGGTCACCACGGTGCCCGGCGCGACCGGCACGACGCTGGCCGACTGCAGCACCATGGGCGCAGCGGTGGCGACGGTCGAAGCGCCGCGCACCTGCACCACGCGCGGATCGCGCAGGTCGCTGGCGCCGTTGGCGTCGGTCACGGTGTAGCTGAGCTGCACGTTCACCGCCTGGCCGCCGCAGGTCATCACATTATGCGACGGCGGATTGATCTGCGCCGCGACGATGGTGGCCGGCGTGTTGTTGATCGTCAGCGAGCCGATCGGCGTGTCGCTGACCATGCCGTTCTTCGTCGTCAGGCGCAGGCTGACGGGATAGACGCCGTCCTTGGCCGGCGCGCGCACGGCGACGCTGGTGCTGACCATGTCGTTCGGCGAGGCTGGGACGCCGAGCTTGCTCACGGTGCCGGCGCTCAGGCTGTTCGGCGGCAGGCCGACCAGCTCAGCGCTGGCGACGTTCGAGCTGCCGCCGGGCAGGCGATAGCTGATCACGGCGGACTGGCCAGGGTCGATGGCGCGCGGCGCGAGGGTGATGTCGGTCGGCTGCGGCATGTTGACGGAATTGCCGGCGCAGGCGGCGAGCATCAGCCCCGCGGCGCTGAGGATGATGGTCGTGCCGAGCAGGCGGGTCTTGGGGAAGGTCATGGTCTGTCTCCGGTTTCTTTTATCGTTGCGACGAAAGGATGCTTGGCGGCTTAGACGGGAGGCGGCGGCACGCCGCGGCCGCGCATCAGATGCGCGATTAGGCTGACGGCGAAGAGCACCAGGAAGATGAAGAAGAGGATGCGGGCGATCTCGACCGCGATGATGGTCACGCCGCCGAAGCCGAGCAGAGCGGCGATCAACGCGATGACGAGGAAGGTGAGGGCAAGGCGCAACATGGCGGCCTCCTGTTCGTTGCTGGACGCGCGTTCGGTTGCGTCGAGCCCCCGAACAATCTCAGTTCCTCAACGCGGGCAGATATGAAGCGTTCCGAGCAGCAGGCCGGGTAAAATGGGAAATTAAATCCAGCAAAGCTGCGGAACGGTCGGCTGCGAATCGCGTTCTTTGCGCGAACCGGTCGCCGGCGAACGCCGCGATCTCGCACGGCTACAATCCCTTTCGAGTTTGCGTCGCAGGGCGTCGATGTGCCGGTTCGCTTCACTGAGGGCGCCGCGCGATTCGTGCGGCGCCCTCAGACCATTCTGGATCCAGGGCAGGCGCGTAAAAAAAAGCCCCGCCGGGGTCGGCGGGGCTATTCGGGTACGACGGATTTAAGCGGAGGCACGCGAACCGGAAAGCCGGGCCTCTACATGAGGTCCGGCTTGTCCGGGAGAGTCAGGCGACGTGGCGGCGATGGTGCGCGTCGGACGAATGCGACTTGTCGCGCAGCATGGCGACGCTGCGGCGGCCGATGCTTTCGTTCTTGCGCTTGCGGGTGATGCCGGCCTGCGGCGAAACGTCGTCCATCGTCAGGCCATCGACCATGCGCATCAGCGAATGGCGGGCGCGCGAGAGGCGCGAGCGCACGGTGCCGACCGGCACGCCGGTGACCTGCGCGGCCTCTTCGTAGCTCATGTCTTCCAGGGCGACGAGGATCAGCGTCGTACGCTGCTCTTCAGGGAGCTGCTCCATAGCGTTCTGCAGATCGCCGAGCTGCAGGCTCTCGACCTGATTGGGGCGGGTGTAGAGGCCGCTCATCATCGATTCGGCCGATTCGTCGGCGTCGCGCGCGCGCTTCACCTTGCGTACGCCGTCGATGAAGACGTTGTGCATGATGGTGAGCAGCCAGGCGCGCAAATTCGTGCCTTGCTCGAAGCGGTCCATGTTGACGATGGCCCGCATCAGGCAGGTCTGCACCAAATCGTCGGCGTCGGCCGCATTGCGCGTCAGGGCGCGGGCATAGCGGCGGATGTAGGGAATCTGGCCGACGAGAACCGACTCGATCTTCTTGTTGTCGGTGTTTTCGAGGGTGGTGCTGGTCATGTCGTGGGTCCTTCCGTTGCTAGCGTCTGTCCACGTCGCTGTGTGGGGCGCTGGTCGTGGGGGCGAGACGGCCCGGATGGATCGTTAAAGGCTTGAAAGCGTTAGCCATCCGAACTGCCGCCGACCGCGAGTGAGGTGCGCTCGACAAAGCAATGTTCCCAGCTTGGCGGGGGCATTGGCGTGGCAAAGCCCCGGAAGGCTGTGTCAAAACTGAGGCCCGGAAGGGGCGTTCCACGGAAAATATCCCTTTTCGGGAACGCTTTTGGACACAGGTCGTTAATGAACTAGTACGGAAGGCATAGAACGGGGGGCTTTCCGGGTAGAGCGGACCCCATTTAAGGTTGTGAACCCCATGAACAGTGCCCTGATGATGACCGAACGCAAAACGCCCTCTCTCAACGGTTCCGTCGGCGCCCAGAACGGCGTCGTGAATGCTCTGCGCCGCCTGTACGACCCGGTGCTCGAAGAGCCTGTGCCGGACTTTCTGCTCCGCGCCGCTTCGATGACGCGTGACGAGGCGGCGGCAGCCGTCGCCGCGCGCGATGCGGAGAGCGCGGAAGAGAGCAAGCCGGAGACGCAGCAGCACTAAGCGGCGCGGACAGCCAATTGAACGAAGCCGGCGGGGGCGAACCTCGCCGGTTTTTTTTGCGCCCAAATATGCGGCAGGCTGCGGGAACTTGAACGCGCCCCTCGCGTTCCTTGGCGATAATCCGCGCTCCGCTCATCGGAGCGCGCTTCAAGGAGAGTGATATGGCTTATTCCGCGCTTCGCTTTGCTGTCCCGGCGATCCTATTGCTCGGCCTCGCTGCTTGCGGCAGCACTCAAGAAGATCGCGTGAGCGGCGGCGCTGCCACCGGCGCCGGTACCGGCGCGGCGGTCGGTGCGCTGTTCGGCGGCGTCGGCGCGATTCCCGGCGCGCTCATCGGCGGCGCCATCGGCGGCGGCACCGGCTATGCGACTACGGAAGAGCAGGTCGATCTCGGCGAGCCGGTGTGGAAGCGCTGGTAAAAGCCTGAGGCTGGAATCGAAAAGGCCGCGCTCTCAAGCGCGGCCTTTTTCGTTAGGCGCCGGATCGAGATGCGGCGCGAAGCGGCGTGGCGGAACGAGAGGGATTCGAACCCTCGATACGACTTTTGATCGTATAACGGTTTAGCAAACCGCCGCCTTCAGCCACTCGGCCATCGCTCCGCACGCGAAAGACCCCGCAGGGTCTGGCTGTCCGCCGGGCGGCCGAAAAAGCCAGCCGTTCCCAGGGGTTCGCCGTTGTAAAGGCAGCGTCCTGCCCTGTCAATCGACGGGGCGAGGCGGGCTGAAATTGGCTGAAAACCGCCATTCCAGCCCCCCGGCCGTCAGCGCCGACGCCGGCGCTTCAGCGCAGCGCGGTGCGCACCTCGACAAAGGCCGGCTGGCCGCCCCGCACCACGGCGGCCGCTTCGGCGAAGACCTTGGCCAGTTCGGCCGGATCGTCGATCGGGCCGCGCGACCACAGGCCGAAGTTCTTGGCCGTGCCGGCGATGTCGACGCCCGGATCGGCCATGCGCAGGCCGATATGGGCATTGGCCACGGGCCGCTCGCGCATATGGGCGACCTCGCGCTGATGCACTTCGTCGTTGCCCCAGGTCTGGTTGTTGGCGACGACGAGCAGAAGCGGAATTTCGTAATGGGCGGCGGTCCATAGGCCGCCGATGCCCATCAGGTAATCGCCGTCGCCGACGATGGCGACCGGCAGTTTGCCCGTGCCCTTGAGCGCCAAGGCCGCGCCGACCGCCGCGCCGACGCCGTAGCCCACGCCGCCGCCGCCGTCGCCGCCGAGATAGCGCCCGGCTTCATGGATGGGCCAATAGGCGTCGCACCAGCTGCGATGGTTGCGCACCACCAGCGACCAGTCGTCGTTCTTCACCGCCTCGTAAAGCTCGTGCGTCATGCGTTCGAGCAGGATCGGCTTGGCCATGGTCCATTTGGCCTGCGCCTTGTCGCGCTTGGCCTTGTCCATGGCGTCATGCTTGGCGGCGAGATCCTTCACGCGCGCAGCGACGCGCGCGGGCCGCCCTGCATCGGCCTTGGCGGCGAGCTCTTCGACTCGGGCCAACAGAAGTTTCAGCGTGGTCAGCGGATCGGCATGGATCTGCACGTCGATCTCCGGCAGCGGGCCGGCGAAATAGGTCCAGGAAGTGCCGAAGTAATCGTTCATCGAGATGTCGACCAGCATGGCGTCTTCCGACACGGTGGCGGCCTTGCCGACAGCGCTGCGGTCGCTGCTCGTCTTCATGAAGGAGACGCGATCCTGGCAGTCGAAGGCGACGATGACGTCGGCCTGGCCGCGCAGCTTCTTGTCGCCGTTCAGATTCTGCGGATGGGTGTTGGCGAGGCAGACGATATTGCGGTCGTCCTGATAGGCCGCGCCGGTGATCTCGACCAGGCGCTTGAGCGGCGCGGTCACGGCTTTGTCTAGGCCGAAGCGGCCGCCGACGATCATCGGCAGCTTGGCGCCGATCAACGCTTGCGCGACCTTCTCCAGCGCTTCGGCATTGGGATAGGCCGGCGGCGGTGCGACCTCGCGCGCCGGGCGCGCCTTCGGCACGGCGATGCTGGCCGCTTCGTCTTCCTGCAGGCCGGCGTCGATCGAGAGATAGACCGGGCCGCGCGGCGCGGTGACGGCCTTGCGCTGCGCGACATTGAGCGAATCGAACACGGCGGGCAGGGTGGCCGGCTCGTCGGTCCATTTCACGTAGGAGCGCACCAGTTCGCTCTGCGTGCCGGCGCTATGCGCCCAGTCGATCAGGCGGCGCTTGGCCGGGTCCGCCGGACCGGAGCCGCCGAGCAGCAGGATCGGCGTCTGGTCGCAATAGGCGTTGAAAACGCCCATGGAGCCGCTCATCAGGCCGACGAGATTGTGCAGGATGCAGCAGCTCAGCTCGTTGGTCGCTTTGGCATAGCCGTGGGCCATGGCGACGGCGACCATTTCGTGCGGCGCCAGCACGATCTGCGGATCGACGTTCTTGGTGTGGTTCACCAGCGAATCGTGCAGGCCGCGAAAGCTCGAGCCGGGCATGACGAAGATATGCTTGAAGCCCATGTCGCGCAGCATGACGGCCATATGGTCGGAGCCATATTGGGCGACCGGGGCGGCAGGCAGCTCGTTCGGCGTGTCGTCGCTGCGGTTGTGCGGCTCTTGGGCTTTCGACATCTGGTGACCATGCTCATGCGGTGAAAAACATGGCCGTTAAATTCGAGTCCGAGGGCCGCGAAGTCCAGGTGTTTCTCCCGCCATTGTTGAAGCTGCTTCAACTCTGCGCATCTGGATATGCGCAAATGAAAACGGCGGCGGATCGCTCCGCCGCCGTCTCGGTCTCAAGTCTCTTAGAGGCGCTTAGGCCTTGGCCAGCTTGATGCTGGTCTGGATGGCGGTCAGGTAGCCGACGGCGGCGCCGTAGCGGTCTTTGTAGTTGGCGCGCACGATCGGATCGAGCGTCGCCTGCACCTTGGCGTGCAGCGTCTTGCTCCAGTCGCCGGCATGCTGGAAGTTCGACATGATGTAGGTCCAGCCGTTGATCTCGTCGACCGCGTGCAGGCCGGTCGATTCGCCGCCAGCCGGGATCGACATGATGCGCGAGAGCTCCTTCGTGTCGACGTTGTAGGCCCACAGGAAGTTGTTCACGTGATAGCCGCTGTCCTCGCCGATGAAGAGGGTGCGCAGCTTCTCGGAGAACTTCAGGTTGTCCGGGTTGCCGACCTTGTTCGGATTGGCGAGATTGCCGAGCGCATCGGCGGCGATGTCCTCGCCGATCATCATCATCTTGGAGCGCACCGGCACCCACTCGCTGTTGATGGCCTTGCCGTCGATGTCCTTCTCGCCGCCAGCCAGCTTGTGCTCCATGATGCCGCCGGCATCGAGCTTCTTGTCGAGGGCGATGTTGCTCTCGGCGTTCCAGCCCTTGCCGCCCTTGACCATCGAATCGACGATGTTCTGCAGGGCCGAGTAGGCCACCTTGTCCTTGGCGTTGACGGTCGTGCCTTCCATCTTGGTGAAGCCCATGCTGCCGCCCTTGAGGTAAGCGTAGCGATGGGTCTCGAGGAAGGCGGCGGCCTTCTCCATGCCCGGCTTGACTTTGATCCAGTTCGGCGCGCCGTTGTAGAAGATCTTGGTGAAGCTCGGATCGTTCGGATCCTCCTTCTTCGCCTCCATGATGTCCGACGGCCTCAGCGTGTTCGCCAGCTTCTCGATCTCGTCGCTGGTGGCGTGACCGAGATTGATCCAGGAGACGGTGACGCCGGCGGCGGCCGGATCGAGCGAGAGGCCCGGCGAGAACTGCGCGACATAGAGCGTGCCGGAGGACAGATCGCGCGGCTTGTCGGCGATGAACATGAACAGGCCGCTGTTGGTGGCGTCATCGCCCATCAGCAGCGTGCGCTCGTCGGGCATGACCTGCGCCAGCTCGTGCGAGATGCGGCCGAGGCCGTAGTGCTTCTTCACCGTGCCGGTGCCGTCGGCATGGACGGTGATCTCCGGCAGATGGCCGTAATGGTACGGATTGGCCTTGGTCTCGTCGCCGAAGGTGTTCTTGCTGAAGGCCTTGAAGTACTTCGTGTTCTCCAAAAACTGCGCGTCGGGCTCGTATTCTTCCGACGACAGATGCGTGCCCCACGGGGTCAGGCTGGCGCCGCAGGTGATCCACAGGCCGTGGGCCCTGGACATGTCGACGTTGTGATACTTCACCAGGCTGAGCTTGCCGGTCTTGGGATCCTGGTCGAGCGTGAGCACGGCGATCGGCGAGGGCAGGGCGCCGTAGGTGTCGGAGCCCTTCTGATCCATCGTCGAATATTCGAACTGTACGACGGCGAAAACGGTATTGCCCTTCACGCCCGGCACTTTCGCGTTCTTCACGGTCAGCAGCGAGCTGCCGTCCGGCGCGTCGGAGAAGAAGTGGCGCTCCTTGCCCGGCACCGACATATCCATGATCGGCTTGTTGTTGATGTCGTAATAGCCGCCGGCGAGGATCTTGCCGCCCTTGCCGTTCGGCACCATGTCGCCGGTAATGAAGAAGGGCTGATAGGCCAGGTCGTACGCCTGCTCGGACTTGTCGGCGAGCGTGACGATCAGGCGCGAATTGACTGTGGTCACCGACATCGCCTGCGGATCGGTCAGGTTCGGCGCGGCCATCGAGGTGAAGCGCGCGGAAACGAAGGCGGCGGTGGCGGCCTTGGCGCTGGTGGTGCCGAGCAGGAAAGAGGCGGCGCTGCCGGTGGCGAGCGGGAGCATCGGCACGCCGGCGAGGAGCTTGAGGGCGTCGCGGCGAGAAGCGGTCTGTTGGGTCATTGTCGGGCTTTCCATAGGGTGTTCTGGAGAGCGCCGAAGCCGAGAAGCGCGAGGCCGTGCGCAGAAACGGCGGGCTCCGGTCGCGGCCGGAACCCTAGATAACCCCGACGACATGTCGGCGACAGGATTATGACAATCGGATGACCGCTACAATCTGTTGTGGATGAATAAGCGCTCGCCGCGCTTCGCATTCCCGGAACATGCACTGCCAACCTCCGTTGTTGGACGCACCGCTTCTATGCGGATCACAGCCTTCAGAGGAGAGAGTTCATGTTCATGCATAACAAGACGCTCATGCACACCGTGCGCGTGGCGCAACCTGATCCCCGGCTCGCCAGCATCATGCTGGAGCAGTTCGGCGGCCCGCAGGGCGAGTTGGCGGCGGCGATGCGTTACTTCACCCAAGCGCTGGCCGAGAGCGATCCGAACCGCAAGGACATGCTGTTCGATATCGCGACGGAGGAGCTGTGTCATCTCGAGATCATTGGCAACATCATCGTGATGCTGACCAAAGGCACGAAAGGCAAAATGGCCGAGGGTACCGAGGCGGGCGAGCTGCTCAGCGACGTGTTCCACGGCGGCGAGAGCCATACGACATCGCTGCTTTACGGCGGACCCGGCCTGATCAACTCCGGCGGCGCGCCTTGGACCGCCGCCTATATCGACACGATCGGCGAGCCAACGGCGGATTTCCGCTCGAATATCGCCGCCGAATCGCGCGCTAAGATCATCTATGAGCGCTTGATCAACACGACCGACGATCCCGACCTGAAGCAGTCGCTCGGCTTCCTGATGACGCGCGAGATCGCGCATCAGAAGTCGTTCGAGAAAGCCCTTTACAGCATCGAAGCCAATTTCCCGCCGGGCAAGCTGCCGGGCCTGCCGGAATATGCGAATAAATACTACAAGCTCTCGTCCGGCGAAGAAGGCGAGGGGCCATGGAACAGCGGCGAGAAATGGGAGCGGGTCGACGATCCGGCGCAGGCGATGGCGGTGGATGGCGGCGACGGCACGGCCGATGTCGGCCTCGAGAGCGAGGACCAAGCTTTGTTCGATCAGATGACTGAACGCTTGGCCTCCGATCTGGAGTCGGATCCCATGACCGGCGCGGAGCTCGGTGCAGGCGAAGAGGAAGCCGACGCGAAGCCGCGCGGCAAGAAGTCCAAATAAGTTGCAGATAAGAAAAGGGGCGGCGCCTGCGGCGTCGCCCTTTTTCTATTTTCCGATGTGGTAGTCCGCCGGTGGCGCAATGCCGTCAGGCCTTTGCTGACGGGGGCGCCGCCGCAGTTTGACATGGGGCAATCGGTCTCCTTCGCATTTCCCTTTCAGGTGAAGGGCGATCGAGGCGCGGGCGCGGGACAGGCGCGAACGGATCGTGCCGATCGGCACGTTGGTGATGCGGGCCGCTTCCTCGTAACTCATGTCTTCGAGCGTGATGAGCACGAGTGTGGTGTATTGCTCCGGCGGGAGCTGGGCCATCGCCTCTTGCAGTTCGGCGATCTCGATCGCGTGTTCCTGGTTGCTCGGCGTGTAATGGCCGCTGAGATAGGTTTGAGCGGTGTCCGAGTTTTCCCGACTGCGCTTAGCGCGGCGCATCGAATCGATGAAGAGGTTGTGCATGATCTTCAGCAACCAACCGCGCAGATTGGTGCCGGTCTCGAATTGATGCTGGTAGACGATGGCGCGCTCGAGGCAATTCTGGGCGAGATCGTCGGCATCGGCCCTGTTCTTGGTCAGGGCGCGGGCCATACGGCGCAGATAAGGCAATTGCTCGATGAGTTCGGGGCCGTGGAACATGGTTGTTCTCCCACGCTTCTGATTGCCCCGGATCAGAAGCGTAGGCCTTCAAGTAGGATTCGCCACTAGCTTAAGTTAACAATGCGCGAATCCTACCCGATATAGTTCCACAAGCTTTCGCTGTGCTGTTTGTCAGGCTTTTGACATAACGAAGCGCAGCACGGTCATTCCGCTGCCATTGCAGAGACTTGGCGGCGCGGCGGATATGCCAGCACGTCTGACGTGACTTCGTCGATGCTGCGGCAACCGACATAGGCCATCACTTTCTCGAACTCTTTCTGCATGATCGAGATGGCTTTCTCGCCGCCGGCCTGGCCGCCGGCGCCGATGCCGTAGAGCGTCGGCCGGCCGGCCATCACGGCGTCGGCGCCGAGCGCGAGCGCTTTGACGATGTCGCCGCCGCGGCGGATGCCACTATCGAGGAAGATCAGCGCGCGCTTGTTCACGACCGCGGCGATCTGCGGCAGCATGTCGATGGTCGGCGCGGCCGAATCGAGGGCGCGGCCGCCGTGATTGGAAACGACGATGCCGTCAGCGCCGGCCTGGATGGCGGCTTCGGCGTCTTCGGGGCGCAGGATGCCCTTGACCACCAGCGGGCCGTTCCAGAATTCGCGCAGCTTGCTGATGTCGGCCCAGGTCATCGAACGGTGGCGCATCGGATTGCCGCTCGTCTTGGTGGTGATGCGGTGGCGGTAGCGCTCGGGATAATTCTCGTGGGTCGGCATGCCGTTGCCGAGGACGTAACGGCCGAGCACGCCGGCGAACCAGCGCGGGTGGGTCAGCATGTCGTAGGCCGAGCGCGGCGACAAAGTGAAGGGCACCGAGAAGCCGTTGCGCTTGTTGTATTCGCGGTTGTTGCCGAGCGCCCCGTCGATGGTCACCACCAGCGTCTGGCAGCCGGCGTCACGCGCGCGCCGCACCAGCGTGTAGGAATCCTCCTCCTCGCTCCACATGTAGAGCTGGAACCAGATGTTGGTTTCGGGGCAGGCGCGCATCACCGTCTCGATGGCGGTGATCGAGTTGGTGCCGAGCGTGAAGGGGATGCCCTTCGCGCCGCAGGCCTTGGCCAGCACGACCTCGCCTTGGTACCACAGCAGGCCGGTGGTGCCGGTCGGCGAGACGGCGTAGGGGAAGCTCCAGCGCTTGCCGAAGATCGTCGTGCCGAGATCCATCTTGCGCAGATCGACCATGAAATGGGTCTTCAGCTTGATGCGCTTGAAGGCTTCGAGATTGTCGACGACGGCGACCTCGTCTTCGGCGCCGCGATCGACATATTCGAACACGCCTTTCGGCAAGAAGCTTTTCGCCCGCAGACGCAGGTCGTGGATGTTGTAGCAGCGCGCGAGGCTCGGCATGGCTTTTCCCCTGATTCGATGCGGCGTCTGTGCGCCGTCTCACGCATCAAGGCTAATCCCTCGGCGGGCGCTGTGCCAGCGCGGAAATCGCAACAATGGCGAGGATTGGCGCGCCGTTTTATGGGGCGGGCGGGGATTGGCGGCGGCCTTCGGCGACGCGGAAAAGGACGGTCGCGCCGCCGAGCAGCACGAGGCAGCCGAGCAGGCCGCCCTGAAAGCCGAGGCCGAGATGGTCGCTGAGCAAGCCCGTCACCGACGGGCCGATCACCAGCGCCAGATCCTGCGAGGTGCGCAGCATCCCCATGGCCGGGCCGCGCTGGCCTTCGGGGGTGATGTCGGTGACGAAGGCGACCAGCGTCGGCGTGGCGATGGCGCCGCCGACGCCGAAGACCATAGAACTGATCCAGAGATAGATCGGATCGTTGCCGAAGGCGACCATGGCGCAGGCGATCAAGGTCATCAGGCTGGCGATGATGACGGTCCACATTCGCCCGAAGGTACGGTTGATGCGGGCGGTGAAGCCGAGCACGCAGACGTTGGCGACCGCGCCGACGGTGAGGATCAAGCCGATATGCGCGAGGTCGAGATTGAAGCGGTCTTGGGCGATCAGCGGCATCAGGATCCAGTTCGCTGCCGAGCGCACGTAGAAGATGCTGAAGTACATCAGCCAGACGTTCGCGCCGGCCTTGGCCAGCGCCATCAGCTGGCTTTTAGGCGCGCGCAGCTTTGGCGCGTTTTCGGCCAGGCCTTCCTTCCACGGCATCGAGGCGAAGGCGACGATGCCGCAGACCGCCATCAGGCCGTTGGCCCAGAAGGGCGCGTCATAGCCCCATAGGCTGGCGGCCAAACCGCCGAGCGCCGGACCCATGGATGCGCCGACCATGTTGGCAACCTGATAGAGCGACATGTCTTCGATGCGCCGCCCCGGCGTGCCGAGATCGGCGACCGCCGCCAAGGCGGATGTCATGAAGACCGACGAGGCCAGACCTTGCAGGATGACGGCGATGAAGAAGGACACGAGATCGTCGGTGAAGACGACCCAGAGCGAGGACAGCACGAGCACGGCGCAGCCGGTACTCATCATGCGGCGGCGGCCATATTTCTCGGAGGCGAAGCCCGCAGGGATGTTGATGATGAGCCGGGTGCCGCCGTAAAGCGAGATCATGAAGCCGACGACGGCGGCGCTGGCGCCGAGATGCTGACCGTTGAGCGCCAGCACCGACCAGACCATGCCGTTGCCGGCTTGCTTGAAGAAGACGAGCAGGAGCAGCACCAAGAGCGGCTTGGCGGGCAGGTTGGGAAAAAAGCGGCGCAGAGCGAGCAAGATGCGGGTTCGGCTGCGAAAAAATAAGCAAAACATATCGGTCAATGGGGCAGCCGCTCGATGCCGTTTCACGACACGAGACGAGGCGGCGGCATTGGCCTTTGATCGTCATGAGTGTAGAACCATCCTGCCCTGGGGGATACCACGACCGCGCGACTGAACGCCGCGGCGCCCATGTGGCGCTGGGAGTTACGTCTTGTCGGATTCGATTGTTTCGCCGCCGTCCCGCCGCACGCTTTACGCCTCTTACGCCGCGGGCCTGTTCAGCATGGGCCAAGCCGAGCTGTTGACGATGCTGGTGCCGCTCTGGGCGGTGCTGCAGGGCGTCTCGCCGACTCAGATCGGCATTCTGATCGGCGCGAAATCGATGATCACCTTTTTCCTGGCGATCCACGGCGGCGCGCTGATGGATCGGCTCGGCACTCGGCGGGTGATGCTGTTTTTCGCGGTGATTTCGGGATCGCTCGCGGCGCTTTACCCGGCGATGCCTTGGTTCCCGCTCATGGTCATGCTGCAGATGCTGATCGGTTTCGCCGGCAACATGTCGTGGATCGGCGCGCAGACCATCATCGCGCAGATCACCAACGGCGATCCTGGGCTGATCGGCCGCTTCAGCTTCTTCGCGCGCATCGGCAATGTCATCGCGCCTTTGCTGATGGGCGCGTTGTGGGACTTCGCCGGACCGACGATCTCGTTTCTCGGCGTCACTTTGTGGGCGGCCGCCATGCTCGCGGTCGTGGCGCAGATCGACAGCCGCCAATTCGCCGGCAGCATCACCGGCAGGGTCGGCTGGCGCGACGTCTTGCCCAGGCTCTCAGACTATATCGGTTCCTTCCGCCTGATCCTGCTGCCGTTGGTCGCCTTCACGCTGGCGATCTCCTTCATGCGCCATGCGACGAACGGTGTGGAGAATTCATTTCTCATCGTCTATCTGCGCGATGTCGGCTTCGCCGGCACCATCATCGGGGCGATGTTCTCGCTGGCGGAGGTGGTCAACAGTTTCGCGTCCTTGGCGGCCGGCCGTGTGGCGCGCTGGATGCCGATCCCCTGGCTGATGCTGCTGTTCACCACGCTGTCGATTCTCCTGCTGGCGATCACGCCGATGATGGGCGGCGCGCTCGTTTTGCTGGCGCTCGCTCACAGCCTGCGCCGCGCTTTCGAAGGGCTGGTGCAGCCGCTGATGTTCTCGTTGCAAGCCAAGGCGGTGCCGGGCAACGTGCAAGGCTCCATCGTGGGCTTGCGCGTCACCAACAACCGTCTGTCGTCCATCATCACCCCGATCATCATGGGACTGATCGTCGAGGCGGTCGGGATTCAGCAGGGGTTCATGGTGATGGGAGGATTCCTGCTCTGCCTCTGCGCCATCCTGGCGGTGATCGTCGCGCGCACGCGCAAGGTGTGGAGCGCGGAGCTCTAGGAGCTCCGCGCCTTTCACGCGTCGATGTCGATATGCGCGCCGTCGCCTTGGCCGCGCTGCCAATAGCCGGCGGCTTTGATCCAGGCTTTCGGCAAGCGGAGCGTGTCCTGCGCGTAGGCGCGCAATTCGCGCACGATATTGGCCTCGCCGGCGATCCAGACGAAGCCATCGCCCGGCGGCGGCGTGAAGCCGGCGAGCTTGGCCAGCAGCAGCTCCGCGTCCCGTTCGCTCGGTTCGCCGCGCACCAGCCAGATCGGCGTCCAATCGGCCTGCGTCTTGAACCGTTGTTCCTCGTAAGAGTGCACGATGGCCACCAGCGTCGTCACCGGCACGCCGGGACGCAGCTCTTCGACGCGTCGACCGATGGCGGGCAGGGCGCTTTCGTCGCCGATCAGGAGATACCAGTCGAAATCGTCGGGCACGATCTGCGAGCCGCGCGGCCCGCCGATGTCGAGCTGATCGCCGACCTTGGCGTCGCGCGCCCATTCGGTCGCCGGGCCGTCGTCGTGCAAAGCGAAGTCGATGGTCAGCGTGCCGGCGGCGGTGTCGAAGGCGCGCGGCGTGAAATCGCGCATCACCGGCTTGCCGCTGTCGCTTTCGGCCGAAAAGAACACTTTCACATGATCGTCGGGCGCGGCGCTGACGAAATCCTTCAGCTCGGGCGAGACGAAATGCACGCGCATCATGCGCGGGGTCAGATGTTCGAGCCGGCTGACGGTCACCGTGCGGCGGCGCACTTCATGACGCACGCGCCGCATCTGATGCTTGGCATCGGTTTCCGTCGCGGCGTTGACGATTTCGTCAGCAAAGCGCCGACGCAGGCGGTCGATCTGGTTCATGGAGAGCGTTCCTAGAGTCGTTCGATCTTCTGCGCCGCTTCGTCGAGCAACGCGACCGCTTTCAGGACCATTTCCTTGTCCGAGCGGTCGGCGAGCTTGTCCATCAGCACGCTTTTGAGGTTGTGCATGGCGCGCCGCACCGGCGTCGCATCCGTGCGTTCGCGCAAGTCGGCGGCCTCGCCGAGGCGATTGAGGAGCGGCTTCACGGCCGCCGCATGTTCGGCGAGATAGGCTTTGCCGGCGTCGGTGATGGCGAAGGCCTTGCGTGCGCCGTCTCCCGCTTGTTCGGTCAGCTGGCTCATGTCGCTGAGCAAGGTGAGGGTGGGGTAGACCACGCCGGGGCTCGGGGCGTAGGCGCCGCCGCTCAGCTCTTCGATGGCGCGGATCAGGTCGTAGCCGTGGCGCGGCTGTTCGTTGAGGAGATGCAGCAGGATCAAGCGCAGCTCGCCGTTGTCGAACATCCGGCGACGGCCGCCGCCGCCATGATTGCTGCGGTGATCGTTGTGCGGGCCATGACGCCCGGCGCGCGGGCCGGCGAGGTTGTCGTGGTCGGACCAGTGGCCGCCGCGGCGCATGCCGTGACGTTCAAGTCTTTGATTGAGTTTGGAAAACTTCATAAGTGCGTCTCTTTGTTGTTTTAGACGCACTCAAGATATATCTTAGAAGCATCTCCTTCAAGATATATCTTAGAAAAAAAAGCGGCCGGGCATTACCCCGGCCGCTTCGATCGGAAAGTTTGCCGTTCAGCGGCGGCGCAGGACGATCATTTTCTCCTGGGTCATGTCGCGCATCGTGTAGGGGATGCCGCCCACGCCATAGCCGGACTGCTTGCGGCCGGCGAAGGGCATCCAATCGACGCGGAAGGCCGTCGGGTCATTGACCATCACGGCGGAGGCGTCGAGCCGTTCGGCGGCGCGCAGGGCCGCGTCGATGTCCTGGGCGAAGATGCTCGCCTGGAAGGCCCAGTTCACGGCATTGGCGCGCGTGATCGCCTCATCGAGCGTCTTGAAGCTGGAGACGCAGACGGCGGGACCGAACAACTCGTCCTGCGAGATGTCGCTATCGACCGGCGGATCGAGCACGATGGCGGGCAGCAGCGTGGTCTCGGAGAGGCGTCCGCCGCCGATGACAGTGGCGCCTTCGGCCTTGGCCTCCTCGATCCAGCTCAGCACGCGCTCGGCCTCGCGCGGATGGATCAGCGGGCCGACGTCGGTGTCGGGCTTGGTCGGATCGCCGGTGCGCAGCTTGGCGACGCGCGCTTCGAGGCGCGCGACGAAATCCTTGCGAATGCTCTCGTGCACGAAGATGCGCTGGGTCGACACGCAGACCTGGCCGGCATGGTAATAGCCGCCCTTCACGATCGGCTCGATGATGCGATCGAGATCGGCGCTGGCATCGACGATGGCGGGGGCCGCGCCGCCGTGCTCGAGCGCCGAGCGCGCGCCCGGCGTCAGCTTGTGGTGCAGCATCCAGCCGACCTTCGGCGAGCCGATGAAGCTGAGGAAGGCGACGCGCGGATCGGTCGCCAGCTTTTCGGCGAGCGGCGTCGATTCCGGAATGAAGCTTTGCACCCAGCCTTCGGGCAGGCCGGCTTCGCGCGCGATGGCGACGAATTCGAGGCAAGAAAGCGGCGTCGGGCCGGCCGGCTTGATGATGACCGGGCAGCCGACCGCGATGGCCGGCGCGACCTGATGCACGATCAGGTTCAGCGGATGGTTGAACGCCGAGATGGCAGCGACGATGCCGATCGGCTCCTTCGTCGTGAAGGCCCAGCGCGATTCGCTGGCGGCGCTGAGACCCATCGGGATCTCCTTGCCGGTGAAGTTGCGCAGCTCGTCGGCGGCGTTGTGCACGCCGTCGATGGCGCGCGTCGTCTCGACGATGGCGTCGGGCAGGGGCTTGCCGCCCTCGCGCGCGATCTGCATGGCGAGATGGTCACGCCGGCTCTCCATGATCGCGGCGATCTTACGCAGAATGGCGATGCGCTGGTGCGGCTTGAGCCAGCCGTCGCGGTCGGCGAGGAGCTTCTGCGCCGCCTGCAGCTTCTTTTCCAGCGCGGCGGCGTCCTCGGTCGGGATTTCCTTGATGAGCGCGCGATCGAATGCCTGGACAACCTGCAACATGGCTTACTCCTTACTTACTTCGGTTCGGTACCGAGCGATTGGCTGCGCAGCTCCTCGACGAGCACACGCATGTTCTCCGAATAGTCGATCGGCACGTCGATCAGATGCACGCCGCCGCCCTTGAAGGCCGATTCGAGGACCGGCTTCAGGTCGGCGACCGCGGTGACGCGCGTGCCTTTGGCGCCGTAGCTTTCGGCATATTTCACGAAATCGGGATTCTTGAAGGTCATGCCGAAGTCGGCGAAAGCATCGACCGCTTGCTTCCAGCGGATCATGCCGTAGGCGCTGTCGTTCAAGACGACGACGACGAGATTGAGGCCGAGGCGCACCGCAGTCTCCATCTCCTGCGAGTTCATCATGAAGCCGCCGTCGCCGCAGACCGCCATGACGCGTTTGTCCGGATGGAGGATGGCGGCCATCATCGCCGAGGGCAAGCCGGCGCCCATTGTGGCGAGGGCGTTGTCGAGCAGCAGCGTATTGGCCTGGTGGGTGCGGTAGTTGCGCGCGAACCAGATTTTATACATGCCGTTGTCGAGGCAGACGATGCCATCCTCGGGCATGACCGAACGGATGTCGGAGACGATGCGCTGCGGCGTGATCGGGAAGCGCGCTTCGTCGGCACGGTCGTTCAGCCGCGCGAGAATCTTCTGGCGCAGGTCGAGCAGCAGCTTGGCCTCGCCGAGCTTGCCCTCTAACCGGTCGGCCAAACCGAGCGCGCTGGCGCGGATGTCGCCGATCACTTCGGCATCGGGATGATAGACCTCCTCGACGTTGGCCGATTGATAGCCGACATGGATCACTTTCGGCCCGCCGTTATGCTTCATCAGGAAGGGCGGCTTCTCGATGGTATCGTGGCCGATGCAGATGATCAGGTCCGCCGCTTCGATGGCGTGATGGACGTAATCGCGCTCGGACAGCGCCGCCGTGCCGACATAGAGGTTCGAGCCGCCGGTGACAGCGCCCTTGCCCATCTGGGTGTTGAAGAAGGGCAGGCGGCAGCGGCGGATGAACTCGGACAGCGCTTCGACGAGACGCGGGCGGTTGCCGGCGGCGCCGATCATCACCAGCGGGTTCTTGGCGGCGAGGATCATCTTGGCGGCATGATCGAGCGCCTCGGCCGATGCGACCGGGCGTTCGAGCGGATGGCGCGCGATGATCGGCGCGTCGGCCTCTTCGCTGGCGACGTCCTCGGGCAGTTCGAGATGCACCGGGCCGGGGCGCTCTTCCATCGCCACGCGGAAGGCGTCGCGCACGGTGGTCGGGATGCTGGCGGCGCTGACGATCTGGCGCGTCATCTTGGTCAGCGGCTTCATCGAAGCGACGACATCGACGATCTGGAACTGCGCCTGCTTGCGCGCGTGGATCGCCTTCTGGCCGGTGATCATGATCATCGGCATGGCGCCGAGATTGGCGTAGGCCGCACCGGTGGAGAAATTGAGCGCGCCGGGACCGAGGGTGGAGATGCAGACGCCGGGCCGCCCCGTCAGGCGGCCGTGGGTCGCGGCCATGAAGGCGGCGGCCTGCTCGTGGCGCGTCAGGATCAATTCGATCTTGGAATGGCGCAGGCTTTCGACGACATCGAGATTCTCCTCGCCGGGCACGCCGAAGATGCGTTCGACGCCCTCGTTCTCCAGGGCGGCGACGAGCAGGTCAGAACCTTTGGGCATGGTGGCATCCTGTGAGCGGCGCGGCCTTACGGGACGGTAACCGCGGCGGGGAAAAGCGTCTGGCGATCAGATGGGGTGCGCGACGCGTCGAGACAACCGGCAATCTAACCCAGCGACTGCGATGATGAAAGGCGCGCGGGCTTTTTATGTTGGCGTTTTCGCGTCGCCGCGGAGCGTGGCAATAGCCTCATCGACTGAGCTCATGAATGTCGCCTCTGGCGGATGCAGGCCGTGGCCCCACAGCATCCGTTCCACGGCGGGCCGCGCGCCGGCCAGCACCAGGCGGGCCGATTGCGCGGCGGCTTTGCGGCGGAAGCCCTCGACCGCGCTTGCCGCCGTCGAATCGATGACGGTCACGGCGGAGAAATCGATGACATAGGCTTTGGGCTGCGCGCCGACGCGATCCAGCGCCGCCGCCACCGAGGCCGCCGCGCCGAAGAAGAACGCGCCGGAGATGCGATAGACGATAATATCGCGGTCGGTGACGGTGTCGGCCGCGTAGCGGTTGACATCACCGCCGTCCGCTCGGTCGGGCTCGATATGCGGCACGGCGGCCTCGACGGCGACCGATTGGCCCATCCGGTGGATGAACAGCAGCGAGGACAAAGCGAAGCCGGCGACGATGCCTTCGGTCAGGTCGCGGAAGATCGTGAGGATGAGCGTGACGATCAGCACAAAGGCCTCGCCGCGCGAGGTGCGCAGCAGTGCGACGATCTGGTGCCGCTCGACCATGTTCCAGGCGACGATGAGCAGCACGCCGGCCAGCGCGGCGAGCGGGATATAGCCGGCGAGCGGCGCGGCGATCCAGATGAACAGCAGAAGGAACAGCGAATGGAGCATGCCGGCGATCGGGCCGCGCGCACCGGAGCGCACGTTGGTCGCGGTGCGCGCGATGGTGCCGGTGACGCAGATGCCGCCGAACAGCGCCGAACCGACATTGGCGATGCCTTGGGCGATCAGTTCACAGTTCGAGCGGTGCCGCCGCCCGGTCATGCTGTCGGCGACGACGGCTGACAGCAGGCTTTCGATGCTGCCGAGCAGGGCGAAGGCGGCGGCGTTCGGCAGCACGGCCATCAGCTTGGCCAGATCGAATGCGGGCAGGGCGGGGGCCGGCAGGCTGCTCGGCATGGCGCCGAAGCGGCTGGCGATGGTTTCGACCGGCAGATCGAGCAGCGCTGCGGCGAGCGTCGCGGCAGCGACGGCGAACAGCAGGTTCGGCCAGCGCGAATCGAGACGTTTGATGCCGACGATCAGCGCCACTGTGAGCGCGGTGAGGCCGGCGGTTGCCGCATTGAGCGTCGGTCGCGCTTGCCACAGGGCTTCGAGCTTGGGCATGAGGGCGGCCGGCTCGGCGCCCGGAAGCGTCAATCCGAACGCCTCCTTCAATTGGCTGGCGGCGATGATGATGGCAATGCCGGCGGTGAAGCCGACGGTGACCGGGAAGGGGATGTATTTGACGAAGGTGCCGAGGCGCAGCGCGCCGGCCAAAGCCAGGAACAAGCCTGAGACGAAAGTGGCGAGCAACAGGCCGTCGAGCCCGTGCTGCAGCATGGTGGTGGCGACCAGCACGATGAAGGCGCCGGCCGGGCCGCCGATCTGGAAGCGGCTGCCGCTGAACAGCGAGACGAGGAAGCCGCCGACGATGGCGGTGTAGAGCCCGCGTTCGGGACCGACGCCCGAGGCGATGGCGATGGCCATGGAGAGCGGCAGGGCGACGATGGCGACGGTCAGCCCGGAGATGGCGTCGGCGCGCAAGGCGGCGAGGCCGTAGCCTTCGCGCAGCACGGTGATCAGCTTCGGCGTATAGAGCTCGGCGACGTTCGGCTCTGCGGGATTTGCGCTCATCTCAACCCTCGACGGCTTTCCCCCGAAAGCCATTCAAGACAGAGAAAGATTAACAGAAATTCAGCGCGAATTGCCGTGCATTCTTGCCGCCCCTGCCATGTTCAAATATGCGGACGGACTATGAGGGCGGCCGATCGTTTGGCCGCCCTCATCACCTGTGAATCGTTCAGCCGCTTTAAGGCAGCGCCGGCGCGGGCTTCGGCTCGGTCTGCGCTAAAGCCGCTTCCGCCGTTCTTTCCTGACGGCGTCCCAGCCACCAGGACAGCGCGATCCAGACCGCCGAGATCGGCACCGCGACGGCGGAAATGCCGGCCATGGCGAGACCCAGTGTGCCCATGAGGGCGTAGGACCAGCTGCCGATCTGATCGCCGGCGCGATAGACCGCTGTGTCGAGGAAGCTCTTGGCCTTGTACTTGTCCTCGCGCGTGACCGTGGTGAAGAGCAATTCGCGCGCCGGGCGGGCGAAGGCGAAGTTGCTGACGCGGCGCAGCACCTGCACGCCGACCAGGACGGCGATGGTCGGCGCCAAAGCCAGGGCGGCGAAGCCGAGCAGGCTAATGACGGGGAGCGCGATCAAAGTCACGGCGACGCCGAGGCTGCGCAGCGCCCGGCTGGTGCAGAAGATCTGCAACGCCAGGGTGAGCACGTTGACGATCAGATCGACGTTGGCGAAGAAGGCCGTTCGTTCGGCGCGGCTGGAGAAGGCCGTGCTGACGATGTCGGCTTGCTGGAAGTAGAGGAATGTCGACGTAATCGCGTAGAGCAGCATGATGCCGCCGATGCCCGACAGGTATGGCGAGCGCAGCGTGTGCGTCAGCCCGGCCAGCACCGAGCCGCCGAGCGGCGTTTCCTGATCCTTGCCGCGCTCTGCCGGGGTGCGGTTGAAGCCGTCGCTGAGGCGCGACAGCCGCCGCACCGCTAGCACACCGATCTCCAAGAGCGCGATCGAGACGAACATCAGGTAGTTCTGGCCGATGGCTTCGACCAGCGTCGAGGTGATCGTCGAGCCGAGGATCGCGCCCATCGTCGCGCCGGCCGACAGGAAGCCGAACAGACGTTTGCCTTGGCCCGAATCAAAGACGTCGACGATAAAGGCCCAGAAGATCGAGACGACGAACAGGTTGAAGACCGAGGCCCAGATGAAGAAGACGCGGCCCATCCAGACGTGATGCTCCGCCGGCGACAGTTCGAGATAGAGGGCGAAGAACAGCAAGTTCGCCATGAAGAAGCGGTAGGTGACGGTGATGAAGGTCCGTCGCGGCAGTTTCTTCACCAGGGCGGAGAACAACGGATTGACCGCCAGCATCGCCACCAGGGTGCCGGTGAACAGCCAGGCGAGGTTGTTCACGCCGCCTTGCACGCCCATTTCGTCGCGGATCGGCCGCAGCACGTAATAGGAGCAGAGCACCGCGAAAATGAAGAGGCAGGACCAGAGCAGCGCCGCCACTTCGTTGGGGCGGACGTCGATGGTTTTGCGCAGCAGCCGGTGGACGGCTCCGCCTTGCGGCTCTTCCGCCAAGGGGTCAGAGGCCGTCAATGAAGGCCTCCATGCGCTTGCGCATCGCCGCGTCCGGCAGGCGGCCTTGCGCCGCGCCGATGTTGTCGGTGACATATTCGGCGCGGGCCATGCCGGGCACGGCGCAGGTCACGGCCTCGTGCGAGACGAGATATTTGAGGAAGAACTGCGCCCAGCTCTTGCAGTCGAATTCGGCGGCCCAGTCGGGCAGAGGCTTGCCTTGCACGGCGCCGAATAGGCGGCTGCGGCCGAAGGGCAGGTTGATCATCACTGCCATGCCGCGATCCTTGGCGAGCGGGATCACGCGCTCGGCCGCGTTGCGGTTGTCGAGCGCGTAGTCGACCTGGATGAAGTCGAGCGTCTCGCGCTTCATCATGGCTTCGAAATCGCCGTATTGGTTGTCGAACGAGGTGGTGCAGCCGACATAGCGGATGCGGCCGGCCTGCTTGAGCGCGCGCAACGTCGCGAGATGGATCTCCGTGTCGCGCAGATTGTGCACAGCGATCAGATCGATCTTATCGGTGCGCAAACGCTTGAAAGATTGCTCGATCTGCGCGACGCCGGCCTCGCGGCCGCTGATGCTGACCTTGGTCGCGAGGAACAGTCCGGTGCGGCTCTTCTGCTCGTCGAGAATGCGGCCGACGACCTCTTCGGCGGTGCCGTAGGTCGGCGAGCTGTCGATCACCGTCGCGCCGACCTCCTTGAACTTGGCAAGCGTCTCGCGCAGCGGCGGCAGATCGGCGTCTGACTTGACCTCTTCGTAGCGCCGCGCGGTGCCGACGCCGACGACCGGGATCATTTCCCCGCTCGACGGAATGGCTTTGCGAATCAGGTTCGCACTCTGCGCGCTCAGGCGAACGGGCGCCAGGGCGGCCATGCCGATGGCGGCCGTGCCGAGCAGCAGGCCGCGACGTGTCATCTCCATCTCAATCCCCCATCAAGGCTTTTTATGAAAGGTAGGTGACAACGGGGCCGAGGCATTGGCAATGGACTTTGCAGGCGCGCCGGGCCTTTTCACGCGAGCGTGACGGCTCCTCTGCAAGACCAAGCCGAACGGGCGCTGCGAGATAGAAAAAGGGCGGTGGATCGCTCCACCGCCCTTCACGATTCGTTATGGCAGAAAGCTCTGTGCTTATCGAGCTTCAGCCCACGGCCTTGCGCTTCTCGCCCGACTCGAGACGCTGCACCAGCGCCTCATATTCTTTCCACAGCTCAGGCGGCAGCTTGTCGCCGAAGATCTTGTAGCCTTCGGGGATCAGCGCCGCTTCTTCCTTCCACACCTCGGTGTCGACGGTGAGCAGGAGATCGAGCTGCTCGTCGGTCAGGTCGAGGCCCGACACGTCGAGCGCCTCCTTGGTCGGCAGGCGGCCGATCGGGGTCTCCTGCGCGGCGGCGGTGCCGTCGAGACGCTCGCAGATCCACTTCAGAACGCGGCTGTTGTCGCCGAAGCCCGGCCACACGAACTTGCCCGCCTTATCCTTGCGGAACCAGTTCACGAAGTAGATGCGCGGCAGCTTGTCGGCGGCGGTCTTCTTGCCGGTCTTGAGCCAATGGCCGAAATAGTCGGCCATGTTGTAGCCGCAGAACGGCAGCATGGCGAACGGGTCGCGGCGGATCTCGCCGACCTTGTTCTCGGCCGCCGCCGTGCCTTCCGAGGCGACGTTGGAGGCGAGGAACACGCCGTGTTGCCAATCGAAGGCTTCGGTGACGAGCGGCACCGCGGTGGCGCGGCGGCCGCCGAACAGGATGGCCGAGATCGGCACGCCCTTCGGGTCGTTCCACTCCGGCGCGATGTTCGGGCACTGGCTGGCCGGCACGGTGAAGCGCGCGTTCGGATGGGCGGCGGCGGTGCCTTTTTCCGGCGACCAAGGATTGCCCTTCCAATCGGTCAGGCCGGCCGGCGGCTCCTTCGTCAGGCCTTCCCACCAGACGTCGTTGTCCGGCGTGAGGGCGACATTGGTGTAGACCGTGTTGGCATAGAGCGCGTCGATGGCGTTTTTGTTGGTCTTCGGGCTGGTGCCCGGCGCGACGCCGAACAGGCCGAATTCCGGATTGATCGCGTAGAGACGGCCATCTTGGCCGTAACGCATCCAGCAGATGTCGTCGCCGATCATCTCGGCCTTCCAGCCGGGGATCGTCGGCTGCAGCATGGCGAGGTTGGTCTTGCCGCAAGCGCTCGGGAAGGCGGCGGCGATGTAGCGCACGACGCCCTTGGGCGAGGTGAGCTTCAAGATCAACATGTGCTCGGCGAACCAGCCTTCGTCGCGCGCCATCACCGAGGCGATGCGCAGCGCGTAGCACTTCTTGCCGAGGAGGGCGTTGCCGCCGTAGCCCGAGCCGTAGGACCAGATCTCGCGCGTCTCGGGATAGTGCACGATGTACTTGGTCTCGTTGCACGGCCAGGCGACGTCCTTCTCGCCGGGCTTCAGCGGCGCGCCGAGCGTGTGCACGGCCGGCACGAAGAAGCCGTCGGTGCCGAGCTGGTCGAGCGCGGCCTTGCCCATGCGCGTCATGATGCGCATCGAGGCGGCGACATAGGCGCTGTCGGTGATCTCGACGCCGAGCGCGCTGATCTTCGAGCCGATCGGGCCCATGCAGAAGGGCACGACGTACATCGTGCGGCCCTTCATGCAGCCGTCGAACAGCGGGGCCAGCGTCTTGCGCATCTCGGCCGGCGCCATCCAGTTGTTGGTCGGGCCGGCGTCTTCCTGCTTCTCGGAGCAGATGTAGGTGCGGCTCTCGACGCGGGCGACGTCGCGCGGGTCGGAGGCGGCGTAATAGGAATTGGGACGCTTGTCCGCGTTCAGCTCGCGCAGCGTGCCGGTGGCGAGCAGACGATCGACCAGGAGGTTGTACTCGGCATCCGAGCCGTCGCACCAATGCACGCTGTGGGGCTTGGTGATGGCGGCGATCTCGGCCACCCAGTCCACCAGCTTCTTATGATTGGTCGGCGCGGGGCTGAGGCCCGGAACGGAGGTCGTCATTAACGCAGGTCTCCTAGACTGAAAAGCAATGGCCGGACGGCGCTTTGTCGCCTCGCCCCGTCCGGTCCGGGGCTAAAAAGCACGGCGCTGCCGCTGGCGTCAACGGACAGCAACGCAGACCTGACATAACCGAAAATGGCGGCTGACGGCTGCCTCTCGGTCCGATTCGGTTCTCTCTGGCAGTCGTCGCGCAAGTCCATGACATACGGGCAGCAAACACCAGATTCAAGAACCATTCGCAATGGTCATTTTAGAAGCAAAAACTGGGCGTTAGGCCGGTCTCTGCAAAGAGCGCAACGCCGTCCGGGCGAGCAAGGTCCGCGCTCGCCGAGGTTTTCCACAGTCATGGCCAATCGTGGCCGAAAATGGGATGGCGTTTCATCCACAGGAAAAATTTTTTGCTGCATTGCAGCATGGGGGCCGGGCCGGCGGGTTCGACAAAGGCGAATGAGTGAGTTTCGCAGTCCTTCGTTCCTGCGCCCCGTCTTCGCATGCTAAGGGCAATCAACGAACAATCAGAAGAAGCGCATGTCTCAGCCTGGCTCTTCCCCCGCCGACGCGACTCCCGCCACTTATGCGGACCTCTTTCGCGGCGGCCGGGCGATCTACACGGTGATGATCATTCTCGGCGTGATCGTCCACGCCCTGCAGATTCTCGTCATGGCCATCATCATGCCGACGGTGGTGGCCGATATCGGCGGCGCGTCCTTCTACACCTGGGCGTCGATGCTCTATGCCGTCGGCGCGATTCTCGGCGCGGCGGCCATGGGGCCGGTCTGGCGCAAGTTCGGCCGCCGCAACGGCATGGCGCTGGCGGGGCTTGGCTTCATCGTCACTGCCATCGCCTGCGCCCTGGCGCCCGACATGGGCTCGCTGGTTGCCGCGCGCGGCCTGCAGGGCTTCTGCGGCGGGCTCGTGGTCGGCGGCAGCATGGATCTGGTGAGCGCGTTCTTCGCCGGCACCCAGCGCGCGCGCATCCTGTCGATCTATCAGAGCACCTGGATGGTGGCGCAGCTGCTCGGGCCGGTGGTCGGCGGCGGCTTCGCCGACTTCGGCTGGTGGCGCGGCTCGTTTTGGACGATGCTGATCTTCCTCATTCCATTCAACCTGATGGTCTGGCTGCGGGTGCCGAAACACAGCCCGCTGACCGGCAAGGCGGCGACGGCCAGCTTCCCGGCCATGCGTTTCATGCTGCTCAGCCTCGGCGTGCTCGCCATCGCCGGCGCGGGACCGGCCGACTCCAATCTGTTGCGCGCCGCTTTCATCCTCGTCGGCGTCGCGCTGGTCTGGCAGGCTTTCCGGCTCGATTCGCGCTCGGACAACCGGCTTTATCCGGCGGGGCTGCTGTCGCTGCGCTCGCCGGTCGGCCTGGCGCTCTGGATTATGTTCGTCGCCGGTCTGACGCAGACCGGCATTACCCTGTTCCTGCCGCTGCTCTTGCAGGTCGCTTATGGCGTGACGCCGCTGCTGATCAGCTATTTGACGATCCTGATCTCCGCCGGCTGGACCGTCGGCACTTTTTTCGTCGCTGGACTTACGGGGCGGCCCGAGGCAATCACGCTGCAGAGCGGACCGTTGATGATGCTGGGCGGCGCGTCGGCGCTGGTCGTCGGCACTTGGCTGATGTCGCTGCCGCTGCTCACGGCGGCCGCCTGCATTTACGGCCTCGGCATCGGCATTCATCACGTCAATCTCTCCTCGCGCACCATGGCCTTCGCGCTGCCCGGCGAGGAAAGCATCACCGCATCGGCGCTGCCGTCGATCCGCTCGCTCGGCACCGCCTTCGGCGCCGCGACGTCAGGCCTTGTCGCCAACATGGCCGGCCTCGGCGCTTCGCGCGACGCCGAAACGGTGAGCCACGCTGCGGCGATGGTCTTCGCCGTGGGATTGGTGCCGTTGATCTGCGCAGCGCTGTTCATGGCGCGTTTTATCGCCAAGGGCGCTCCGCCGGCGACGGCGAAGGCTTAAGCCTCGTCGCTCGACTTGCGCGCGGTCGGAAGACTAGACTGTGAATATGAGCAGCCCAGCGTACAAACCGCAGCTTCGCCCTTATCTCGCCGCCACGGAAGCCTTCGTTCTCGGCAAGGACAGTCCGCGCGCCTTTCTCGAACGCTGCCTGGAGGTGATGGCGGCGATCGAGCCGGAGGTGCAGGCTTTCGAGGCGACGAACCTCGAGGCCGCGCGGGCCGCCGCAGATGCGGCGAGCGGGCGCTGGGCCGAAGGCCATCCGATCTCGCCGATCGACGGCATGCCGGTGGGCGTGAAGGACATCATCGAGACGGCGGATATGCCGACCGGCATGGGCTCGCCACTGTTCGCCGATTACCAGCCGCGCCACGATTCGGCATCGGTGCGCGCCTTGCGCGAGGCCGGAGCGGTCATCGTCGGCAAGACGGTGACGACCGAGTTCGCCGCCACCGAACCGGGCAAGACGCGCAATCCCTTCGACATCACCCGCACGCCGGGCGGCTCGAGCAGCGGCTCGGCCGCGGCGGTGGGGGCAGGGGTGCTCAGCGCGGCGCTCGGCACGCAAGTGGTCGGCTCCATCATCCGCCCGTCGAGCTATTGCGGCGCTTTCGGCTTCAAGCCCAGCCTCGGCGCGATCAATCGCGGCGGCAGCCTCGATTTCTTGAGCCAGAGCGTGCAGGGCGTCATCGGCGCCAGCCTGGAAGACACCTGGGCAGTCGCCTATGGCGTGGCGGCGCGCGCGGGCGGCGATCCCGGATATGACGGTTTGATCGGTCCGGCCTCGCTGCCCAGCCTGCGCGCGCCCAAGCGCCTCGCGCTCTTGGAAACGCCGGGCTGGGAATTGGCGGAGGACGCCGCCAAGGCCGCTTTGATGAATGCCGTCGACATGATCGCGGCGACAGGCGTCGAGATCGTCACGCGCAAGCAGGATTCCGAGCTCGATTATATGGAGCGCGCATTGCGCGAGGCGTTCGAGCTGACGCGCCGCATCAACGCTTTCGAATCGCGCTGGCCGCTGAACGTCTTTTTCCAGCAGGACCAATACAAGCTGAGCAAGGCGATGCGCGACCGCCTCGTGCAGGCCTTGACGATCAAGCCCGAGCAGCATCGCGACGCGCTGAAACGCCGCGCCACCATCCGCGCGCAATATGCGGCACTGATGGAGCGTTTCGACGGCTGCATCACACTGTCGGCCACTGGCCCGGCGCCGCGCGGCACATTGACCGGCGATCCGATCTTCGCCGTGCCGGGCTCCATGCTTGGCGCGCCGGCCCTGTCGCTGCCGCTGTTCGCGGTCGACGGCCTGCCGCTCGGACTGCAATTGCTCGGCGTGGCCGGTGGCGACGCGGCGGTTTTTTCAATCGCCGGATGCCTGCTGGGCATCTTGCAGCCTTAGCCTTTTCCTGGCCTATTGCAGCCTACACCCATCGCTGACGGAGCTTCCGCGATATGAAACTCGCCGTGCCCGATCTCATCTCGAATTCCTATTTCCCGGCTGTCGCCGCCGTCGAACTCGGCTTCTTCGCCAAAGAGGGGCTCGATGTCGAATTCGAGATGATCTTTCCGGTCGATCGGGCCTATCGCGAGCTGCGTGACGGCAACATCCACTTCGTCGGCGGCTCCTCGCATTCGGCGCTCGCCGCCTTTCCCGAATGGCAAGGCGTCAAACTGCTCTGCGCCCAAGCGCAAGGGATGTACTGGTTCCTCGTCATGCGCGCCGATCTGAAGGCTGCGCGCGGCGATCTGTCGGTGGTGAAGGGCAAGAGTATCGGCGCCGCGCCCTGGGTCGAGATGGGCCTGCGCGGCCTGTTGAAGGCCGGCGGCATCGATATCGCGCGCGACAAGGTCACCATCGCTCCGGTGCCGGGCGCGGTCGGCGCGGGCGTGAACTTCGGCGTCACGGCGGCCAAGGCGCTGGCCGAGGGCAAGATCGACGGCTTCTGGGCCAATGGCATGGGCACGGAGGTGGCGGTCAAAAGCGGCGCCGGCACGGTGGTGCTCGACGTGCGGCGCGGCGACGGCCCGAAGGAGTGCTTCGACTACACCATGGCCTCGCTTGCCACGACGGAAGCGTTGATCCAGGCCAATCCCAAGCTGGCCGGCGCGGCGGTGCGCGCGATCAAGCAGACCCACGCGGCCCTCAAAGCCGATCCGTCGCTCGCCACCAAGGTCGGGCAGAAACATTTCCCGGCCTCCGAAGCGGAGTTGATCGCTGAACTGATCCGCCGCGATCTGCCCTATTACGATCCGGTGATTTCCGAGAGCTTCGTCGCCGGCATGAACGCCTTCTCGCGCGACATCGGCATCCTCAAGGGCTCGCCGAGCTACGACGATGTCGTGTCGAAAGACGCGCGCGCCCACTGGGGCGCATAAAAGCTGTCGAAAGACGCGCGCGCCCACTGGGGCGCATAACAAACTGTCGAAAGACGCGCGGGCCCACTGGGGCGACTGAGCCACGACGGGCAAGCTCATCCTGGTCCCCTAGGCTTCGCCAAGGCATGGCCTTATAGTCTGGCCGGGCAGGATCGCCCGCGTCAGCCTCAGGTGCCGTCTTGGATTCGCTGCTTATTCCCATCGTCGTTCTTTTGGTCGCGGCCATCATCGCCGTGCCCTTCGCCAAGCGCCTCGGCATCGGCAGCATCATCGGCTATCTGATCGCCGGCATCGTCATCGGCCCGGCCGGCTTCGGCCTGATTCGCGACACCGAAAGCGCCAGCCACGTTTCCGAGCTGGGCGTGGTCATGCTGCTGTTTCTCATCGGCCTGGAGCTGAAACCGGCGCGCCTGTGGGTCATGCGGCGGGTGGTTTTCATGTTCGGCGGCGCGCAAGTGGCGCTGACAACGGCGCTCTTCGCCGGTCTCGCCTATTGGCTCGGCTTCGCTTTGCCGGTCGCGCTGGTCATCGCTCTCGGTCTCGCCATGTCCTCGACCGCCCTGGTGCTGCCGATGCTGGCGGAGCGCGAACTGCTGGCCCAGCCGCCGGGGCGCGATGGCCTCGGCATCCTGCTGTTCCAGGACCTCGCCTTCATTCCCATCGTCGCCCTGCTGCCGTTCCTGGCGTCGGGCGAGGGGGCGGTGACGCCGGATTGGCAGAGCGTCGTCATCGGCTTTGCCTGCGTCGCCGGCATCTTCCTCGGCGGCCGCTATCTGGTCCGCCCGCTGTTCTACCTCGCCGATATGGTCAAGACGCGCGAGCTTTACACCGCCATCGCGCTCTTGATGGTGACCGGCACCGCGCTGCTCGCCGATGTGGCGGGTCTCTCCATGTCGCTCGGCGCCTTTCTCGCCGGCGTCATGCTGTCGGATTCGGAGTATCGCCATGAGATCCAGGCGGACATCGAGCCATTCGAAGGGCTGCTGCTCGGCCTGTTCTTCGCGTCGATGGGGATGTCGCTGGAAACGCAGCTGCTGATCAGCGCGCCGTTGACCGTTCTCGGCGGCGTCGCCGTGCTGATCGCCGGCAAGGCGGCATTGGTTTTCGGCCTCGCCAAGCTGGCCGGGCAGGACAATCTGTCGGCCAACCGCACCGCCTTGGCTCTGGCGCAGGGTGGCGAATTCGCGCTGGTTCTGTTCGGCTTCGCGGTGGGCGAGGGCATCCTGCCGACAGCGCTCTCCTCGCAGCTTTCCATGATCGTCATTCTGTCGATGATCCTGACACCGCCGCTGTTCGCGCTGCATGAATCCTGGGTAATGCCGCGTTTCAAGCGCACGGAGGCGCCCGATTACGACAGCATCGAGGACGATCATCCGGAGGTCATCATCTGCGGCTTCGGCCGCGTCGGCCAGATCGTCGGCCGCGTCTTGCGCATGCGCGGTGTGTCCTTCACGGCGCTCGATAACTCCGCCGAGCAGGTCGACGTGATTCGCCGCTTCGGCGGCAAGGTCTATTTCGGCGATGCCGGCCGCGTCGATCTCCTGCGCTCAGCGGGCGCTGATGCGGCCAAAGTCGTCGTCGTCGCCATTTCCAATCAGAACGCCTCGATCCGCGTCGTCGACACCTTGCAGCGCCACTATCCGCATCTGCGGATTTATGCTCGTGCGCGTAACCGCCGCCATGCCCATTTGCTGATGGACCGCGACATCGCCGGCCATGTGCGTGAGACGCTCTATTCCAGCCTGTTTCTGTCGGAACAGTTGCTCATCGAATTGGGCATCAACCGCGAGGACGCGCGAGTTAGCTTGCGCCGCTTCCTGGCCCACGACGAAAAGACGCTGATCGAGCAGCATGCCGTCTATCAGGACGAGGTGCAGATGATCCAGACCTCGCGCCAAGCGGTGGAGGAATTGGAAAGCTTGCTGCGGTCCGACACCGAAGATCAGCAGGATGTGCGCGGCGAAGGACCGGAAGCGCCTCTCGCGCTCGGCGAGTCCGTCCGCAAATCTTAGCTACGCCTGGGGCGGCACGTTCTGAGGCGGCGGCTCGATCGGCGGCGCTTCATTGGGCGGCTGCGGCGCTGGAACTTCGTTCGGCGGCGCTTCGGCCGGTTGCGGCGGATTGAGCGGCGGCGCGCGCTCGGGCGGCGGCACGTTCGGTTCCTGCACTGGCTGAATTTCGTCAGGCATGATCATCTCCTGCTGTTGCTGATATAGGAACGATCTGCTTAGCGATCTGTTCTTCCTTTTTATTTTGCGAAGGAGAGCAGCAATGGCCGAGCAGCAGCGGGAACCGCAGCATCAGGATCATCAGCCCGGCGAGCGCGATGAAATGTCGCCGCCGCCGAACGACAATGCTTCGTCCTACAAGGGCAGCGGCAAGCTGACGGGCAAGGCTGCCATCATCACCGGCGGGGACAGCGGCATCGGCCGTTCGACGGCGATTTCCTTCGCCAAGGAAGGCGCCGATGTCTGCATCGTCTATCTTGAAGAGGACAAGGACGCCGAGGAAACCGAGCGGTTGGTGCGTAAAGCCGGCGGTCAAGCGCTGTTGATGCGCGGCGACATCTGCGACCGCGACTTTTGCATTAAGGCGGTCGAGGCTGCGGCCGAGGAGTTCGGCGGCTTGGACATCGTCGTTAACAACGCGGCCGTGCAATATCCCGAAGAAGATTTCCTTGCCATCAAGCCGGAAAATCTCGAACGCACATACCAAACGAACATTCTGGCGATGTTCCATGTGACGCAGGCGGCCTTGCCGCATTTGCGCGAGAAGGGCTGCGTCATCAACACGGCCTCCATCACGGCCTTTCAGGGTAATCCCAAGCTGATCGATTATTCATCGACCAAGGGGGCCATCGTCTCTTTCACCCGAGCGCTTGCCAAATCGCTGGTGAAGAAAGGCATTCGCGTGAACGCCGTCGCGCCGGGGCCGGTCTGGACGCCGCTCATTCCATCGTCCTTCGATGCTGACGATGTCGCCAAATTCGGCAGCGACAATCCCATGGGCCGCGCCGCCAAAGCCGACGAAATCTCCCCGGCCTTCGTGTTTCTCGCCTCGGCTGACGCGAATTTCATCACGGGACAGATCATCCACATCAATGGCGGGGAATTCTTAGGTTAGCCGACCGCAGGAACCGCGCAGCGACGCTTTGCGTTATCCTAGGTTCGAGCAACGAGGATCGGCGCTATGGCCCTCAGGACGTATCGCAAGAAGCGCGATTTCAAACAGACCCAGGAGCCGGCCGGCGGCAAGCCGGCGCGTCGGCGCGCCGGTTTGCATTTCGTCGTGCATAAGCATGATGCCAGCCATCTGCATTTCGATCTGCGTCTGGAGATGGACGGCGTCCTGAAATCCTGGGCGGTGCCGAAGGGGCCGAGCCTCGACCCCAAGGAGAAGCGTCTAGCGGTCGAGGTCGAGGATCATCCCTACGAATACGGCGCATTCGAAGGCACCATTCCGGCAGGGCAATATGGCGGCGGCACGGTGCAGTTGTGGGACCGCGGCAGCCTGGAATACGAAGGCGATCGAACGCCGCAGGAGGCGCTGAAGAAGGGCGACCTGAAGTTCACCGTTAGCGGCGCTCACATGAAGGGCAGCTGGGCGCTGGTTCGCATGCGCCGTCGCGGCAAGGAAAAGCGCGACAACTGGCTTTTGATCAAACATCGCGACGCTTATGCGAAGTCGGGCAAAGCGGCGGATATCGCGGCCATCGATGAATCCGTCGCCAGCGGGCGCAGCATGGCCGAAATCGCCGGCGGCGTAAAAGTCTGGAGCAAGCCGACGAAGCGGCCGGCCAACAAGCAGACCGCTGCCAAGACGCCGACGAAGAAAGCCAAGAAGGTTTCGGCCAAGGCAGCTTTCATCCCGCCGCAGCTGGCGACGCTGTCGGCCCATCCGCCGGGCGACGGCGAATGGATTCATGAAGTGAAGTTCGACGGCTATCGTACGCAAGTCCATGTGCGCGGCGGCGAGGCGACCTGCTATTCGCGCAAAGGTCTCGACTGGACCCATCGTTTCCCGGAAATAGCCGAGGATTGCGCCGGCCTGCCCGATTGCATTCTGGACGGCGAAGTGGTGGCGCTGAATGCCAAGGGCGAGACGGATTTTTCCGCGTTGCAGTCGGCGCTCAGCGATGAGAAGACCGGCAAGCTGATTTATTACGTCTTCGATCTGTTGGCCGTCGATGGCGAGGATTTGCGAGATGAGCCTCAGCTCAAGCGCAAGGCGCGGCTTGATGAATTGTTGGCGGATGCGCCGGACCGCATCCGCTATGTCGCGCATTTCGACAAGGCGGGCGAGGCGGTGTTGAAATCTGCCTGCCGCATGGCTTTCGAGGGCGTCGTCTCAAAGAAGGCGGATGCGACATACTCATCCGGGCGCAACGCCAGCTGGCTCAAAACCAAATGCCGCGGCCGCGAGGAGTTCGTCATCGGCGGTTATTGGCCGGGCAGCAGCGGCAAAGCCGTCGGCGCGCTGCTGGTCGGTCTGCCGAATGGCAAATCCTTCGCCTATAAGGGGCGGGTCGGTTCCGGCTACAACCAGGCGGTGACGGCGCAGCTGCTGGAGAAATTCAAACCGCTCAAGATCAAAGATACGCCATTCGAAGGCAAGCAGCCGGCCAGCCTGAAAGGCCTCATCTGGCTCAAGCCGCAGCTCGTCGCCGAGGTCGAATATGCCGGCTGGACGGCCGAGGGCATCCTGCGTCAGGCTTCCTTCAAAGGCCT
This sequence comes from Alphaproteobacteria bacterium, assembly GCA_035714115.1. GTDB lineage: Bacteria > Pseudomonadota > Alphaproteobacteria > SMXQ01 > SMXQ01 > CAMAVH01. The sequence continues at coordinate 63,651 of DASTMO010000020.1, forward strand.
GCGCGACGACAAGAGCGCGCGCGAGGTCGGCCAGGATCGTGGGGCGCAAGTGCAGGCCAAGACCACTTCGTCAATCAAGCTGACCAATCCGGACAAGAAGCTGTGGCCGGAGGATGATGTCACCAAGGCCGATCTTGCCGCCTATTTCGCGGCGGTGTCCGACGACATGCTGCGCTTTATCGGCGGGCGGCCGGTCTCTATCCTGCGGATTCCCGATGGCATCCATCAGCAGCAGATCTTTCAGCGCCACCGCATGAAGGGCATGTCGGCGCTGATTGAGGACGTCAATCTCTCAAACGAGAAGAAAGAGCGTCAGCCCTATCTCATGGTCAACAGCGCCGAGGGATTGCAGGCGCTGGCGCAACTCGGCACGGCGGAGATCCACGGCTGGGGCGCGACGGCGGACGATATCGAGCGGCCGGATAATATCGTCATCGATCTCGATCCTGATCCGGACGTGGCCTTTGCCGATCTCAAGCGCGCCACGCTCGAGGTGCGCGAGCATTTCGAGAATCTCGGCTTCGTTGCCTATCTCAAACTGACTGGCGGCAAGGGATTGCATGTGGTGGTGCCGCTCAAGCCCGCCGCCGATTGGGAGGCGGTTAAGAGCTTCGCCAAGCAGTTCGTCGACGCCATCGCCGCCGCCGATCCGGACCGCTTTGTTACGGTGGCCACCAAGGCCAAGCGCAAAGGAAAGATCTTCCTCGATTATCTGCGCAACGGACGAGGGGCGACGGCGATCATGCCCTGGTCGCCGCGCGCGCGGCCCGGCGCGACCATCGCTTTGCCGGTCGCCTGGAGCTTGTTGGAGAAAGCGCGCAAGATGCCGGCCTTCGGCATTAAAAGCCTAGCGGCAGCGCGCAAAGCCAGCGATCCTTGGCGCGATTTCGACAAGGACCGCAAACCGCTCAAATTCAAAAAATGATTTAGGCGCTCTTGCGTTTGGCGGCGGCCTTGCGTTTGGGCGCGGCCTTTTTGGCCTTTTTGGCCGGCGCTTTCTTCTTCTCCTGCGCTGCCATGAAACGCGCCGCGCGCTTTTGCGGCTCGCCCTTGCCCGAAAGGCTCTTGCGCAAGGCTTCCATGAGGTCGACGACTTTCTCCTCGTCGTCTTCGTCCGGCGCGGCGGCGACGATCTTCTGGCCCTTGCTCTTGCGCTTGATCAGTTCGCGCAGAGCGTCTTCGTAGCGATCCTTGAACTTGTCGGGATCGAATGCGCCGGCTTGCTGATCGATGATCTTTTCCGCGATGTCGAGCATCTTGGCATCGACGCGCTTGGCCTTGATGTCGCCGAAGAACTGCTTCTCGGCGACCACCTCGTCATGGCTGCGCAGAGTGGTGAGCAGCAGGCCGTTGCCGCGCGGCTCCATGGCGACGATGCGCTCGCGCTGATGCATCACCAGCCGGCCGAGGGCGATCTTCTTGCTCTTCTCCATCGCCTGGCGGATCACGGCATAAGCGTCCTGGCCGGTCTTGCCGCTCGGCACGAGATAATAGGGATGGTCCCAATAGAGCCGGTCGATATCGGCAGCATCGACGAATTCCTCGATGTCGATAGTCTTGGTTGCGGGGAGCCGCGCGTCCTCGATCTCTTTCGGCGAGACCACGACATAATGGTCTTTGGTCAGTTCGAAGCCGCGCACCAAATCCTTGCGCTCGACCTCGCCGAGCTCGGGATCGTGCGGCAGCATGCGGATGCGGTTGTTGGTCTTCTTGTGAAGCCAATGGAAGGAGATGTCATTGCTGCTGGTCGTCGCGTTGAACAAGGCGACGGGGCAGGACACCAGCGAAAGCTGCAGATGGCCTTCCCAGATCGGGCGCGGCATGGTTAGTCTCCTCAAGGATGGTTGCCGGTGGATAACGCCGGCAAAAGCCGACAATTCCCAGGCGTACGGCCGGATGCTATTCTTGCCATATAAGAATTTGGGAGATGTCCATTGGCCGAACTGGGAACCCTTGAGAGCCTGCCCGCCGACTATCGCGAGGCCATGACCAAGGCCAATGTCGCGCCGCTTTGGCCGATGATGCGCAATGTGCTGCCGCACGACGCTCCGCGCCCGGTGACCAAGCCCTGCCTCTGGGCGATCGACCGCATCCGCCCCTTGCTGTTGCGCGCCGGCGAACTGACGCCGATCGAGAAGGCCGAGCGCCGCGTGCTGGTGTTGTCCGATCCGGGCCGCGGCGTCGGCGCCATGCAGGCGACCCCGGTGATTTACTGCGGTCTGCAGTTGCTGCTGCCGGGCGAAACCGCGCCGTCGCACAAGCATACACCGAGCGCGGCGCGCATCATCGTCGAGGGCGAGGGGGCTTACACCATCGTCGAAGGCGAGAAATGCCCGATGTCGCGCGGCGATCTGATCCTGACGCCGGGCGGCCAGCGCCACGATCACGGCCATGACGGCAAGGAGCCGGTGATCTGGCTCGATGCCCTCGATCTGCCGCTCTTCGTCTATCTCGAAGGGTCTTATGCGGTCGAAGGCAAGTTGCAGGCGCCGCGCAATCGGCCGGACGCCTCCCAGGTCGAATATAGCGAAGCCGGATTGCTGCCGCCGCGCGCCCATGGCGCGCCGCGTCCGCCCTATCCGCTGATGCGCTATCCTTGGGCGCGCACGCGCGCCGCGCTCGACCGGTTGGCGGCGCAGGCCGCGCCCGGCGAGGCGGTGGAGCTGGCCTACGTGAATCCCGAAACTGGCGAGCCCTGCTTGCCGACCCTCGGTTTCACGGCCATGCTGCTGCGTCCCGGCGAGACGGCTCAGCCGATGCTGCGCTCGGCGAGCGCGGTATTCCATTGCGTCGAAGGCGAGGGCGTCTCGACGGTCAATGGCGAAAGCTTCGCTTGGAGGGCCGGCGACACCTTCTCGACGCCGGTTTTCGCCCAACTGACCCATGAAGCGGGCGGTTCGGTGCCGGCCCGGATGATCCGCATTGACGATGCGCCTTTGCAGAAGAAATTGGCGTTTTACGAGGAACGGCCGCGCGCCTAGCGCCTTGTTCGGGCAGGGATTGTCAACTTTCGCGACAAACTGTTCCGTGAGCGGCGCTTGTCTTTTGTCCGCCGAACGGCATCAATAGCCGCCAATAACAAGTTTACGCCAAACAAGCCTACGGGAGACTTTCATGGTCCGGACTTCGCAGGCGGCAATCGCCGCTGCTGCCCTTTTGCTGTCGGCTTCGCCGCTCGCCGCCCAATCGGCTGAGGAATTCTTCAAGACCAAGACGATCACCATCCTGATCGCCGGCACGCCGGGCGGCGGCTTCGACACCTCCGCCCGCACCATGGCCGAGTTCTACGGCAAGTTCGTGCCGGGCAATCCCAAGATCGTCTCGCAGAACATGCCGGGCGGCGGCGGCCTCGTCGCCGGCAACTATCTTTATAACGTCGCGCCGAAGGACGGCACGATGATGGGCTATGTCGGTCCCATCGCCGTCGATCCTCTGCTCAATCCGGGCGGCAACGCCAAGTTCGAAGCGACGAAATTCAGCTGGATCGGCAGCCTGGGCAACACCCATTCCGTGCTCGCCATGTGGCATGCGGCGCCGACCAAGACGGTTGACGATCTGTTCGTGAAGGAAACCGTCGTCGCCGGCACCGGCGCGGCGGCGACGACGGACATCTATCCGAAGGTGCTCAATGCCGTGATGGGCACCAAGTTCAAGCTCATCACCGGCTATCAGGGCAGCCGCGAGACCTTCCTCGCCATCGAGCGCGGCGAGGCGCACGGTCGCTTCGCTTCTGTCGATTCGATGCAGACGGCGGTGCCGCAACTGCTGGCCGACAAGAAGCTGATCATCCTGCTGCAGGCCTCGCTCAAGCGGCATCCTGAATATCCGTCCGTGCCGACGGCCTATGAGATCGCCAAGACCGAAGAGCAGAAGCAGGCGATGACCTTCATCTTCGCGCCGTCCGAAGCGGGGCGTCCGATCGCCGCGCCGCCGAACTTGCCCGCCGATCGCCTCAAGGCGCTGCGCGAGGCTTTCGTGAAGATGACGGCGGATGCCGAATACAAAGCCGAAGCCAACAAACGCGGCCTCGATCCGCAAGGGCCGATGAGCGGTGAGGAAGTCACCGCGCTCTATGCTCAGGTGTACGAGACGCCGAAGCCGGTCATCGATAAAGTTTCTGCAGCGATGAAGTAAGCGTCGCCTCGTGACGCGCGAAAAGCCCGCCTCGCAGGAGGCGGGCTTTTTATTTCGCATTGGAATATCTGACATTCCCGCGCCGCTAAAGCCCGGATATCCCTGATTTTCTTTGCGGCCTGTAGACCCTTGTGTAAAGTGACGGCCATATATCGCCGCTAATGGCGGCTGAGTAATCGGTACAGACATCGCATAAGCGATGCGGACCTCGGGGAGGGGGAATGCCGGTCGATTTGGAGGCGCGCGAGCAAGTCGCGCAGGCTTGTCGTGTGCTCGGCGGGCTGGATTTGACCAAGGCGGCGACCGGCCACGTCAGTTGCCTGGCCGACGATGGCGAGCGGATTTTCATTCGCGGGCGCGGACGCGCCGAGGTCGGGGTGCGCTTCACCACGCCCGAGCAGGTCATCACCGTCGACATGTCCGGCAAGAAGATCGCCGGCGCCGACGGAATCGCCGTTCCTCAGGAAGTCTTCATTCACACGCGCATCTACAAAGCGCGCTCGGACGTGCGCAGCGTCGTGCATATGCATCCGCCGACGGTCGTGCTCTTCACGATCTGCGGCAAGGACATCCAGCCGCTTCATGGCGCTTACGACCCGAGCAGCCTCGATCTGATCCTCGATGGCATTCCGACCTACGACCGCAGTCTTTTGATCGATGACGACCGGCTGGGCGACGACCTCGCGTCGGCGCTGGGCTCGAAGCGCGTCTGCCTGATGCGCGGCCATGGCACGACCAGCGTCGGGGCTACGGTGCAGGAAGCCGCTTTGCGCACGATCCAGTTGAACGACGCGGCGGACCTCAATTACCGGGCGCATATGCTCGGGGGGCCGCGGCCGATTCCCGATGAAGATCTGAAGATCTTTCTCGCCAAGAAGAAAGAGAAGGACGGCAAGGGCGGCTCGCCGCATCGCGATGCCGCCTGGCGCTACTACGTGGAGTTATCGAAAGCCTGAACAATTTGACGGACTCGACGCAGAGCGAGCCGTCCTCAAGAGGGAGAACGTCATGGGTGATCGGATCGCGCGCTCTTGCGCGGCAATGCTGTTGGCCGGCGTCTTTTGGGCGGGCGGCGCGCAAGCGCAGGATGCCAAGTTCGATGCGGCGAAATATTTCGCCGGCAAGACGATCAGGATGCAGGTCGGCTTCGGGCCGGGCGGCGGCACCGACTTGCAGGCGCGCCACTTTGCAGCCAATTGGGGCAAGTACATGCCCGGCCATCCGCGCTTCCAGGTGACGAACATCACGCCGAACACCGCGTCGGCGAACCGGCTCTATAAGAGCCCGCCCGACGGCTTGACGATCGAACTCACCGGCAGTCCGAACGTCACCAACCAGTTCACGGTGCCGCAGGCGGAATACAAAGTTGAAGAGAACCGGATGATCGGCACGCATGTGGCGTCGGCCAGCATCCTCTTCGCCTACAAGACCTTCCCTTACAAGACGCTGCGCGAAGCTGTGAACGGCAAGGAAGTCATCCGCATGGGCTGGCGTACGCCGTCGCAATCGAGCGCCATGCGCATGGCGGCTCTGTCGGAATGGCTCAACATTCCGATGAAGTTCATTCCCGGCGCGGCCGGCACGGCCGACAGTCTGCTCGAGCTTGAGCGCGGCGACACCAACGTCTGGATGCCGGGCGGCGCGGGCACCGCCTGGTTCGGTCTGCCGGTCATGCGTCCCGGCTGGCTCAAGGACGGCACGGTGCGCCCCTTCGCTATCATCGAGGCGCCGGATGTCGAAGTGCGGCCGAACAAGGAAATCTCCATGCCGGCGGATGTGCCTTACGTCGCCGATCTCATCCAGGATCCCGAGCATCGCCGCCAATTCATCGCGCTGAGCAATCTGATCGACCGCTACAGCAAGATCTTCATGGCGCCGCCCAAGACGCCCGAGCCGATCATCCAGGCCTATCGCACGTCTTACGAGGCGCTGCTGAAGGACAAGGAGTTCGCCGACAAGCTCGAAGTGCTGCAGGGCGACCCGGTGCAATTCACCCCCGGCGACGTCGTCGAGCGCGACATCAAGCAGATGGTCAAGGACTACGTCGAGTTCCAGGACCAGTTCAAGATTTGGGAAGAGTGGGCCCGGAAGCGGTTTTAAGCGTCATGCCGGCGCCCCCCGCAAGGTTGGCGCCGGCGCATCGCGCGTTGAGGAGCGGGGGTAGTCATGCTTGATACGATCCTGGCCGGCTTGGGCCATCTGGCGACGTTCAGCTATTGGGGCGCGTTGCTGACCGGCGTATTCGTCGCGGCCTTGATCGGCCTGCTCCCCGGCGTCGGCACGCCGATGATCATGGCCATCGCCATTCCCTTCATCCTCTTCACCATCGATGATCCGCTCATCGGCATCGTCTTGCTTGCCACCATTGGCGGCGTCTCCAGTTCGCTCGACACCGTGCCGACGATCCTGCTTGGCTATCCGAGCGCGGCGACGCAAGTGACCTTTCTAGAGGGCCATCAGCTGGCCGAGCGCGGCAAGGCCGCTCATACGCTCGGCGCGACCTATGCGGCGGCCGGTCTCGGCGGCATCGTCGGCGCGATCGCTCTCGTCCTGGTCATTCCGATCATCCGGCCCTTCATCTTGAACTTCGGCTATTCCGAGATCGCCGCCATGGCCATCTTCGGCATCGCCATGGTGTCGGTGCTGAGCAGCGGCGCGATGGCGAAAGGCATCACGGCCGGCATGATCGGCCTGCTGCTGAGCGCCGTCGGCATCCATTGGGGCACCGGCACGGAACGCTTCACCTTCGGCGATCTAAACCTCTCGGACGGCTTGCCGATGATCGCCATGACGCTCGGCATCTTCGCGTTGCCCGAAGTGTTCGACCTGACGGCAACCGGCAAGCCGGTCAGTTCCAAGGGCGTGGCCATGGTCTCCAACAAGGAGGTGGTCGAGGGCGCCAAGGCCGGCTTCAAGCGCTGGAAGATCACGGTGCGCCATTCCCTGCTCGGCGTTTTTCTCGGCATGGTGCCGGGCATCGGCGGCGCGGTGATCGACTGGCTGTCCTATGCGGTCGGCGTCGCGCTCTCCAAGGACAAGAAGCAGTTCGGCCGCGGCTCGCTCGACGGCGTGATCTTCGCCGAGTCTGCGCAGAACTCGAAAGAGGGCGGACAGGCCATCCCGACGCTCGCGTTCGGCGTGCCGGGCGGCCTGTCCTGGGTCTTCATCCTCTATGCGATGCTGGCCTACAACATCGCGCCGGGCCCGCAGATGCTCGACCGCCATGCCGACATCACCATCATGATCGCGGTGAGCTTCGGCATCGCCAACCTGATCATGGTCGCCATCGGCCTGTGCATGACGGCGCAGCTGGCCAAGCTGACGACCATTCCTTATATCGGCATCGCCGCCGTCATCCTGCCGATCTCCTTCCTATCGGCCTTCCAGTCCGGCGACGGCTGGTTCGGCATCCTCATCCTGCTGGTCTTCGCGCCGGTCGGCCTCCTGATGAAGGCCTATCGGTGGCCGCGCGCGCCGCTGATCCTCGGCTTCATCCTGGGCGGCGTCATCGAGAAGAACCTGCAAAGCGCGATCTCGGCGCACGGCGCGATCAGCTTCATCACGCGGCCGATTACCCTGACGCTTATCGTCATCACCGTGGCGACGACGATCTTGCTGATGCGCAGCAACCGCTCCACCGCCGAGGCGCTGCAGGACGACGAGGATCTAGCCGCCGCCAAGGCGCATGCCTCGCTCAGTCTGCGCGAGCGTCTGCTGGCGCCTTGGCGCGGCGAGCATTGGTTCACCCTCGGCCTGATGGCCGTGGCCGTCTACGGCATCCTCGGTTCGTCTTCTTATGCGCCTTCGGCGCGCTTCCTGCCGATCGCGACCTGCAGCATCGTGCTGGCGCTGATGTCCTTCCAACTGCTCTTCGGCCGCGGCCGGCGGACCGGCAAGATCATGGACATCGGCCTGCGCAGCGCGCTGGTGCCGGAAGCGGTGCGCAACGGCATCAAACTCGCCGTCGCCATGGCCATCTATCTGCTGGCGATCGGCACGATCGGCCTGATGTGGGGCTCGATCCTGTTCGCCATCTGCATGCCCTTGGCGATGATGAAGGGCCGCAGCGCCGTCATCACCTCCATCGTCGGCGGGATCATCGTCTTCGGCATGTCTTACGGCCTGCTGGACTATTACATGGGCGTCTATTGGCCAGAGCCTTATCTCGGCGAATGGATCGAAAAGATTTTTAAATAAGAAAGGCAAAGGGGAAACGCATGCGCAACGGCATGAAGATTTTTGATACGGACACGCATGTCGGGCCGTCGGCGGAAACGCTGCGTCCGCATCTGTCGCAGAAGCTGCTGCAACTGGTGCCGGATGTCGACAGCCGCGTTCGTGAAGTGAAGATCGGTTGGGCCGGCGAGACCTATCAGCCACCTTATCGCCATCGCTTCAACTTCGCCGATCGCCAGGGCTGGAGCAAGAATAAGCCGCGCCGCCTGGGCGATGCCGGACCGAACGAGAATGCCGAGCGGCACTTTCAGCATTTCATGGGCGTGACCTTTCCATCCTATGGCGGCGCCGACGAGGATTCCGCCGCGCGCCTGCGCGACATGGACACCGAAGGCGTGGATGTGCATTTCATCGTCAGCGTCGGCGGCGTCGGCCATAGCGATCCCGAGATCGAGATGGAATTCATCCGTGCCCAGCACCGCTATCTGCACGAATTCTGCGGCCGCGACACGCGCCGGTTGAAGTCCTGCCTCAGCGTCGGCCCGATGTCGATCCAAGGTTCCGTGGAAGAGATCAACCGCTGGGGCAAGGAACCCTGGGTGGTTGCCGTCCACCCGAGCCTGCCGCTCGATTATCCGCTCGACCATCCTGACCTGCATCCGATCTGGGAAGCGGCGCAGAAACATAATCTCGCCGTCATCCATCACAGCCTGGCCTGGGGCTATCCG